>JAACPE010000001.1 GCA_009995595.1 Alphaproteobacteria bacterium
CTCTAGGGATAACAGGCTGATAGCGCCCAAGCGTCCACAGCGACGGCGCTGTTTGGCACCTCGATGTCGGCTCATCTCATCCTGGGGCTGAAGCAGGTCCCAAGGGTATGGCTGTTCGCCATTTAAAGAGGTACGCGAGCTGGGTTCAGAACGTCGTGAGACAGTTCGGTCCCTATCTGCCGTGGGAGTTGGAATTTTGAGAAGAGCTGCCCCTAGTACGAGAGGACCGGGGTGGACGTACCTCTGGTGTACCAGTTGTTCCGCCAGGAGCACCGCTGGGTAGCTATGTACGGACGGGATAACCGCTGAAAGCATCTAAGCGGGAAGCCTCCTTCAATACTAGAATTCCCTATCAGAGCCGTGGAAGACCACCACGTTGATAGGCTGGATGTGGAAGCATAGTAATATGTGAAGCTAACCAGTACTAATTACTCGATTGTCTTGAAATCAAACCACAATGCGCGCAGTATTAAATCTGTTGATTTAATGCCAGCTACAAAAGTGGTGTTTGTTTAAGTCAGCTCAAAGTTAGGGGGATATTCCTCTATAAACATTTTCATTATGAATTTGAATGAGCTGGTGGTTTTAGCAAGTGCGAAACACTCCATCCCATTCCGAACTGGACAGTGAAAAGTCTTAGCGCCGATGGTACTTCATCTTAAGATGCGGGAGAGTAGGTCATTGCCAGCTCTTTCAAGTTCATAGTGATCTTATTTTCAAACTTATTTATGACCCTTGAATTTATTTTATAAGCCGCCTTTTGGGCGGTTTTTTATTGTCTGGATTTTAGCACTTAATATATTGATTACTCTGTTTGATACTGTTATAAATTTCCATAAATTTTTATCAGGTGTGTGTTATGGGTGTTTTCTCTCCATTTGTTAAAGCAGTAAGCGTTGTTCCTGAACGTTTAAGAGTTGGGGCACATTCAGGCTATCAAGCCGCTAGACAACTTTTGGTTACTCCCTATGTTGATCGTCGATTTCAGTTAATAGAAGCTGCAAAAAAGGCGGAAAAGATCGACAAAGAAACAATAGCGGTGTTATCGGCAAAAATTTTACGCGTTCGTGAGTTAATTCACGTTGATCCGCACAAGCACAGAGATATTTTAGCGCAGCTTATGCATAACGAGGGTGTCCACCCTGTTAATAATGAAGAAGACCTTGTTCAAAAACGTTTGGGTGGGCCTCAGGATAATAAAGATTGCCAAGCTATTGTTGTACCAACATCAAAAGGCTTAGGTGTTTTAGGACAAATATTTCGCTTTCATGCTCATGTTGAGCAAGATCAAGAGGGACTGATTTTCCCTGACACTTTACCAACAAACTTGGATGTCATTAAAACGAGCGATATTGAAAACCGCGAGGGTAATGAAAACGTTACATGTTATTGGACAATCTCATCAGGTATAGGGGGATCAGGACCTCTTCTAATTTCAGACATAGCAGAGGCCGCGCAAGGGCGTTTTGAAACCACCGTATCCCCCGCGCATGAGTTTCGAAACCTTTGTGGTATCCAAGCGATGCAAAAAAGCGATTTTAGTTTTAAAGCCCCCTCAGATTTAAGGGGGGTGCCAATTGATATACAGCGTGAGGTTATTAAACGGGGCGTTGATTATATTCAATCGATGCACATAAAACAGGGGTTAGAACAGGTTCAACGCAGTGTTATGGAGCATTTAAACAGCACAGTTTTTAGCCCTGACAAACGTATTGGAAGTGTTGGGAAATTTCATTTAGGTAACGGGGCATCGGTCATAGGGATTGGCTGTCATGAGAGTGAGAGAGACCCTATTGCGATTAACTTGGGGTATGATAGATCTCAACTTGATGAAAATAAGCGAATTTTTGGTCTAGGCTCGCAGCAAATTCCTGTAGGCGCAGCGTTGCACGCGCAGACAGGAATAGGCTATGTTGTTTACCCAAAAGGGCTTTCACCGCGCCGATTTCATGCATAATTGCCTCTAACCCAATAAAACATTGACTTTTGCACTGATTAGCATAATGTCTTTGAGTTAGTTTTAGTTTTGAATATTTTATTGAATATTCACATCAAAATTAGCAATATTTTTAATTTAGTAATGGAGACTACCAATGGCCCAAAGTGGCGTAGTAAAATGGTTTAATCCCACCAAGGGATTTGGTTTCATCGTACCCGATGATGGCGGTAACGATGTATTTGTTCACATCAGCGCAGTTGAAGGCGCAGGTCTAAAAAGCCTAGATGAAGGACAAAAAGTTAGATTTGAATTGCAAGACAACAGAGGCCGTCAGGCTGCTGCGGACTTACAGGTCGTTGAAGGGTAGTTTTTAAACTCCAGTATAAATTAAGTATAGCCCGCCCATTCAGCGGGCTTTATTTTTGTTTATTATGATTCATGGGGTTGATTAAACCTATTTTGATGGTTATAACAACACAACTCTTGTCGCGGGATGGAGCAGCTCGGTAGCTCGTCAGGCTCATAACCTGAAGGTCGTAGGTTCAAATCCTACTCCCGCAACCAATTAAATCAAGGCCTTAGCCTTGATTTTTATTTTAAAAACCCTCTAAAATACCCTTACACAGTTCTTACACACTTTTACACATGTGGAGCAGGGTATGATAAAGCACTCAATTCTAGGAAATAAGGTTCACGTTTATAAGCGCGAGAATAGCCGCTATTGGCAATGCTCAACCTATCTCAAAGGCAAAAACAGGCGCACCAGTACCAAGGAAGATAGCCTTGAAGCGGCAAAAGATTTCGCTGAGGACTGGTATTTTGAGTTGCGCGGTAAGGCTAAGGCCGGATTATTGAAGGATGAGAAGACTTTTAAAGACGTGGCAGACCAGTTTTTAAGCGAATATGAGGTTATTACAGAGGGGCAAAGAAGCCCGAAATGGGTGGAGGGGCATGCTATACGCTTGCGCGTTCATTTAAATCCCTTTTTTGGTGGTTTGCCCATTTCAGAAATTACGTCTGGTAAAGTGCAGGAATACAGGGTGCATAGAATGACTCCACAGCCTGATAAAAATCCTGAGCACTCAAAGAGCAATAGACCGCCTAAAAGCACTCCACCAGCGCGTAAAACGCTCCATAACGAGATTGTGACTTTGAGGCAGGTTCTGAAAACAGCCATACGGCATGGATTGTTATCGGCTTTGCCTGATTTGTCGCCTCCATATAAAACCCAAGGAAAAATCGTTCATAGGCCTTGGTTTAGCCCTGCTGAGTATAAGCAATTATACGAAGCGACCCGCGCCTATACAAAGAATTGCCCGCCTGCATATCGCTGGAATGCCGAACAACTGCATGATTATGTGCTCTTCATGGCCAATACCGGATTAAGGCCGGATGAGGCCAATAATCTTCAGCACAGAGATGTTGAAATTGTCGTTGATGAATGGTCAGGCGATACAATCCTTGAGATTGAGGTGAGAGGTAAGCGCGGCGTTGGATACTGTAAGAGCACTAAGGGAGCAGTTCGCCCGTATGAGCGGCTCTTAAAACGCGCGAAACCCGTTAAAAAGAAAGATGCAGACAAGCCGCCTGAATTTCCCAAGCCTACCGACTTGGTATTTCCGGGCAATCACATAAAGATGTTTAATGGCGTTTTAGAGCGTTCTGAGTTGAAGTTAGACCGTGATGGCAATGCTCGTACTTCTTATAGTTTGAGGCACACATACATATGTCTCAGGCTTATGGAGGGGGCAGATATTTATCAGATAGCAAAGAACTGCCGGACAAGTGTTGAAATGATCGAAAAGCATTACGCAGCTCATATCAAAACCACGCTTGATGCTTCTGCAATTAATGTGCGCCGTGTTCGCCCAGCAAGAATCGCTGAAGAGGTTTCAGGGGCAGAATAAGTTCACATTCCAAGCAAATTTCAAACGCCTCAAGGCTATGCTTTGAGGCGTTTTATTATGATGATTTCTAAAAAAAACCAATGATCCCGTCTTTAAAAAACTATGAAGTAGGGTATGAAAAACCGTTTTTCGTACCCTATTGATTCACAAAGCCTAGCATAGTAGGTTTTGTTAGCCGCGCCCGCCTCCTGACCTCAACCAAACAACATGGTGTTAGATTGAGGTCAGGAGGCGGGCGCGGCGGTGATAGGTTTTTGTGAAGACGGGATGGTTAGTTTAAGTGATGAATGTTGTTTGGTTTTTTTATTTTAGTGTGAATGTGAATGAAGAGTGGGAAGGGAAAGGAAGTTGTGATGGGTGAAAAAGATGTGGGGAATAAAGGGAGAATGATTTTTCAGAATAGAGATGCAGATGTGTTGAGGTGGGTGAATGGTTTTGGGTTTGCAAGTGCGGATCAGATTAAAAGTTTTATGCAGGTTGGACAGACAGCGGCTTATGTTCGGTTAAAGAAATTGGTGGAGGGCGGTTATCTGGAACGGGAGAGAATTTTACATGGTCAGGCCAGAATTCATAAAGTGACCAAGAAAGGCGTTTTAGCCTCTGGCGATGCTGTATTGCCTTTGGGCGATGTAAGGCTTGGGACGTTCCGTCATGATTTTAAGCTGGTTGATTTGGCCTTGATGCTGGAAAAAGAAACAGGCGGCAGATTTACGCCGGATAGACGTATTCGGCACGATGAGGGCTTAAGCGGTGTCGGTCAGCTTGGTCATATCCCTGATGGGTATTTACACATTGGCGAAGATAAGCCAATTGCGATAGAGCTAGAATTATCTGTAAAGTCGCGGGCAAGGATTAACAGTATTATCAATGATTACGGCGGCAATCTAAGCGTTAAGGAAGTCTGGTATTATACAGATAGCGCCGATGTTGCCCGCGCCATTTCAAAAGCCTCAGACGGTTATTCTTTTATCAAGGTCAAGCAAATTCCTTCGGAGGATAACAAAGAAGCGAGGGTTGCATGAGCCGCGATATGAAGCTGAGTGAGCAGGAGCAGCTCAATATAGCGTTTTTGACTCTGGCCTTGATCTTTTTGACGTTTTCATTGGGCGCGGTGGTTTTATGTATCGCGGCCTTATCAATTCTCATTTTGAATTTTACAAAGATAAATGTATCGGCAGCGCTGGGCATAGCTGCCTTTGCTTCGCTTATAGGTATCGTCATGCACCAAGACATGCTCTTGTGGTTTACGATGCCGATCACCATGACCCATAATTTTTACGGGCTTGCTATGCCCGATGGTATTTTTTACATGCTTTTGGGGGATGGGACATTCACATCCTTTATATCATCTTTAGCAAGCCAGTCTTTAGAGTGGCTTTCCACTCCTAAGCTCTGGCTTTATTTTATTCCTTCAGGACTGTTTTGGGGCGCACTTGCTTATGCGGCCATTAAATACTTCTTTAAAAATCCGCTTGGGAAACTCAAGCGGCAAAAACAAATGGAAAAAGAGCACGGAAAGGTAGGTGACCTTTCCGCCAAAATTATCAATCAAAGACCCGCAGAGACCTCGAAAGGGTCTTTGATCGGAACGGATCGATATGCCCGCCATATCGAACTGAGTGACAAAGCCGCAAACCAACATACGTTGGTGCTCGGCACTACGGGATCAGGGAAAACTGTTACCGTGTGTAACATTGTTGAAAGTGCAATCAATCGTGGATTGCCCCTGATCTATATTGATGGAAAAGGTGATTATGATCTGGCCTGTCGCGTAGCCCGCTACGGGCAGGAAAGAGACAGGCCTGTATCAGTATTCGCAATGAAAGGTGATAGCCTCGCATATAACCCCTTGGCTACTGGAGGCTTCACTTCGAAAAAAGACCGTATTATTGAGCTGCGTGAATGGAGCGAAGAGCATTACAAGAAACTGGCCGAAGGCTATTTGCAATGCGTGTTCAAGGTTATGGAGCAATGCAATATCCCTTGTAATCTGGCCAGTCTGTCAGAAAATCTGGATTTAAAGAAACTCAAAGCCCTTGTCCGGCAAAACGAAGCTGATATTCCAAATGCCACAAAATTAATGGATGAGTTGAATAATCAGGATCAAGCTTCAAAGAGTATTGAAAGCTTGGTTGCGGAAATTCGTAATTTTACAGCCTCTGAAATCGGCACATTGTTTGAGCTTGAAGAGGGAAAGCCCGTTTTAACGCTGGATCAAGTGATTAAGGATAATGGCATTGCTTATTTTTGCCTGCCCGCGCTGGAATTTCCCTCAATGTCTAAAACGCTTGGGCGTTTGGTGATTAATGACTTAAAGGCAACAATGGCGCAGCAGCTCACCGGAAATGCCAAAAATCCAGTGTATGTGATCTTTGATGAATTTTCTGTTTTTGCCGGAGAGCAGGTTTTGAATGTGATTAATATGGGGCGCAGCGCTGGCATTCACGCCGTATTATCTACGCAAAGCTTATCCGATATTGCCTCTGGCCGGAAAGAAAACGCAGATCATTTTATCAATCAGGTGGTGGGAAATTGTAACAATTTTATTTTGCACAGGCAGAATTCTGCTGAGGATGCCGAGAAACTTGCATCCATGTTAGGTACAAGAAATACGCTTGAATATACTGCCCAAGTCAGCCAGATCGGCCCAACCCATATGGGGACTGTCCGGCGGACACGCGGATTTATCGCCCATCCTGATGATATTAAATCCTTGGGAACGGGGGAGGCGTTTTTCTATTCGAAGGATTCAGGCAAGGTTACGAAAATGAAGGCAAGGATGAGCAAGATATAAACTCAATATTTAAAAAAAAATTGCAAAAACCCGATTTGTTGCGATTCAAAAGTATAAATACTAATACTAATACAATTCAGTATTAGCATAAATTAAGGAAAATTACTTATGGCATACACTGATAAAGCACTTGAAGAGTTAATAATACCATTACGAAAGCTTCATAATGAAGGCAATCTTACCGATGAAAAATTTTTTGAAATACGAAGTGTTTTTGAAAATTTATATACCTCGTTAAATGCGTTTTTGAAATCAATAGATCAAGACAGTGATTACAATATAGAGGATACGAAAGCTTATCTCAGACAGTATCTCGATGAGCATGACCGATTAATGGAAATTTATAAAAACTAAAGGTAAGCTTTAAAAAATAGCGATGCGATGAGGCGGATCATTATCTGATAGGTCTGCTATCTGCCTTATTCGCATTTTTACATTCAAGATTGGGGTAAGGTTACGAAAAGGAAAGCGAGGATGAGTAAGATATGATGAATTTTTTACGAGGGGCAATGCTGGTTTTTCTGACCTGCTACTCATGCCTTTTTATGGCGGCATTTTTATATTCCATTCGTGATGCCTTGCAAGGTGGAAGTTTTCACATGGATGTGCCTTTATATCTAAACTCGCTTCTATGGGCTTCAGCAATACTGTTAGCTTCATTGCTTATATCCGTATCACCGCTGGGCGATAAGATTGTCTCCTTATTTTTTGCGACCCGCAGGCAAAGCCTAAGGGAAGAGCAAAAGATTAATCCGGCGGTTGAGCGGATCAAGGGTTTGTATCACCAAAAATATGGCCTTGAGCTTGATATAAATGTTTGTGTGATGGATGAGCCGCATATTAACGGCATGGCCTTGGGACGAGAAACGGCAGCAATCTCTACAGGGCTTTTGAAAGTCGCCAATGATGATGAAATTGCGGGCGTGCTGGCACATGAAGCCGGACATTTGCATCACAAAGATAGCGTTTTGGCGCTGGCGTTGCTGGTTGCTGGATTACCAACGGTATTACTGAATTATTTGTTGAGCATATTTTTCCGTATAAGCTTTGCTTCGGGAGGAGCAGCCGGAGGTGGTTCGCCTATAGGACTTCTGATTGGCGGTGCGCTTCTGATTTTATTTTTGATGCTTTTTGTTTATTACGTTGTTTTTTGGGCTATAAGTTTTCTTGTGCTTTGGCTTATGCGGGTTTTTGAAGTCTCGACACAATGGAAAATGGAATATCGCGCCGATGAGTTTGCTATGCAGCTTGGCTATGCGCCTGCTCTTATTGAGCTATTCGAGCGCGTTGAAGATGAAGATATTCGCAACTCCACGGGGTTTTTAAGCAAATATCTTTATTCACATCCGCCAACGGCTCTAAGGATAGATAGGCTGGAGCGGGCAATGCTTGGGGAAACTTAGGTTTGTATGTTGCGGAGGATATTGAGTGCCAAAGTTACTCTTTGAGGCTAATGCCCTCAAAACCGATGTGATGGTCAACGCCAGCCTTAAGATATTGAGGCATACAATCAAAGGGCTGCATCTTCACCCTCCTAAAATCACCGTAATACCGTGATCTGGGGTTATAAGTTCCTTCTCGGTGATATTCGAGATCATGCTTCATAAAGTCTTCACGGGGAAAGCCGCTGGACATGAAGGTATGCGTATAAAAGTGATAAACCGGAAAATCTTTTGGCTTCTTCGAAAATAAAGACGCAATAAATCCGTTTTTGGCCTTAACGTTAGATTTTTCGAATTCCTCGAAATCCTTACCAAGGTCTTGCTCAATAAATTGATAGGCCAGTTGGCCTATATGCGGAAAGATTAGCATAGCATCTCGCGTTCTATCGCCATCGCCAAAGAAACAGACATGCTTTTCATTTTCGCGTGTATCCACACTGGTTAAAAGGATGAAATCATATTCATCGCCCGTGCCAAAATTACTGACGACTTTAAAATTCATCCATTGCGTTGTGAGATTATTAGTGTCTGTTCTTGTAAATATGTCGAAGCCGTCCGGTTTACCCGCTGGGCATGGCTTGCCGCCTGAATCTCTGTTTAAGAATTCATCTTTCGCCTCAAGTTCATGCAGCTGCGATATTATGGCTCTTGCTTGTTCTATCGTTTGGCAATGATCTAAACTGATATGAGAGGCGTAATCCTGTTTTAAAATATCTGATAATGTGCCGAAATTTTCCAAAGCCCACCGCACATAGTGCTGCACGGTTTTATGCTGATAAGTGTCCAGGCAGCGAAGGCAGGTTTCGTGATGATAGTTCCGCTCTTTTTGCAGTTTTTCTAACTCAGAAGGATCGGTTTCAGACGTTATGGTTTTTACCAAATCCTTAATTGCATTCTCTAGCCGCGTTCTTTCATCATGGTGAAAATTGTGAACGGCTTCCCAGTTTGGCTTGTACTCGATATTTTGCATTTTTAAACGCTCCCTGAATTTTTTATGCATGCAATAAACATATTTCTTTGTTTCTTGTCAAATCGGCCTTTGCTTTACATTAAAAATATTGCTATAAATAAACCATGAGTGTAGAAAATGGATCGAAAATACAAAAGGTGCTGAAATCGTGGCCAGTGGGTACGGTGAGTACGAGTAAATGGTTCTCTGAACTTGGCGTGTCCTCGCAACTCTTGAGAAAATATACTCAATATAATTGGGTAAAGCCTCTGGGAAGCGGTGCCTATATCAAAGCTGATGACACCGTAAGCTGGACAGGCGGGCTATACGCGCTACAAGAACAGCTAAAAATCTCAATCCACGCCGGAGCCATGACAGCCCTTTCCATGCAGGGTATGGCGCATTACTTGCGGATGGGCGGCGAGAGAGTATTTTTGTTTGCGCCGCCAAAGACTAAATTACCCGCATGGTTTAAAAATCATGATTGGGGAACGGAAATAAATTTTACGGCCAGCTCAATATTACCGGAGAATGTTGGCTTGATAGAGTATGAAGAAAAGAACTACACCATACAAATATCCGCGCCAGAGAGGGCATTTCTGGAATGCCTTTATCTTGCGCCGGAAAAGCTTGATCTTGTAGAGTGCTATCAAGTCATGGAGGGACTGACCACTTTGCGCCCGAAGCTATTGCAATCGCTTTTAGAGCAATGCGGATCAATCAAAGTAACGCGCCTGTTTTTATATATGGCCACCAAGGCTGGACATGATTGGTATAAACGCCTTGATCAATCAAAATTTGACCTTGGAAAAGGAAGTCGTACAATCACGCAAGGCGGGGTATATATACCGGAATTTCAAATCATCGTGCCTGAGGAGCTTGTAAAACTATGATAAATCCATCTTACCGCGCACAAGTCGATCTTTTGTTACAGGTCATACCGCATGTAGCCAAGGAGGAATGCTTTACGCTCAAAGGCGGCACGGCGATCAATATGTTTATCTGGGATATGCCGCGTCTTTCGGTTGATATTGATTTAACTTATCTGCCTTTTGATGATCGAGATACGGCAATGAGCAATATCGCCGCCGCGCTTGACCGGATCAAAGAGCGGATTGAAAAGGCCATCCCTAATTGTACCGTAAGGCTAGTACCGCAGAGCGACGGACAGGAAACAAAGATCACCTGCCAAACCCAAAACGCACAAATCAAGATTGAGGTTAATACGATCATGCGCGGGGCTGTTTTTGCGCCAAAGAGTATGGACATCGCCGATGCCGTTGAAGATGAATTTGGCCGTTTTGTTTCCATGAATATCGTGCATGAAGCCGAACTATTCGGCGGTAAAATCTGTGCGGCCTTAGACCGCCAGCATCCACGTGATTTGTTCGATGTATCGTGCCTGTTCGAAACTGGCGGAATTACGGACGACATTATGCAGGGCTTCATAATTAGCCTATTGAGCAGCCCGCGCCCAATCCATGAAATGATACGCCCGAATTTTCTGGATCAACAAAGAGCGTTTGAAACGCAGTTCGCGGGCATGAGCGAAACACCGTTTTCTTACCAAGATTTTGAAGCGACACGGGAACGCTTGGTCAAAGAAATCCATGCAAAGTTCACAGCCACTGACCGCACTTTTCTTCTCAGCTTCAAAAATGCCCAGCCGGACTGGTCACTTTTCCCGCATGAGAAAATAAAAGACCTGCCCGCCGTGAAGTGGAAACTTGCTAATATAGAAAAACTCAAAGCAAAAAATCCTGAGAAACATGCGGAGCAGTTAAAGGCTCTTGAAGGACGATTGAAAGGATAGACAACGATATGCTCAATATTAAATTTTCATCGAAATTAATGCCAGTGCTTCAAAAAGCTGTTTTAAACACCTTTAATCAAGGCGACTGGAAAGAGCTTGGTTTCGAAACAAGCTCATCAGACCTTATAAATAATCATGGTAGACTATTAAGAAGTCTGTCATGGGGCGACCCAGATTATGAAGGACACATATTTGATGTATTAGAGGAAATAATCAGGTTAAATCCAGATGCAGATCGCATTCTTTTATCCAAAGACAAAATCAAACGTTGGATAAAAGAAAATAGCATTACTGCATACAATGAATTATATGATGAAAATAATCAAATTGAGCCATTCTCAAGCCAAAAACTTTCTCCTAAAGATGTTGTAAATTCAGCCCTTAATGATGCAGAAATCCTTGTTAACTCAGGCTACCCGCAAAATGCAGTTGATAGAATGCATACTGCTTTTCATGGCTATTTAAAAAGCATATGTGAAAAATATGATGTACAGCATACTAAAGACCCAAGCATTACTGAGCTGTATAAGCTGGTTTACAGCAATATTTTAAAGGTTAACAGCACTGCTAAACACCCTGCTGAAATTGAGAAAATACTCCGATCCCATGCCAACACAATAAACGCAATCAATACGCTAAGAAATCATGCAAGTATGGCGCATGTAAACGATCTTCTGGATAAGGATGAAGCAACATTAGTAATAAATACTGTGCGAACTCTGCTTCATTATTTAGAAGCTAAAATAGATTGAACATTTGAGGCATATAATCTCTAAAAATCTTATTGAATAAAAGTGATGCAAAACTCAGAAGAAATATTTAGTCAGACTGAAGCTGATAGACCAGAATATAAAGCACATAAAGTCTTCAAAGAGCTCGACCGAGCCATAGAATTTTATGATCTGCTAGACTTTTCAGTAATGGGATTTGCCACAAGCGGAACCAAATCAATTATAAATATCGATAGCCTTCTTTATTCATCAATTAAAAGTACGCTTGAATCAATTAAAATGATTTTACAGCGGGGCCATATAGGCGATGCTTTCTGCCTGCTCAGAAAATACTATGACTCTTGTATTTTGAATCTTTATACGAATGTGTATTTAGAAAACAATAAGAATGAAGCCAATTTATTAATTGAAGACGTTGTTCACTGGATGGATGGAACAAAAAAGCTTCCGCACGATACTTTCAAATCAATGCGACAATATCTCCAAAAATTTGAAAAAAGCAAAGAAATCCTAGATTTGGTTTTTCAGGATCAAAATTATGAATTAACCCGTCAAAGATGCAATGACCACACGCACTATAATTACTTTGATAATGTTCTTGTAAACGATAATAGGCTTCATTTCGTAGATAGGATCGAGCAGCTAAACCGTTTTCAAAATGATCTTGAAAACATTTTTGTATTACATGTTTCGTGTATATTTCACATTAATAACCACTACATGATGTCTGGTGACTATATGGACAGCCTAGAATACGGAATAAAACCTGAAGAAGGCTCACAGTATTGGGTGGCAGATTTTATCCAAGAAATTTTTGACGATGTAATTAAAGTAAAGCGCCCTGAAATTGTTGAGTTCATAAAGAAAAACACAGCTATGAAACTTACTTAAAAATGCTAAGGAGCTTCGCCCCTCGCGCCGCAAGGGTCTTACGATAAACGCTTATCGGCCTTTTCCCCAACCTTCCTTCATTGCATTTCGTGCAGGCCGGGTGATCCCCCTTTAGGCCGAACGCGCCCTTGCGTTTGCTAACCCCACCCTCGGCGGGAGCCACGGTTGCATATTCGCAACCCAATTCCAAAGAGGAGTAAGAAAGATGACAACTTTATTTGCACAACCCTATGATATTTGCGCCAATGGCTTTTATTTTGAAACAGCCGAGCAATACGAAGAAAAAGCAAAAAATCTGACCAATGATTACGGTGATTTAGTCGAGGAATTTGAAATTCAATTCATTGATGGTGATAGCATAGATTGCAAGCTGTTTTTCGCGCTCAATATTCATCAAGGCAATTTTGCGGATTTTCTGGATTGTGTGGATGAATGGGACATAGACGAGAAAATCAAGGTCATTTTGGCCGTGGGAGAATGTGGCTATAGCTTTACATTTGGAAAGGATACACCGGATCAGTACGATCTTGATCTATACGAAATGGATTCCATGCGTGATTTGGCAATGGAATTTGTTGAGCAAGGTTTATTCGGCGATATTCCGGCCAATATTCAAAATTATCTGGATTATAACGCTATCGCTTATGATCTTGGCATGGATTACAGCGAGACGACTATTGACGGGACGCGCTATATTTACCGCATGGCCTAGTAAATTTTTTTTAGGGTACAAAACGAGGTACAGAAAATTGGCTCAGTTCAATTCCCAAAGCGGGAATTGAACCTGCGGCATTTTTATAATTCCACCTCTTGGGGCTTCGCCCCGCCGGTTGCGTTCCCACCCGCCCGGCATCCCCGTGTTTTAATTTGTGAACTAGATAGCTTGCTTTAATATGTTCTCTCTTCGTTCTTGACAGAGGTTGTGGATTGAATCATTATTAAGTATTAAACGCCCGGACTCTTTCTGTCACAATGTCCGTATAAATCCTAGGAGGCCGCATGACCAATCTAACTGATAATGTTTTTTATAATCTCAGAATTCAAACGGGGATGACTGCCGAACAGGTGGCCGAACTTCTTGGTGTTTCAGCGCGTACTGTCAGGCGCTGGGATTCGGGAGAGGTGGAGCCCAAAAAGATGGTTTTGAGTATGCTGAAAGGGGTGGCGAAAAAAGCACGGTTAAATGCTGCATACGCTTCCAGCAATAAATCAGCTTTTTCCTTTATTGACCTTTTCGCTGGTATTGGCGGAATTCGGATCCCTTTTCAAGAATTGGGCGGTGAATGTGTTTTTACATCTGAATGGGATAAATTTGCCCAGAAAACTTATGCGATGAATTTTGGCGAGATACCTGAGGGCGACATAACGAAAATTCCTGCATCTTCGATCCCAGCTCATGATGTTTTGTTGGCGGGTTTTCCATGTCAGGCATTTTCCCAAGCTGGTTTGAAGCAGGGCTTTCTTGATACGCGCGGGACAATGTTCTTTGAAATACAAAGAATACTGAGCCATCATCGTCCTAAGGCTTTTGTTCTTGAAAATGTTAAACAGCTACGTGGTCATGATAAAGGTCGTACTTTAAAAACCATACTGGATATATTGCGTGGAGAAAACGAGCACGATATTCCTGAAAATATCCCTATGTCGGAAGAAGCGAAAAGAAGCCTCGGTGATGAGCTCAATTATTGGGTGGATTTTCGCGTTCTCAGGGCTGCTGATTATGGTGTGCCCCAAAATAGAGAAAGAGTTTTCATAGTGGGAATCAATAAGGATTATTATCCTGATGCAGACTTTAATTGTATTTTCAAATGGCCGGAAGCGACGGTTAGAGAAACTAAACTCGGAGATATTTTGCAAAAAAATTCCGATGTAGACACCAAATACACTCTTTCTGACAGGCTTTGGGAAGGCCATCAGCGTAGAAAACGTGAACATAAGTTAAAAGGTAACGGATTTGGTTATTCTTTATTTAATCGTGAAAGCCCTTACGCGAATACGATTAGTGCGCGATATTATAAGGATGGTAGTGAAATACTTATAGACCAATCGGAGCTAGGTAAGAATCCACGTAAATTAACGCCTCGTGAATGTTCTAGAATACAGGGGTTTCCTGAAGATTTTATTATAGATTGCGTATCTGATGTACAGGCTTATAAGCAGTTTGGTAATTCCGTAGCTGTGCCTGTTGTCAGGGAGGTGGCAAAGGCATTGCTTGATGCTATGGTGTGTGCGTCCAGAGTACGAAAGGCAGCCTGATGGCTGATGTTGTTTCCAAATCCAAGAGAAGTCAGATGATGTCTGGCATCAAGGGCAAGAACACAAAACCTGAAATTAGTCTTAGAAAGGAATTGTTTTCACGTGGGTTTCGTTATCGAACTCATGGCAGAATTTTGCCCGGAAAACCTGATCTTGTTTTTAAAAAGTACAACGCTCTTGTTTTTGTTAACGGTTGTTTTTGGCATGGTCACGAAAATTGTAAATTGTTCCGGATGCCAAAATCCCGCATTGATTTTTGGGAGGAAAAGATAGGCGTGAATATAGATAGGGATAAGCGCAATATTATAGAGCTCTTGGATTTTGGGTGGCGGGTGCTGATTGTTTGGGAGTGCTCTATTAAAGGTAAAAGCGTTAGACTTCCTGCTACTGCAGATCTTGTTCAAGAGTGGTTATTATCGGATCGGAAAGGTCTTTTTGAGATCCGTCTTGATAATGATACCCAATTACCCATTTTTAAAAGTTAAAAATATATTCATCTGGTTTATTGTCACCTAAGTCGGAAAATCGTTTAAGTTTTGCGTATTCAAATTATTTCGGCTAAGGTTTTGTATTATTTAATAGATTTGGAGATTTAAGTGCGTAGTGCAGTGCTTGATATAGAAGGGGGGCGGATTTTTATAGAAAGTGATAGGAAATCCTTTCCGCAGATAGAAGAGATTTTTGCATTTAAAAACAAAAGCGATGACATTTGTGGTGTTACGGCTGGAGATGTAAAGACAACTGCACGTGTTTCCGAGCTAAAATTCCGGAAGAGACCTTTTTCTGCCAAATACAGGCTTGAGAAAGGTACTATACTTCCGCTTCTGGAAGACACTGTTTTACATGAGAATGCAGTGACTACCTTTATCGAATACGGCTATGCCGTTTTGGATAATAAGGTCTATACATGTCTGCCGGAGGAAAGAGATTTGTTCGTTATGGTTAAGGAGGCGGATAATCCTAAAAGTCTTTTGAGGGCTATAGCTGCTTTAAAAGAGAAGGGGCGTCTTGAAAGTGAATATGATCAGGTAATCCGAGAACTCATAACCACACCTATTTCGGATTTAGAGACTGCAAACACCAATGTATTTCCCAATAAACTCTATAACTATCAGAGAGAGGGCGTACAATGGCTTTTATATTGTTATCTTAATAATATCGGGACCATACTTGCCGACGACATGGGACTTGGAAAGACAGCGCAAATAATAGGCTTGATAGCTGAATGTAATGAACGTGATCTCCTTAAAAATACCCTGATAGTTGTCCCTAGCACCCTGATAGAGAACTGGAAAAGAGAATTCGAATTTTTCTATCCCTCGATAAAGCCTTATGTACATTACGGTACTCTTCGAACAGGTCTTGCTTCGGAGTTGGAAAAATATAAGGTTGTTATAACCCCTTACTCGATAATGACTAATGATATTGAGATGATGGTTGAGCTGGACCTTGATCTTCTGGTATTCGATGAAGCCAGTTTGTTGAAAAACCCGCAATCAGAGCGAACCCAATCAGCAAAGCGCTTGCAATCAAGCTCTACTATTGCAATTACAGGCACGCCTTTGGAAAATTCGCTGAAGGACCTCTGGTCTCTTACTGATTTGGTTTTCTCCGGATATCTGGGGCCTCTCGAAGAATTCTCTACTCGATATATTGGTAGGGATATACACGCAACTCTGGCGGGGAATCTGGAGAGCCTGGAAGCGCACGTTAGGCAGATCATGATACGTAGGTTGAAAGTAGATTATCTTGATGAGCTCCCGGAGCGCATTGATATTCCGCAACCAATAGAGATGAATGATGCAGAAAGAGAATACTATCAAAAGGTTATCGACACGATAAGAAATAACCGGAACGATAAAGGTGCTGTGTTTCAAGAAATAATAAGGCTACAGCAATATACGGCCCATCCGGAGCTCCTTTCCGAGAGTAAGTGTTACGAGCTAGCACACCTTAAGGGTGTTAGCGCTAAGTTCTGCCGCTTATTCGAGCTTCTTGACCAGATTGCCGAAAGAAACGAGAAAGTCATTATATTCGCAAATCATCACGAGATGCTTGATATTTTGAAAGGTGCAATTGAGAGAGAATACGGAAAAAAAGTATTCCAGATTGACGGGAGATTGCCAAATGAAGAAAGGCAGCCCGAAATTGATACATTTTCAGCGCAGGAAGGGTTCAGTGTCCTTGTGCTGAACCCAAAGACTGCCGGAATGGGCCTCAACATAACGGCGGCGAATCATGTTATTCATTACAGCAGGCAATGGAATCCGGCCTTGGAAGAGCAGGCGACAGCCAGGGCCTACCGCAATGGGCAAAAAAAGGCCGTAAATGTTTATTACCTCTTCTATTGTAACACGATCGAAGATGTTATTAATGAACGTCTGGGTTTAAAGAGGCAGCTTTCAGAGCGCGTGGTAGTGGTTGAAGACGATAAAACTGAAGATATTGATATAATGTTAGATTACATAGGAGAATAATTTATGGTAGCGAATGTTGCTAACTTGGAACCCGCAACGGTTCATGATTTGGACGAGAGCGACTTTATACCTTCCCCGGCTCGATTGGTAGACGGTTTGAGAGATACAGGTTACTCATATGAAGCATCATTTGCGGATATTGTAGACAACTCGATAGCCGCTAATGCTAATAAAGTAGATATTAAAATATATCGCATGGCTGATGGAGAACTTCGTGTCGTAATTGCCGATAATGGCGATGGAATGGATCTTACAACCCTGCTTAATGCAATGAGATACGGCTCTCCAAAGCGCCATGACCCTAAGTCTTTGGGTAAATTCGGCATGGGGTTGAAAACCGCATCGACAGCATTTTGTCGCAAACTTACAGTATTCTCTATAAAAAATGGTGAGTGCAACGGTAGGGCTTGGGATATAGAGGAAATCAAGCGTCTGGACAGGTGGGTGCTTCTCACTCCTGATCATGACGAATATGAAGAGGATATTGATTTTATCGGAGAACTTTCTGACAAGAAGACGGGCACAGTTGTTATCTGGGAAGATATCGACCGTCTGATTAGCCATTCTGAAAAAGATAGTAAGGATAAACTGCTTGCTGTGCTGGTTGCCGAGATCAGAGATCATCTAAGTAGTGTTTTCGGAAAATTTCTTGATAAGGATAATACCGACGCTGCAAATGTTGAAATTTTTGTAAATGATGAACCACTGGAAGGTTGGGATCCTACTGGAAAATGGATGAATTCAGGTGATGGTAAGAGGGTTACTATACAAAAGAAGGTTATAGATTATGAAGAAACGCTTAATGAAGAAGTCTCGAAGTTATCTTTCGAGCTTAATGGATATATATTGCCCAACAAGTCAGATATGACAGATGAAGAACTTAATAAGATCCGGTATGGTAACGATAATCAAGGGTTCTACATATATCGTGAAAACAGGCTAATTTATGGAGGTGGATGGCCGCATCGCTTGTTTACGAAAGAGCCGCACCTGAATCTTTTAAGAGTCGAATTGAATTTTGATCATGAACTTGATGACTTTTTCCAGGTTGATATTCGGAAAACCCGAATAATATTTCCGCAAGCCTTGCGCCAGAAGATCAAGAAGCATCTTACACCGTTTAGAAATGAAGCCAATAAAAGATACAGGCAGGGGCGAAACACTCCTAAGGCTGAGGGGGAAGAGAATTATAATCAACATAAGTCATCCGATAATGCAATCAGGAAGCACTTGTCTGATAATGCCCAAGCTACACTGACAATTACCGATCATGAAAAAGGTGAAGTGAATGTTAAAAATCAATTTGGTAATATTACTTTAACGCATGCCCATCTTGTTGAGGGTACGGATATTTCAGTTCAGGTATGTGAATCCCTAACGGATGGATGCCTGTGGGAATACGGGATCAATGAGGAAGGTGATGTTTGTGTACTTTTAAATGAGTCGCATGAATTCTATAAAAAATTCTATACCCCAAACTTCAATAATCCAGTGCTTATTCAATCTATGGATAGTGTTTTCTGGTCTCTAGCTAACTGTGAGATTGGTACAATTTCGGAGAAGTCGCGCCGTAATATTGAGGAAATGCGTTTTATGGTATCAAAAAACCTGAGAATATTGTCTGACGAGTTGCCGGATGTTGAAGATTGATACTGACGCTGTCTTGTTGTTTCTAAACGAACAGTTCACTGATGAGTGTTCGGTAGAAGAGCTCGATGATACGCAGACCCGCTTCAAACTTCTGGTCCGGTACGCTGATTTTTTTGTGATAGTCATTGCAAGTGAAGCAAGGATTTGTCTGAATTTTCACGTAAATGAATTCGATGAAGATTTGCGCAATGTGATGCTATTACAATTGCGGCATATTAAAGATACTATTGATAGTGATCTTAAGCCTTACAAGCTCATGCTTTGGTCAAATGAGAACAAGACATATCCGAATATACCAGATATTGAAAAACTAAAACAAAACCAGGATTTTATTGCAGAGATCTGTTCGGGGCCCTGTGATATTATGACGGAAGAAAAAGCCCTTCCTGTATTGCTGGATATACTTCATAAGGGCTTAGCTTGGGTATTCTCTATTAATGGCAATATCGGTGAGGAAGAGGGAGAGCGGCATCAATATTTTTCTTCTAGAATTGAAAGGTCCAGCAAAAATAGAGCGTTGTGTATTTCTATGTACGGCTACAAATGCCAAGTGTGTGAAAACACTATGGAAGAGAAATACGGTGAACTTGCTAGTGAATTTATTCATGTTCATCATCTCGAAAGTATTGCAAAAAACGGTAAGAAATGGATAGACCCGCTTAAAGACCTTATAACGGTATGTCCAAATTGCCACAGTATGTTGCATAGGCGCGAGCCACCACTTTCACCGGAAGAATTACAAGAGATACTTCGCAATAACAGGAGCGAATTATAATGGGTTATGTATTCGATATTTCAGGCTTTAAGGCTTTTATTCTGCAAGAGTCAGGTCGTTTCAGGATTGATGGCCTGAGTATTTGGTATAACTCGATCCCTATACCAGTTGATCTCTTCGAAATATTTTTTGACTCTTGGAGGGACAATTTCAAGATTTACTTGGATCATTTGATGGTCGCTCTGATGCTTGAGCAATTACTTCAGGAGCACGAAGAGCTCGAGCTTTCAGTACAGGACTTTCCTAATGCGGAGGCAATCAAGAGCAACAGGCAGGCACTTTACAAAATTCTTTCTGAATGTAAGAGCGCTAGATCTGAGTTCACTTCTCTAGCACAAGAACTTGCAGCAATATTGAGTGTCGAGAACTATCAGTTTGATATCAATGATTTGCTTGAAGCAGCCAGCATTGAAGGTAAAAAATACAAACGTATGTTCCTACCCAAAGAATTCAGAAAACTCATTAAAATTAGAATCGCGGGCTCTCTTGATAGCGTGGCGACTTCAAATGGGGATATGTTTGGGAACATAATTGCGGATCGGTTAAAGCTCTATCGCAGCGGTTTTAGTGATGCCCTAGCTGGGCTTTTTAACAAGCTTCTAGAATACAAGATTGATAAATGCTCGGGATTTATAGCAGTTACAGGCTCTTCAATATTGCGCTTTGGCGATGAAGGAAGCAGCAATAAACTTATACAGGTCATTAAAGAAAAAACGGTCGATGGAAGTTTATGGGAGCCATTATTTGATGGTGAAATCAAGATACGTTTAAATCCTAGCCATCCACATTATGAAGTCATCACAAAATGCAGCAATCCGGAAGCCGTTATAAAAATTCTGGGTGTTATGGCGCGGCTGGAAATGAATTGTTCCAATAGCAATGAACTGAAAATAATCGAAAATGTTCGCGCGCGGATATCCAGAGAGCTTTGGATGTCTGATTAATCTGAATATAATTTAATGCGAAATTTTACTTTGTGCCACAGTCGTGTTGTATGGCTAACGTATTGAAGAGGATAAGTAATTAGCTTTTGAATGGGGCTCCTCATGTGGAGGAAAAGTTATTGTAGGAAATAGTAGTTGGTCT
The DNA here is from genome assembly GCA_009995595.1 of Alphaproteobacteria bacterium. Classification (GTDB taxonomy): domain Bacteria; phylum Pseudomonadota; class Alphaproteobacteria; order Micavibrionales; family Micavibrionaceae. The sequence goes on from JAACPE010000001.1 coordinate 20,711, forward strand.
TCGGCTTTGTTAAAGGTCGATTAGAGAAAATTAAGGAGTTAACATGAAGATTACGATGTCGTTCTATAGGGTATATTTTCACCCGCCACGTGACACTGCGGAACGCCAATATATTGACCAGCTTACCGGATCAGAGCCAAGCGCAGCTATTACACTGCAGAACTTTTTCGCAAGCCTGCCTGTATTTGAAGAGCGGGGAAACTTAAGTACCGGAGAACGCATGGGGGTTATTTATCACGATCAAGTCAAGCAAGTCACAACTGAGGAGCAGATTTCAGGAATTTTGCAGGTTGGCGAGGATGGATTCGCAAGTGAAATTCATGACGGTCAATCAGGTATGCATTTATTATCAAGAACTCCTGAACATATTGAATTTATGCCCTTTTATTATTTGATAGATGCTTCTGCGGGGAAAAAAGACCTGATAGTAGGCGTGCAACATTTTGGTTCGCAAGGCATATCCTCAAAATTTCTTCCCTTAATGATAGCGTATTTGAGGGCGTCATATCCAGATTATACCGTGAAGCATGACACTATTCACCTAGGCCCTATATTTTTTGGTAATATAATTGCAAATGGTGAAGTCAGAGAAATTGAAGCAATATCATTTAAACAAATTACTGATAGAGCCTCAACAAACGAAGAGAAAATAAAAGTTAGTAGAGCTTATGGTGCTGTTAAACGCGGTGGTTTTTTGCCTAGGCCGTTGACTGATCTAATCAGAACACGTAGTGCAGCTATAATGTCTGAGGCTGATGGTCAGGAGCTCAGTCAAGATTTAGTAACGGAAATTAAAGAGCTTTTATCAATTAATATACCTGAAGACGAGACTATAGCAGAATTAAACGCTACAATCGTTTGTAATGGTTCACCTCGAAAAATAGATCTGGGCAATATATATAAATTTGCAACGCGCTACGATATGAACCGTGTCGAAAGGGGAGAAGATCGACATCCTGAGTTTGCAAGCATTGATGAAGAAAGTAAGCGCATCCTGGAAGATGATATAAGGCCACTTATTAGGGGGTAAATCTTATGAAGATATTTGAAAAAGTAGATGTAACCGAGATTATTGGCAGACACTTTAAAACCCTGTTTGATATTGGCAGCCAAAAGCCTTGCTGGTCAGAAATTATAGTATTTTATATATTGCCAATTTTAGTTGTCCCGTATGTGGTTTACACTTTTGATCATTCTCTTACAGAGAAGCTGGGCAACTTATTTTTCCAGGCATTTGCAATAACTGGCGGGTTTCTTATTAACGCTCTTGTGATGCTTACAGATCGCCGACAGCATTATGATGACTCCAAGAAATTTTCCGAACGTGTGACTTTAATTGAAGAGACCTATTCTAACACCGCTTTCGGAGTTCTTATCTGTTTTATGATTGTTTTGTTTGCAGGTATTGCTGTGGGTACAAATAGCGATGATATTTGTATTACAAATATCTGCAAAATTTGGAGTGTTATTATTACCTCTTTAGTTTATTATCTAACAATAATTTTCGCCCATACTTTAGGAATGGTAATTAAGAGGTTAGATAAAATTTTTAGGAGTTAATGAGGGTTTTTTAATTAAGTCTTAAATTTTCTTGATGATTGGAAATCATAGGTTAAGCGGCATCAATTAGTGTTACGCTTTTAGAACCTCTTGTTAAGGCTACGTATAGGTCTTTGTTTGTTCCCCAGTTGCTGCCACGTATAATAACAGCATGATCAAATTCTAATCCTTTTATTAGTAATGTGCTGCCAATACATCTGAAAGAACTGTTTCGGCTTTGATGCTTTCTTTTTCCAATTTCATCAGCGTAAAGGTTTGAAAGGCTTTGAGTAGTAGTAATGTGCTCTTCTAGAACGCATTTAAGAGCGCTTACAGATTCTTTTAATTTGCATGATATCCCTGCGTCTTCTATATACGACAACAAATCAAGTATTAGAGCTGGTGTAATACCAGATTGCCTAGTTTCGCATAAAGATTTCCTGTTTGTGTGACGTGGGTTTTGGGTTGTCCCATTTATTAATTTTTCTATAAAGTTCTTCTCTCCACTCAAACCGCTATAGGATTTTTTTAGAAAATTAGAGATGGCATTCTTCTTAGTATTTTCTGTGCCTTCTACAAAATTTTGTATGAAATCTTTTAAAACGCTTAGTTCATTGGATTCTAGAACTTTATATTTTTGATTTACAAGGGCCGTAACAGCTCCGGTCGGTAAGGTGTGACTCTTGGGCCCAATTATGCATATCCTGCCTTGTTTGCTGTGCGTTAGGCCAATGAGTTGACGGCTCAACTCATTGTAACCCAAACGCATTCTACTGATTGGAGCGCCATTAAAATCGGGTTCTCTATTTTTAAAAAACGCTGGTCTTGTTCCTAATAACCATCTTCCAAGAGGCTCATTTCCGGCTTTAATCCATCTATGTGGTGTGTCTAGTGCGCCAAGGTTATTTGTAAATTCACCTTCAACATCTGACCATTCAATTAGGGTATCATCACGAAAACCAAATATTGCTTGCAAAGGGTCGCCAAGAATTCTGCAAGGTAAAATCATTTTTAGTTGCGTAATTAATTGATGCATTGGAATCGTACAATCCTGATATTCATCAACGATAATTCCGGCATAAGTATTTAGAACTACTTGTTGCACAAAGTTTTTTTGCAAAAGATTGGACATTGCAGAATAGACGTTATTCCATTCTGCAATGTCAGTGGAGCCTGTGTAATTTGAATTATCGGGGTATCGTTTTACCCACCCCCATGCCCAACCAGCAATAGTATCAATTTGGTATTTTGATGTTGGGATTTGATGCGCTTTGAATCTCTGTCTCAATGCATCTACGCCAGCGTGTGTATGAGTTAAAATAAGCTGTCTATGTTCGCAGTAAGACCCTACTGCCTTAACAATTGCTTCTGTCTTGCCACAACCAGCGGGTGCCTCAACAAACCCGCTGCTGGATAGGGCTATTGCCTGATAGACTTCATCCATCATTCTGTATCCAGTCCCAAAGTGATTTCAGCTCAGTTCTTGTGTAGCTGTTAGCGGGTAATAATGGTAATAAGAATGCAAAAGTGCCCCATGCGCAGTTAGGTCTTTTTATCCATCCTTTATCTTTATTGTTTACTTTATGCTTATGGGCAGTTTTACCTAGTGCGGCTCTAATAGCAGGGCTTTCTTCCCATTCTTCTGGATTATTAGTTAAGCGGTTTTCCGTGGGTAAGCGATCATTAACAGCGCTAACTAAGTTTTCTAATTCCAGAAAATCTCTTAGTTCAATAATTCGATTGAGGAATGCCGGAATATGATCCCATGAAATGTCTTTAAAAATCTGATCTTCCGTGGAGTTTCCCTTTTCCCACTGAAAAATTGAAACTCCATTTTTAATTAGTTCCTGCTTATCTGTTTCCTGGAAATCATCCAGGGCGTCATTGTCACAAAAAACAGCGGTTTTATATCCGAGTGAGGCTAGTTTTAAAGCAGCATCTTTTACATTGTTAATGCCACCTGCATTAAAATAGCAGGTGGCCAAACTCCAAACGGGGGCGTCTTCTTCGTTAAAAGAAAATTCATCCAACGCTCTCAAACATCCAATTTCTGTTGGGCCTTCGCATACAACTATTTTACTTCCCAAAAAGGCTTCTGCATTACTTCTTACTGCCCCCTGTATGTCTGGCACTGTATTGAGGCTTTCTAGATATACGATTCCATCTCTGTCTCTTTTGCAAACAATCAATTCGTTTGTGGCAACATTCAATTCTCTTAATACAACAGGCGAATGTGTTGTTGTAAATATTTGTTGCTTTGCATTTTTAAGTTTGTAAATCAGACCACGAATTCTATGAGGCTCAAGGCCCAACTCAATTTCATCGGCTAAGGCTATATTATTTCCGTTGTGCAACTTCATTTGCATAGCAGATGAAATTAGTTTTTTAGAGCCGCTGCCCTTATTACGTATTGGCACAACCCCTTCATGTAAAGATATTGCCCCAGCCTTAATAGACTGCTTCTGCACATCTATTTGAGGAGATAGGCTGTCTAATCTAACACCCATGTTTTGAGATTCTAGCTGCACGGAGGACGCAACAGATTGGCATTCTACAATTCCCTGATGCTCGGATATGTCACTTTGCCTTATCTCTCTTGTTAGCTCTGATAGCAAACCACTTAACCTTGTCTGGCTGTCTTCACTAAGGCGCGTTAATACCGTATTCCGTCCCCACGTAAAATTTGAATCTGATGAAATATCTATTCTGTTTGCGCCTAATATTGCTCTGTCAGAGGCGTATATTGGTCTTCTATCCTGTTCCTGACTTTCATCTCTTCCCTGTACCAATGACCATTTAGGTTCCAGTGTTTTATCAATTCTTAGAGAGATAGAAATGGCTACAGGTCCATTTTCCTCTGGCTCTGGTAAAGAACCATGTTTATTAAGACCACATTTGCTTTGACCAAATTTATGTTCTCTAAAAAATGATTGGATTTCTGATGAGCCTTCATCCCAATCTGTGAGGGTTACCTGTATAATTATTTCTTCATCAATATTTTGATTATAAAAATCGGAATCATCACAATACAGTGATATACGGGGAGAAAGAGCGTAATCTAGGGCAGTTAGTATTGTTGATTTGCAGGTGTCACCCGGCCCAATAATGCAGTTAAAGTCACTCTGCACGTACCACTGCAAATGCTTAATTCCCCTGAAATTTCTGATCTCAATATGCCGTATTTTCATTTTATCACTGTTCTTTTATGGATGTTTCTGGCCTATAATAGACTTCAATTTCAATTATTTCAGTCTTTATTTGGCTAGTGAACTAAATGGCACAACAAAAAGAATTTTCTATTCAGGCGATACTGACAATTTTTTCTCCGGAGTTGTCGGAAACAATACGCAGTAAAATTGAAGAAAACGGTAAATTTACGACTGTTACAGACAATGTATCGTCTGATCTATTACCCATGGCATTTGCATTATTATCCCTAGACATACCATACCAAGATGAGAATGAAATTATTCAGATTACACATGCGTGTATTGTAAAAAAGGGCCAGCGGGTTGCAACTGGACAAATAAGGCTGCAAATAACAGACGTTATTGAGTTGCCCAATATTAGCTATAAAGCTTTACTTGATGAATTGCCTAAAAGGTTCCAAGGGATTGGAAAAAAGGCCTTTTCAATTGGATACAAAAAAGTTGCCCCAAAAACGGGACAACACCTTTTTAAGGCATTGTTAAAATTATGTCCCGGCAAGGAACGCGAAATTCATAAACTAATTTCAAAACTAGATCAGGATAAAATCATTCCAAGAACAGCACGAAATGAAGATGCTGCTGTGGAGAAGGACGCTTTTGGTTTGGCGCTTGATATATTTGGTGCTGATCGCAAAGATGTTTTGAGGCGCTGGGATGCGCAAGATGCATCTTTGGGGCAGTCTTTTTTGAGTGGCTTAAAGGAATATAGTGCTTATGAAGACGATATAATAAGCCACGATTTACATACACTCCCAGGCTGGAATTCTGTATCGGAAGTGATAACAGGAGTTGTGGAGTTCGAAAATAGTAAGGGTGAAAAACTTACGGTTATAAATGCAAACCGAAAACCAGCAGAAAAAGCTACGGGGACAGATCTTATTTATTTTCATCGTGATTATGAAGCCTTTACATTCGTCCAATATAAAATGATGGACAAGCATGGTAAGGAGGGAAGCGATTACTATTACAATCCCAACCAAAAATCTCATACAAGTGAATTTGCGAGGTTAAAAAATTTACAACAGTTAATAGACAAAGAGCCTGCTAGTGATAAATTGTTGGATTATCGTTTAGCACAAACACCAATTTTCTTTAAGGTTTGTAAAAAAATTGCAATTAAAAGCTGACGAAACGACTATTGCAGCGGGTGCTTATCTCCCTCTTGATCATTGGGAAAGACTAATTAAAGACCCATCCACAAAGGGGAAAAATGGTGGGTGCCAAATTGGTTACCATACTCTTCATAGCAGATATATTGGTACACAGACTTTTGTGGATTTAATGCAAAAAGGATTTTTGGGTACACACTCGCAGGCATCAAAGAAAATTGCTCTCTTTGTTGAAGATGCCATAAAAAATGGGCATTCGGTTATGTATGCGATAGAACAGAAAAAATCATGTTAATTGTAAATATACTTGACGAAATGATAGCTTTTGTTTCACTTTTGATGTCTTGGGGAAGTTACAAATTTGCGCATTAGGACTTGTCTATTTCACAGTGTACCCTGCCAGCACATTTTGGACATATAGCGAGGAATTTTAGTTCCCGAAAAACTTTTTCCACAAGCTGAAAAGTGGTCTGAAAAGGCCTCAAAATAGCTCTATTTACTTACACAGTATATTACACATACACATTTTTAAATCCAAATAACTAAATTAAATCAATGAGTTAATATATGTATATATACGGCTCATAACCTGAAGGTCGTAGGTTCAAATCCTACTCCCGCAACCAATTTTCATAATCTGTAATTTCTCTTGAAATATTCAACAACGCTTAACGCCGGAAACGCAGGCGTTTCTTGCCTTATAGCTGAAGAGCACCCTCTCGAAAAATCAACAAGTTTAGTTCGCATTCTCTCTCTAAATGCCGTTTTTTCTCTGTGAGAATGACCTCATTATGCAAACGGGTCCTTCAGGTTTCACTTTTAAAGACTCTAGATTGGTACTTAAAGTCCGTGGACTTATCATCACCAATACTGCGATTATGTTTTCCATGGCAAAAGATGAAAATTCAATCCTTATATGTTTTGGAAAGAGAGTTCGCAACCTCAGAGAGGCAAGAGGGCTTTCTCAAGAGCATTTTGCGCATCTAACCGATTTGGATCGAAGTTATATCGGCGGGGTGGAAAGAGGCCAAAGAAACATAAGCCTTAAAAATTTAGAAAAAATTGCAACAGCATTAGAGATGTCATTAGAAGAATTGCTCGGGGGTGTTAAATGAACCATCTGTCTGATGTCTTCAAATATATATCTTATTTTCGCCATGCGGGACATCAAGTAGGTCGCAAAGTTGGTGATATGTTGGAGGTGCTTACTTATTCAGCATTAGCTAGAGAAAATGATCTTTTGAGTAGGCTATGTGTGGAACCGAAATTGCATGGATTTTCTGATGCTGGCCATAAAGTTGAATTTGTTCTTTTTAAGGACAAAAATCTCGATCCTAATAATAAGCCCCAAATTATCAAAGGCGGTGATATAAAAAATCCCAATAATATTATTGCATTTATTGAATGTAAAAGAGTGGGTGTGGAGCAAACAATTAATACCAGCTTCAAAAAGAACTTTCTAAAAAATGGCAATAATAAAAATTACATCATTCCATTTGATGAAGATTTAAGAGTATCTTTTGCTCCACGAGGGCAAGAAAGACATGAATATGCAGTAAAATTTACCAGAGATAGTAAAGTTTTGGTGACAAAAGAGGGTAGTGTTCTTGCTGGAAGAAGATCTTACAGCCCATTTTCGAATTATTTTTCCGCTTTTTGAAAATGGAGAGTCTACTGCAATTGGTAATGGCGGAAGCTTGCGCGATTATGACCATAAACTAAAGGCGTGCCGAATTCTTGAAATTAACGGATCAAATGAAGACGGCGTCTTTGGTCTCTTAAATGATTGTTTATCAGGACCTCAAACTCCCGAAAAAGCGAAGCAATCATCTTTTGTAGCATTGGATGTTAGAAAAAAAAGATTTAATAGCTTTGATAAGAGGCCTAATGAAAAGGAAATGCCCAGTATATTGGTTCTTACTGAATTTTCGCACTGGGAACAAAAAAGTCAAAATATGATAAAATCATGTCTTGATAAAAACTTCGTGATTGACGACAGCGTTATTGTTGAAGCTTTTGAGAGCTTTGAAGAACAATTTGGAGCGGATTTTTACGACAAAATAACAAAAGACAACTACGAAAAGGACGCTGATGTAAAAAATATAACAGATAGCATCTTAAATAAATACCAGGGTAAAATTTTCAGAGATATTGAAGATGGTATTTTAAAGAAAATCGTCATTATCGATGGTAATGTAGAATTTATTTCTTAAAAATAAGAATGCCATCCTTTTTTTCATTATCCGTGCCATGATAATCAGCTCTATGTTTGTAAGCGTATTTGCCTAAACCGTAATGCGTTGTTCGATAGTTAACTTCTTCCAAGCGATAGCCTATATTTTCTACAATCTCGATTGTTTGATCTATAACAGGGATAAGTTTTCCGTTCCTTGTACAATCTCCGATGACTATTGCTAATGTACTGCCATTCGGCTGTATTCTATAAGTCTCGCGGTAGCATTTATCTAAATGATTAAAATATTCTTCTGTAATTTTTTCATTTGCAGGGTGCGCTTTCATTTCCTCTTTATAAAAATTCTTTTTTTCTTCGGTGTATTCTGCCTCGAAAGGTGAACCCCAATAAAATTCCAAGCTATATACGGGCGCATAATTAAAGCTATTTAGGTATGGTGGATGGCTTATCACTAAATAGCATTTTTTATCATCAAGTAATTTGGGAAGATTGGTATTATCGGCAATAAAGCAATCGGCGATTAAATTCTTGTCCGTTTGTAAATTAAACTCAGCATGGTCGGCACTCATATCTGAAATTTTCTTTGAAAATGCTGAAATCACGTCACGTTCTTTTTTGTTTTTATTTATATGGGGCCTTACCTCGGCATCGTGTGCTTTTGAAACACGTCTAATTATTCCAATAAAAGCTACAAGCATAAAATCTCTTATTGCGCCACTATTCATAGTGAGAATGTAATCTTGAATCGCACAAAGATCTCTGGATGCTTGAGGAGAAAACCATTTGTTAACAAAAGCATCTTCTGGGGACGAGAAGTTTTCCTTATTGTTTTCAAACCACGTGACTAATTTAAAAAGTTCTTTTTTTACATCAGCAGTGTCGATGTATCTGGCCTTTACATTAGAGGCTAAGACCGACAGCCAGCTTATATCCACACCGTATGATTTAATGCCTCTTAACTTTGCTTCAATTAATGTTGTTCCAGAACCACAGAAATTGTCTAAAACATAGTGATCTGGAGATGGCGGTAGAATTTGCTCTAATATCTGGCCGGCAACAGCAGATGGAAATTTTCCGTAGTATCTATAGTCGCTATGCACCAAGTAGGATAATTCAGATATAGTATAAGGAATATCCCATTCGTTGATTTTTATAGGCTTGTTTTGAAGAGTTGTGATCTGAGGAAGATATTTTTTGTAAATAACATCTTCGTTTTCAAATAAAGCCAAATTCTGACGCATGTGGGAATCCTTTTTGATTGGTACTTAAAGTAAGCATGATATCATGAGTTATTTTTGTCAACCCTGATGTTGAAGTTTTGCGCTTTAAATTTAATCTATTGATTTATAATGAAAATTTAATTCTGCGAACGTCAATTTCGTTTAGTTCATACATCCACCACACAACCAATTTACAAAATGTATGGATTTGTGTGCTCTGTATAAGGCATGCTACTATAATTCTTCACATAAAAGCTAATTTCTGACTATTCTATTTAGTATCGTATTCAAATACCCTGACGACTTAAGCTACATCCCATCAGAGCCTATGATGCAGAGTAAGAGCTTGCATAAACGACAAATCTCTTGGTATAAAATCTACTTACCGTTCATCCTCCGATTAGCTTTAAGCAATGCGAAGCAGAGGTTAAAGTTTTGTAAGATGAGATTAGAAAACCTAATTAAATTTCACGCACCATTACTTTTATGTTTGACATGAAAGCAGTTATTATATCCTCAAGATCTTTAATATCAGAAACACTGCGTGAAAATGTCCATATGCCGTATATTGATGTCATTAAATACCTGGCCATGGCCTTAAGTTTTTTTCTTGGGATTTTCCTATCTTTCGTCTCATTACAAAGTATTTGACATAGTGCACTGCTTAAACGATCATTAAAGGCGTTAACGATGTCTCGAAAATCTTTATCATGCGGGGAGCTTTCATTCATTGTGTTCGCTATAAAGCATCCTTTGTAGGGCGGTGTTTGAGTTCGCAGTTTATCCAAAAGCCAGTCAAAATATTGCTGCAAATTGTCGAGCGTTGCATCAGGTTCTTCCAGATACCCGACAGGCTCTTTTAAGAAAACATCGTTGAAAAACAGAAGGCTTGCCTCAAACAATCCTTTTTTACTTTTGTATTCATAGTAGATGCTGCTGCGGCTATAGCCTGTAGTCTTAACCAAATCATCCATAGACGTGCCGTAAAAGCCAAATTCCAAAAAATGCATGAAGGCTTTTGGTAGTAAATCTGCACGTGTTTTCGATTTCTCTATTGACATCTTAACCATCTATTGTAATGTATTTGGAATGATCGTTCCAAAATTTGTTTGTTAATATTATTCCTCTTAGAATTCAAGTATACGGCATGGTTACTAAAAAATAAAAATTTTCTCGATCATAGCCTTAGGTGTATTTGAAATGGTATCCCGACCTACCGCTGTGTTCTGAATTTGAAACGATTGAAACCACTCGTTGTCATGATGAAAAGAAATAGTCAATGAACGATACACAATACCACAACACGGCACATAAAATCATAAATCTGTTTATGCTTAAAGTCATTGCAATACTTATGACACTGACTTTATTTCGGGCACAGACAATATTCTTCATCCCCAAGATTGAGATGTTTGGTGGCATTACCCCAAATGGCTGGCTTGGTCCCTGGGCGAGCGATTTTGTTATTGGTTTGCTTGTACCAGTAATGGTTTATCTGGCGTTAAAAGCGAAAGGCGCTCGAATATGGGGGCTTCTTGTCATTTATAACGCCGTTGGCGCATTTGATTATTCACAAGGATTGATTACACAATGGGTGAGCCCTATGCCCGTAGAAATGGCTTCTCAGATAAGTGTTTATTTGGGAATAGGCGTATTCATGATTTTCCAGCTCATAGCTCTTACACTTTTGTTTAGGACCGATGTTATACATCATTTTTCAGCTTCTTCACAAAAGAAGAGTATTATTAATGAGTAATCTTATTATTCTCAATATCCAAATATTGTCAGCAATTTGCATTTATTTGCTCATTTACAGAGTTTATCTCCGCGATTGGTTTAATACTCGTGATTTTAGAGCGGCAGTTTTACCACTTCTTATTCTTCACAGCTTTCGTTATTTAGGTTTGAGTTTAATAGTTACAGGACAAATTGCATCAGAAGTTCCGCGCGGTGCTTTACAAATTATGGCATGGGGAGATTTTGCCGCAGGGTTCGCCGCTTTGCTCGCAGCCATAACAATTGCTTCAAAATCAAAAAGAGGGCCATTCATGGTATTGTTGTTTTCCGTGATTGGAATTGCTGATTTGATGGTTGTAGGGCCTACAGCTTACAACGCAGGTGTATTTGATGCAGATATAGGTACGATGTGGTTTATCCTCGTGACTTTGGCTCCAGCTCTCCTACTAACGCATGTCTATATTGTTTATAGGCTCTTTAAATATTTTAAGTCTTGTTCAAAAAACGAATTAGGAAAAACATGATGACAATCGAAGCATTGAGTATCTTTACATACGGGTTATTGGTTTTTTTTAGGTGTAATTATTCAAGCCACTTATAAAAGTAAAACAGCAGGGCCTGGTTATGGCTTCAGCAATAATGAAACGCCTCAGCCCAATAAAGGATTGATGGGCATTCGTATTGATAACATGCTCGCTAATCTAAAAGAAGGCGCGCTGATGTACCTTCCGATTGCATTATTAGCGGTGTATTTTGATATTTCAAATGTTTGGACGTCTAACGCCGCGCTCGTAACAATTATATCCAGAATAATTTACATACCTGTTTATATTATTGGTATTGAAAAACTCCGCACTCTTATCTGGGCGCCAAGTTTCCTGGCTATCCCCGCTATGGCATATGGTATTTATCTAGGAATAGGAGAATAAATCATGAAATTTAAAGATAAAATAAATGTCCTCTCTGCTGTCGCTGCAGGTATTTTTGCAGGCGGGACGTTGATGATCGGTGTGACCTTTGGTCTGCAGTGGAGTGATTTAAGCCCCGCTGAATTGGTCATTGCATTCCCTCATGATTGGAAAAATATTGCAACAACCATCATCCCGTTCGCCCTGTTGCAAACCTTTCTTATTCCACTGTCGCTTTATTTTTCCTGGAATAACAAGTGCGCGCGAAGGCTTTGGATCATAGCGCTTGGGCTATGGTTTGCGAATTGCACTATTACATCGGTTTATCACTTTCCAATCGTATTGCAGGGATTAAACGGAACAATCGAAACATCTGAAATTAGAGCCGTTGTTGATCAGTGGCTCTTATTTCATTGGCCGCGTGTCGCACTTGGGTTTGCAGCAACCATTTATGCTGTTTACGCCTGTATGATAACTTACAAGAAAAGTGAAAAACATCATGAAGCTTAAAGATAAAATAATTTTAATCACTGGCGGGAATGCGGGCATTGGCGCAGAGATGGCGCGCCAACTCTCCAAGCAGGGTGCGAAAATAATAATCAGTGGCCGTAACGAAGAAACCTTAAGGGGTGTTGCAGATGAATATGGAGTTGATTATATACGCTGTGATGTGACGAAAGAAGCAGATCAATATAATCTGCTAAAAGAGGTTAAAACTCGATATGGCAAGCTTGATGTTCTGATTAACAATGCAGGCATCATGAAAAAATATGCTTTTGCAGAGGATGAAATAACACTTTCAAATATACGAAATGAAATAGAGATTAATACGATTTCACCACTTACTCTCACATATCTATTTCTACCTTTACTCAAAAAAAGCAGCGAACCTGCTGTTGTGTTTGTATCCTCCGGCCTTGCTTATGTTCCGTTTCCTGCTACGCCTATTTATTCTGGCACAAAAGCGTTAATGCATCATTGTGCGCAATCGCTGCGTCATCAATTCAAGGGCGATAATATAAAGGTGTTTGAATTACTGCCGCCACCAACTGACACAGCACTCGCTGATAATTTCAGAACGCCGAGTGTCAAGCTCATGCCTGTCGATAAAATGGTCGCTGAGTTTGTGCAAGGGTTAAAATGCAACAAATATGAAATTGCTGCGGGGATGTCGAAACAAATGCGCATCATAAGTAGAATTGCACCGAATTTTCTATTCAAACAACTGGCGAATACTTTTAAATGACTTTTGAGAAAAAAATTGTTATCTGCGGTGCATCAGGGATGGTTGGGACTCTCCTGTCTAAACAACTCCATGAGGACGGACACAGTCTAATCCTAGTTGGGCGGAATGCTAAAAAATTAGAGCAAGCCTTCCCTTTTCAGGCTGAATTTTTAACATGGGACGCCCTGTCTAAGTACAACGCTAATGAAATAAGAATAATCATTAATTTAAGCGGTGCAGGGGTAAGCGATAAAAAATGGACGCCAGACTATAAACCAACCATGCGCGATAGCCGACTTCAAACCACGCAAAATTGTGTTGAGATTTGCAAAAAAAATTCGAACATATGGCTTATTAATGCGTCTGCGGTCAGTGCTTACGGATTTTATGATTATGATCACGCGCCCTTTACTGAAGGCGATACACATAAAAGAACGGGCACGAATTTTCTGCAAGAACTCATTGATGATTGGGAAGAGACTGCTTTGAAAGCAGAGTTTTCAGGAAATCGCGTTACTTTGCTGCGCACGGGCATTGTGCTTGATCGCTCTGGGGGAGGTCTGCCCGCCATGGCAAAGCCTTATGCGTTTTTTATGGGCGGCCCTGTTGGAACGAGAGAGCAAATTATGTCATGGATTAGCCTGCGCGATGTTGTGTCAGCCATCAAATTTATAATCAAAAAGCCAGATTTAACAGGCCCTGTGAATTTGACATCAACGGGAGCCTGTCGCCAAAGGGAATTTTCTAAAGCGCTAGGTAAAGCGCTTGTAAAGCCAAGCGCGGTTCATATGCTCGCCTTTATGATTAAAGCTACCATGGGACAAATGGGCGAGGAACTGGTTTTAACGGGTCAACGGGTTACGCCATCAAGGCTTTTAAAAAGCGGCTTTAAATTCCAAGATACTGATATAGATATATTTTTAGAAACACATTACAATTCTCACAACGATTAGAAAGTCATCATGACCCAAGCCGCCATATCGATAAAAAATCTCGAAAAAACCTATGATAATGGCTTTAAAGCCCTATCCGGAGTGAATTTGGATGTACGAGCGGGCGAAATATTTGCACTTTTGGGGCCAAACGGCGCGGGGAAAACAACGCTGATCGGCGCAGTTTGCGGGATTGTCCGTGCCACCGGAGGTTCAGTTGAAGTTTTTGGGCATGACAATATTGCTGATTATAAAGCCGCACGGTCTTACATTGGACTTGTCCCCCAAGAGCTGACGACTGACCTCTTTGAAACAGTCTGGAACACGGTCAGCTTCTCGCGTGAATTATTCGGTAAACCTGCAAACCCCTCCATGATAGAAGATATCTTGAAACGTTTGTCATTATGGGACAAAAAAGATTCTGAAATAAGAACGTTGTCCGGCGGTATGAAGCGCCGTGTCATGATCGCCAAAGCCCTGTCGCATGAGCCGCGTATATTATTTTTGGACGAGCCGTCAGCAGGCGTGGATGTCGAACTGCGAACATCCATGTGGCAACAGGTGCACTCACTAAAAGATATTGGCGTGACCATTATCCTTACAACCCATTACATCGAAGAAGCCGAAGAAATGGCTGACCGCGTCGGTATCATCAGCAAGGGCAATATCATTCTGGTTGATGAGAAAGACGCGCTCATGAAAAAAATGGGAAATAAGCAGGTTGTGTTTGATTTGCGGGAGCCGTTAAAAGCTATTCCAAAAACGCTTAGTCAATATAATCTGGTTTTAGAAAATGACGGTAACAAGCTTGTCTTCACATACAGTCCGTTTGAGCAAGGGAATGATATTTCAAATGTCCTTGATAACTTGAAGGAAAATGGAATAAGACCGATTGACATACAGGTTCACCAAAGCTCGCTTGAAGAAATCTTCATCGGACTTCTCAATGAGAAAAATGTAAAGGATCAAGTAGCATGAATTGGCGCGGCATATGGGCGATTTATAAATTTGAAATGAAACGGGCTTTAAGGACGGTTGGGCAAAGTATTGCCTCACCCGTCATCTCGACTGTGCTTTATTTCGTGGTTTTTGGCGCGGCTTTGGGTTCGAAAATATCCAGTATTGATGGGGTTGAATATGGCGCGTTTATTGTCCCAGGCTTAATTATGCTAACAATTTTGGGGCAAAGCATCTCAAACGCATCATTTGGTATTTATTTCCCTCGGTTTACAGGAACAATTTATGAAATCCTTTCTGCACCGCTATCTTTTTGGGAGGTGTCTTTGGCCTATGTCGGTGCATCGGCCACTAAATCCCTTGTCATCGGAATTATTGTTTTGGTGACAGCCGGATTTTTTGTACCCCTTGAAATTCAGCACCCCATATGGATGGCGTTTTTCCTGATTATGACCTGTATCACCTTCAGTCTTATGGGTTTCATTATCGGCATATGGGCAGACGGGTTTGAAAAATTACAGATTATTCCTTTGTTGGTCATTACCCCGCTGACGTTTTTAGGCGGGAGTTTTTACGCCATTGATATGTTGCCGCCTTTTTGGCAGAGCGTGTCGCTTTTTAATCCTGTTGTTTATCTCATCAGCGGCTTTCGCTGGAGTTTTTATGAAAGCGCGGATGTCAGTCTATGGGTGAGTGTATCTATGGTTTGCGTTTTCACAGCCATTTCTATGGGCATCATTGCGTGGATTTTCAAAACAGGCTATGGCCTAAGAAAATAAGAATGTTTTGCTTTCAGTCTATTCCTGCTTTTTACTTTACCAATCGTAGTAAATACTATTTTGCTTTTTCCTGAAGTATTAAATAAATCATCTATAGACGTATTATAGCAACCAAATGCCTCAAAATGCATAAGTGTTTTCAATGCATTGCAGGCAGAGAAAAACTTTTTGATACCGCCTTCAGTTTTTTAGCGCCATTGATATTCCTTAAGCTATCTAATCAAGCCACTGATTTTATTGCAATAAAGCTGTAGGGGGTTGTCCTGTAGTTTAAGATTGCTTTGCAAACCGGTTTGCATCCGAACAAAACCATTATCCCATAGGGCTGAAGTAACAGTCATAGGAAACGCCACATAAACTCTCAGGCATAAGCCGCAATAAGCCCAAAGAATATTTTGACCATCTCGATAAAGGGTATCTTGTTATGCCTTATGGCTTTAGTGCGGTAATACACGAATTGTATTGACGCGGAGCTTTAAAACAGGTTTACTTCTGATAGTTTGATTATTACATATTAAGATGCCTGTTTTCCTTTCATATAGTGGTTGGTTTAATTGGGCTGAATGACTAAGTCGTCATCAGACATAAGAGCTAAACGCGTGTTGCGTGAAGCAAAATTACCAATATTGCATAAGGAGAAATTACAATGGCAACAGGTACAGTAAAATGGTTCAATCCTACTAAAGGTTTCGGTTTCATCGAGCCAACAAATGGCGGCGGCGATGTGTTTGTTCACATTAGCGCAGTTGAAGCGTCAGGCCTAAATGGTTTGAACGATGGTCAAAAAATTGAATTTGACGTTGAAGAGCAAAAAGGCAAGCAATCAGCTTGTAACTTAAGAGAAGCTGCATAATTTAAGCGCTCTTTTTTAGAGTTTTTAAAAACACGGGTTACTTCGGTAAGTCGTGTTTTTTTATGGGTTAATAAGTAACGGTTCGTCCGTGCTTATTTTTTGTATTTTTTAATGACTTAATCGCATTTTTTATCTTTTTCCCACGCGGGGGCGACGCAAAATTTGTGATGTGTATATGTCTTAAAGTTTTTGTAATTCGCTAAGGCCACGCTTGCATATAAGGTTAGTAGAGCCGTGACAATAAGGATCGCTTGATATTTTTTAGCCGATAAGGCGGGGTTTATTTTGGCCGCTACAAGTAATAAAAGCTGCCCACCATCAAAATGGGGGAGAGGAATAAGGTTCACAAACCCCACCACAATTGAAATAAGGGCTGTAAAAAATATAAATTTATAAATCCAGTTGAGAACGGGCTTATCACGAGCCGTTTCATCAGGTTTAAACTTTTCTTTATCCATCGGAAAAAGTTGCAAGGGGATTGTGGTAATGGCTGCAAATAATTCGCCTGACTGGATTGCGGCGACCTCAAAGGCGGCGCGAACGGGTAGCGGGTTATAAAAATGACTGCCTAATGTGCCGATAAAGAAATGATCGAAATGTTCTGCCTTGGGGGTCTGCAAATCTTTATTAAGCACGCCATCAACCCATGCCCGATAGGGGCGAATTGTGCCATCGGTTGATTTAAACCCAATGGTCGCATATTGATCGATAACAGATAATAACGCCTGTCGCGCCGCATCCTTGTCTTTATTCGCGATGGCAACGCCATTAATCGAGGCAATACTCACAAGATCAAACGGTGCATGACGAACAATCACGCCTAAACGACCGTGTTTTTTCTTCAGACCTTTCAGGTCAATATAATCGACAATTTCGGGTATTACTGTGGCTTGATGTATTTCATTTCCGCGCTGGATTGTAAATTCTACGGGCTGTGGCGCGGGCTCTCTCGTGATTTTTAAAATATCCTCATAGCGCACTACGGGCTTCCCGTTCACTGTTAAGACGCGGTCATTGGTCTCCAATCCTGCTTTATCTGCAACGCCTCCAATTTCAATGCCCGCAAAGACAGGCGGCGTTGAGGGCTGACCCACCGTGGCAAAAAAGATAAAAAAGAGAGGGAAAACAGTTAAAAAGTTAAATAAAGGCCCAGCCAGAATGACGGCTATTGTCTTATAAAATGAGAGCGCCTTATAAGCTTCCCCATCAAGCCCAACATGAGCCCCTAGTGGAAAAAGCCGTAGCGTAAAAGTTGTTTCATTTTTTAATCTGCGCGTATAGAGCGCCTTGCCATATCCGATGCTAAAATCACGGGCATGCACACCATAAAGCCGCGCCATCAGATAATGCCCAAGCTCATGAAGGCTCAAGACGAGGAAAATAGCAGGGATAATTGTTAAAATCCGTATGATATAGTCGTGAAGATCGTCCATAAGACCCTGAAATAATTTGATTTAGAAAGCTATAGTATCGCACAACGCCAGAGGCGTGCAAATACAATAGGCTTTTGTGGGCATATAGATAATTTTCCTTGGTTTTATTTTCCAAAATGTATACTCTATCGTTATTCATAAGTACGACTAAGGGGAAATTCCATGCGAGAAAAGCGCGTTCCAAGTAGAGTTCATGTTGTCCGTCCACCACAAGACGACCAACAGGCCAATAGCCGCAATCTTGAGATTGTACGCATGCTTGCCCAAATTAGCGATAAGCTAAAACGCAGTGAGGCAGAGCGCTATGAATTACTGGGTGAATTGCGCGAATATCGTAAATCATTGAAAGAGCTTGAAGAAAAGGCCGACTATTCAAAAAAATCGGTAGTTGCACTTGAAAATAAAATGCAATCGCGTGATCAACTCGAGGCCGAGGTCTTCGCCCGTCAGGCGCGTTTTGAAAAATCGCTGAAAGAAACTGAAGAAAAAATTGTAAAATCGGCGGCTAACCAAGCCATTTTAAACAAAAAAATAATTGAGACCGAAGAAAAACAGACAGGCATTGATCAGCGCCTCGATGAATCAATTACCGAACAAACCCGTCTCAGCCGTCAGGTTGAAATGACAGGCCAAGATAAATCTCGCATCATGCGTAAAGTAGAGCGCTTAGAAGAGATCGTTTTGGAAACGCAAGACGCTCTTCGTGCCAAAGCCATGGTTTTGCTCACAGATCAGAGCAACGCAGCGCAGGCCGCCTTATCTGCGCCTGCTTATGGACAAATGCGCGGCGCCGATGGCGCGATGATCGATGGCGAATCTATGCCGTGGATCGCGCGTGTGCTTAACTTTAAAACGCTCGGCGTGACCTCAATGGTTGTAGCGGCTATGCTTTCAGGGTGGGCTATTAATCAAGTCCAGCAACCTCAAATGCCGCAAATCGCAATCTTAGAGGGGGGCGGTATGGCGCGTCTTAATCTTGACGAACAACGTTGGGAACCGCTGGTGATTAACAATAAAGCGGTGCCTTCGAATACTGTGAGTGATTTGGCAGCCCTCGAATCGCAAAAAATGTCATCTAGCTTGACCGGGTCAGATATGCAAGTAACACCAGCCACTCTTGGCGGTGAAATGGGAAGTGTAAGTGATTATAGCGATGAGCAATTGCTGGAAGCATTAGAAAAAAATCCAGAAGAACTGGCCGCGCAGCTTAATGCGATTGAACCAGGAGCAACAAATCCTGCTGCGCAAGCCATAAGTCTTTCTGATGAGCCAACAGTAACAACGCCTGTTGCAAATTTTGACAAAATGGCTTTTGCTCAAGATCCAAAAATCGCCAATCAAATTGCGGCGTCAAAATCAACAGACTCTCTGTCGTCACGTATGCAGCCCGATGCAAGCTTGCCTAATGTTATCCGTGATATCGAAACAAAAGCTTTTGACGGCGTGCCTGAGGCGCAACATGATTTGGCGGCTATTTACACGGCAGGCCATGGCGGCGTTAAGCAAAATTTTGATAAAGCCGCTTTTTGGTTCCGTGAAGCTTCCGATGCAGGCATTGCCAATGCTCAATATAATCTCGGGGTTTTACATCATCAGGGGCTTGGCGTTAATAAAGACCTTGATATTGCAATGTATTGGTATCGCGAGGCCGCAAAAAATGGTCACCCCGAAGCCCAATACAATCTTGGGATTGCGTATATCGAAGGTATCGGGACTGAGTACAACCCCCAGCTTGCCGCCGCATTTTTTGAGCGTGCCGCCAATAACGGAATTATGGAGGCCGCGTATAATCTCGGCCTTATCTATGAAAATGGTTTGCTTGGGCAAGCAAAACCCGATGAGGCGTTTTTATGGTATAAAATAGCGTCCGATCAAGGAAGCCCGGATGCCAAAGAAGCAATGGCACAATTAGCTAAAGCCGTGCAAATTGATATGCAAGACGTTGATAAGTTGGTTGAACGTATGCAAGAAATCAATGAAGCCGCAAAGGGACGACGCGCTGGTCCTCTTGGTAAGGCGAAAACTTCTAATGCGTCACAAATCGCACCAAGTGCAGGGGGCGGCGGCGTAAATGAAGAACAGGCGCTTGTTGCGCAAGTGCAAGAATACTTGATGCTTACCAATTACTATCCTGGTCCTGCCGATGGTATAACTGGCCCACAAACAGTTGATGCGATCAGCGCGTATCAATCTGCAAATAATTTACCTGTAACAGGCCAAGCGAGTAAAAAACTGCTCGCCCATATGGTTAGCGGCGCGATTAAAACACTTAATAGATAATATTAATCTTTATGACTTTAACGTGACGGCCTGTACCCACCATTCGGGGTGCAGGTTTTTTATTATCTGCGCTGCGTGTTGAGCGCTTTGGACAGTGTCAAACAAACCAAAGCATGCCGAGCCACTGCCACTCATCGACGCGTATAAAATATTATCCTGCGCTTTGATGGCGTTCAAAACCTCTTGAATATCGGGAATAAGAGTGCTTGCCGGGGCGTATAAATCATTACGTGTGGTTTTTAAAAACGCCATAAGCGCGTCACGCGATTCAAACTTGTTTGGTATGTCTATCTCACCCGAAAACTTAAAAGCTTTGCTGAAAACATCTTTTGTGCTGCATTGTTTATTGGGATGGATCAGCAGGGCAGGGATATCAAACAGATCAGGCGCTTTAAAAACATCCTCTCCGGTGCCTTTGATCTGACAAGGTGCGTTGTTAAAGCAAGCGGGGACATCAGCGCCCAGTGCGAAAAGTAACTGTTTAAAAGTATCACTTTGGCTATCTATATCCCATAGATCACATAGCGCACGTATCAGCGCCGCCGCATCGGCAGATCCGCCGCCCAAGCCCGCACCAAGGGGAATATTTTTAGTCAGCGTGATATCAAAGGCAGGTGTTTGTCCTGCTCGTTTCGCTATGACCCATAGCGCCTTTATAAGAATGTTGGATGAGTTTTCACTCGTGTCTTTTTCACTCGTGTTTAAGGCGCCCGCATAATCACCGTGCAGGGTTAACCCAAGCGTATCAGATGGCTTTAGCGTCACATGGTCACCAAAATCAGCAAACATGATCAGGGATTGCAAATTATGATAACCATTATCCCGCCGCCCCAAGACATGCAAAAAGAGATTAATCTTGGCAGGAGCCAGTATTGTAATCGGCGTCTTCATAGCGATAGGCCTTTAAAACTAATCCGCTAATTCTTCAAGAGGGGCTTGCGCGGGTGATTGTACCGTTTCATGGTCAGTCTTTTGAGTTGCCTGCGTTTCAGAGATTTTTTCTGCTGCTATTTTGTGATTATCATTTATGGCATTTGGCATTGGCTCAAGACCATTTTTAAGCTTGTCTTGTATAGCCATTTTAATCTCATCATCTTTGGCATGGTTATAGGCACGTTCCCATTGAAAGCGGGCTTCAATACGCCGGTCATTCACCCAATACGCATCACCAAGGTGGTCGTTGATAACAGGGTCATAGGGCAACAACTCAACCGCACGTTCTAAATGCGGGATGGCTTTATCAAACTCATTCATGCGGAATAAAACCCAGCCCAATGAATCGGCAATATACCCATCATCAGGTTTGAGAAAAACGGCGCGTTTAATCATATCAAGTGATTTTTCCAGATTCACACCCTGATCTGCCCAGCTATAGCCAAGATAGTTTAAAATGTAAGGATGGTTTGGTTGAAACTCAAGCGCAGCAAGCAAATCTTTTTCTGATTTTTCAAATTCTTTGATTTGTTCATAGGCCATACCGCGGGCATACAGTAAGTGCCAATATTCACGCGGTAAAGGCGTGCCAATATCTTGTTCTGCTTGGTCATAAATTTTAATTGCTTCAAGATTATTTTCATTGGCGCGGTGGATATGGCCAATTTGAATGAGCGCCTCAATATTATTTTTATTTTTATAAAGGTCATCCAAAATCGCAATTGCTTTATCTGTTTGTTTTAAATCTTCATAAAGCGTTGCGGCTTCAATTTGGGCGTCTTCATACAGATCATCTTTTTTATCAATACTGGTAAAATATTCAATAGCATCTTCTTTTTGATCGCTACGCGCCAAGATACTGCCAATAATGACTTTCGAGCGTGCAAGGCTTGGTTTGAGATGAAGGGCCATGTTTGAAAAAACGAGCGCACTATCATCGCTTTGGTCACGATATAAAATTTCCGCCATGTGTAAAAATACCAGCGCCGCCCCATCTTTGGGGTTTTGCACTTTGGGCGTTTTGATAAGAGATAAAATCTTCTCTTTACTCTCATCCTCAAGCGCCTCAATTTTTTGCTCAAGCGGTGCATAGGTGAAGCCAGAAGATTGTATCAAGTTGTACAGCTCTAACGCTTTTTTGGGTTTATCAATGGCAACATACAGATCGCCAATTTTTTCCAAATCATGCGGGTCTACATCACCGCTCGTTAAGCTTTTTTCGACATAAGGGAGTGCCTTTTCGGTATTGCCCGTATATTGACCAATCAAAAGCGCATGATACGCATAAAGGGAGTTAAGCGGCATTGTCGAGATTTCAAATTTATCTGTACCAGAATGCGCCCATGCTTCTAATACAGGCGTAATGAAACTCCCAAGGCTATTTTCGGGTACAGCCTTAATAGAGGTAAGCGCGGCGCTATAATCCTGGCGATCAAAATCATCCATGATGAGAAATAACGTAGCCAGTGCGTTTGTTGGGTCATTGGCACTGACTTTACGTGATAAAGATATGGCGCGGTTGATCTCTCCTGATCCCATGGCCAATACCATGGCTTGTTTTTCCAGATTGATATCACTGTTATCTTTTTCAAGAACTTTGCTGAGATAGTCAGAGGCCGTTTTCCAATCTTTGCGGCGCTGGGCAAATTGCCCTGATAAATAATTTCCTGCGCTTGTTTCTTTATAATATAAAGGCTGTGGCCCAATAGCGGCGAGATAATCTTCTAAAGTCAATTGTGTTTCATCATGCGGGTGAAAATAATCAGGCATTGTTCGCTCGGAAATTTTAAACCCGACAACGAGCGCAATCGCACATATCGGAAAAATCAAAAGATTTTTCAATCCTGATTTTTTGGTCTCTGGTTTTTTTTCAATGGCTCTATCGTGCATAATATTCCTAATAACTGATTATTTTCTGTTCTTACATACCGCTATAATTTGGCCCACCGCCGCCCTGGGGGACGGTCCACACAATATTTTGTGACGGGTCTTTTATATCACATGTTTTACAATGCACGCAGTTTTGTGCATTGATCTGAAATTTCTTCTCGCCCGCTTGTTCTATAACCTCATAAACACCAGCAGGGCAATAACGCTGCGAGGGCTCTGCATATTTAGGTAAATTGATCTCAATAGGGACGCTTGCATCTTTTAACTTTAAGTGCGAAGGCTGATCTTCGGCGTGGTTGGTATTGGATAACTGCACACTGGTTAGGCGATCAAATGTTAATTTACCATCAGGTTTTGGATAATCAATTTTATGCGCTTTATCCGCTTCAATCAACTGCGCGTGGTCGGCATGGTTTCTAAGTGTATACGGCAAGCGCCACCCTCCAATCGTTTGAAACGCCGAATGAATAAGGCCAAAGAGCAACCCTTTATGAAATCCGGGGCGAATATTACGCACTTGATAGAGTTCATCATAAAGCCATGAGTTTTCAAAATTGGTCTGGTAATGCGCACACTCCCATCCTTGGGCGGGTGTGTCCTCTTGATTGAGGCAGGTAAAAATACTCTCTGCGGCGATCATGCCTGATTTAATTGCGGCGTGGTTGCCTTTAATTTTGGGGACATTCAAAAACCCTGCACTATCGCCTGTGAGAACGCCGCCGGGGAAGGTTAGCTTGGGTAAGGATTGCAGGCCGCCCTCAACCAGCGCCCGCGCGCCATAACCAATACGCTTGCCACCTTCTAATAACGCCTTAATCTTAGGGTGCGTTTTAAAACGCTGCATTTCTTCAAAAGGGGAGAGATACGGGTTTTGGTAATCAAGCCCAACAACAAAACCAATCGACACAAGATTATCTTCCATATGATAGAGCCACGACCCGCCATAGGTTTTGCTATCCATTGGCCAGCCAATACTGTGCTGAATATAGCCTTTATTATGTTTAGCAGGGTCAACCTCCCATACTTCTTTCACACCTAGGCCGTAAGTTTGCGGATCAGAGTTGGCGCGAAGGTCAAATTTGGCAATAGCCTCTTTTGATAGTGAGCCATGACACCCTTCGCTTAAAACTGTTTGGCGGGCATGGATTTCCACGCCCGGCTCAAACATATCTGTGCGCTTACCTTCTTTGTTAATGCCCATATCCCCAGTGGCAACGCCAATCACGGCACCATGGTCATTATACAAAAGCTCCGCCGCCGCAAATCCCGGGAAAATTTCAACGCCCATGTTTTCGGCCTGCGAGGCGAGCCAGCGCCCAAGTGCTCCAAGGCTGATGATGTAATTGCCATGGTTTTTCATCTGCGGTGGGGTGGGGAGCTTGATTGCGCCTGATTTCGTAAGAAAGATAAAATCATCTTTTTTTGCTTCACATGTCAGTGGCGCGCCTTTGTCTTTCCAATCAGGGATAAGCTCATTCAGCGCGCGCGGTTCAAAGACCGCGCCAGAGAGTAAATGAGCGCCCACTTCTGACCCTTTTTCAAGAATACAAACGGCAACCTCTTTACCTGTTTCATTCGCGAGCTGTTTCAGCCTTATTGCAGTCGCAAGGCCAGCTGGGCCAGCGCCGACAATAACGACATCATATTCCATCACTTCACGGTCGGATCGAAGGGGTTGGGTCATGCTGGAGGTGCTCCTAAGATAGTTGTTATTCTTTAATATTAGTAGTTTACACGAGGTGGGTAAATATTCTCTAATAGTTTTATTAAAAAACAGTTAGAGGATGGCTCAATATTGCAAAATGCGTCTTTAAGCGCTGCATTACAGTGGTATATCGATCATGGGGTCGATGAAGCGCTTGGCGATGTGCCAATTAACCGCACTGTTTTTCTCGCCCCTCAGCCGCCTGCTTCACTTGATACGCCTAACCATAAAAATAGCGCCCCCGTCACCTCTGTTATGAAACAAACTTCTGCTGAGCCTATGATTGGCGCGGCGCAGGCGATAGAGCAAGCTCAGAAAATTGCTCATGAGTGCCAAAGCTTAGAGACCTTAAAAGCCGCAATCGCCGCATTTGATGGCCTCTCCATCAAAAAGACCGCCACTCAACTTGTTTTCGCCGATGGTAACCCTCAATCTAGCATGATGGTTATTGGTGAAGCGCCTGCAACCGAAGATGACCGTCAAGGCAGACCCTTTTTGGGGCCAGAAGGTCAGTTAATGGATAAGATTTTGGGCTCTATCGGCCTATCACGTGGTGCAGAGGACCCTGATAACGCCGCCTATCTAACCAATATTCTCAATTGGCGACCTCCGGGTAATAGAACGCCTTCGCAGGCTGAGCTTGATATAGCCTTACCGTTTTTAAAGCGGCACATTGCGCTTGCCTCGCCAAAAATAATTATATTATGTGGTGGATTAGTTGCAAAAGCCTTGCTGGATAAGTCTGAGAGTATCTCAAAACTACGTGGCACTTTTCATGATTATGAAGGAATTCCCACGATTGTAACCTATCATCCGGCCTATTTGCTCCAAACGCCAGCGCAAAAGCGTGCTGTTTGGGCCGATATGCTAATGATTAAGGCCAAACGGGCGGAGTTGGGTCTAATACATTAATTTTCATAATGTTAAATTTAAGTTTGTTCTCTTTTATTGGACATTTTGGGTTAAATAGTCTATCAAACCCACATTATGACATCATACGTGGTAAAGCGGCATGGCCTGTTTTTAACAGGATTATTTGCCTTCGGCCTTATTTTAATGCTGGTTCTGGGTGGTAAAACAGGGCAGGCGGAAAATGATTTTCTTGGTGCGCCTGTGCCAATAGGTAAGCCCGATCATTTGGTTTCTGCCACTATTTATGACCAACAGATCTTTCAAGAGAAAATCGCTACTGTACCTCTACCGATTGCTAAGCCTGACTCAGAGAAGGATGGCGGATCTTTTATCCTAGCGTCACTCACAAATTTTGCCTCTATGAAAAAACCTGATGTTCAGAAAGCCGAAGAATACAAACGCGGATTTTTTGCAACGCGTGATGTCCTAAAAGATCGTGATATCACACTCTATCAAGAAGCCTTTGCTCTTCAAAAAACGGGGCAATTCAAGGAGGCGGATAAAACCCTTAAAAGCGTTAAAAATGACATCTTAAAAGGCCATATTTTCGCCAGTCGTTATTTGAGCACGAATTACGCGCCCGACTATAAAGAGCTTGTGAACTGGCTGAGGCAATATGACGATCACCCACAAGCTGATGCCATCTATAAATTGATGATGTCGAAGAAACCACAAGATACAAGCGCACCTCTATCAAGGCCAGATGTGAAATCTCTTTTAACGGGTAATCTGGGGACGGCAACGGCCAAAGAAAAACATTATCAGAGCAAAAAGAAAAGAACGAGCGCCCAAGAATCTGGTGTCCAAAAACTAACCTACGAAATTCACCGATACGTTAAAAAATATGAACCCACTAAGGCGCTCAATTTACTGGCCACCTCTGATGCAGCCAGTGATATTGATGATGTTGAATATGACCGTATGCGCGCTTTGATAGCCTCTGGCTATCTTTATGCTAACAAGCTTGATGAGGCCGAAAAATTAGCAAAAGCCTCATGGAAGCGCTCTGGGGAGTATGCGCCGATGGCGGGATGGGTCTATGGCTTATCCCTCTGGCAAAAACAAAATTACAAACAATCGGCGCACGCTTTTGAAAGTGCGGCTTCATCTCCATATGCTTCGGGCTGGATGGTATCGGCCTCTGCGTTTTGGGCATCGCGGGCGCATATGCGCGCTGGCAACGAAGTTCTTGTGAGCAAATGGTTGAAACTGGCATCGGCCTATCCTCGAACTTTCTATGGCATTATTGCCACGCAGGCTATGGGCAAACGCCTTGCTTATAATTGGGATGTGCCGCCATTCGATAAAGCGGCAAGTGACCTTATTCAATCAACGCCATCTGGCAAACGGGCAATAGCTCTTCTCGAGATTGGACAAGTGGACCGCGCTGAAAAAGAGCTTCTGCGTTTTGATGCAGCGCTGACCCCTGACAGACAAAGGGCGCTTATAGCGCTGTCTGCAAAATATGACCTGCCAGCACTTCAAATGCGATTAGGAAGTTTATATTCACAGCAGGGCAATTTATATGACGCCGCCCTTTACCCATGGGCGCCGTGGGAGCCTAAAGGAGGTTACCGCGTTGATAAATCCCTTATTCATGCCATTGTCCGCCAAGAATCGCGCTTTGATGCTTCTGCCGCTAACCCAAGCGGGGCGACAGGGCTTATGCAACTTATGCCTTCAACAGCAAGTTATATAGCCGGGCATGACCGTTTTAAAACACCAGAAGGTCATAAACAACTCAAACAACCGCATGTCAATTTGGCTTTAGGGCAAGATTACGTGGCGCATTTGTTGAAACACCCTGCAGTAAAGGGTGATCTTCTCTCGCTTGCGGTTGCCTATAATGCAGGGCCTGGCAATTTATCGCGCTGGAAATCAGAGCGCGCCCATATCAAAGACCCGCTTTTATTTATTGAAACTATTCCTTTTGCTGAGACACGCGCTTTTGTTGAACGTGTTTTATCAAATTACTGGATTTATGAAACGCGCGCTGGGAAACGCTCTCCCTCTCTCGAGGCTGTTGCCAATGGTAAATGGGCGCATTACGCAGGTAATATTCTACCCCCAACCATCGATATCGCGTCGGCGTATTAATCTAATCCTTTAAAATCTTTAAAAACTTATCTTTCAACGCGCTGTCACCAAAGGCAATGACGCGGCCCTCTGATTTTAAGGTCAGTTTATTTCCGTCCCAATCGCACATATGGCCGCCAGCACCCTCAATAATTGGAGGAAGCGCGGCAAAGTCATATGGGCTAAGATGCGATTCAATCGCGCAATCTAAGTACCCGCTCGCAAGCAGGCCAAAGGAATAACAATCGCCACCCCAAATATAAAAACTCGATTGATCTTCAATCTCTTTCCATTCAGGTACCATGATAGGATGCGTGCTAATCACTTTTGCATATTTAATGTCCGCGCATTCGCGCGTTATGACAGGCATATCATTAAACGTTGTTTCAAACCCTTTTGCACCGACCCAGCGCTCTTTTAAAATCGGTTGATCAATAACGCCCAAAATCGGCACATTATTTTCACATAACGCGATGAGCGTCCCAAAGCTTGGCCGTCCGGCAATAAAGGATTTTGTGCCATCAATAGGGTCTAAAACCCACGTATATTGGCTTTTGCTCTCTTTTAATCCAAATTCTTCACCAATTATACCGTGGTCTGGATATCTTTTTTCAATAAGACGGCGTAAATGGTCTTCAACTTTTTTATCGGCGATGGTGACAGGGCTTTCATCGGCTTTACTTTCGACCTCTAAAGGCGCTCTGAAGTAAGGGCGGATGATTTTTCCCGCTTCATCAGCAAGATAGTTCGCTAAAGTGATGAATTCTTGCATATTTTCTTGCATATTATAGGGACTTTCGCATTATATGAGTTCAACATTAAGGTACAGCGCAGAACATGAAAACAGTAAAAGACATCCGTAGTGAATTTTTAGGGTATTTTGAGAAAAACGGCCACACACACGTCGACTCCTCGCCACTTGTGCCGCAAAATGATCCAACCTTGATGTTTGTGAACTCTGGGATGGTTCAGTTTAAGAACGTCTTTACTGGTGGAGAGCATCGCGATTATACCCGCGCCACTACCGCGCAAAAATGCGTGCGGGCAGGGGGCAAGCATAACGATTTGGATAATGTCGGCTACACGGCGCGTCACCATACGTTTTTTGAGATGCTTGGTAACTTTTCATTCGGCGATTATTTCAAAGAAGAAGCGATTTCATACGCTTGGGAATTGGTGTCAAAAAACTTTGAAATGCCTAAGGATAAGCTTCTGGTCACTGTCCACTCAACGGATGAGGAAGCCGCAGGCCTCTGGAAGAAAATTGCAGGCTTTAGCGATGATAAAATTATCCGTATCCCCACCGATGATAATTTCTGGCAAATGGGTGATACGGGGCCTTGCGGGCCGTGTACCGAAATATTTTATGATCAAGGTGAGGGCCTTGCTGGTGGCCCGCCGGGATCACCTGATGAAGATGGCGATAGATTCTTAGAGTTCTGGAATCTCGTTTTTATGCAATACGAACAAGAACCGGGCGAAGATGGACAGCCCATCCGCCGCCCCTTACCAAACCCTTCCATTGATACAGGTATGGGCTTAGAGCGTATGGCCGCCCTCATGCAAGGCAAAGTCACCAACTACGATATCGACCTTTTAAAATCCATTATAGACAATGTTGCCGATTTAACGGGCGTTGCTTATTCGGGCGATCAGGCGGCGTCGCACCGTGTTATTGCCGATCACTTGCGCTGCGCGTCATTTTTGCTTGCGGATGGAGTGATGCCCTCCAATGAGGGGCGCGGCTATGTCCTGCGCCGCATTATGCGCCGCGGCATGCGCCACGCCCATTTATTGGGTGCGAGTGACCCGCTCATGTATAAACTCCTTCCGACCCTTGTCTCGATGATGGGCGAAGCCTACCCAGAGTTAAAACGCGCCGAAAGTCTGATTTCAGAAACACTGAAAAATGAAGAGGCACGCTTTAAACAAACGCTGGATCGCGGGCTTAAGATGCTCGATGACGAGGCAGATAATGTGCGTGATAATACGCTTGCTGGCGATGTTGCCTTTAAGCTTTACGATACGTATGGTTTTCCTGTTGATTTAACCCAAGACGCCTTACGTTTAAAGGGGATTGAAGTAGATATGGCGGGCTTTAACGCCGCGATGGATGAGCAGAAAAAAGCCGCCCGCGCAGCGTGGTCAGGCTCTGGTGATGCAGGCACTGAAAAGCTCTGGTTTGAGATTTTGGAAGAATTTGGCCCCACAGAGTTTTTAGGGTATGAAAAAGAGCAAGCTGAGGGTAAAGCCCTCGCCCTTGTCAAAGACGGTAAAGTCGTTGAAAGTCTGAATAAAGGTGATGATGGTTATATCATTACCAATCAAACGCCATTTTACGCGGAAAGTGGCGGACAGGTTGGTGATACTGGCTTCATAGCAGGGGAGGGTCTCTCTGGTGTGGTGACGGATACCAAGAAGCAAGTAGGTAAACTTTTTGCCCACGCTGTGACGATGAAAGAGGGAAAAGTTGAAAAAGGCGATAGCCTCGTTTTAACCGTCGATCATATGCGCCGCTCGATTATCCGTTCAAACCATTCTGTGACGCACTTGCTTCACGAAGCCTTACGCGAAACGCTGGGTGATCATGTGGCGCAAAAGGGATCGCTTCAAGATGATCAGCGTACGCGTTTTGATATCTCGCAACCTGTTGCCCTGACGCCAGCGCAGCTCAAAGCTGTCGAAGAAAAAGTAAACGCAGAGATACGCGCCAATACAGAAGTTATTACGCGTATCATGCCGATCGACGAAGCCCGCGAAAGCGGCGCCATGGCCCTCTTTGGTGAAAAATACGACGATGAAGTCCGCGTAGTTTCGATGGGGACAGCCAAAAAGGGGTCTAATAAGCCTTACTCTGTTGAGCTTTGCGGTGGTACACATGTAAAACGCACAGGCGATATTGGTCTGTTTAAAATCATCTCCGAAAGCGCCGTGTCTTCTGGTGTGCGCCGTATAGAGGCATTAACTGGAGCAAACGCGCTGGCGTATTTAGAGGAACAAGAAGCCCGCCTTCATGAGGCCGCTCAGATACTAAAATCCGCCCCTGCCGAAGTGACCGCACGTGTTAAAACACTGGTCGAAGATCGCAAGAAGTTAGAGCAAGAAGTATCAACGCTTCGTAAGCAACTCGCCATGGGCGGTAATGTTGGCGCGGCGTCTTCGTCAAATGATGATGTCAAAGAAATCAATGGCGTGAAGTTTATCGGCAAAGTGCTCCCTGATTTCCCCGCCAAGGATCTCAAAGGCATGGTTGATGATCTTAAGAAAAAGCTAGGATCTGGCGTTGTGGTGTTAATCGCCACAGCAGATGGCAAGGCCTCTATCGTTGTTGGTGTGACTGCCGATTTAACGGGCAGTATTAACGCCGTTGATCTCGTCAAACTCGGAGCGCAGGCGCTTGGCGGCCAAGGCGGCGGTGGCCGTCCCGACATGGCGCAAGCTGGTGGTACAAATGCGAGCGCCGCTAATGACGCAGTAAGCGTGATTGAGGCAAAACTGGCTTAGCTTATGGCTTGTGCCCAAAATTAAGGGCTTGGCCACTCTTTTGTGCTTGGTGAATATTTAATAAAGAGGTTTTAGCTTCTGTCATAGCTTCTTTTGTGTCGCTCATCCATGAATAGCGACGCCCTTCTAAGCTCTCGAGCGTAGACCATATTCTATCCAAAATGCTGGTTGCTTGATCTAATTTCGAAGAAGTAATCCTTGGCATTTTGTCCTCTCTGAATTGGATAAAATGGGTACGAATGCCATGTTCAACAAATAAAGCCTGGTTGGCAAGAATGAGCGCATCTCTTACTTGTTTATCTCCTAAGGTAAGATAGGCAGGGGGGGCTTCTTCTAAAATACGGATCATATCAAAAAGTTTATGCGATACTTTATCTATGCGCTCGTAAGCTCTGGGCATGATTTGAACTTCAAATCTACCGGTCCGCCCTTTACCAAGATCAATTTCTATATCAAAATTAATAAAACCTGCGAAACCGCTTTTTCTGGGGGATTTCATATAATCTCTAAATGACCCATCTGCAACTGTCTCCCCATCTCTTCCCAACAAACGGACAACACCCCCTTTAGTCTTGGATCGCCAAACACGATAAAAAGCTTCGTAGTCTTTAGGGGAATTTATATAGATCCTTCCTCTTCCTAAATCCGAGATGTTTCTGTGGGCATCAGTAAGTTTTACTGCCGCCCGGTCAAGATTTTTCATATCCGCAATGAAATAAGAACCATCAGGATCTTCCAATCCCATTTCTTCGGCAAAAGCACGTAAAAATTTTCCAGCAGGTGTACGACTTTGCTCTGCGTTTTTATAGGCTCGGGCTAGCCTGGTTAGTTCCTTGGAGGGCAGCTTGCCTAATTTTTTATCGTCTTTTTTACTATCGATAAGAGCACGAACTACCCTATGTGTGGCTTCGTCTAATTCTCTATTTGGTTTTATCCATGGCAGGCTCTTATTCATATGAAGAAATTACCATAAAATTATGGAAATAAAAAGGGGTTTCTTTAAAATCAGCACTTGCCCTTTTTTCAGGGCTTGATATAACGCTTTCGGTATTTAATTTTAAGCAAAAAGAGGGACTTATGGCCATTCAACGTACATTTTCAATACTCAAGCCTGACGCAACGCGTCGCAACCTAACTGGTGCAATTAACGCACGCTTCGAAGAAAACGGTCTACGTATCGTGGCTCAAAAACGTATTCACATGACTCGCGCACAAGCAGAGAAATTCTATGAAGTTCACTCTGAGCGCCCATTCTTTGGTGAACTTGTTGACTTTATGATCTCTGAGCCTGTTGTGGTTCAAGTGTTGGAAGGTGAAAATGCTGTTGCAAAAAATCGTGAAATCATGGGCGCAACAAATCCAGCAGATGCAGATGAGGGAACAATCCGCAAAGATTTTGCCCTAAGCATCGGCGAAAACTCTGTCCACGGATCAGATTCAGATGAGAACGCTGCAATCGAGATCAAGCATTTCTTTAAAGACGAAGAAATCGTTGGTTAATAAATAGAACAAGAACAAAGCCTTATTCTGCTAACCATTTTTCAACCGCGGCCTTTGCATTTGCAAGGGCCGTTGGTATTTGTGCCACATGCATTGTTATTTTGTCCGCTTTTTCTCTCTTGGCTTCGTCTTCTATATCAGCGGCAATGAGAGCGACGCCTTTTAAACCAAAATTACCTGTCATCCCTTTAAGCTCATGCGCCTTGGAATGTAACATTGTAAAATCTTTACTTTCATCGGCCATTTTTAGATCAATAATAATCTCCTCTGATTTTTCAAAAACTTCATCAAGCATGCTCTTAATCGCTTCAAGATCAAGGTGACTGCGCAATGAGTTGAGCATCTCTTCATCAAAGGCATCGTTCCTATTGTTTGCCACTTTTTTAGGAGGTGGCATCGGGATATAAACATCTTCATCAGGCGCATCTTTTTGAGCGTCATTAATAACAACAGCGTCAAATGTATTTTCTGAGGTGCTCGGCTCTTGTGATACTAAAGGGGGCGCAGTTCTCTTAACAGACGTTGTTCTCGAAATAGAGGCCGATGGTTTTATAACAGGCTTGTCTTCGACTTGAAAATTAACAGGCTCATCATAATCCTTCGGATCAGCAAGCTGATTACTATAAGCTTGCGTAGCTGTGTCGTTATGAACTGCTTGTGGCTTTGGCGCAGTTAAATCACCGCTGCCCGCTTGCGCGATGAGCTGGCGCAATTTTTCTGGGTCAATTGGTTTGGCCAAAAACCCGCTCATACCAGATTTGCGGTATTCTACTATTTGCTCGTCATTCACATTACCCGTGAGGGCAACAATAGGAATGCTCGCGATTTTAGGGTTAGGATTGTTGCGGATTAGACGTGTCGCTTCATCCCCCTTCATTATCGGCATTTCAATATCCATGAAAATTAAATCAAAGCGCTCTTTTTCAATGATCTCAAGCGCTGCTTTTGCACTCTCTTGGGTTTGAACATCATGGGGTGTATTTTCTAAAAAGCTGGAAACAACTTTTCTATTAATTTTATTATCATCAACCACTAAAATCCGTAGGGGTTTGACATTGCTTTGTTGCGGAACAGTTCTGGCTGCGGCGGGGCGCTCGGCCTCTTTTTGATTAGGGATAGGTACGTTGAGCGTAAAGAAGAAAGTGCTTCCTTCGCCTTCATTACTATTAATATTAATATTACTCTTCATAGCTTCAACAAGACCTTTACTAATCGCAAGACCAAGTCCAGTGCCGCCAAACTTACGGCTTACTGTTTCATCGGCTTGGGAGAAGGCCTCAAATATTTTCTGTTGCCCTTCTTTTGAGATACCAACACCGCTATCGGTTACGCCAAGATATAGCTCACAACTACTGCCATCGGCAGATTTTTTAATCATCTGCGCCTTAACGGTGACGCTCCCCTTTTCGGTAAATTTAATAGCATTTCCAGTAAGGTTTAAAAGAACTTGTCTTAGGCGCGTCGGATCTCCTTTCACAAAATGGGGGAGGGACGGGTCCACTTGGCCAATTAGCTCAATGCCTTTTTGTGAGGCATGCCCATTCATTAACGTTACAACCCCCTGGATCAAGCGTGGTAAGTCAAAGCTAATGCTTTCAATTTGCATTTTGCCTTGCTCAATTTTTTCAAAATCAAGAATATCGTTTAAAAGCGCAAGCATCGCATCTGACGATTCTTGAATAGTCATCGCATAGTCTTTTTGTTTTTTATCAAGGCCGCTATCAAGAAGCATTTTGACCATGCCCATAATTCCCGTCATCGGTGTGCGGATTTCATGTGTTACAACGGCAAGGAAAGCTGATTTTCCACGATTGGCCATGTCTGCTTCTTCTTTGGCAAGACGCATTTCTTCGGCCCGGCGCGCTTCGCTCTTACGAAGCTCTGTCAAAATGCGACGCTCTTGCTCGATGACTTTCATCAATCGCTCTTGCTCTGCTAATTCTTTAGATTGGCGCACCCTTGACGTTGACGCACCTTCTTCAATTTCTACTGTGCGCGACATGGGTAAGTGTGAGCCGCTGCTCCCACCTTTTGCTTTTAAAGCAAAAGTAAAGAAGAGAGCTTGCGGGACGAGCGCATACCAAAACGCATTTAACATCGCCGATAATGGCGGCATAAATCCAGAGAGAGTTAAAATCGAAATGGATAAACCAAAGAGCAAAATAAACCAGCCAAAAATAAATGGCATAGCCTGATTTCTATTTTCTGCTGATTGGATAAGCGTGATGATTGGAATAAAAAATAGCAATAACAACGTCGGGCCAAACATTAAAATAGTTTTTACAACTCCAAGCAAGTCTGGCAAAAATACCCCAATAATAGGGGCTATTATAACAGCGATAAAACTGCCTTTGATGATTTTTTCTAAATTATCGCTATAGCTATCACTGTCCCAGAAAATTCTGGCAAGAAACAAACCAATAATCGCAAGGAACGAGAGAAAGAGGGGGATAATAAGTCCGCCTAAAAAGGGTATAGAGGGTACGATTTGACTATGCATAAATAAGAACGCTGCTATCGCGACATAGTATATTGAAAAATATGAGTAAAGCGCGTACCCTTGCGCAATCGCAAACGCCATGAAGAAAAAGACCATACCCACAAGACCAAACAAGATAACCGCCATCACAATCAGGCGTTTATTCTCAAGCTTTGTTTTACGCTCTTCTGAAACAACTTTTAATGGTAAAGTCGTCGGTAAACCTGCATAGGGATTAATTTTCATGACAACCATCGATTTTTGATTAAGCGGTAAGTCTATTTTAACGATGGGGTTCTTAATTTTCGTATTGCTTGTCGGATTGCTTATGGGCGCGCCTGTCATGTCTAAGATATAGATATCTACATCGCTTAAAAGGCCAAAGCGCCCGGAGAAATAATCACCAAAATCAATATACCATTGGGTTTTTGATGACCTGTTATTCACCTCAAAAGAAAGCCATTGCTCTTTGCCGCTATAGCCAAAATAAAGCAAGCTCTTGAGGTTCTGCTCAATATCCAAGTTTTTATAGTGCGCAGTGACGATGGATGATAACGCCTCTTCATCAAAGGTTTGATCATATTTTTTAATATAAGGGGATAGAAAATTTTCGTTATAGCCTTCGGTCAAATTCAGCGTCGCAAAATTGCTCTGCGCTTTTGCTTGAAATGATACAAATTGCGCTGCAAAAAAAACAACTGTACCGAGGACCATAAGCAAGAAAAAGTTTATCTTCTGGTTATGCTCAGTAGTGATTGTTGTATTTTCTAAAGTGCCGTGTTTTTTATACGTTACCATCTATAGTAAGATTATCGCCAAAAGCACCAAGGACGCACAAATTGCGATCAGGCTATATTTAGAAATTTTCGTAAAGCCCCGCCACATTGCTGTTGCCTGCTCGACTTGTTCCTTGCTGACCTCAACGGTTTTGTTTGTCCCCATGATTTAACGCCCCAAATTTTCCAAGTGATTGATGTGAACGGCATCGCTGCCAGAAGAATACTCAATATACCCTATTTCTCTTACAGTTTCACCTGTGGAGGTTAATTTTTCGCTAATGATTTGTGCATTTTCTTTTGAAACGATGACAACCATACCAATCCCACAGTTTAACGTGACTGCCATGTCAGCAGGCTCAAGCTTTCCAGCGCTTGCGAGCCACTCAAAAACAGGCGGTAAATCCCAGCTTTTTGCATCTAATATAGCGCATGCGCCTTTGGGCAAAATACGCGGAATATTCTCAATCAGGCCGCCGCCTGTAATATTGGCAATACCCTTAATGAGCGGCATGCCGTCTTTGCCAACTTCTTTAATAGCAGACAGAATTGATTTCACATAAAGCCTTGTGGGTGTTAACAAAGCTTGTCCCATCGTCTGCGAGCTATCAAACGGGGCAGGGGCATGATAATCACCGTTATGCGTCTCTTTAACAATTTTACGCACCAATGAGTATCCGTTTGAATGCAGGCCACTTGCCGCCAAGCCTAGGATGACATCGCCGTCTTGAATAGTGTCACCAGTGATTTGTTGGCCACGTTCAACGGCGCCGACAGTAAATCCAGCTAAATCATAATCGCCATCGGCGTACATACCCGGCATTTCGGCTGTTTCTCCGCCAACAAGCGCGCAACCTGATTCCGCGCAGCCCTTTGCAATACCCCCAATAATCGCCGCCGCCGCGTCCACATCAAGCTTGCCACAGGCAAAATAATCAAGGAAAAACAGAGGCTCTGCACCTTGTACAATCAAGTCATTGACGCACATGGCAACCAAATCAATACCAATTGTGTCGTGAATGCCCGTATCTATAGCAATTTTAATTTTCGTACCCACGCCATCTGTAGCTGAAACAAGGATAGGGTCGTTATATCCTGCCGCTTTAGGATCAAAAAACGCGCCAAAACCACCAAGACCGCTCATCACGCCACTTCTGTTTGTGGCTTTGACCGCAGGTTTGATGCGTTCAACTAGCGCTGCGCCAGCATCTATATCCACACCCGCTTCTTTATAAGCACTCTGTTTCATTGCTCTTACCCTATCCCTTAGGTTATATAATCAATTTATGTTATAAAATAGCCATCTTTCAACGTAAGTGTAAGGGTCAATGACAATATCTCTAACAGCTTTTTCTTATAGGCATTTGCAACGCCTACGTACAGTGTTTTATGCGGCGCTTATGGTGATGTGCTTTGCTGATCAGGCTGCATCCGCCAGTGCGCTTTACACAGTCGAAAATGTGGAAGTGGACGTGACCGCTGATAATGCTGTTCAAGCCCGCAAAAAAGCCTTTGTCGAGGCGCAGGTTAAAGCATACCAAATGCTCTCTGAGCGTCTTTTAGCCGAAGATCCTCAGGCCAAAATCGAAGAACTTGATGCCGATGCCATCAGCTACCTTGTCCAAGATTTTGAAGTCACGAAAGAGCAACTCACTGCCAAACGCTATAAAGGCAATTACACCATCCGTTTTCGCAGTGATGCTTTTAAGAAAAAAGCTGTAGCACAAGGGCGCTCCTATACTGATCTTCCGCGCGGCGCTATTTTGGTTTTGCCGTATTATCAAAGCGCGGGAAACACTATTTTATGGAGCCCCATGAACCCCTTTATGGCGGCATGGGCGCGTGCGCCAAAAAGTGGCGATCCCATGAGCAGCATCGTTGTGCCGATTGGTGATATTGATGATGTGGCGGCAGTCAATGAATATTCGCCGCTGAGTTATGATCCAAGTCGTTTTGAAAAAATGCGAAGCCGATACGGCGCAAAAGATGCCATGATTGTCCTTGTCGCCCCCGAAATGTCCCCTGATGGACGCGAAACGCTTAAGCTTTCCCTTTATAATGCCGCCCCAAATGGGCCAGAGTTTTCAGGGCAGTTTACCGTTGAAGGAGAAATGGGCGAGGCTACGCAATCTCTCTATGATCGCGCCGTCACCCAAACAAAACAGCAATTTAAATCTGAATGGAAAAATGAAACTGCGATTACCACGAACACACTGGGAACGATTAACGCCGTCATGCCGTTTGGCACAATGCGCGATTGGATTGAATCAAAACGCACCCTTGAAAGTGTCTCTGGAATTAACGCCATCCGCGTTACAAAATTATCCCCGCGTCAGGCCAGCATGGATATTGATTTTGTCGGAGAACTTGCCCGTCTTAATCGCGCCCTTCAAAGAAGCGGTATTATAATGACCTCATCAGAAGGGCAATACGGCAAAGTTTATACGTTGCGCCGTCAAGCATTTCCCCCCGTCCATACGAACGGGAGCACACAGCGCAATAATAACCCCTACGGCAATACAGTTTATCCGCCCCAAGCCCCTGTCTCTGTCTATCAATAACAACGGAACGCAAAGGAAGAACGCCCATGTCTTTAAAATCGACAAAACCCCAAGCGCATCTTATCTTTTGGAGCGTCTCCGCCTTTCTCTTTATTGGATTTGTTTGGTTGTTTAAAGGCGTCCTCACGCCGTTTGTTTTGGGTATTGCTATTGCATATTTACTCAACCCTGTTGTTAATGCGCTTACAAAATTAAAGATCCCGCGCTTAGCGGCAGTTATCATTATTCTTTTGTCTTTCTTTATTTTTGTGATTGGCGTTATCACAATCGCAGCGCCGCCATTGGCACGCGAAGCATCCGCTTTGGCAGAGAGCTTTCCGGGCTACATTGACCGCACTATTGAATTTCTCAATCCCTATCTTGGCATGGCGCAAGAACGCTTTGGCGGTAATTATACGGAGAATATTCAAGGTTTTTTAAAAGACAATGTTGGTAAAATTGTCTCTCTATCTGGCGGCCTTGCTGGCGGCCTCGCCAGCGGTGGCCAGGCTGTTATTGGCTTTTTCACAACATTGCTCCTTGCACCGCTTGTCGCCTTTTTCATGATGCAAGAATGGCCCAAAATAACAAAATGGGTCAATGATCTGATCCCGCGCGAAAATGAAAAAACAATCCAGGGTCTTCTCAAAAAAATGGATTTTAAAGTGGCGGGCTTTGTTCGTGGACAAATCACAGTCGCATTTTTTCTTGGTGTTATCTATGCAATTGCACTCACCATAGCAGGGCTTAATTATGGCTTTTTAATTGGCATTACGGCGGGGTTTTTATCCATTATACCGCTTGTTGGCTCAACTGTGGGCTTACTGGTGAGCGTTATTGTTGCGTGGTTTCAGATGGGGGAGATCAGCTATGTCGCAATCATCGCCGCGATCTTTGTTGTTGGACAAATTGTCGAAGGCAACATCTTAACACCTAAACTTGTCGGCGATAGCGTCGGACTTCATCCGGTTTGGGTTTTATTTGCACTTTTGGCGGGGGGCAGTTTATTTGGTATTGTCGGCATGTTGCTCGGCGTACCTGTTGCCGCTGTAGTGGGCGTCCTTCTGAGTTTTTCAATCACAGAGTACAAAAAAAGCACGCTTTATGCGGCAAAGACGCCAGCGAAAACAGTCACTAAGAAAACATCAAAAAAATCGACCATAAAAAAGAAAACAGCATAAATCATGAGCGCCGCGCTTGAACAAATTCCGCTTGATTTAGGAAACCGCACCGCGCTGGGGCGTCAAGATTTCCTCGTTGCGCCATGTAATCAAGACGCGGTCGCGTGGATTGATTTGTGGCCTGAG
The DNA here is from genome assembly GCA_009995595.1 of Alphaproteobacteria bacterium. Lineage (GTDB taxonomy): Bacteria > Pseudomonadota > Alphaproteobacteria > Micavibrionales > Micavibrionaceae. The sequence continues at coordinate 60,708 of JAACPE010000001.1, forward strand.
TGGCCCGCGCCATGCCTTGTTCTATACGGCCCTGTTGCCAGTGGTAAAACCCATATCGGCGCGGTGTGGTCTGAAAAAACCGCCGCTATTTGCGTGCGTGCCAGTGATATTAACGAAAATGCCATTCGCGATATCGCCTCTATGGATCATCATGTTATCATCGAAGATGCCGATGAGTTGATCGGCAATATCCAAGGCGAGAAAGGCCTGTTTCATCTTTATAATATTTTTAAAGAAGATGGGCGCAGCTTTCTTATAACCTTGCTTGAGCCACCAGTGCGGCGCAGTTTTTCCTTGCCTGATCTCGCTTCACGCTTACGCGCTGCGCCTTCTGTTGCCATACGCGAACCCGATGAACAGCTTTTAGGGGCCGTTCTTGTCAAACTGTTTAGCGACAAACAAATTCGTGTTGGTGCCGACGCACTGCACTACATCCTGCCGCGTATTGAGCGCTCCTTTGAGGCTGTGCGTGATCTGGTTGAAAAAGCAGACAGCCGTGCCATGATCGAAAAACGTAAGATTTCCATTCCTCTTTTGCGTGATATTCTTAATCAGGAATAAATTCGAAGGGTTTTCTCCTTTTTTTCGTATAAAATTTATACATCTTAAAACAGGGGAAGTTATGCTTAAATTTATCACCTTATTATTTAGTTTTTTTATAACACACGCTTCGTTCGCAAGTGATGTTAGCGTAAAAGATGGAAGCTTTTATGATTCAGCCCGAAGCAGAACAGTTCCTTATAAGCTTTATGCACCCTCAAATCTAACATCCCCTGCGCCTATTATCATTTTCTCTCACGGCTTAGGGGGTTCTACGAGCGCGGCCCCATATTTTGGCAAGGCCATGGCTGAAAATGGATATTACGCCTTTTTTATTCAGCACGAAGGCAGTGATAAAACCATCTGGCAAGGATCACGTAATCCCCAGGAAGTTAAAAGAAAATTTTCTGCAGCTGTTAGAGACTCCGATGCTTATAAAAACCGTATGAAAGACCTTCCATTTGTGATTGATCAGATTGAATTACTGAATAAACAAGGTGCGTTAAAAGGAAAGCTTGATGTCAATAAAATCGGGATGGCAGGGCATTCTTATGGTGCAAAAAGTGTTCTGGCCGCAGCAGGGCAATCAGGTACTATGGGAGCCTATTTTAAAGAGAGCCGCATCAAAGCAGCTGTCGCACTAAGCCCCAGTTTACCAATGTATTCAAAAGATAATAAGAGCGATCAAGTGAAGGCTGCTTTTTCAAAAATTGATATTCCTCTGTTTTTTGTGACAGGAACAAAAGACGGAAACCCTCTTAGCAATAAACAATCAACAGAAGATGCAGTTGCAGAGAGAATTCTATCTTATACTTACACACCACCAACAGATAAATACCTCGTCGTTTTTAAAGATGCCGAGCATAGCAGTTTTGGTCAAAGAGCAACCACAGACGCCCTTGGTACACATATTACACAAAGCGTTTCCCACGGCGCAGTCTTGTTTTTTGATGCTTATCTAAAAGGAAATCAAGACGCATTGAATAGCTTGAGGCAGGATTATAAATCAACACTCAAGCCGGCCGATCATTTTGAATATAAATAATTCTAATCTAGCGTAATGAAATCAATAAGCGTGTTGCTTTGCGGTTTTAAATCGCTCCACATCTCAATGGCGCAATCAAAAATAGAAAGGCTGGCTGGGTTATAAAAAATATTCAACTTTTCGAGCTTGGCGCTGTCACCCTTATCCGCCATAGACCGCGCGAGTAAATGTATCCCTGGGTTATGGGCAATCACCAGTAAATTTTCCGAACCACAACGTTGTATACTGTTTAATATGTCACCTGCAGGAGCATTGGTCAGCGCGTCTTGATATTCAATCGCACCTATATTTCCATGTGCTTTTTTAATCGCATTTGCTGTCATTTGAGTGCGCCGCGCCGCAGAGCACAATGTTTTTTGTACGTCTTTTATATACCCGGCCAACTGCTCGGCTTGTTTAATCCCATGTGGACTAAGGGGTCTATCTTTGTCCTCAACATCAAATGATGAGCTAGCCTGAGCATGACGCAAAAGATAAAGTTTTGGCATTACGTTGTAATCACTTTTTTTATTCGCCCTTTATGAAGCCCAAGGGTAAGGTTGCCCTCTTTAAGTGCTTTTGCGTCTTTACCAAATATTTCATACCGCCACCCTATCATGGCAGGAACGTTGGGTGCGTCCTCGATGGCAATCGCTTCCAGATCGTCTGTCGTTGCAATCATCTTGGCGGCGACATCGGCTTCGGATGCGTTGATCTTGAGTAAAAGCTTGAGCATTTCAAGTGTCGGGGTTGCATGCTTGGGGAATGGCTCTTTGCCTGTGACTTGCGGCCATGTCGTTTTATCGCTATGGCGCGCGCGTTTAACAATCTCTAATAAAACGTTGGCGGTTTTGCCGTTAGCGATCTCTTGGGGAACATTACGAATACGCTTTAACCCATCCCGATCCTTAGGTAAATAAACTGCAATATCGGCGAGCGCATCATCTTTCATGATGCGGCTACGGGGGACATCTTTTTTACGGGCAATTTCTTCGCGCCATCCAGCCAACGCCTTTAAAACAGCAAGCACTTCGGGCTTATCAGAACGTATCTTTATCCGTTTCCACATATCCTCAATAGGCTGTTCATAGGTTGAGACACTCGTAAGGACTTCCATTTCCGCCTTTAGCCATTTTTCGCGCCCTTGTTCTTTAAGGCGTTGATCAAGTGCCTTATAAGCATCGCGCAAAAAGATAACATCATCAAGTGCGTAGGTGAGCTGCTTGCCTGATAACGGGCGGCGCGACCAATCGGTAAATTGTGCATTCTTGGCCAATGCATGGCCCGTGATATCCTGAACAAGACGGTTATACGCAATAGAATCCCCATATCCACAAACCATCGCGGCAACTTGCGTGTCGAAAATAGGGTGGGGGATTTTGTTGTTCAGATAATAGAAAATCTCTAAATCTTGGCGCGCCGCATGAAAAACCTTGAGTACATTCTCATTATGAAGCAAGTCATTGAGCGGCGTCCAATCAAGCTTAAACTCAATGGGGTCAACGGCAACAGCCTCAAAATTATCTGCGCCAAGCTGAATAAGGCACAAAATAGGATAAAACGTCTTATCCCTCAAAAACTCGGTATCAATTGTGATATAAGGCTTTTGGGATAACTCAGTGCAAACGGTGTTGAGCTCTTCTTGTGTTTTAATAATCATGGCGCAGTTATGGCATAATATCGACCTTAAAGACAAAGCGAAATACGAACAAAATGAGAGTTCACACACAAATATATTGAATTATGTAAAATTTAAGTATATAAACATCAGCATGATCAATTCAACAGCAATATTGAAACAAAGCTTAAATGCGATAGGCATATTTGCACTGACTGCAAATCCTCTTGCGGCGCAAGACACTGATACGTCATGGCATGGCTATACGGCCTCTGAAGAATGCATAGAGCGGTCAATTCGCAGTGTCATGGGCGAAGACGGCGTTCATATAAGAAGAACACGCAGCAGTATAAGCGGGCATGCTATTGATACAGGTAGTGCATCGGACATCGGTTATACCGTTCGTTTTTTCCAAGATATAGAGGATGAACACCCAACGATAACCTCCTTATCACATCATTTTTCAACACATTTTTCTCAAGAGTTTAGGCCAGATGATAATACGCCTCTTGCGGAGAGAAATGGACATTTGGCGTATGAGCCAAACAGTTATCCTGCTGGCGTTGATGTTGAGGCACGCGGTTTGTCCCATACCTATCAACAAACAATTTCAAACGGACAATTTGTAGAAAATGGCTATGGCCCAATTGACTATGATACAGAAGGCCTTGTTCGCCACTTGGATGGCCTAATTCAAGCCTGTCATTTGACGATGTAAGGATATAACAATGCTAAACCGCCTAACATTACCGTTTGTAACCGCTGTAAGTATTGCCACAGGCGGGAGCGCTATGGCGCAAGACGAAACAGTTTATGATGGATTACCAACGTACGAGACCGCAAGTTCTAGTTATAAAGTGACACAGGAATGTATATTCCAAAGTATTGAAAATACCCTTGAAGGGGTTGTCTACCACCTTGATCACTATGGCGATAACATAAGTGGCATGAACACGCGCGGCGTCATTACTGTTTATTTCGACGAGCTTGCCTTTGCAGATACAGTTGAAGTGACATCAATTGAGGTTATAGGCGGCGCTGAGGGCAACAATAATGCCCGTGCCCGTATTGAGTACTTAGAGGGTAACACAGCGCTCAATGAAACCACGACAGATTGGACTGCCCATCATATGGCCAAAGAGGTTGAAAACCGCATGCGCGCTTGCTTAGGCCCTCAACTCCTTGGCTAAAAATTAAGCCTTTCCATTCCCCCTTAAAATCCGCTATAAAAATGCCTTAATTGACCAAAATTTAAGGGATTTATCGATGCACCAGTACCGTACACATACATGCGCAGACCTTCGTAGCGAGCATGCAGGCCAAACAGTAAAGCTTTCGGGCTGGATTTCGCGTAAACGCGACCATGGCGGCGTGGTGTTCATTGATTTGCGTGATACATACGGCTTGACGCAGTGCGTTGTCGACGAAGGCTCGCCCTTACTCGCCCAAATCGAAAAATGCCGCGTTGAAAGCGTGATAACTGTCACTGGTGAAGTGCGCAGCCGCCCCGGCGAAACCCAAAACAAAAACATGCCAACCGGCGAGATTGAGCTTTATATCAATGATCTCGTGATCCAAGGCGCCGCCGACGTGATCCCCTTTCAGGTTGCCGAAGATGACGGTGCGGGTGAAGAAATTCGCCTGAAATATCGTTACCTCGATTTACGCCGCGAAAAAATGCAAAAAAACATTCGCTTGCGTAACAACGTGATTTTCTCCATGCGCGAAAAAATGCATGGGCGCGGCTTCCAAGAATTCCAGACACCAATCCTAACAGCCTCCAGCCCAGAAGGGGCGCGTGACTACCTTGTCCCCTCACGCTTGCACCCTGGTAAATTTTACGCCCTGCCACAGGCACCCCAGCAATTTAAGCAAATGCTGATGGTGTCAGGGTTTGATAAATATTTCCAAATCGCGCCATGTTTTCGCGATGAAGATGGCCGCGCTGATCGCCTTGCCGAGTTTTATCAACTTGATCTTGAAATGTCTTTCGTCACCCAAGAAGACGTGTTTAACACCGTTCAGCCCGTGATCGAAGAAGTCTTCACCAAGTTCAATGATTTTACAGGCACGGCGCATAAGGTCGAATGGCACCCCCATATCCGTTACGAAGACGCGATGATGAAATACGGCTCTGATAAGCCTGACCTGCGTAACCCGCTGGAGATTGTGGACGTGACCGAGGTTTTCGCCCGCGATGATGTTGAGTTCAAAGCCTTTAAAGGCACAATTGAAAAAGGCGGCGTTGTCCGAGCCATCCGCGCCCCTAAAGTCGCCGACCAACCGCGCAGCTTTTTCGATAAGCTTAATAGCTGGGCGCAAGGCGAAGGCGCGCCGGGCTTAGGATATGTGAAGATGGAAAATGGCGAAGGCGCAGGGCCAATCGCCAAATTCATCCCCGAAGCCGCGCAAGAACAGCTTAAAAAAATAGCAAACCTTCAAGACGGCGATGCCATCTTCTTTGTCTGTAACAAAGAACAACAAGCCGCCAAATTTGCTGGCCGCGCCCGTGATGCCATTTGTGATGCCCTCCCCGAAGGGCACGAGGCCGCCCGTGAAAAAGGCGTGTTTAAATTTTGCTGGATCATTGATTTCCCGATGTATGAACGCGATGAGCTTACAGGCAAAATTGACTTCTCTCACAATCCGTTTTCAATGCCCCAAGGCGGCATGAATGATTTGCAAAACAAAGACCCAGAGCAAATTTACGCCTACCAATATGACGCCGTATGTAACGGATTTGAACTGTGCTCAGGTGCCATTCGAAACCATAAGGCCGATATCATGGAAAAGGCTTTTGCGATTGCGGGCTATGATAAAACCGTTCTTGAAAATAAATTTGGCGGGATGCTGAACGCCTTCCAATATGGCGCGCCGCCTCATGGTGGTTGTGCCTTTGGGATTGACCGTATCGTCATGCTTTTGGCCGATGAGCCAAACTTGCGCGAAGTCTACGCCTTTGTGATGAACGGCCAATACGAAGACCAAATGATGTCCGCCCCAAGCGACATCACGCCAGAACAGCTCAAAGACCTCCACATAAAACTGGATCTTCCAAAAGCAAAGGTAAAAACAGAGCAGGCTGCTTAGGGTCTATATTTGCCAGGTCTTTGCGGTGCGTGCCTGTCTAGATGCGCAACCTTCATGATGAGGCCTGCATTGGGTATGTCGGTCAATAACCCTATTTCTTTAGGCGATTTTGGCTTGAGGTTATAACCAGGCCTTTCTGATAAAGTTCCATCTTCATCGTAATAGGGCATGGAAGAGAGCAACTTATCTATACCAGATAGATCTGCGAAAGGCTTAAACTTGAAACGCAATCCATCTTGTTTCCTGTATATTTGAAAGTTATCACAGGCGAGCTCTGAATAGATTTTTGCAAAATACTTGTCATTTAGATATGCAATATAGGCTGCTCTTTGCGCTGTGCCCCTAGCAACAGATTCTGGCTTTTTCTCATGAATTTCTAAAAAAACTTCTGCTATTTCACCATAGTCTGTTTGTAATAAATGGTTCATTGGGCCTGTAATGCCAGCTGCTTGTAATTCATGACAAACAGTAATTTTGAATGCAACAGCGTCAGCCTCGATAATTCTATGATATATCATTATTTCTTCTGCGCTTAGGCCAAATTGCCTAACCATGATGCCTTGGCAGTCTTGCCAGGCGTGCCTAAACTCATGTGCTGCAATAAAAATATATGCTTCTGGATTTAAACCATATTGTTCAAGGGCTTCTGTACCAACAGATACTATAGAATCAACGTAGCCGCCGATCTTAGTGCCAGGATCAACGTGCATATAAACTTTCTCTAATTCAGGGGTGCTATCAATCATCGCCCTGAAGGTTGGGCTGCATAAAAGCATTCTACAAATATTGTCTAAAAATGCGGTTTGCCCCTCAAATGCGCCCTGTTGAATAGGCGATAAGGCGTGCGTTCTTTTTTTCAAAGTAAACGACGCTGGATTTTGAAAATCGTAGATGCGACGATATAAGAAAGGAAAAAGTCCCTTTTTGCCATCCTTAAAAGTGCTTTTTAAATCTTTTGTTCTATCTTGCATAAGGTTTATTAAGTAAAATAATAAATTATGTCAATTTTTTAAGGGGCTAGTACACTTTATTTTTACGTATTAAGTTATATGTGTTATTGTCTATGAACAAAGCGCCCAATGGCGCTTTTTTTATGCTAAAAAAACGAACTAAAGGGGTTTTGTTTGTTTTCAAGGGGATAGACCCCCCACCTATACTCCTCGGGGGAACGAACTAAAGGGGCTTTTGATGGCGTTTACAAATCGGATAAAGAAAATTTTTATTACTCTCATCCTGATCTATGTCTGCTTTGTTGCCGCGCTTTATCTGATACAGCGCAAAATGGTTTTCTTTACGCAGCCAAATGCGCCCGATATTTCCGCCTATGTTGATGATGGTATGCGGGCGATTGATATCACGCTCGGCAATGATACGCGTGTCACCTCGTGGTATCGCGCGCCGCTTGCGGGCAAACAAACGCTCGTCTTTTTTCACGGCAATGCGTCCAATCATTTCGGCAATGCATATAAGGCCGCGCCTTATTTAAATAAAGGCTATGGCTTTTTATCGGTCGGTTATCCCGGATATGGCGGGAACGAAGGCAAGCCTTCAGAAAAAACGCTCTATCAGTCTGCGCGGGCTTGGATTTTATATTTAATCAATGCACTTGAAACCCCGCCGCGCGATATCGTCCTTTATGGCGAGTCTTTGGGGACAGGTGTCGCTGTTCAAATGGGTTTAGAGTTTGAGGGGCTACAGGCTATCATCCTTGAATCGCCCTATACCAGCCTGCCTGACGTTGCCGCGAAGCGTTATTTTTTCGTGCCTGTGCATATTCTAATGAAGGATAAATTTAATAGCCTGAAAAAAGTGCCAGACCTCAAAACGCCGCTCCTGATTATGCGCGGCGGGCAAGATACGGTCGTACCGCCAGCCTTTGGGCAAAAACTATATGACGCAGCAAATGCACCAAAAGACATCATTCAATTTGATGCTTATGGTCACAACGATATGCCGCTCAATAAAATGGCACAAACAGTAGAGGATTTCTTAAGCAGCCTTAAGATTTCTTCCCCACAGGAATAAGAACTTCGTTACGGCGAAATACTGGTAAGACAAACGGCGCATTATATCCTGCCGTTTGGTAGTCGCCCGTTATGCTATAACCATTATCGACAATCCATTGCTCCAAAATATCTTTATGCTTTTGGGTGTTGCTATCAGTAAGACGGCCATTAAAACGGATCACGGCAACGGTGTAATCTTTTACCTCGCGCACAACAACATCAGGGTTGGTTGGTTTTGGCGTTGTCTCAAGCGTAAAGCCTTCAGGCATCACAAAAGACATCATCGGCTTGCCTGATGTTTTATCACTGTCCATAAAAACAGGGGCGGTCATGGGTATCTCTTTGCCTAAATTTTTGTTTTCTTTATCCATGAAAACGGGCGCAGTCATGGCGATTTTTGATTGATCAATATTCGCGCCAGAGATGTAATCAAATAAAACCCTAAAGGCGCTATTGCGCTCGTCATCGCTATTCATCGGCGCGGAGACGAGGATCATGCTTTCATAGTTGCGAACATCGATCTTTAGTTCCTCATTGGAAACAATGGAAGTATATGGCGCAATTTTCGTTTTGTTATCACTGGCCACCGCGCACCCCGCTAAAAAAATGGATAAAAGGATTATGCTTAATATTTTCATACAGCATATCTAGAGTGCCTTGGCTATAAAGTCGAATGAAGTTTCTTTTATAAAAAAGCGAACCCGGGCTCTTAGGGGAGAGCGCCGGGTTCTTTAATCGCCTGCCTAGGGTTCACGGTTAGGGAGGGGCGGCAGGCGAAACTTGTTCTGCTGTAACAAAGGGTTTAGGGCTTAAGCATGAGAGACCTCACGCTCATATGGGCCAGAGTTTCTGGCTTTGTCGGAATACAATGCTTTGTCAGCAGCAGAAAAAATGCGTCCTGTTTTATCGCCGGGGTGATATTCGCGCACTCCGATTGACGCGCGAACAGGGATTTCATGACCTTCCCAAATGAAGGATAAATTATTAAGCGTGCGGATAAGGCGCTGCACGCGGTCCATTGATTCTTTTTTGGTTGTGTTGGTGAATAGAACCACAAATTCATCGCCGCCAAGGCGCCCTGCAACATCCATTTTACGGATATCCATTTTCAACGTTTGCGCCACAAGCTTAAGCGCAGCGTCACCACATGCATGACCATGCGTATCATTAATGCCTTTGAAATTATCAAGGTCTATCATTATCAGAAGGCCGCCTTTAAGGCGTTTCATACCACCTTTTTTCTCGCGCCCTGCACGGTCTAATTCACGTTCAAACGTCTGGATGAAACCACGGCGGTTGTTGATATTGGTTAGCTCATCTGTTGTTGCAATGCGGTTTAATTCTTCAATGCGGCTTGCTTGCATGCGGATAATCTTTTTGGCCTGCTCTAATAAAGCGCGCGCCGATTGATCATTGCGCGGCAAAGCAGAGAAAATTGTCTGCTCTGATATAGTGGACGATAAAATATTGTGTGAATAATCTGTTTGCATAAATACCCCTATACCGATGACCCGATTGTCGTTGAACCTGATCTTATCCTTGCGATTGGCATGCCAGTTTTAGATATTTAATGATTTCAATGCTTTATGCGTAAAATAAGGGGGTGAAACTATTTTTATAGGGCAATTCGAGAGGCAAAAAGATCAAGAGTAAATTGCCGATGAGGCAAGTTTTTCCGTATTATGAATAGTGACGTCTCAATACCGCTCTTAAATTACGATTTTCTTTCCTGCCCCGTCTAAATTCCAGTATGGTATAAAATCTATTCACGGCGTGATGACGCCTTCATTTAAACGGCGAGTTTATGACTTTAAAAAATAATATATTAACATTCTTGACGGCGCTTTGTGTAATGACTTCGGGCGCGGCCTTTGCCCAAGATAACGCCATAACAAAAGAGGCGCTTGTGCCGCATAAGGCACTTTATGATATCAGCCTTGTAGCAACCCGAAGCGGATCGCAAGTCGTGAATATCAGCGGCCAGATGTTTTATGAATGGAAGCCAACGTGCGAGGCATGGATTACAGACCATCGCTTTTCGCTGTTTTATGAGTATGCCGACAGTCCAGGGATGAGAATTACATCTGATTTTTCCACTCATGAAACCTATGATGGGAATTTGTTCAATTATTCGGCGCGGCGCAAGCGTGGCGGAGAGCTCTATGAGGAGTTACGCGGTCAGGCAGATTTAACCAAGAAAATCCGTGAAGCTAATTTTTCTATGCCAGAAGGCCTCACCTTTGCCATGCCAGAAGGAACTTTATTTCCCATGAGGCATACAATTAAAATGATTAACATGGCGCGGCGCGGGGATAAATTTTTTCAAGCAACCGTTTTTGATGGAAGTGATAAAGAAGGCCCTGTGGAGATTAATACATTTATGGGTAAATCTGTTAACGCCATGAGCATGCTTGAGCCTAATAAGGCCATAGATATGAGCTTAATCAATACCAAAGCATGGAAAGCGCGCATGGCGGTCTTTCCCGTCGAAAATCCAGAGGCCTCTTCTGATTATGAAATGAATATGGTTTTTCATGAAAACGGGGTTATTTCGGACATGTTAATTGAATACGATGATTTTTCTGTCACGCAAAAGCTTGTGGCGCTTGAAAAAGCACCTTCGCTTGACACAAATTCATGCAACTTTTAAAAATTATGTTGTAATATTAACACTTTATACAGGAACTCCCTGCTAAGTTAAGGGGGTAAAAGAATTAAAAAGGCAGTATTAGGGGCATCGCTATAAATGACTAAAAAAGTTCTTATCGTTGAAGATAACGCGCTGAACATGAAGCTCTTTCATGATTTGCTCGAAGCGCAAGGTATCGATACGATTGAAACCCGTGACGGCCTTAAGGTGCTTGAAATTGCGCGGGAAAATAAGCCTGATCTTATATTAATGGATATTCAATTGCCTGAAATCTCTGGGCTTGATGTAACGAAAAAGCTCAAAGAACAAGACGATTTAAGACATATCCCTGTGATTGCCATCACGGCGTTTGCCATGAAGGGCGATGAAGAAAAAATTCGTGAAGGCGGCTGCGAAGATTATATTTCAAAGCCTATATCCGTTGTTAGCTTTTTAGAAACCGTAAACAAGTATTTAGATAAATAGAAAACTTTATAAAAACAAGAATAAGATAGGAAATCTATGTCTGCTCGCGTACTCGTCGTTGATGATATTTTGCCCAATGTAAAGCTTTTGGAAGCAAAGCTTTCGAGCGAATATTATGAGGTTTTAACAGCCACGAGTGGCATGGAAGCCTTGGAAAAAGTGATTACAGAAAGTCCAGATATCATTTTACTGGATGTCATGATGCCGGGCATGGACGGGTTTGAGGTTTGCGCTGCGATTAAATCAAATCCTGATGTGGCGCATATTCCCGTTGTGATGGTTACGGCACTGACTGATTCCTCTGATCGTGTTCGCGGTCTTGAGGCGGGAGCAGATGATTTTTTGAGTAAACCACTGAATGATACTGCGCTCATGGCGCGTGTGCGCTCTCTTGTGCGTCTTAAGATGACGGTTGATGAATGGCGCGCGCGCGAAATTACGGCCTCGCAACTGGGTGTTTCTGATAAAGCGCCAAGTGTGATGAGTGAGCCTGTTGAAAATGCTAAAATCCTTGTGATAGAAGATATGGAGTTTGAACATGACAAAGTCATAAAAACCTTGGAAAAGGATAATGACGACGTCACGATTGTGACCAACGGTCCCGACGCTATGACGAAAATTAGTGAGCAAGCCTATGATCTGCTCGTGGTTAGCTTGAATTTGGAGCAAGAAGACGGCCTGCGCCTTTGTTCGCATTTGCGGTCCGCTGAAAAAACACGTTCCATCCCGATTTTAATGATTGCAGAAGATGATGATATGTCGCGCATCGCCCACGGTCTTGAAATAGGCGCGCATGATTATATTCTTCGTCCGATTGACACGAATGAGCTTTTGGCGCGTGTTCGCACGCAAATCAGGCGCAAACGTTTCCAAGAGCGCCTGCGGGCGTCTTACGAGGTCAGCCTCTCCATGGCGCTGACAGATCCGCTAACGGGTCTTTATAACCGCCGTTATTTTGAAGTGCATTTCCAAAAATTATTGCAAAAAAACATGACAAGCCGCAAACCGATGAGCGTTTTGATGATGGATATTGACCACTTTAAGGCTGTTAATGATACTTATGGTCACGGTGTTGGTGATGAAATCCTTAAAGAATTTGCACTGCGTGTTCAAGATAAACTGCGTGGATTTGACCTTGTGGCGCGTATGGGCGGCGAAGAATTTGCCGCAATTTTACCTGATGTATCAGAGGAAACGGCTTATATCGTTGCAGAACGTTTAAGGCGCTCTATTTCCAATCATCCCTTCAAATGCGCCGTGCCAGAAGGGCAAATTAGTGTAATGGTGTCCATTGGCGGCACGATTATTCAACCAGGCACTCAGCAAGCGCTTGATGTTGTCTTAAAACAAGCTGATGACGCGCTTTATGCCGCAAAAGGAAACGGGCGCGATCAATGCTTTTTTGATGGTGTTGGAAAACTTAATCCAGAAGACCATTTGCCAACGCCAAGGCAGTTTATTAAAGACTAACAACGCTACTTGGCATTATTTACTCATTAAAAAAGGCGCTTTTAAAAGCGCCTTTATTTTTATTGGTATGATCAGAGAAACTAAAACTAGTTTTTCTTTGATGGTGGCATTTTCTTTTCTTCGAAAAGAACGTGCATGCCGCGCTTACCTGTTTCAGGATTTGTCGCCCACGGGTCATACTTCATCATTTTCATTTTTTCTGTTTGCGTCTTTGGGTTCTTTTTCTTGTAATAACGATACCCTGTGCCAGCGGAGCTTTCCATACGCACTTTGACAGCATTTGCACCTTTAGCCATAATTCTATTCCTTCTACTTATCCATCTAATGGGAAATTCTGGGCTGAAAATAAGGATTTTACGGCTAAAGTCAAGCATTGCTTGGTTGAAAACATAGTGTTTGGGCTATTTTTTCTTGGTATAGCTGTTTTTCTTTGGTTTCCCGCCGCCTTTGGGTGGTTTACGAAACGGCGCATTGCCTGGTTTCTTGTTGCCTTTTTTATCTCTAAAGCTGCCTTTTTTCTGGCTGCGCGGCGGATCAGGAATTTTGGAGCGTTTGAACTGAATGCCTTCAATATCGGCTGATCTGTCATTCGCAACTTCGAATAATGACGACCCCGTCATGCCATCGGCCTCTTTGAGGCGCACCTGAATTTTCGCACCAAGGCGATAAATACGCTTATGGCGCCGCCCAATCAGGGCGTGCTGCATTTCATCATGCACATAATAATCATCGGGCAGCGTACGCATCGGGATGAGACCATCGGCGCCGTTCTCATCAAGGCTGACAAAAAGGCCAAAGCGTGTGACGCTGCTGATCACGCCAGAAAACTCTGCACCGATACGTTCACTCATCCATGCGGCAGTGAAACGGTCAACGGCTGAGCGCTCTGCATCGGCGGAGTTGCGCTCTGTTTTTGAGATATGATCGGCTTTTTCAGTCAGGGTTACTTCTTCTTCCTCGCTTAATCCACCCTCGCCAAGTTTATAGGCGCGGATGAGTGAGCGATGAACAAGCAAATCGGCATAACGGCGAATAGGGGATGTAAAATGACCATATTTTAAAAGCGCTAAGCCAAAATGACCAATATTCTCTGGCGAATAAATTGCCTGTGATTGCGTTCTTAAAATCACGGTAGAGATAAGTTTTGAATAATCGGTCTTGGCGGCCTTTTGTAAAAGCTGATTAATTTGCGCTGGTTTGGCTATACCGCTTGGAAGGGTTAGGCCAAAGCTCTCTAAAAATTCGCGCGCACTATCAAGTTTTTCGGTGGAAGGGCGGTCATGGACACGGTATACGCAGGGCGCATTTTTCATCTCAAGCGACTGTGCGGCGGCGACATTGGCTAAGATCATGAATTCTTCAATGAGTTTGTGGGCATCAAGGCGCGTGCGCATTTTGACACCTGTCATTTTGCCCTTATCATCAATCAAGATTTGGCGCTCTGGCAGGTCAAGGTCAAGGGCGCCGCGTTTTTGGCGCGCTTTGTCAAGAACCGCGTAAGCGTCATAAAGTGGCGCGATGACATCATTCATGAGCGGCGTTGTGATGTCATCCGTAAGACCATCTCTGGCCGCTTGAACCTGTTCATAGGTCAGCCGCGCGTGGGAGCGCATCAGCCCGCGCACAATTTTGTGACGTGTGAGATTGCCGTTATCATCAATCCACAGATGAAAGGCCATGCAGGCACGATCCTCGTGCGGGCGTAGGGAACATAAATCATTCGAGAGCGCTTCGGGTAACATAGGGACAACGCGATCTGGAAAATAGGTCGAATTGCCGCGATTATACGCCTCGTTATCAAGCGCGGTTTTGGTGCGGACATAATGCGCAACATCGGCAATCGCCACAATAAGGTGAAAGCCCCCACCTTCGGCCTCGCTTCGGCGCTGCGCAAAGACGGCATCATCAAAGTCACGGGCGTCGGCTCCGTCAATCGTTACAAGTGGGATATTCCGCAAATCTTCGCGCGTATAACTTTTACCCTTTAAAGGCGGCACTTTCAGGTTTTTGGTTTCATCAAGGACTTTATCGAGAAACCCCTCATGAAGCCCGGCTTCATGGAGTGCAATAAGACTGATAGCATTAACATCATCACGATGACCGAGCACTTGTGTCACTTTTGCCTTTTGACGTTTGAGGCCGCGGGCGGAGATGATCTCGGCAATCACCAGATCACCCGATTTGGCATCGCCCAAATCACTCTGACCAACATCAAAATCATATTTTGCCTTTTTATCAAAAGGCGCCAGAATAAACCCTTGTTTAACCGCAACAATTTGCCCCATCACGGTGGCGCGTTGTTTATCAAGGCGGCGAATAAGTGTGCCTTCATAAAGTGTGTCATTAAATTTCTTGAGTTTGGCCAGAACGCGGTCACCTTCTTTGACGGGCGCATTAGAGAGCAGTTCAACACGCGGCTTTGGCCCTTGGGTTTCTTCGTCCCATTCTAAAGGCACGCCATAAATATCGCCGTCAATGTCAATCTTGGTAATCTGGATAATGCCGACAGAGGGCAGAGAGTTGGGGACTGTATAACCTTTATCTGGCCCTTTGACAATTTTGCCGTCCATTTCAAGCTCGCGGAGCATTTTTTTCAGCGCCTTGCGGTCATCGCCCTTTATCCCAAAAACGCGCACCAGCTCGCGCTTGGATTGTGGCTCTGTGGCAACTTTGATAAAGGCTAGGATCTCGTCAATTTGGGGCATACTCATATATTGAGTGTAGCGTGCTTATCTGCTACTTCTCAACGTGTAATTGGCAAAAGGGCATTTTAATGCAGAAGATACTCATCACAGGCACGAGCGGGTTTATTGGCTTTCACTTGGCGCAGCGCTTATGCGGGCAGGGGCTTGAGGTTCTTGGTATTGATAATATGAATGACTATTATGATGTGTCCTTGAAAGAGGCGCGTCTGGCACTTTTGCAAAAACATAACAGCTTTGGGTTTATTCAGGCCGATTTGGCCGATGATGGCGCTATTGACAAGGCTTTTGCTGATTTTAAACCCGATGTTGTGGTCAATTTGGCAGCGCAAGCGGGCGTGCGTTATTCCCTAGAAAATCCGCGGGCGTATACCAATAGCAATATCGTTGGGTTTATGAATATTTTGGAAGGATGTCGCCACCATAACGTCAAGCATTTGGTTTTTGCGTCCTCAAGCTCGGTTTATGGCGCAAACACGAAAGTCCCTTTTAGTGTAAGCGATACTGTCGACCACCCCGTGAGCCTATATGCCGCCACGAAAAAGAGCAATGAGATGATGGCGCATTCCTACGCGCATCTTTATGGCTTGCCGTGTTCGGGTTTGCGGTTTTTTACGGTCTATGGCCCATGGGGGCGTCCCGATATGGCGTATTTTAAATTCACCAAAGCAATCATGAACGGTGAGCCGATCGATGTTTATAACAATGGCGATATGAAACGCGACTTTACTTATATCGACGATATTATCGACGGTGTTGAGAAAATGATCGGCCATATTGCAACACCCAGTAGTGGATGGAATGCGGACGCGCCAGACCCCTCAATATCTAACGCGCCGTATCGTTTGTATAATATAGGGCATAATGATCCCGTCAATTTATTAAACATGATCAATATGTTAGAGGATGTCTTGGGCAAAAAAGCACAGATCGTTATGAAGCCCATGCAACCAGGAGATGTATTAGAAACCTACGCCGATATAGACGCGATAGACGCCGCCGTAGGCTTTAAACCAAGCACGTCATTGGAAGAGGGATTGGCGAAGTTTGCGGAGTGGTATCGCGGGTTTTATGGTGAATGATTACAAAATGTTGCACGTTGGCGCATACAATTAGCAGGATCTCTTGTTTGTTGGCATGCTGATTGTAGTGGGTGTTCTTCACCATTTTGTGGTCTTGATTGTGTTTCAACATAAATTGTTGGTCGTTGAGCAAAGCTAATGCTTAGGCATATAGGTTCTCCAGCATCATAAGAGCGACTGATAAGACAGCTAGCGTTTGTATCATGGCAGATTTTTAATGCGTTGTTTCTAGCTTCTTGTTTAGTGTTGCCTTCTCCACGATAAGGCGTACCGCTCTCAGAAAAAGAAATAGCGAGGGCAGGATAAATTTCATTTCTTAGGAGAGACGCATCTTCCTGTTCTGCGTTCCCAGATACCATTGCGGTGATAGCTAAAATAAAACCAACAAAAGCTCCTAACTCTGTCCGACTAGTTTTTGGAAATGGTTGCTTACTTAATTCAACTCTTTTTTTAGTTGTATATTGTGGTTTGTGGTTTTGATTAGCTTTATTATCTATCGCAGACTTAACTATGAATATTGCAACATCGCTTGCTGTAACCTTTCCACTTTTCCTGAGCCTTGGTAATGGTTTTTAGGTTTATTCCACGAATCTCGTTGCCTTTGAGCATTTTGCTGTCTAATGCGCGCAGCTTCGCGGCGCCAAGGGTCGGGGCTGTATAAATCGGGATCTGACATAAATTTTGCCTCTTTTTATTGTCATAAAGCTTTTACGCTTTAAGTATTAATAAAAGGTTAATTTTTTTAATCAAGTATATTTTAACCTTATCTTATAATTGCGCGGTTGTAGAGGCAGAGGCCGATAGAATGCTTCGCTTTGCTCGCAATGACGACGTTCAAGATTAAGACTTCTTCACTGCCTTTTTCTTTACCGCTCTCTTTTTGACGGCTTTTTTCTTAGTCGTCTTTTTACCTGCAGTGCCGCCTGATACTTTATTGGCATCTTTTGCGGCCTTGGCGGTATCTTTGGCGCTGTCGCGTTCTATTTTCTTGGCGATCAAATCAACGGCGCGGTTCATGCCGATTGTCATCACGTCTTCATCTTTGGGGATGGAGGCGAATTTACTGTCATGCATGACAAAGGGGCCAAAGCGGCCAATACCCGCCCTAATCATTTTGCCTGTTTCTGGGTGTATGCCAACATCACGGGGCAGAGCGAGCAAGCCGACCGCGATTTCTAAAGTCACATCATCAATGGCAATTTCCTTCGGCACGCCTTGGCGTTTTGGCGCTTTTTTCGGTCGTTTTGGCGGCTTGTGCGCGGGAATATCTTTGCCTTTTTCTTTGGCATTTTCCACGCGCTTGGCATAGCGCTCCTCATAGAGCGCAAGTTTTTCTTTATACGCGGCGTCTTCTTCCTTTGTTTCAGGCGGCGGGTCAATTTGCACATACGGGCCATAAGGGCCGCGGCGCAAAGAGACGGTGCGTCCGTTTTCTGGATGGGGGCCTAGCTCTTTAGGCTCATTGGCCAAATCAGCGCCATCACTATCGCCGTCACTGCTCATGAGAGGACGGGTGAATTTACATGTCGGGTAATCGGAACAGCCAATAAATGCACCAAATTTACCGAGTTTTAAGGATAGCTCTCCCTTTTTACAGGCGGGGCATTCCCGCGCCGGGCTGCCATCGTCGCGCTCTGGGAAGAAGTGATGGCCAAGCTCTTCATTAAGGTGGTCAATGACTTCGGTAATGGTAAGGGGTTTGATCTCATCCACTTTTTTGGAAAAATCGATCCAAAATTGGCGCAAGGCCTCTTTCCATGAGGCTTGCCCTGCGGCAATGGCGTCAAGTTCTTCTTCCAAATTGGCGGTGAAATCATAATCCATATATTTGGTGAAAAATTTCAGTAAGAAGCTGGTAACCAAACGACCACGATCTTCAGGGATGAAGCGTCGGTTTTCCATGGTTACATAATTACGATCCCGCAAAACCTGAAGGATGGACGCATAAGTTGATGGGCGACCAATGCCAAGTTCTTCCATTTTCTTAACCAAAGTGGCTTCGGAATAACGCGGCGGGGGCATGGTGAAATGCTGTGTTTCGCGAACGTCTATTAATTTAGTTTTGTCGCTTTCGGCAAGCGGTGGCAAGATGCGGTCTTTATCGTTATCGTTTTGTTCATCATCATCAAGGGTTTCTTCGATGTACAGCGTCAAGAAACCATCAAATGCAATGACAGAGCCATTGGCCCGCAAAACAACATCATCTGTGCCATCCGATATATCGGCGGCGACTTGATCCATAATCGCGTTTTCCATTTGTGAAGCCATGGTGCGTTTCCAAATGAGCTCATAAAGGCGCATTTGATCGCTTTCGAGTCTAAGCGAGCTTGGGGTTTTGCTCAGCTCGGTCGGGCGGATTGCTTCGTGCGCTTCTTGGGCGTTTTTGGCTTTGGATTTATAAAGCCGTGGCTCTTTGGGTAGGTATTTATCACCATAATCTTTTTTAATCAGTGCGCGCGCTTGGTTTACGGCATCTTCGGATAGTGTTGTGCCGTCGGTACGCATATAAGTAATAAGACCTTCTTCGTATAAACGCTGCGCGGTGCGCATGGTCTGAGAGGCGCTCATGCCGAGTTTACCAGACGCTTCCATTTGCAAAGACGATGTAATGAAGGGGGCGGGCGGATTACGGCGTGCTTGTTTCTTGGTGAGCTTGGTAATCCTTAAATTTTTTGAGCGAATACGCTCTGCCGCTTTTTTAGAATCAGCTTCTCTACCGATATCAAGCTTGCCGAGTTTGTTGCCTGATAACGTTGTCAGGCGGGCAGTGAAAGGCGCTCCATCTTTGTTGTGTAAGAGAGTTTCCAGTGACCAGTATTCTTGTGCTTTAAACGCTTCAATCTCGCTTTCGCGTTCGGCAATAAGGCGAAGCGCAACAGATTGCACGCGCCCAGCAGAGCGCGAACCCGGCAGTTTACGCCATAAAATGGGGGAAATGTTAAAGCCAACAAGATAATCAAGGGCGCGGCGTGCCATATAGGCATCAATCAAATCTTGGTCGATATTACGGGCATGGTCAAAGGCGTCTTGGACGGCCTTTTTTGTAATTTCGTTAAAGGCCACGCGGTGAACTTTTTTGCCGCTTAGAAGATTGGCGTCCTTCAGAATTTCATTAATGTGCCAAGAAATAGCCTCCCCTTCACGGTCGGGGTCGGTTGCGAGATAGATTGTACTTGCGGCCTTAACGAGTTTTTTAATGTCATTGACGTTTTTCTTGGCGCGATCGCCTAGTTCCCACGTCATTGCAAAATCTTCGTCTGGTTTTACCGAACCATCTTTGTTAACCAAGTCGCGGACATGTCCGTATGAAGCGATCACAACGTATTCAGGGCCAAGATATTTATTAATAGTCTTGGCCTTTGCGGGGGACTCAACGATCACAACATTTGGTGCAGACATTATTTTTCCTTAAATCAGGTGCTTAATCGAGTAAGACCACACGGTTTCCCGGAAGCCTTTGAAGGCGCCCTGCAAGTTCAAGTTCAAGCAAGGTCATTTGCACTTCTGGGATAGTCAAATGACACGCATTGATCAATTCGTCAATACCAAGGGGGAGTTGGGACAGATTCTGTAAAATTATATCGTGTGTGTTTTGAGAGGTTTCAATGTTTTCTTTTATCTGTCTGTCATTGGCGGGGGGTGGTGCTATTGTGGCTTGGCGGCCTGCGTAATCTTGCATGCTGCGCCCGCCTGAATAATTTTGTAAGGCACTTATAATGTCATCGGCATTTTGAATGAGGGTCGCCCCGTCTTGGATCAGTTTATTCGGCCCTGCTGCGCGCGGGTCGGCGGGGTATCCTGGCACAGCATAAACATCGCGCCCTTGTTCCCCTGCCATGCGGGCGGTAATCAGCGAGCCAGATCGTAGCGAGGCCTCAACCACAATCACGCCTGCCGAAAGACCAGAGACAATACGATTGCGTTTAGGGAAATGTCGCGCAATGGGTTCCATTCCAAGGGGGCTTTCTGCGATGACGAGGCCTTGTGTGCATATTTTTTCATAGAGTTTTTGGTTTTCGCGGGGGTAGACAATATCGATGCCGCCCGCAACAACGGCGATTGTGCCAGTGCTCAGCGCGCCTTCATGGGCGTGGGTATCAATGCCTCGGGCAAGGCCAGAGACAATAATCTGCCCCGCGTGTCCTAAATCCATGGCGAGTTTGGTTGCAAATTTACGCCCATTAAGCGAGGCATTACGCGCCCCGACCATCGCAATGCACGGCATTTTAGTGAGGCGTATATCGCCGATATAAGATAAAACTGGTGGCGCGTCTTCGATAGCCCCCAAAGCCAGAGGATAAAGCGTATCTGCGGCGCATATTATATCACCGCCCATTTTATAAAGGGCGTTAAGTTCTTTTTCAATGAGGAAAAGCGGCGGGGCGGTCAGCTCTTTTTTACGACCACCTTTTTTAGAGAGTTCGGGTAGAGCCTCAAGCGCTTTGGTCGCAGTGCCATACTGTTCGATCAGTTTATAAAAGGTGATGGGGCCAATATTGTCGGTGCGAATAAGGCGAAGCCAGTTGAGTTTTTCGGTCTCAGTGAGAGGGGCCGTCATCTCTAAATTATTTTGATGGAATAAATCCATTACTTACGCGCTTTCGCTATTTTTCTTTTTACCAATTTTGGGTTCGGTGCCGTTCATAATACGTTTGATATTGGTGTGATGTTTAATAACCACAAGGGCAGAAATCGCCGCGCTGATATAGGCAGCCTGCGCGTTATAAAAAAAGTAAACAGCCACGGGCGAAATCAGCATCGCGCTGATGGCGGCGAGAGATGATATTTTGCTAAAAGCGGCAGATAAAAGCCAAACAAGACACGCTGTTATTCCAGCAAGTGGGACAGCCATCAGAAGCGTACCAAGTGTTGTGGCAACGCCTTTACCCCCTTTAAACTTAAGCCATATCGGAAAGCAATGCCCGATAATCGCGCCAGAACCAGCAAGGAAGGCCATGAAGGCAACAGGCACAGGGTAACTGACGCAAGGACAAGGGTCAGTGATGCAATAAATAAATTCGCATGTTTTTGAAAAAACGACGAGCGCAGCTATGACGGCTATCGCGCCTTTGCCGCTATCGAGGAGTAGAGTGGCGAATGCGAGGGGTTTATTGCCAGTGCGCAGCACATTGGTTGCGCCAATATTGCCAGAGCCGATTTTACGGATATCGCCATAGCCAAAGAGTTTGCAAAGAACAAGGCCAAAAGGAATTGAGCCGATAAAATAACCAAGCAGGAGCGCAGCGCCATAAAGCATGTTATCTATTTTCTTTCATTAAAATATCCATAACCGCCATGCGGGTGGGCACGCCGTTACGTACTTGTTCCAAAATCAGAGATTGTGTGGGATGATCTGCGACCTCGTCCGCAATTTCGACTCCCCTGTTCATGGGGCCAGGGTGCATGACAACAGCGTCTTTTTTTGCGTACGCTAATTTTTCTGAAGTCAGGCCGTATTCTTCAAAAAAGGCGTCTTCTGATTCAATGAGGCCGGCCTGCATGCGTTCTTTTTGATTACGAAGCATCATGACGACATCGCAATCAGTGATCCCTTCTATAAGATTCTCATAGGTTTGAATGAACGCTGAATTAGATCCAGCTGGAAATTTTTGAGGCATAAGGGCAGGGGGCGCAACAACATGAACCTGCGCCTCTAGTTTCGTTAATAAAATCATATTTGAGGCGGCAACGCGTGAATGGGCGATATCGCCGCATATCGCAATTTTCTTGCCTTTAATTTCCCCAAAATGACGGCGTATGGTTAGCGCATCAAGAATGGCCTGCGTTGGATGTTCATGCCAGCTATCACCCGCATTAATGACAGGGCAATCAACGATTTGAGAGATAAATGTTGGTGCGCCATACTCGCTGTGGCGCACCACGATTGCATCAGGGCGCAGCATAGAGTGTAGTGTTTGGATGGTATCGGTGAGGCTCTCCCCTTTGCTAAGAGAGCTTGTGCGTAAATCAATGTTCACAACATCAGCGCCAAGGCGCTTAGCGGCCATCTCAAAGGATGTGCGTGTGCGCGTTGAATCTTCAAAAAATAGCGTTAACACAATTTGGTCTTTTAAGATATTGGGCTTAAATGCCCGATCATCAAGACGTTCGGCATAGTAATCTGCCAGATCGATGATGATGTTTATTTCCTCAGGGGATAGGGTTTCAATCCCGATCAGGTGTTTATGCGTAAACGCATCGCGATTTACTTTTTTGAAACTATCTGTGTTTTTTGGATTATTGATCATATCAATGTAAGATATAAGCGTGGGGCTTTCAATAAAGCAAGGCTTTAGAATAGATTTTGAAAAGATTGCACAATTATGTGGTGATACTGTATTGCGCCCATAATAATAATCCCTGCCGCAAATCCTGGACCAGCGGGTATACGAAGGCGTGTCATATTAATGGGTTGCTTATTTTTATAGGCGATATAAATGGCGTAAATAATACCGTGAATAAGCCCAGCAAAAGCGCCAACTGTTATGGCAAAAAAAACACCTTCCAGCCCAAGCCAAATGCCGCCTGCGCCCAAAAGTTTGACATCACCCAGTCCAAGTGAGTCTTGTTTATAGTACCAATTGCCAACCGCACGAATAGTGTAAAGTGTCCAAAAACCGGCAAGCGCGCCGTATGCGCTTTCATGAACGGATATCTCCTGAAAACCGTCAATTAATAAGAACACAAATCCAAGCAAGGCAAAGGCAGCAACCCAAATATTAGGTAGAATAAAGGTTCTTAGGTCTATGTAAGATAAAATGCCTAAAACAAAAATGCCTGAAAAGGCGATGAGGAGAGTAGCGATATCAATCATATGACAATAGCTCAGGTTGTTGTGGTTAAAAAAGTGAGGGATTGTAAGTATTTACCTCTTTATAATAAGGTACTGTAAGATTGCGTAAATTGTAAGAGTCTATTAGCTTGTTAACTATTGATTCTTGAAAACTCTTTAACCGATGTCTGGCAAAACATTTATGTCTGAAAATAAGATTATTCTGGTAGTTGAAGATAACGATTTTGTGCGTATGCAAATCGTCAAATTCTTGACAGACGCTGGCTACAAAACTGTTGAAGCGACAGAAGGGGATGATGCATTAAGTAAAATAGCATCCCAGCATATAGATTTAGCGATAGTCGATTTGCGAATGGAGCCTGTGGATGGATTTGAGTTTATCCGCGCTATGCGTGGTAAAAATATTAAAATTCCCGTTATTCTGGCTACTGGTGATGATAGTCCTGATATTCTAGAACAAGCAAATACATGGAATGTTGGGTCTGTTCTTATCAAGCCGATAGAAAAAGATCGTTTGGTGAAAACGGTCGAGCGGACATTTAAAATTTGGGAGAGAACCTCTTTATGAGACGCGCCACGATGACCTTTAAGCCTTTTTTATATTCTTGCCTTGTTGCAGGCGTATCCCTTTTTGTTTCTGGTTGTGCCGATGTAAATGTGCCAGATGCGCGTAACGTTAGTATTCCCTCTCCGGTGACAGCAGAGCAGCGACGTGAGGCGATTAACGAGCGTCCCGATAGTGTTATGTATTTGCCGCTTGGGGAGGATATCCTTATTCCTATGGAACTAGCGGGAGAGCAGCTTCCCAAAGACAGGGTTGGACCGTTTGAGCTTCGTGGTGAAACGCTGGCAGGTGCTTTGCAGCTTATTTTAGCGGAATATGATATCGCACTTGCTTTTGAGACCAACGAGGGACTGACCCGCCAAATTACAGTCGCAAATCTAAGTGGCCCGCTTGACAAGGTTGTCGCTCGTGTTTGTTCGCTAGCTGACCTTTATTGTTCTTACGAAGACCAGGCTATTATTGTTAAGGATACGCAAGTCTTTACTGTCTCTTTACCGCCAATTGGTAATGATGGGGAAACTGATTTTATTAATGATGTGATTGAAGGGCTGACAGCTATTGTTGGCGAAGAGGCGGCTGCACCTGTTTCGGATGCGACAACGCGCTCTGTTATTTATACAGCAACGCAGCGTAGTTCGAAAATGGCAGAGCAATATTTCCAACGGTTGCGCGCCAATACGGCGCTTGTTGTTTTCGAAACTTATATTTGGGAAGTTTCTTTAAATTCAGGAAATTCAACTGGGATTAACTGGGATGAATTTACAACTTTTGGAAAGTTTAATACGGGTATATCCGTCGCAGGTAGCGTTGGTGCAAACTTTACAAACCCTGTGAGTATTGGGTTGCCAACAACCAACTTTATTGGCCGTGATACAAATCCTGTTGAATTTGTTCGTTTTCTCTCGCAATTTGGGGCCGTTAAAACAATATCACAGCCACAAATCTCCGTTTTATCGGGCTCTCAAGCTGATTTACGCGTGGCTGATACGCAAAACTTTGTCTCTGAAATTACAACAACTTTAAGTGAAGGGCAGTCTACAACCTCTGTTACGACAGATAGTGTGGATACAGGCTTTACGCTGACAATTGGGAGTTCATGGGATAAATCGACAGTTTATGCGGATGTAAACATCTCGCTTGAAAATGTTAATGCTATTGAAGATTTTACTTTCTCAGATGGGGGCGCAGCAGGGACGAGCACGACGATTCAGTTGCCACAAACATCAGAGCGTGAACTCAATACGCAAATTCGTGTACGTCCTGGCGATTCAATTCTCATCGCAGGGCTTGTTCGGGAAAGCGACAATTTTGATAGCCGAGGCCCAGGGTTTATGGAGCCGATTTTGCCCGATAGCCGCACTGCAGAAACGCGTAATCTTGAGCTTGTGTTTATGATGCGCCCGCGCGTGATTGTTTATACTTCTGGCGATGATCAACGTTATAAAAATTACCTTGCATCTAAAACAGCGCCTACCAGTTTGATAGAAAGCCCTGTTATTGGGCTTGTCAGTGAAGATGTTTTGCAACCTTCTGCACCAATAGATCCGATGCCTATGGTATCAAAAGCGCCGAGTATTGGCCCTGTCATAGCAGAGCCTATTATGATTGAGCCTTCTGCGCCCCCCGTAATTGAGCCCGTGGCGATGAGTGAGCCGATTGAACCAATAATTCAAAAGATGTCAGAACCTATTATTATGAGCGCGCCGAGTGACTCCTATTTGCCCCCTGTTTCAAGAGAGCCGATGAGTGCTAGTGTTTCTGCCCCTCTCGTGATGAGTGCTTCAAGTGAGAGTTATGCCGCAGAAACGCAGATGCCCGCTGCTGCGAAGCCCAGAACTGTTGAAGAAATCTTAGCAGAAGAAACATATGCTGTTGCCCCGCGTTTAACTGCGCCTGCAGATGTAGCGCCCATTATGGCGGCGCCTGTTTATGTTCCTCAAACTGTCGCTCCTGTCTCTATTGTCCCTGCAGAGCCTTTTGTCACCTCTGCGCCGCCGCCTAGAACAGTGAATGATATTTTAGGGAGTGACCCTATCGTAAACTTTAATTTGACTGAAGACGCTGCGCCGCCAGAGGCTATGCTTGAACCTGCTTTAGTGCCTAATTTATATGTTGAAGAGCCCGTTGCGCCTGCTCTTATTCAGCCCTCAATAGCGGTCAGAGCAAACTCATATTCTTCTGGCTATGAAGAGCGTTATACACCATCAACATCATCCGCGCGTGTTTCAAGGCAAGCACCCAGAACATCCCAAGGCGATAGAATTGTTGCGCCAAGCACGGGGTATGGTGGTTACACGTCCTACAATTCTAATGAGGCTGGGCGTTAATAATGAGATATAACAGATCCAGACAAACTCTAAATATAATTGTTGTGGCGTTATTTTTAACGCTCACAAATTTATCTGCTTTTGCGCAGTCTGCATTCGAAGACCCAGGGACGCGATCATCTGCAGCAGGCGAGACAAATGCAGGCGGTCTAGTAGCGATTACGAGTGACCTTGATAGCGGTAACGTCACATTAGGGTCTTCTTCGCAGATTGTTCTTTTGTTTAGAAATGATTCCAGTAAAGACGTCACGATGGGCGCCATTAACTTATATCCCTCTTCTAACGTTTCAGCCAGTATTGCCCAAAACCAGTGTGCACAAGACCCCCTTGCTCCTGACGCAATATGTGCGATTGCCCTTCAGGTGAAGGGACTTCAGCCGGGGCGTTTTCGCGTTGAAATGCTTATCCGTCATGATGGCCGTACAAAGCTTATTACTTCAACAGTTCAGGGGCTTGTTGATGCTTCTGATGATACGCGTTTAGAATTGGTCAATGATGTTGAGGCTATTCCGCAAGATCTTGATTTTGGATCATTAAATGAAAGCCGCACACAGATACGTTCTATTATATTTAGAAATATTACATCTAAGAAAATTGTAATTGAGGATATTTTTATTCAAGCCAATCCACAATCAGGCTTTTCTTTGGATGCCAATTGTCCAGAGCTTAATACAGGGGAGGCCTGTGTTGCTACTGTAACATGGGCGCCTGTTCAGCGCGGGCCTGCGACAGGTGTGCTGATTGTCAAGCATGATGGCCCTGCAGCCGTGGCGAGTGTTACCCTTGATGGAACTTATGAGCCTGATAGTGCCTCTGAAGCGGAAGTGTTCCCTGAGGCTGTGCCAGGTAAAGGGTTGTTGACGGCGTCACAGACTGATATTGATTTTGGATCAGGAATTGAGAGTAGTTCTTCGATAACAGTTTCTCTTGTTAATGTTGGCGATGCGCCCATTCTTTTAAAAAATATCCGTCTGTCTAATGACAAAAATGGCATCGTCATTTCGCCGCAAGGTTGTGCGCCTGGTGTCAGGCTTGATCCTGTTGAGGCTTGTCCCCTGACATTGACGTGGGAGCCAACGCGTGAAGGTAATATTCTTGATGATATTCAGATTTCCCATGATGGAGCGCGCGGTATTTTAGTTCTTCCTCTTCGGGGTAATGCGACAAAGGCGATTAACCGTGATAGTGAAGCGATCTTCCTTGATAGTAATATTCTTAATCCATCCAATCCTTATTTAAGTTCGTTCCCGACATTGCCGGCTTCTGCGCTTGATTTGCCAGCCGAAGAAGAAGAGGTCACGACTGTTACTGAAACGGTAAAAAATGAAGATGGAACAGAGACTGAAGTTACCCGTAAAACAGTAACAACAAAGGCTCGCGCTCCTTCATCTGCGGCGGTGCCACAAAAACGTGTTGTTGATTTGCGCGGTGCCCTTGATGGATATCGTATCACTTCGATTGGTCAGAGCCGCGGCATTATTTCAGGGCCGGGAGGAAGCCGCGTTGTCTTTAATGGCGAGCAAGCCGTTATAGGCGGTATTTTGTGGGATGTGACTGTGCGTGCCAGTGCGATTGAGTTTGGGGCAAGTGAACAAAAAGTTTTGCTTCTTTTTGACCGATCTTTAACAACTTTTAACGCAAATGGTGCAAACTCTAACGAGGGGACTGTCGTTACAACTGATACGGCGACCACTGACACAGATAATTAAGCGCGGCAGTAACTAAGGGCTCAATGGACGATAACGACACGAATTTTGATCCGCACTCAACACCTCTTATTCCTGTTGAGGTTGCTTCTGCTGGTCAGGATAAAGAAATTGACGTTGTTGAAGGAGCGGTTCAAGAACGCCGCGGCGGTGATCGTCGTAAAAAGAATATAGGCCCCCCTTTTGGTGTTGAACGCCGCAAAGCCACAGACCGCCGTAAAATAAGAAGCAAAGAAGGCCGCGAACGTTACCTTGATATGGTTCACCGTGAGCGTGCGATGCTTCTTGAATATGGTGTGTCACGCTCAACAGAGCAGCTTTTGGACATGGCGGGCGCTATTTCTGATGATGGCGGCGACCAAGAAGAAGGGATGCGCTACCGTGCTACGGGCGATCAGCTTCGTACTATTTTACCAGTGCAATCTTGGCTACCGCTAAGTATTCATTTAATTGGCCTGCAAGAGGGTATCTTGAAAATCGCCCCTTTAAATGATCTCAATGAACGCCAGCTAGAAAGCCTGTTATCAGCAGCGCGGCGAAGCGGATTTCACGTTGATGAGATTGTCTCTGAAATGTGGGATCGGGCAGAGCTTTTGGATACGCTGCGTTCTGTGCATGATTTGTCGGCTGATCGTTGTGAAAAAACATTGTCAATGTGGCTTAGTGATATTGATAACGGTCTTTTACTTAACCGTTTCTTACGCGATATGATGGCAGAATCTTTACAAATGCGTGCATCTGATATTCACTTGGTACAGGACAATAACCCTGATGCGCCGAACTGGATTCGGTATCGTATTGACGGCGATCTTATCCCAATTCATCTTTTACCTGCCGAGGCGATGGCGCGTTTGACCACGCTTTTAAAACGGGATGCGGGTCTTAACTTTGGTGATCGTGTGACCCCAAAAGATGGTCGTTTTGGTTTTGTCTGGCAGGGGCGGACGATTGACGTCCGTGTTGCCGCAGGGCCGCAAGCCCAAGATGGTGAAAAGATCACATTGCGTTTGCTTGACCGCGCCGCCTTGAAAGGCTTTGATGAATTATTCCGTCGCCATGAAACCGTTGGCGATAATCTGGCTAATCTTTTGTCGCCTGAAATTAAGGGGGGCGGGGGGCTTATCCTTCTCTCAGGCCCAACGGGATCTGGTAAAACAACCACGCTTTATGCGTGCGTTCAGCAAATTGACCGGCGGCGTAAACATGTTTTAACAATTGAAGATCCAATTGAGTACGAGCTTCGTTATTCGACGCAGTGGCAAGTTCGCCCCGGCCAAGAGGGGGGCGGTTTTGCTGATTTGATTCGTGCCTCAATGCGCCATGACCCTGATTATATTATCATCGGTGAGATGCGTGATTCTGATACGGTGGAGACAGCACTTCGCGCTGCAGAATCTGGCCACACCGTTATCTCAACGATTCACGCCGATACGGCGCTTCAAACATTCGAGCGGATGAGATCTCTTATGCCATCTGAGCGTGAGCGTTCCTCAACATACACACTCGCACAGCAGGTGCGTGCTATTTTAAACCAGCGTCTTGTGAGGACATTGTGTCAGGGCTGTGCCCATAAAAAGATATTAAAAGATGTTGTGCCCCCTGAGGCACTTAAAGAATTTGGTTTGACGGGTGACGAAAAAGTTAAAACGCATAATAGTTCAGGCTGTGATCTGTGTAATAGAACGGGTATTTCAGGTCGAACACTTTTACTTGACGCGCTTTTGATTACATCAGGTCCTGGTCAGAGAAACCATATTTATGAGGCACTTTTAAATAATCCGCATGATTTGATCGGGTGTAATGATGTTATTGTTCATACAAGGCGCGAAGGGCTGGTTGATTTGGTCATAAGCGGACAAATTGACCCCGTTTCTGCCCGATCTTATCTTGAAGAATAGCTCTGATATATAAAAAGGCATAAAGGGGAATTATGCAGCAATGGATTGCAGAAATAGCGTATGATAGCATGTCTGGGGTTAAAAGGATTGAAGAGTCTTTTTATCTTCCTAGTATTGATGACGTGCGCGAGGCGGTTCATAAAAAAGGCGGCTACGTTATTGCTATACGGGCGCACAAACGATCTGCTATTGAACGGTTTTTGGCGCGTTCAACTTGGTGGCAAGTTCAGCTTTTACGCGGTATTCAATTTCGCTCCACATCTGTATCGTCACCTGGCGTGGCGCTTTGGCGTATTATTGAGGCGGAAACAAGCCCGCGCCGGCAAAACATTCTCTCTCCTGCACGCGAAGCGCTCTCCAGAGGCCTTGGTGTAATTGACGCCTTGAAGGCGCTCAATATTTTTGATTTTGGTACGCTTGCGATTTTAGCGGCGTCTGAAAAAGCCAATAAGCTCTCAGAGGGTATCCCGCACGCTATTCAATCGATTACCCAGAAAAGGAAAAACCAGCGCGCTATTATGGGGACGATGGGCTGGCTTGGTTTTGATGTGCTCACAATTGTGTCATCATTGGCGGCTGGTAAAGAAATGGTCCTGGGCTGGTTTGGAAATAATAAACCGACTGAACCTGATAAATTAGCCGAATATGAACGGGTCGTCGGTAATTTAGGACTGACATGGGATATTCTTATTTGGATTGCGTATGGCTCTGCAATTTTCATGGCCTGGGCCTTGTTTTCTTTTTATGTTAACAAAGGGAAGGTTGATTGGCCGACCGCGCGTATTGTCCGTAAAATTCCGCTTATTGGGTCCTATATGCGCGATTTGGGCTTTTCTGATTCGATGATGGCGTGTGCTCGAATGTTAAAAGGGCATGTTCCTATTAATGATGCGCTGGCTCAAGCGGGTGAGGCGACAAGTTCTCCTGAGGTCAGAAAATATTGGGAAACGGCAAATGCCGAGCTTGAGCGGGGTATTGGGCTTGGTTCTGCGCTAGACCGCGCGCCGCTATCACGCGGAGAGCGCCTTGAACTTGCGAGCTTGTCTGATCTTGATCAAGTTGCTACAATCGTTGAGTCAATTGCAGAAATGCGAGCCAGTTCGGCAAAGACAAAACATTCTTTAATCGTCTGGATCGCTTTTGCGCTTACAGGCGTTTTCTTAGCTATAGCCTTTGGAAGTGCCATTTACGCACTAACGGTTATGAATATGAGTATGGATAGTATGATGGGCGGACTCATGGGGGGAGCACTTTAACGTGGGTGTATTTAGTAAAGCAGATAAAGCTAGAGGCGCTGTCGAAGAAAAACGGCAGCGTTTTGTGCCGCGCCCGGGTCTGAGTGATCGTTTAGCGGGTGAAGCGGACCGTTTTGTTTCAGAGTTGAAACCATATCTTCCTCAAGAGCTTGTGGGCGGATCTGTGCCGCACATCGCTGGATTGGAAGATGAAACGGTATGGAACG
This sequence comes from Alphaproteobacteria bacterium, assembly GCA_009995595.1. Taxonomy (GTDB): domain Bacteria; phylum Pseudomonadota; class Alphaproteobacteria; order Micavibrionales; family Micavibrionaceae. The sequence goes on from JAACPE010000001.1 coordinate 92,106, forward strand.
CGGCGTCCCAAGCTTGCGGGACTGAAAAAGTGCATTTCACGTATTCTATCGATGAGGGGAAATGCTGGTATCTTGCCTGCGCGTCATCGACCTTGGCCTCAAACCCAGATACTTGGTGCCCTTTGGCAGCGGCCTTACCGGGAAATAGCGAGTATTGGGATAAAGAAACTGTTTATCTTTATGAGCAAGAAGGTATTGCCTCAGCCCTAAGGTGGGATGGGGATTCTGGCCGTATGCAAGTGTTCTTAGGCGCAGCAAGAAGTTTGTTGCCGCGTATTCAAAGCATGGATGCCAATTTTGTGACAATTAACACGGATATTGCCGATATCGTGCCGTGGAAAAACAAAATGTTGAACACGGAAAAGCTATCCCGAGCGACAACGAAAATGCTTTTATTATCTGGTGTTGTGACCACCTTTATTATTTTGGCTTTTTTGATTTTTCAATTTGTTCTGACCAATACTGTTCAACGTGATCTTGAGGCCGTTAAACTCGAAACGACAACGGTAACAGAAAGATTGATGTTACAAGCATATGACGCATTGCAGTCCGATACGATTAAACACATGGTGCGTATTCAAGAATTGCTGGATGAATTAAAGGCAATTGATGGGACGCTTGTGAAGTATGAGGTCACAGGATCATCGCTGACATGGGAGGCGCTTATTCCCCAAGGGCTCGAAAAATCAGGCTCAATGAAAAGTGCAGAGGTTTTAGGTCTTGAAGAGGGTGGCTCTAAACGCATACGGGTGCGTGGCAGACGATAGAAATAAGAGTAAGTTGGTTAAAATTAGATAAAATTTTATATAAATTATTGATAATCCTAAATGGACCTTAATGTTTTTTAGTTACAATTTTATATACAATTTAAATAGTTTGTAAAAACGCTGGAGAGTAAAGTGGACTTTAAGTCACTTGATTTTAATAAATTAAAAAAGCTGTTGGATCCAAAGGCGTCCGCAGATTTAAACACGTTTTTGGAGAGATTACCCCAAAATGCAGGCCAAACGGTTTTGATTGCCGCAGCAATTGCATGGGGTATGGCCGCAGCTTTGGGGCTTTATACTGCTGTCAAGGTGCAACAGTTAACTGAGCTGCGGGCAGAGTTAAAAGAGACACAGGCCTTAAAGCCAAATGTCCCAACAATTAATAATGTCCCCATTGATAAAGCATCGGTTGATAAATTTGTTGCTGATGCAAAAGAGATATATCGAGGCCTTAGTATTACCGCCAGTGGCTCAACGGTTATTATTACGGCAACAAACACAAGGAATTTTACAGAATTTAGAGAAGCACTCGGTCACGTCCAAAATGGGGGGCAGGGATGGCGTGTTTCACTAGAAAAACTATGCGTTGGACGAGAATGTGACAAAACACACAAACTGGCGGCATCCCTCAAAGTTAACAAAGTGAGTGTACAACCACCAAGTTAAGCTTTGAAATCATTAGAAATAATGATTAAATACGACAAATTGGAGAAAAATTATGGGTTCAGTAACTATGCAAATTAAAAACACACAAAGAAAGAGCGAGCAAGGCAACGTGCTGTTTCTTATTCTCATTGCCGTGGCGCTCTTTGCGGCGCTGTCATATGCGGTGACTCAATCAACGCGTTCTGGCGGGGGTTCAGCAGACAGAGAGACCTCTATTTTAAGTAGTGCGTCGATGACACAATACCCTGCGGGGTTAAGAACCTCTGTTATACGGATGATCTTGGGGGGAACAGCTGTTGATGCAATGCTGTTTAATTCTCCATCAAATATTAGTGGATCAGAAACAGTAGAGCTTTTTCACCCAAGTGGTGGTGGCGCATTATATCAGAATGCCGCTAATGATATTATGGCAACAAATACTGCTGGGACTTGGTACATTAATGCTAACTTTTTTGTCCCTGAAATTGGTTTGACACCTGGAGGGAGCGTCTCTAGTGACGATGCAGCTGATGTTCTAGCGTTTTTGCCTGGTGTGTCCTCAACTGTATGTCGCAGGTTGAATGAAGAAATAGGGATGGATTTGAGTTCTCCAGGTTGTACATTTCAAATTTCTACAGCACCGCAGGTGACATTAGGAACGCCTGCAAAAATTTCAGAAAACATTTCATCATCTGGAGATTTTGCATCACAGGCTGCTGCAGCAGATGAGTTAGAAGGGGATGGCGGGTCTTGTAAAGTTCTTGCTGGATTGCCTTCAGGCTGTTTTTTTGAGCCGAGTTTAGGTACAAGCGGACAGTTTGTCTTCTATTCTTCTATTTTAGAAAGATAAGGTAGGTCTGCTAAAGATTTTCAAAACCCAATCTACCTTTAGGTGGGTTGGGTTTTTTTCAAAAGGGGATAAAAATTGGAATGTTTTTTAAAAGAAAAGACCAAACAAAGTGGTAGCGCGCTTGTCTATATTCTTATAGCGATTGCGCTTTTGGCGGCGCTTACGGCTTCGTTTATGCGGCCTTCATCACAACAAACAACTTCACAAAATACGTTTAATACAATAACAGAGCTTAATTCACAGATTAATTTTATTCGTTCTGCCATCCAAGAATGCGTGCTGACTTACCCTGGCGGCGATACGGCATTAATTGGTGATCCTTCATATAACTCACCTTATCCTCTTAATCCGTCTAGTGCTTATTTCACACCCGCTCCGAAAAGTGGCGCGGCGGCAAATGACCAAGTACGTAATATCCTCTGCCCTGGTAACCCTGGTGATAGTAACGATCACGCCGATATTTTTGGCGGGCGTTCAGGAAAGTTCTTCCCACCGCCTGTAAAATTATTTGAGGAGTGGGAATATTTTAATAATCAAGATGGTGTTTTTTTCTTAACACGCACAACCAAAACTGACGCATTTTTAAAAACTGCAATGGATAAACTTGATGATCAATACTCTGAATGTGAGATGGATGTGTTTGACCCCGGGGCAGGATTAGGTAATGGATTGGTAAGTTTTAATCCTGACATAGCATGTAACGAAGTTTATTGTCTCAGGATATGGCTCATTACAAATGACAGCGCCGTTTACAATGGTGATGCAGATGGTGATGAAGTGGGTTGCCCTTAAAAATTAAAGCGTGCTTAGCTCTATTTTAACGGCATCAAAATGCTTGTTGATATCGATCACTATATTTTTGAAGTCTAAATTACTCTCAGACGCAGTTTGTAACTTTCCTGCCGAATTTCCTAACATGCTTGCTCCAGCAGATTTTGCCGCGCCTTTAAGGCTATGAGCGGCTTCAGTAAGGTCATGCCTGTTTTCATCTTCTGCGGCCTTGTTGATTTTATCGACAATTGGTTGCGCCATGGCGGGAAACATTTTTAACATGGCGATAACGCTATCATCCCATGCTCCCATTTGTTTGATAACGGCGTCTTTATCTATGGCTGTTAAATCTCCACTCGCTTTATCGCTCTGGTCTATTGCTAATGTCTGATGATCGCTCTCTTTCAATAGACCCCATCGAATGAGAAGGCGTTTAAATTGCCCCAAAGAGACGGGTTTTAATAAACATTCATCAAAACCATGTGCCATATAAACTTGCCGTTGTGCCATCTGTACATCGGCAGTAAGGGCGATTACGGGAAAGTGACGATCAAGGGCTTTGTCATCTTTACGTATTTCCTCAATAACACCATACCCGTCCATTTCAGGCATATGGAGGTCGGTCAGTAAAATACCGTATTCACCGCTACGGACCGCTTTTAAGGCTTCTTTACCATTTTCTACAAAGGTGGCCTGCGCCCCAATATTATCAAGCTGCTTTCTTAATACGTGACGAACCGTTTCAGTATCTTCAGCGATTAGAAGTTTTGTAGGGCCGCTAATTTCTATTTTCGTTGCCTTGCTGGCGGCGTCTTTAACAGCTTCACCTAAACCGATACGGCTGGCAGGCTTGGTAAGATAGGTTACGCCCAAAGTCTGCAAGGTATGTTGAAGTCCCGCGTCATCGCGGACGGTATACATGATTAAACCCATAAAAGGGCGCACTTCCATAATCTCTCTTATAAGATTAAGGCCAAGTCCATCAGGGAGCCCTTGGTCGATAATGGCCACATCAAAGGGGCGACGTTTGATCAACTCTAATCCTTCGGCGTAGGTTGGGCAGCTTTCAATAGTGGCGCCCATGGAACGCATGGATTTGACAATCTCTTTTGCGCCCATGGGGTGATCTTCGACGGATAAGATGGAGATGCCCTCTAAATTGGGCATGTCGAAATTTGTGGCCTCTGTGCTTACCTCTTCGGTGGGTATTTCAAACCAAAAGCTCGATCCTTGTCCCTCAATGCTGTTGACGCCTATTTGACCCCCCATAAGCTCTACGAGTTTTTTACATATGGATAGACCAAGCCCTGTCCCCCCAAATTTACGGCTGGTGGAGTTATCAGCCTGAGTAAATGGCGCAAAGAGCTTGTCGGCGACTTCTTGGCTCATACCCATTCCTGTATCATTGATTTCAAAGCGTAAAATAAGTTTTGGCGGTGGTAAGTCATTTTCATCACTGACTTTTGTGATCTTGATTGTCACAGACCCCTGGCTTGTGAATTTTAGGGCATTACTCATAAGATTCATAATGACCTGACGCAGACGTTTGGGGTCTCCAACAATCACAAAAGGGACATTGCCATCAATATCGTCTAGCAGCTCAACAGATTTTCCCTGTACTTTAACCGCCATCGCCTCGTTAATACCGCGCGCTAAAGTGCGGATGGGCACTTCAAAGAAATCAAGTTCCATTTTGTCAGCGTCCATTTTGGCGAAATCGAGAATATCATCGAGGATTTCAAGCAAGCCGCTTGCTGATTGCTTGGCTGTTTGAGCCATATTCAAGACAGTATCATCAGGATTTTCATATTCAATCAGCTCAAGTAAGCCGTAAATAGACTGCATCGGCGTTCTAATCTCATGGCTCATTGTCGCCAAAAAGTTCGATTTTTGTTCAGCCAGCGCGTCCGCTTTTTTAACGGCGCGCTGCAAATCTTTAATAGTGTCGTTTTTATCAGTCATTTTGGCTTTGAGGTGTTGAGGTGGGACGGCGAATGCCCTATATAATACAGCGTATAACGAGAATAAGAAAGTGCGTCTTTATCTGGCCATATCATAGCCATGACGCCACACACTAAAGGATTATAGAAATGAGTTATAAAGTAGCCGTTGTCGGTGCAACAGGGAATGTGGGGCACGAAATGCTCAATATTTTGCATGAGCGCAATTTCCCTGTGAGCGATGTTGTGGCTCTGGCCTCTGCGCGCTCGGTGGGTAAGGAAGTATCTTTTGGCGATGAAGACCTTAAGGTGCAAGACCTTGGTAAATACGATTTTAAGGGCACAGATATTGTGCTGTCATCCCCTGGCGCGGCGATTTCAGCCGAATTTGCGCCGATTGCGGGCAAGGCTGGCGCGGTGGTGATTGATAATACAAGCCATTTTCGTATGGATCCAGACGTGCCGTTGGTTGTGCCAGAAGTTAATCCTGAGGCGATAGCAGGTCACACAAAGAGAGGCATTATAGCAAACCCCAATTGTTCTACAATTCAGATGGTTGTGGCACTTAAACCGCTTCATGATGTTGCAAAAATCAAGCGCGTTGTTGTATCAACTTATCAGTCCGTTTCTGGCGGGGGTAAAGAGGCAATGGATGAGTTATTCAATCAATCGCGCCATTTCTTTATGAATGACAAGCCAAATATCGAGATTTTTCCAAAGCAAATCGCGTTTAATGTTATTCCCCAAATTGATAAATTTATGGATGATGGGCAAACGAAGGAAGAGTGGAAAATGGTTGTGGAAACACAAAAAATCCTGGATCCTGCGATCAAAGTCTGCGCGAACTGCGTACGGGTGCCGGTCTTTATCGGACATTCAGAAATGATTAGCGTTGAATTTGAAGATATAGGTATCAAACCCCTAGAAGCCATGCGCTTATGGCGCGATGCGCCCGGCGTGACCGTCATTGATGTTGATAGCGATATGGAATACATAACACCCGCCGAAATTTCAGGTGAAGATGATGTCTTTATTTCGCGTGTCCGCAAAGATTATAGCGTTGAAAACGGTCTTAATTTCTGGTGTGTGTCAGATAACTTACGTAAAGGCGCGGCGTTAAACGCTATTCAAATCGCCGAGGTCTTGATCAAAGAGTATATGTAGGTCCTCGATTTGAATAAATGAAAATGATGCCAAGCTGTGGCTTCATTTTCATACTCAAGTCTGTTAAACATAATTAACTTGTTTCAAGTTGATTCCCACCGATATAATAGAGTCCAACAAAGAGAAAAATATGACGGATATCACAATAAAATCAAAAAGGCCTTTATCGCCGCATTTGCAAACTTACCGCTTACCTTACAACGCCCTTATGTCTATTGCGGGGCGGATGGTCGGTATCGGACTGGCCGCAACTATGGTTGTGACATGTATTTGGTTTGTCACTCTTGTTTTTAATCCAGAATTATTGGCAAAAACGCAGATATTTTTTGCATTTCCCTTAGTCAAGTATTTGGCCCTTGTATGGGCGTTTGCGATTTTCTTTTATATTGGTAATGGCATTCGTCATTTTCTCTGGGCGATAGGGCTGGGTGTGAATGAAAAAGCGGGGATTTTATCAGGTAACATTGTTTTAGCCCTTTCTGCTATTGCGACGCTAGGACTCTGGAATGTAACGGTTAATCACTCAGTTTCATCGCCAGTGAGTACAACAACAGTTGAGGAGTCGGCCAATGAGTAATTCAATTCAGACACCCTTAGCAAAAGCAAAAGGCTTAGGCTCATCGCATCATGGAACACATCACATGATCGCTCATAATATTACGACGCTGACGAATATACCGCTTGTTTTATGGGTGATGTATTCGGTGATAACACTGCGCGGGGCAAGTTATGATGACTTTATGGCTTGGGTTGCAAATCCGATTAGTGTTGTGCTTATTATTTTATTTGTTATTTCTGTTTTTAAACATTTTGCGCTCGAGCTTCAGGTTGTTTTTGAGGATTATGTGTCATGCAAAGTTGCGCGTATCATCATTGTTGTGGGCATGAAATTATTCTTTTTTGTGTTGGGGCTTAGCACAATTTTAGCGACATTAAAGGTCGCGCTTTCATCAGGAATTTAAGGGTATAGGGGTTTAAGGGTCTAAAAATATGTCAGAAGCAAAAGTTGGAAATTACGAAGTTGTCGATCACGAATATGATGTGGTTGTTGTTGGAGCGGGCGGTGCGGGGCTTCGCGCTGGTTTTGGTTGCGCTGAAAAAGGATTGAACACAGCCATTATTTCTAAAGTTTTCCCAACGCGTTCGCATACTGTTGCGGCGCAAGGCGGCATTTCTGCAGCATTAGGGAATATGGGTGAGGATGACTGGCGCTTTCATATGTATGATACGATTAAGGGGTCTGATTGGCTCGGTGATCAAGACGCCATTGAATATATGTGCCGCGAGGCGATCCCTGCGATCTATGAACTTGAACATTATGGCGTGCCCTTTTCAAGAACGGCAGAGGGAAAAATTTACCAACGTGCCTTTGGCGGCATGACAACACATTACGGCAAGGGTACGGCACAGCGTACTTGCGCTGCCGCAGACCGCACTGGCCATGCGATGTTACACACACTTTACCAGCAATCTTTGAAACACAAGGCGCAATTCTTTATTGAGTATTTTGCGCTTGATCTCATTATGGATGAACATGGTGCCTGTATCGGTGTGATGGCGTGGAATTTGGATGATGGAAAAATTCATCGTTTTAAGGCACACCAAACAATTTTGGCAACAGGTGGTTATGGTCGTGCGTATTTCTCTTGTACCTCTGCGCATACCTGTACAGGTGATGGCGGCGGAATGGTTGCTCGTGCCGGGCTGCCGCTCCAAGATATGGAGTTCACCCAGTTTCACCCCACAGGAATATATGGCGCAGGCTGCTTGATTACCGAAGGGGTGCGCGGTGAGGGGGGCTATCTGACCAACTCAGAAGGGGAGCGCTTCATGGAGCGTTACGCGCCAAGCGCGAAAGACCTTGCTTCACGTGATGTTGTATCGCGTTCTATGACAATAGAAATTCGCGAAGGGCGCGGCGTTGGGCCGAAGAAAGATCACATTCACCTTAATTTGATGCATCTTGATCCAAAAGTAATTCAATCAAGATTGCCGGGCATTGCCGAAACCGCAAAAATTTTTGCGGGCGTTGATGTGACGAGAGAGCCTATCCCTGTTTTACCGACTGTTCACTATAATATGGGCGGTATTCCAACCAATTTCCGTACAGAAGTATTGCGTCCGACACCAAAAGATCCGAATAATATTGTGCCAGGGCTTATGGCGATTGGGGAGAGCGCTTGCGTGTCAGTGCATGGCGCAAACCGTTTGGGGTCGAACTCCTTGCTTGATTTGGTTGTCTTTGGCCGCGCTGCCGCTATACGCGCCGCAGAAACAGTAACGCCAAACATGCCGCACAAATCATTTAAAGAGGGATTTGATGGGACGCACGCTCTGGTGCGCCTTGATAAATTCCGTCATAACGAGGGCGATCTAAGCCCGTCTGATCTGCGCAGTGAAATGCAGTTAACTATGCAGGAGCATGCCGCCGTTTTTAGAACAGGCGATGTTCTAGAAGAGGGGCATAGAAAAATTGTTGAGATATTCAACAAACGCGACAATCTAAAAGTTGGCGATAAGTCGATGATTTTTAACACTGATCTTGTCGAAACTCTGGAGCTTGATAACTTGCTGTATCAAGCAGTGGCATCTTTATCGTCTGCGGCAAACCGTAAAGAGTCCCGCGGGGCACATGCACGTGAAGACTTTACCGAGCGTAATGATGATGAATGGATGAAACATACTGTGACCTATGTTGATGAACAAGGGGGGACAACAATTGATTATCGCCCTGTTATTCTTCACACATTGACGGATGAAGTTGAAGCAGTGCCGCCAAAAGCGCGTGTTTACTAGGGTAGGGGATATAAAGGGAATAGATTATGGCTAAATTTACATTACCAAAAAATTCAAAAGTAAACGGTAAGGGTAAAAAATACCCTGCGGCGAAAGATGTAAAAAATAAAAAGACGTTTTCCGTTTATCGTTGGAATCCTGAACAGGATGGAAATCCGCGTATGGATGAGTATGAGATTAATCTTGATGAATGCGGCCCAATGGTTTTGGACGCGATTATTCATATTAAAGATAAGGTTGATAGCACGCTAACATTCCGCCGATCATGCCGTGAGGGGATTTGTGGATCCTGTGCGATGAATATTGATGGGCGTAATACGCTCGCATGTCTCAAGCCGATTAATGAGGTAAAAGGGGATGTAAAGATTAGACCCTTGCCGCATATGCCCGTTGTTAAAGACCTTGTCCCTGATCTAAATCATGCTTATGCGCAATATGCGTCCATTGAGCCGTGGATGAAAACAGACAGCCCCACGCCGACTAAAGAGCGTCTTCAAAGCCCAGAAGATGCCCAAAAGTTGAATGGTGATGATGGAAAAGGGCCATCGGGTTGTATTTTATGTTTTTGTTGCTCAACATCATGCCCGTCATATTGGTGGAATTCAGATAAGTTTATGGGCCCTGCTATTTTACTCAATGCATGGCGATGGATTACGGATAGCCGCGATGAAGCAACGGGTGAGCGGCTAGATCAGCTTGAAGATCCTTTCAAACTCTATCGTTGCCATACGATTATGAATTGCACCAATTCGTGTCCGAAAGATCTTAATCCTGCAAAATCAATTGCTGAGATTAAAAAATTGATGGTTGAGCGTCACAGTTAATGGGTTATACTAATTTGAAGGTATAGTTTGTAAACTTTTTGGTAATTTTTCTGGCGTATAACTTCCTTAGACACATTAAAACTGCGAGGCTTTATGCTTGCCAATTTAGAAATTAGTTTTCCAGCCTTCATTATCTCAGGGGTACTGGCTTTTGCTTTAGGGCTAGTTTGGTATCACCAAAAAGTTATGGGCAAACAATGGGCTGCTGCGCGGGGTATTAAAAAAACAGACCAAACAAAATCTGCGCTTTTATATGCTTCTTCAATGTTCTTATGGATTTTATCGGCCTGTTTTTATGCCTTTATCGCTCAGTTTTTAGGGATTCACTCAGCGGCAGGCTATTTTGCACTGTCATGTTTGCTTTGGGTTGCATTTGCTATGCCACCAGCATTAATGGGCGCGCTATATACAGGATATCCATTTGAGGCGGTTGCGATTGACACATCCTATCAGCTTGGTGGGTATTACATTTTTGCGGTTGTTCATATTGTGTTTTTACAGTTTGGTTTACTGTAAGGTTAACAAACATCCAAACCAATATCGAAAACTTTGACGCTGTGTGTTAAAGCGCCGCTTGAAATATAATCAACACCGCTCTCAGCGACACGGACAACACTTTCAAGAGTAATGCCCCCAGAGGCCTCGGTGATGAGTTTACCATCGCATAGAGCAACAGCTTTTCTCAGAATATCAGGCGTCATATTATCAAGTAAAACAATATCGGCGCCACCATGGTCAATAACTTCTTTGAGTTGATCAAGGGTATCAACTTCAATTTCTATTTTCACATAGGGGTTTGCTTTTGCGACGCGATCTAGCGCTTTTGTAATACCACCAGCCGCAGCAATATGATTGTCTTTAATCAAAACCATATCATACAAACCCATACGGTGATTTTTACCGCCGCCCATTTTAACAGCATGCTTCTGTAATATGCGCCAAGCTGGGAGTGTTTTACGAGTGTCTAAAATTTTGGCGTTAGTGTGTTTGACGGCCTCTACAAAAAGCGCAGTATGCGTGGAAATACCGCTTAAATGCGTCATAAAATTAAGAGCGATGCGTTCAGCTTGCAAAATTTCTTGCGCTTTACCTGTAATGGTCAATATGTGGTCTTTTGGTTTAACAGGGTCACCATCTTGAAGATGCGTTTTAAGCGTAACACTAGGGGCAAGGCGACTAAAAATATATTTGGCTATATCAACACCGCAAAGAATACCTCTTTCGCGGCTCACCATGGATGTTGTTATAATATCATCAGGATCAATAGTGGACTGCGTTGTTATATCGCCAATAAAGCCTGTTTGATTGCCCTCTGTTTGCCCAAGATCTTCGCGTATTGCAATCTCAACCAATAACTTAACATCATCAGTGATGATCATTAGCTCATCTCAAGCATTTTATTAACGGGAATAAGGGCGCGTTTGGCAAGTTCTGGGTCAATGACGACCTCAGGTTGTTCGGTTTTAAGCGCCTCTAATATCTTCGGTAGTGTAATACGCTTCATGTGTGGGCACATTTGGCAAGGGCGAACGAGTTCCATCTCCGGGTGGACTGCGGCGATGTTATCGCTCATGGAGCATTCTGTGATAAGAACAACGCGGTCAGGTTTTTTGCCTTCTACATATTCGATCATTTGTTGTGTTGAGCCTGTGAAGTCTGCTTCTGCTAAAACTTCCGGTGGACACTCAGGATGGGCTATAACAACGACGCCCTCATAGCGTGCACGGAATTGATGGATATCATCAGCCGTAAAGCGCTCATGCACTTCACAGCTACCCTCCCATGTTAGGATTTTTTTCGACGTGTGGCCTTGTGTGTATTGTGCCAAATATTTATCTGGGATCATAAGGACTTCATCGCTATCAAGCCCATTAACAATTTTAATAGCGTTGCCAGAGGTACAACAAATATCGCTTTCTGCCTTTACCTCTGCAGACGTGTTCACATACGTTACTATCGGCACGCCTGGGTATTTTTCACGAAGTAAACGAACATCCGCTGCTGTAATAGATTCAGCTAATGAGCACCCTGCTTTTAAATCAGGGATTAAAACTTTTTTATCCATACAGAGAATTTTTGATGTTTCGGCCATAAAATGCACGCCGCATTGGACGATGATATCGGCATCTGTTTTTGCTGCTTCACGGGCAAGGGCAAGAGAGTCGCCAACAATATCAGCAACACCATGAAAAATGTCAGGCGTCATATAATTATGAGCCAAAATGACGGCATTTTTTTCTTTTTTTAGTGTATTGATTTCGAAGATATAAGGGGCGATCGTTGCCCAATACTCTTCGTCATATTGATCTTTTAAAAGATTAAAAATAGGGGCCGTTTCTTTTGCGACGGCGTCCGTGTAAGCGAGATCTGTCATAACACTATCCTTTTATTATGCCCATCTTTTACCCCATTGGGATGGACGAATAAAGTTATTTGTTCTTTATATCGAAGAGGGTTTGGCAGATTATTTTTGTTTTTTAAGCAAGACACGAATGTGGGGTCGGCCTGTTTCGGCTTCATATTTCTCGTAATATTGCTGATGATAGTCTTCACCTTCCCAAAATGTTGATTTTGGAGATATTTCCGTCACAATCGGGTTTTTCCATACTTTTGAAAGCGTTGCGGCGGTAATTGCAGCTTCAGCCGCCTGTTTTTGTGCCTCATCGTGGTAAAAAATGGCAGAGCGGTATTGTGTGCCGACATCAACCCCTTGGCGGTCTTTTTGCGTTGGGTCATGGGCTTTTGTAAGAAAATAGTCCAAAAGCTCACGATAAGTGATTTTTGAGTTGTCAAAATAGATCTCAACGGCCTCTGCATGGCCAGTTTTTCCCGTTGTGATGTCTCTATAAGTGGGATTATCGGTTGTGCCGCCTTCGTAGCCGACACGCGTGTATAAGACGCCCTCTAGGCTTCTAAATTCGCTTTCGATACACCAAAAACACCCTCCTGCCAGTGTGGTGACTTCGGCATTTTCTGGTATTGTGTCTTGAACGGTTTGGCTCACTTCCATACTCCTTAGTTGTAAGGGGTTCATGAATAAGAATGCCCCCGTCATGGATAAAAAGATAATAAAAGATATAATATGTTTCATACTTGTCTATTCGTTCACACTACAATAAAGGATACAAAAAAAGAGGGCAAAAAGCCCTCTTTAATTGATTATATTTTTTTAACCTAGGCTTAAATTAAAGCGGTAAGTTCGTATTTGTATTGCAGTACAGACGATCTAGAGCAACACGCTTGTTGTCTTTAGAGATGTACATCTTACACTTTGAATGACCATTTAGGTTACTATGTGTGTAGTAATATGGTGCGTAACCCGCAGCATATGTCAGGCTGAACTCTTTCAAGTCAACATCAACAACCGCCGTATCGGCCATTGGTGACATTGTGAGTGACCCAAGCTCAAACTGTGCTTTATAGCCCGGAATGGTGCGTTTCTTTGTTTCGATCAAAGAAATGTTGTCCCACTTGCCCATTGCCTGAAAGCCAGTTTTTGCATAAGGATGCGCTGCATATGGATAACGATAAGCATAGTTATTATAATAATATGCATTATTGACCCATGTGTGATGTGGAAGAACAGTTGCATTCACGTTGTTTTCAAATGATGCGTGTGAAGCGATCAGACGATCAAGTTGATTACGACTGTCTAAAAGACTTGGACTATTAATCGCTGTGTTAAGGCCAGCGATGAAGCTATGCACTTCACTAACTGACATACGTTCTCCAGCATGTGCTGGTCCTGCTAGTGCTACGGTCGCTACTGCGCCAAGTAATGTTAGGTATCTCATATTTCTCTCCTTTGTTAGATATGTGATTTATTAACCCCACAAAAAAGATTAAACGGAAAAGGTTACGGAAAAGTAAATCCCCCGCATTAATTTATGCGAGGGATATAAAACCTTTATGGGCTGTAGTTTACAGCTATAAAAAAAATTATAAAAAGTTTAGATATCGTTTACAAAACTTGTGTTTGTGTGGCATTTTGCATCAACAGCAACGGCTTTTTCGCCCTCAATTTTATGCGTCGTAATGCATTTTGTTGTGCTAATGAATGCTTTACCTGCTTCTTTAACATCGTTTGGGTTCAGGGCTACGCCTTGTTCAGTCATTATTTCTTGTGAGATAACTGATTTACCGTCATTTGCAGGCTGTACAGCGATAGTTTCAATAGAAACTTCATAGTCATCAACATAATGTGTGCCGTGAATAAAAGTATTAATATAGTCTGCTTTTGACATCTTGATGTTTTGTTGCAGCATGTCTTTTGGCATTGTTGTGTTGCTCATGCTCATCTCAAATGTCGCGGTTTCGCTAATGTGCTGGTGCAAAAAAGTGATTGTTTCTTGCATGTTTGAGCGATCTTCTAATAAAGAAGACATTGTTTTGTTCTTTTCACTAATAAGCGCAAGATAATCAGGTGCAGTGCTCGCTTGTGTTTGAAGTGATGAGCCAATGGTTAGGCCGATAAGTGTAACAATTGTCAATAGAATGGCGCGTTTCATTGCGATCCCCTTTTTTCCCTGTAATACTCTCCTTACAGATATCGATGCCAAGCTGGCGAGATAGCTCCAAACAGAGTAGTAATGATTTGAGTTAACGATTTATTAACCTTTTTATAAAGTTATGTCAATTAATATTTGCGAAAATGTCCACAAAACCTATAAACAACGCTGCTTTTAATAAGAAATCTGCCTTTTCGTGGTGTTTGTACGATTGGGCAAACACGGCTTTTGGTACGGTTATTATTACTTTTATTTATGGCGTTTATTTCACGAAAGAACTTGTGGGCGATGACACCACAGGTAACGCCCTATGGAGCTACGCAATAGCGGCCTCTGGTTTGGGGATTGCATTCTTTGCGCCATTTTTGGGTGCGGTGGCGGATAATGCGGGTAGTCGTAAGCGATGGATCTTCTTTTTCTCTATGGTTTGTATTATTGCCACGTCGATGTTGTGGTTTTCAGAAAACCCCGATGGATCAAAGAATATTATTTTTGTTCTTATAATGGTAGGGATTGCGAATTTGGGGTTAGAGCTAGGGCAAGTTTTTTATAACGCCATGCTGCCGTCCGTTGCCCCGCCGCAAATGAAGGGGCGGCTCTCGGGCTGGGCGTGGGGCATGGGTTATATTGGCGGCCTGATGTCCTTGGTGGCTTGTTTGTTTGGCTTTGTAGGGTTAGGGGAGATAAAGCCTCTTTTTAACCTACCGACAGACAATAATGAGCACATTCGTATCATTGGCCCGTTTATTGGGCTTTGGTTTTTTGTGTTTATGGTGCCGCTATTTTTATTCACAAAAGAAAAGCCATCACAGAGTGAAAATTTAACGCGGGCATTTCGTGATGGGTTCAAACAGCTTATTGAAAGCTTCCACAACGTTCGTAAGTTTAAGAGCCTTTTTATGTTTCTTATTGCAAGCGCGCTTTATCGTGACGGCCTAATTACCCTTTTTGCGATTGGCGGTGTTTATGCGGCAGGACAATTTGGGATGAGCTTTAATGAGATCCTCCTATTTGCGATTGCCCTCAATGTAACGGCGGGTTTAGGCGCATTTGGATTCGCGTATTTAGACGATGCGATTGGATCAAAAAGAACGATCATTTATTCGCTTATTGGTCTTATAGGTATTGGCGTAATTATTCTTTTAATCTCAGATAAATATATCTTTTTGGGGTTGTCCTTATTCCTTGGTATTTTTATGGGGCCTGTTCAGGCCGCAAGCCGAACCATGGTGACGCGCCTCAGCCCGCCGCATATATTGACGCAGGCTTATGGTTTTTATGCCTTTACAGGCAAATCTATTTCATTTTTAGGGCCGCTTTGTTTTGGTCTGGCGACAACGTATTTTGGCACGCAACAAGCTGGTATGGCGAGTATCATTTTATTCTGGATTGCAGGATTACTTCTTCTTTATAATGTAAAAGAGAAGGATATATCGTGACCTTAAACATCATACAAAAACCATCCCCCAATTTTGATGATCGTTATGGCATTGAACCGTCATTGATTATTTTGCATTACACGGGCATGAAAACTGCGCGTGAGGCGCTGGATCGTTTAACAGATATAGAATCAAAAGTGAGCGCGCATTATACCGTTGATATGGATGGGACGATTTATCAGCATGTTGATGAGAAAAATCGCGCTTGGCACGCGGGGGCGGGCGCATGGAAATCCTATAAAGATATTAATCGCCGCTCTATTGGAATTGAAATTGTAAATAAAGGGCATGAGTACGGATACCATGTATTTCCCGAAGAACAAATTTACGCCGTTAAAAATCTATGCCATGAGATTATCGTACGTCATCAGATTGAGCCAGAGGGCGTTTTGGCACATTCAGACACTGCGCCAAGCCGGAAAGAAGACCCGGGCGAGCTTTTTCCCTGGGAAGAATTAGCAAAAGTGGGTGTTGGTATTTGGCCAGATGTTTCTGTTGAGGATAGTGTAAAATCTTACAGTATTGATATTTTTCAGGCCCTTTTTGATTTTGGTTATAGATGTGATGACCCTCAAAAATCCCTGCTTGCGTTTCAGCGTCATTATGTACCGCATGTCTTTAGCGATGGGAAAGCAGGCGTGGTCACAACAGAAACGAAGGGGCGGATTTATGCCTTGCTCGCTGAGCATTTGATTATTCCCCATAAACTGTGATACTTACTTTTCATCCAGAAGGCTGGGCAGCCGCATTGTGATAATTTATTATCATTCTGAGGAAAGTCCGGGCTTCATGAAAACACAGTGCCGGGTAATACCCGGGTGGCGCGAGCCAACGGAAAGTGCTGCAGAAACTTAAACCGCCGATGGGCTTTTAGGTCACAGGCAAGGATGAGAAGGTGCGGTAAGAGCGCACCGCGAGGCTGGTAACAGACTTGGCAAGGTAAACCCCACTGGAAGCAAGATCAAATAGGAACCGCGCATAGGGCGTTTTCCCCTCGGTGGTTCGGGTAGATTGCTTGAGGGTGCTGGTAACAGCACTCCTAGAGGAATGGTTGCCGCTTTGTTAGGTTTCGGCCTTGCAAAGTACAAAACCCGGCTTATAGGCCCTCTGGATAAATAAAAACCGCCAAATCGTTATGATCTGGCGGTTTTTCTTTGCTTCCCCCACAAAGGTTGTCCCATAAGACAGAGGTCGGCTGGTGTGTGTTTTGTTTCGATTAACGAATAAAAGTCATCGTCTTTTCAAAATCAGCAGATTTATGTGCTGAATAAACAATTGTACCAGCATAAAGACCGCCGTTAATTGCCAAGACCATGATAAGTAATGCTGTAATCATAATGTATTTTCCCCTTACACAGATTAGTTGTTTCCTTAAGCGTGTATAGATTTACCATAACAATTTTCATAACACAAGCATTATTTTCAAAAAAAGTGAGTTAAAACAATGGGTTAGGAAATTTTATCCTTTGAAAGGATATTTTGTCATAATAACTATGCGCTTTTCGCAGAATTCTGCGAATCGGCCATTTTATTATTTATGAAAAATAAAATTTGAAATTTCAACTAATTTCACTTTTTTTATTTTATTTGTGAATGAAACGGCTTTGGGCGCAGGGTTTCATTGACGATCCATGTTTTTCCATGATATTCCATAGATATCCATGAATTTCCTCTCTTGGGGAGATTTACCGCTTAAAGTATTGCTGTGTGGCGCAGATATCGCGCCGTTTTAAAAAGGATTATCGAGAAAGACGCCATAGAGAATGCCTCTATTTCTATCAACGCATATTAATAAAGTAGACAAGAAGGGGCGTGTGTCCGTTCCTTCAGGCTTTCGTGCGGCGCTTAGTGATCAGAGCTTTCAAGGTGTTGTTCTTTTTCGGTCTAATAATTTTGCCTGCCTTGAGGGCTTTGCTTATTCTTATATGGAAGAGCTTGGCGAGCGCCTTGATAATTTTGATTTGTTCTCAAGCGAGCAAGATGATTTGGCGACGGCTATTTTTGCCGAAGCGGTTCAACTTCCTCTTGATGGGGATGGGCGTATTATTTTATCGCCAGAGTTGGTTGAGTTTGCGGCTCTTAATGATAAGGCTGCTTTTGTTGGTCTGGGGCCAAAATTTCAAATCTGGAATCCTCAGGCGCTTGATAAGCGCCGCATAGAAGCACGCAAAACTGTATCCAAATCGGGTTTGACTGTTCCGAAAAATAATAAAGCAAAAGCGGGTGCTCATGACTAGTTCTCCGCATTATCCCGTTATGCTGAACGATGTTCTTGCCGCGATCAAACCACAAGATGGTGAGGTTTATCTTGATGGTACTTTTGGCGCAGGCGGTTATAGTCGCGCAATTTTAGAAAGCGCTGATTGCACGGTGATTGCAATTGATCGTGATCCCTCCGTTGAGCAAACGGCGGACCAATTAAAAAAAGAGTTTGGCGCGCGCTTTCTTTTTTTGAAAGGTTGTTTTGGCGATGCTGTGTCTTTGATGTCTAAAACACCTTATAAAGCTGTCCATGGTTTTGTCGTTGATATTGGTGTGTCATCTATGCAAATCGACCAAGCAATGCGTGGTTTTTCGTTTAAGGTTGATGGACCGCTTGATATGCGTATGGATATGACATCTGGCATCACAGCGGCGGATATTGTCAATGAGTATAAAGAAGAGGATCTGGCTCATGTCATTTACCGTTATGGTGAAGAGCGTTTATCGCGCCGTATCGCAAAACGTATTGTTGAGCGCCGCGCTCAAGCGCCAATACAAACAACTTTAGAGCTTGCGGATATTGTTCGTTCTGTTGTGCCACGCTCTCCTAAAGATAAAATTGATCCTGCAACGCGCACGTTTCAGGCACTGCGTATTGCGGTTAATGATGAGCTTGGCGAATTAGAGCGTGGATTGGACGCTGCCGAAACATTACTCCATGAGAGCGGGCGACTTGTTGTTGTATCCTTTCATTCCCTCGAAGATGGTATCGCCAAGGCGTTCTTAAATGAGCGTTCTGGTCGTATGCCTAATCCTTCAAAATATCTCCCCAATATCATCGAGGAGATCTCCCCCTCTTTTACGCTCATAAAGCGTAAAGCTATACTGCCTTCTGATGAAGAAGTTCAAGAAAACGCACGCTCTCGCTCAGCCAAGATGCGTGTTGCTGTTCGTACCTCTGCCCCATCTATGCAAAAGGAGGCTGCTTAATTATGAGGATATCGTCTCTCTTTCATTTGGCTCTTGCCTTTTTCTTTGGGGCAATTTTATTTTGGACGTCACAATCTGTGCAGGATAAAGAGCGTCATATTTATGAGGCGCGTAATATGCTCGCCCAAGAACAAGAAACAATTCGCGTCCTCTCAACAGAATGGGATTACCTCAATAGTCCTATACGTCTTGAAAAATTGGCAAAGCAAGGTGTTGGTATGGATGAAACAGCCAACGAAAATGGTATCGGAATTATGAGCAAAGTTGGTGAGATACCTGAACCGATTGCGCCCATAGTTCCAACAATAAAGCCTGCTAGCCTCGTTCGTATTGAGCCTGCAGCGGGTGTAAGTTCGCAAACCCTTACTGTGCCATCCACTGTTGATAAACAGCGCTTTAATGATGTTGTAAATAGTTTGATAGCCGATACGGAAGGTGAGCGATGAGCCTTTTTCAGCGTAAAAAATTGCACATGGTTGGTGTGCGTAGCGGGGCATTAGAGCAAGCGCGCGGGCGTATCGTTATGATGAGCGCGGTCTTTGTTGTTTGTTACTTAATCGTTGTGGCTCGATCCGTTGATGTCATGGTCATTCAAGGGGTGATGATGAATAAAGGCGAGGAAGTCTCTTTGTACGAAGAATATCGCCCAGAAGAAAAACAAAAACGCCGCGCTGATATTGTTGATCGTAATGGCGTCTTATTGGCACGTTCATTAGAAGTGTCTTCTTTACATGCCGATCCTAAAATGGTTTTAGACCCTGCCAAGCTAGCTCAGGACTTAAAATATATTTTTCCAGACTTGGTTTATGGTGATGTTTTAAAAAAACTGCAAGGTAAAAATCGCTTTGTTTGGATCAAGCGAAATCTAACACCCCAAGAACAAGAAGCGATTCTGCAGCTTGGATCGCCGGCTTTAAATTTTAAATTTGAAGATCATCGTGTCTATCCTCATGGGGAGTTGGGCGGTCATGTTCTTGGCTATAGTGGTATTGATGGGCAGGGGCTCTCTGGCGTTGAAGCATCGTTTAATGAATTGCTTCATAATGCGCAAGAGCCGCTGGCTTTAACAATTGATGTGCGTATTCAACATGTATTACGCCGTGAGATTGCTGCGCAAATGCAAAAACATCATGCTAAAGGTGGCGCTGGTGTCATTATGGATGTGCGCGATGGCTCTGTGTTGGCGGCAGTATCCTTGCCCGATTTTAATCCGCTAGATTACCAAACAGCGCAAGACAATGCGAAGTTTAACCGTGTGTCTCTAGGTGTTTATGAACTTGGTTCCACTTTTAAAATTTTCTCAACAGCCGCTTTGCTAGAAAAAACTGGTGGGAATATGCATCAAACATTTGATGTGCGGGAATCTTTAAAGCGTGGTCGTTTTAGGATTAGTGATTACCACGGCCAAAAACGCGTCCTAACATTACCTGAAGTTTTTATGCATTCTTCCAATATTGGCTCTGCTCTGATGGGTGAGGAAGTTGGTACAGAGGGATTAAAAAGTTTTTATAACGACCTAGGACTTCTCGATCAATCTAAGATTGAAATAGGAGAAGTGGGCAAACCTATTGTCCCAAGCCCGTGGCGTGATCTACACACTTTAACGGCGTCTTATGGGCATGGCGTTGCTGTTTCTCCGCTTCAACTCTCAAGCGCGGTAGCCTCTATCGTGAATGGTGGCAATTACGTACAGCCCACCCTTATTTTGAACAAAAAAAGCCTTGGTGATGACAATAAACGGTCAATGCCTGACCAAAAACTACGTTTAATTTCTCCCGAGGTATCACATAGAATGCGCCAGCTTTTGAGGCTGACTGTTACAGAAGGCACAGGCGGTAAAGCCGACGTTCCTGGATACTTGGTTGGTGGAAAAACAGGAACGGCAGAAAAACCGGGCGTTGGTGGATATAACAAAAAAAGCCTGATTTCGTCTTTCGTTGGCGTCTTTCCATCCAATGACCCGCATTACGTTGTGTATGTGATGGTTGATGAGCCTCAAGGGATAAAAGAAACCTATGGCTATGCCACTGGCGGCTGGGTTGCTGCGCCTGCCGTGAAGAATATTATTGCGTCTATGGCTTCAATTTTAAAAATTCCACCTGTGGAAGGTGAGCCCCGCATTGAAGAG
This sequence comes from Alphaproteobacteria bacterium, assembly GCA_009995595.1. Classification (GTDB taxonomy): domain Bacteria; phylum Pseudomonadota; class Alphaproteobacteria; order Micavibrionales; family Micavibrionaceae. Next base: position 113,130 of record JAACPE010000001.1, read on the forward strand.
AGCTTACTGCGTTACGTGAAAACAAAAGAACAAATTAAAGAGGAAAAGAAACTTGCAACTTACTAATTTAATTGATGGTATTTTAAAAACAGACAAAAACGCCACAATAAGTGGCGTTACTGTTGATAGTCGCCTTGTAAAAAAAGGATTTTTGTTTGGAGCTCTTCCAGGTAGCAAAGAAGATGGGGCAAAATATATTGCCGATGCGATTGATCATGGGGCAACTGTTTTATTGGTTCATGAAAAGGCAATTATCCCCGCAATCAGTGATGATATTATTGTTCTTAAAACAAGTAACACTCGTAAAGACTTTGCTAAAATAGCGAGCAAATTCTATAAGCTTCAGCCAGAAAATATTGTTGCCGTTACAGGCACAAGCGGTAAAACTTCTACTGTTTCATTTACACAGCAGTTGTGGCATTTGTCAGGGATTACAAGCTGCGCGTCCCTTGGTACGCTTGGTGTAAGTGGCCCTGGTATTCGTCGTTATGGGCGCTTAACAACACCAGATTCTGAAGGGCTTCATGCGGAACTTGCTGATTTGGCTTCTGTCGGTGTGACGCATTTGGCGATGGAGGCTTCAAGTCATGGCTTACATCAATATCGCCTTGATGGCGTGCATGTTGATGTTGCCGCATATACGAACTTATCGCGTGATCATCTGGATTATCATAAAGATATGGATGAATATTTTGAAGCCAAAGCGCGTTTGTTCTCTGAGATTCTTAAAAATGACGGCACTGCAGTTATAAATATTGATGATGAATATGCGCAGCGTCTCATTAAGATATGTGAAAAACGTGGTGTTAAAATTATCACCGTTGGCCATCATGATGCCGATATTACGGTCAAATCACGTATGCCTATTCCAGATGGACAGGCTATAAATATTTCAGTTTATGGCGTTGATTACTCTTTAACGCTTCCGCTTGTTGGCGATTTCCAAGTTATGAATGCCCTTTGTGCCCTGGGGCTTGTGCTTGCTAAAGATAACACGCCAGAAAAATATGTGCCTTTGCTTGAGAAATTACGCGGCGTTCCAGGGCGTTTGCAATTGGTGGGTGATCATACAAAAGGCGCAGTTTATGTAGATTATGCACATAAGCCTGCTGCGCTTGAAACTGTTTTAAAAACACTACGTCCGCACACTGAAAATCGTCTGATCTGTGTTTTTGGGTGCGGAGGTAATCGTGATGCAGGTAAGAGAGCTATCATGGGGAAAATTGCTCATGATCTTGCTGATATCGTTGTCGTTACAGACGATAATCCGCGTTATGAGCAAGCAGAAGATATTCGCAAAGAGATATTATCTAGCGCGCCTGATGCCATAGAAATTGGTGATCGTGCCAAAGCGATTGAGTGGGGCGTTCAGAATTTACAGCAGGGGGATGTTTTGCTTGTTGCTGGTAAAGGGCACGAAACAGGACAAATAATTGCAGATAAAGTGCTTCCTTTTGATGATGTCGAAGAAGTCGAAAAAGCGATTAAAAACCTTAATCAGGGAAAATTATAATGCGGCAATCAAATATGATCTGGACATCGGCAGAGGCAGTAAAAGCCACAGGTGGTAAAGCGTCAGGGGAATGGCACGCTTATGGTGTATCAATTGATACGCGCACTGTTAAAAAAGGCGATTTGTTTATTGCGCTTAAAGGTGACACAGGTAATGGTCATGATTACGTTGCAAAAGCTATTGAAAATGGGGCTGTTTGCGCTGTTGTCTCAAAGGCTGTTGAAGGCGTTGACCCAAAAAACCTTCTTATTGTTGATGACACTTTAAAGGCTATGCAGGATTTAGGGCGCTTTGCCCGTGAACGAACTGGTGCAAAAGTGATTGGCATTACGGGTAGTGTTGGTAAAACTGGAACGAAAGAGATGCTCGCTACAGCGCTTGATACCCAGGGGCAAACACATGCGAGCATCAAAAGTTATAATAATCATTGGGGTGTGCCGCTTTCACTGTCCAATATGCATGCGGGGACAGATTTCGGCATTTTTGAAATGGGGATGAACCACCCTAATGAAATTACACCGCTGACCAATCAGGTGAAACCGCACATTGCTATTATTACAACGATAGCACCAGTCCATATTGAACATTTTGATAATGGCCTTGATGGAATCGTGGATGCTAAGACAGAAATCTTTGATGGCGTTCAAGAGGGCGGCTACGCTGTTCTTAATTCGGATATTCCGCAGTTTGAAAAATTAAAGGAAAAGGCGCTCGCCAAAAACTTAAATGTTGCCACTTTTGGTGAAAATGAAATGGCGCAAGCGCGCTTGCTTGATTGTCTTGAGGCTGCAAACGGGTCGCGCGTTAAAGCCAAGATTTTGGATGAGGAAGTAAGCTTTACTTTGCAAATTGCAGGGCGTCATATTGCACAAAATGCGATGGCAGTTTTATTGGCAGTTAAGCTTGCAGGCGCGGATGTTCAAAAAGCGGCAAAAGCCATAGAACGCCAAGAGCCGATTATGGGGCGTGGTAAGCGTGAAAAATTAGATATCGGGGAACCTCATAATCCAATTACTTTAATTGATGAAAGCTATAATGCGTCACCTGCGTCAATGAATGCATCATTTAAAGTGCTGGCGCTTGTTGATCCAGGGCGCGGCGGTAGGCGTATTGCTATCCTTGGTGATATGTTAGAGCTTGGTAAGGATAGTGCTAAGCTCCATGCTGATTTGGCGTTACCCATAAAAGCGGCGGGAATTGATCTTGTTTACACTTGCGGTAAAGATATGAAAAACCTACACGATCAGTTGCCTGCTAATCAACGCGGGGCGCATAAAAATACAAGTAAGGAACTTGCCGAAATTGTACCTGATGTCCTTATTCCGGGTGACGTTGTCATGGTCAAAGGATCACTGGGAAGTAAAATGGGCGTGGTTGTTGAGGCGCTGCGCGCTTTGCCTGTTAAATTTAAAAAAGCAACTAATACCTAAACGTTACTCGTCAAAAGAAAGCCAACTATGTTCTATCATTTCCTCTATCCGCTTGCAGATCAGTTTAGTGCGTTTAATTTATTCCAATATCTTACGTTTCGCACAGGTGGCGCGATTATGACAGCGCTGATTCTTTGTTTTTTAGTGGGGCCAAGAATGATTACGTGGCTCAAGAAAAAACAAAAAGAAGGCCAGCCCATCCGCGAAGATGGGCCAGAAGGGCATTTTAAAAAAGCAGGAACGCCGACTATGGGCGGCCTTATGATTTTAATTTCTGCAGGAATTGCTGTTTTTCTTTGGTCTGATTTAACAAATCCTTATGTTTGGATTGTTAGCTTTGTGATTATCTCCTTTGGTGTCATTGGATTTTTGGATGATTATGCCAAGCTAACAAAGCGCTCCCATAATGGTGTTCCTGGTAAAGTGCGTTTGGGGCTAGAACTGCTGGTGTCATTTGCAGCTGTTTATGCTTATGTCCATTTCACTACTGAAGCAAATCCTGCTGATGCAACGGGTCTTGCGTTGCCATTTTTTAAGGATTTGCTGATACCTCTTGGTCTTTTATTCTTTCCTTTTGCGGCGCTCGTGATTGTTGGGGCGTCGAATGCGGTGAACTTAACAGATGGTCTTGATGGCCTTGCAATTGTTCCAGTCATGATTGCAGCCGCCTGTTTCGGATTGATTAGTTATCTTGTGGGAAATGCCATTTATTCTGATTATCTTGGTATCCATTTTGTTGCGGGAACGGGTGAGATGGCGATTATTTGCGGTGCGCTCATTGGCGCAGGGATGGGATTTTTATGGTTTAATGCCCCCCCAGCGATGGTTTTTATGGGTGATACAGGATCACTCTCCATGGGGGCAGGCCTTGGTGCGATTGCCGTTGTAGTAAAGCATGAATTAGTTTTAGCAATAATCGGCGGCCTTTTTGTTTTGGAAACGGTCTCCGTGATTGTGCAAGTCGTTTCTTTTAAATTAACAGGAAAACGCGTTTTTCGTATGGCCCCAATCCATCACCATTTTGAGAAAAAGGGCTGGTCAGAGCCAACGGTTGTCATACGTTTTTGGATCATTGCGATGATCTTGGCACTGATTGGTTTATCAACGCTGAAGCTGCGTTAAACGATGATTGATTTATCTTCATATGTTCGGGGATTAAAAAATCAAAAGATTGCAGTCTTTGGATTAGGTCTCTCCGGCTTATCAACTGTAAGGGCGCTTATCGCCTCAGGGGCACATGTTCATGCGTGGGATGATAGCCAAGAGCAACAGGATAACGCGCTTAATTTAGGCGCGAAAATCTCTGACCTCACCCAAACACTAGATAGTAGTTTTGACGCGCTTGTTCTATCCCCCGGCGTTGCGCTGACGCACCCTGCGCCGCATGATATTGTTAAAAAAGCACAAAGCGAAAGTGTTAGTATTATTGGGGATATTGACCTTTTGCATCATGCTCATCACGGCCTAAAAACAATTGGCATTACGGGTACAAATGGAAAATCGACAACAACGGCGTTAATGGCGCATGTTCTTAATCAATGCGGCGTCAATGCTTTGGCGGCAGGTAATATTGGCATGCCCGTGCTTGATCTGGACTTAAAAGGCATGGATGTTTTGGTTTTGGAATTATCCTCTTATCAGCTTGATCTATGTCATTCTTATACTCCTGATATTTCTATCCTCTTAAATATCACGCCTGATCATTTAGATCGCCACGGCGATATGGCGGGATATACAAAAGCCAAAAGCCGAATACTAAAAGGCAAAGGTTTAGCCATCATCGGTATTGATGATCAGCCAACAAAAACACTGTATGAGGATGCTATAGAGCGAAAAGAGCGTGATGTTGTCAGCATCTCTGTTCTTGGTCACGCAAATATTTACGTTCAAGAGGGTGTTTTATATGATCATGACAAAACAATTACTGATTTAAGAACGCTCGATACCCTTAAAGGGGTTCATAATCATCAAAATATTGCTTGTGTCTATGCGGCTGCGAAAGAGATGGGATTACAAGCTGATGATATAATGACTGCTATTAAAACCTATGGCGGTTTACCCCATCGTCAATTTAAGGTCGCTCAGATAAACAACGTTACCTATATTAATGACAGCAAAGCAACCAATTCTGAAGCCGCCTCCAAAGCGCTTTCATCTTATGATAATATTTACTGGATTGTCGGCGGCCTGCCCAAAGTAGGCGGTTTAAATGGTTTAGAACAATTGATGCAACGCGTCAAAAAAGCCTATCTCATAGGACAAGCCGCGCCTGATTTTAAAATATGGCTTGATCATAACAATGTACCAAGCGATATGTGCGGCACTTTAGATGTCGCAACAAAAAAAGCCCATGAAGAGGCACAACTGGCTCATGAACATGGCACAGTGTTGCTTGCGCCAGCTTGCGCGTCATGGGATCAGTTTAAATCTTTTGAGGTGCGTGGCCATACATTCATGCAAATCATTTATGACATTGAAGGAAAAAAATAATGGGTCTTTTCTCACGCCATTTTTCCCGCACAAGTCAATCGATAACGGCCCGTTGGTGGTGGACAGTTGACCGCGCAATGCTTGCTTTTATTTTTGTGCTTTACATCATTGGGGCGTTTATGATCGCCACCGCAAGTCCATCTGTTGCTATCAGAATTGGTGCTTATGAATATTTATTTCTGATTAAACATTTTATAGTCCTTTTGCCTTCTATCATCGTAATGTTGGTTATTTCGCTATTTGATGTTGATACACTTCGCCGTGCCAGCATGATTGCTTTTGTGGGTTGTATTGTTTTGCTTATCTATACTCTATTTTTTGGCTTAGAGGTAAAGGGGGCAAAACGTTGGATTGATTTGCCGTTCTTTTCTCTACAACCCAGTGAGTTTGCAAAGCCAGCCTTTATTGTTGTCACGGCATGGCTTATGGCGCGCTATAAAGAAAATTCACAATTCAAAGGGCATTATTACGCATGGGGGCTTTTTTTATTCCTGATTGCTCTTTTATTACTTCAACCAGATTTAGGGATGACATTTGTCGTAACAGTAAGTTTTTTTTCTGTTATGTTTTTGGCGGGTCTACCCTTTCGATACGTGTTTATTTTGGCGGGGCTTGGGGTAACGGCTTTTGTTTTGATTTATATGAGTTTTTCCCATGTTCAAAGCCGTGTAGACCGTTTTTTGAACCCAGAGAGCGGCGATACCTACCAAATTGAAAAATCTCTTGATGCTTTTAAAAACGGTGGAATTACAGGCACGGGGCCAGGGCAAGGCGAGGTGAAACTTCGTATACCAGATGCCCATGCCGATTTTATCTTTTCTGTTGCGGCGGAAGAGTTTGGGCTTTTCTTTATTATCACCCTTATTGGTATTTATGGGTATATCTTTGTGCGTGGCTTTAACCGAATCATGGACAGTGATAACCTTTTCATCATATTATCTGTTGGTGGGTTGCTCACGATGTTTGCGCTTCAGGCCCTAGTGCACATGGGGTCGGCCTTGCATATTGTGCCAACAAAGGGCATGACTTTACCTTTGATAAGTTATGGAGGATCATCTCTTTTATCCATGAGCATGGTAATGGGTATGATCTTGGCCTTGACCAGAAAACAGAGGAAGCGCGGTATCTCCAAAGGGGGATTAACGATTAGGGAAATCGGCGGCGAAAAACTGTAATTTTACAAAAAGAGGACCGCCTTGAACGACGAAAAAAATAAAAAAGAGACAGTCAATAAAGACAGCAAGCAGATTTTAATTAGCGCTGGCGGGACAGGCGGACATATGTTCCCAGCCGAAGCCTTGGCGCGAGATTTAATTGGGCGTGGCTATCGCGTTGCACTGGCCACAGATATTAGAGGTAGAAAATATGAACCTTTCGCCGATGGTATTCCTGTTTATGTTCTAAAGTCTGGATCTTTAAAATCTGGCATTTTAAGCAAGTTTGGCACGCTTATCTCTTTGGCTTTGGGGACACTCCAAGCTAAGAGTCTGGTGCGAAAGTTAAAGCCTGCTGTGGTTATTGGTTTTGGAGGGTATCCCTCTTTCCCGGCAGTTTACGCCGCGCAAAAGGCCCGTGTGGCCACGATTATTCACGAACAAAACGCGGTTTTGGGTAAGGCCAATGCGGTTTTAGCCAAACGCGCAGACCGAATAGCGCTTTCATGGCCCAAAGTTGGTGGAATTGACGAAAGTGACGCCGTGCGCGCTGTAATCGTCGGTAATCCTGTGCGCCCCGACATTGCGGCGCTTTATAACCAGCCCTACCCAGCAATCGAGCAAGACGGCGCTCTTCGTATTTTTGTAATCGGCGGATCGCAAGGGGCGTCTGTTTTCAGTGACGTACTTCCTAAGGCGCTAGATCAGCTCTCAAAAGAACATAAAGCGCGCCTTGAAATCGTCCAACAATGTCGTGCAGAAGACATCGACAGAGTGCGCGAAGCCTATGGTCAGTCTGGTATAAGGGCCACCTTAGCGCCATTTTTCAAAGATGTAAGCACACATTTGGGCCATGCCCATCTTGTTATTGCCAGATCAGGAGCGGGCACAGTCGCAGAAGTGACAACCGCGGGACGTCCCGCTATTTTTGTTCCATACCCTCACCATGCCGACCAACAACAAAAGCATAACGCCGATACGGTCGCCGATGTGGGCGGTGCATGGGTTATGACCCAAGACGGCTTCACCGTAGAGGCTTTGCTCACGCGCATTGAAACATTTTTACAAAACCCAGAAACCTTGTTTCGCGCGGCAGAAAACGCTAGAACATGTGGTAAACCAGATGCAGCGCGCCGCTTAGGGAATTTAGTAACGGCGCTTGCGAGCGGCTGGGATAAAGAGGCCTCTAAGGCGTATGACCTCACGCAAGGCCGCAACGATTAGAGATTAAATAGACGAGAACTAAAGAGTAAAAGGATTATACGTTATGCGGGCAATGCCACAAAATATTGGAACACTTCATTTTGTCGGCATTGGCGGCATCGGTATGAGCGGGATTGCCGAAGTCCTTCATGCAATGGGCTATACCGTGCAGGGGTCTGATTTATCGGAAAGTCCAAACGTCCTTCGCCTGCGCCAAAAAGGCATAAAAGTTTACATAGGTCAAAAAGCCGAGAATATTAATGACGCAACGATTGTTATTATCTCAACGGCGATCAAAGACAGTAATCCAGAGCTAAAAGCCGCCCGAGATAAACGCTTAACCGTTGTCCGACGCGCCGAAATGCTAGCTGAAATTATGCGCCTTAAATGGTCGGTGGCGATTGCGGGAACGCACGGCAAAACCACGACCACAATGATGGTCGGCACAATGTTAGAAGAGGCGGGGTATGACCCGACCGTTATTAACGGCGGGATCGTTAATAGTTATGGGACGAACACGCGTTTGGGTAAGGGTGACTGGATCGTAGCTGAGGCTGATGAGAGTGATGGTACCTTTACCAAACTCCCAGCCACTGTTGCTGTGGTCACGAATATTGATCCCGAGCATCTGGATCACTATGGATCCTATGATAATATTAAAGCCGCCTTTCGCCGCTTTATTGACAATCTACCGTTCTATGGTTTTGCAACATTATGCTCTGATCACCCTGCTGTGCAGGAATTGATCCCGCGCTTAGCTGATCGCCGCGTTCTCACATACGGGTTTAACCCTCAAGCCGATGTACAAGTCACAAATGTCCGTAATAGCACAGAAGGCAATACTTTTGACGTCACTTTTGCGCAATGGCTGAATGATGGAAAAGAAGAAACGCTACGTGACGTATTCCTTCCAATGCTCGGAGATCACAATATTTTGAATTCATTAGCGGCTTTGGCGATTGCCCATGAAATGGGGGTACCTGCCGCAACAATGAAAACGGCCATGAAAAACTTTTCTGGCGTTAAGCGCCGCTTTACGAACACAGGGATGAGCAACGGTATAACTGTCATTGATGATTATGGTCATCACCCTGTAGAGATTAAAGCTGTTTTAAAAGCCGCGCGCCAAGCTGTTGATAAATCAGGTAAAAAAATCATCGCCGTGATGCAACCACACCGTTATTCGCGCTTACATGATTTGTTTGAAGATTTCTGCACCTGCTTTAATGACGCCGAAAGCGTTTATATAGGTGATGTATATTCTGCTGGCGAGGACCCTATCGAGGGAGCTGATAAAGACCATCTGGTAAAAGGGATTAAAGACCGTGGTCATAAAAAAGTGCAAGCTTTACCAACACCCGATGACCTTGGTATGCTTATCGCGCAAGAGGCCGAAGATGGCGATTACGTGATCTGCCTTGGCGCAGGCGACATCACCAAATGGGCCTATGCGCTTCCAAAACAACTTGATGATGCTTTTGCGGCGCTAAAAAAGAAAAGTGCTTAATCCATGAGTTGGATGATTTTGGCATCTATTCCGCCGCTTTTATGGTCATTCAGCAATCATATAGATGAATACCTATCCAAAAATCATTTTACGTCTAGCCCGTTTTTGATGATTGTCGCGGCTTGCCTTATTCAAATCATACCGGGGGTAGCGATTTTATCGTTTCATCAGCAGGCCTTTGATTTGTCTTTATCGCTTATTATGATTTTGTGCGCTTTAGGAGTTTTTTCAATTTTGTGTTTTGTCCCTTATATTAAGGCGATCCAAATTGACGGGGCGAGCGTGGCTGTCCCTATTTACCAAACTATTCCTGTTTTTACATTTTTTTTGGCGTGGGTCTTTTTGGGAGAAACAGTGAGTCTTTTTAAGATCGCCGCGGCGTTTTTGATTGTCTCTGCGGCTTTTGCAATTACATGGAATTTTCAAACGAAATCAATATCTTATAAGACTCTTTATCTTATGTTTCTCTCCTCCTTCGGGCTGGGTATATATAATGTAATCAGTCGTTATTATTTAAAGGATGGTGTGGATTGGCTTTCTATGCTGGGCTGGTCATTTATCGGAACGGCTATTTTTGGATTTATTGCTGTTGCTGTTGTTAAAACGTGGCGTAATAATTTGTACCTGATCGTCAGAACAGGCGGCAAGCATGTTTTAATTTTGTTTTTTATTCAACTTGCCCTAGATATCGCGGCCTTTAGCCTATTTATTGTTGCCCTGTCTCTAGCCCCTGCGGCAGGTCTTGTTTCAACGATGAATGGGTTACAGCCTTTTTATATCATGGTTGTTGCCGCGCTCGGCGGTTACTTTTTGCCCCAATTTTTCCCAAAAGCGGCCTCGGGAAAGACACTTGTCTGGCGCTTACTGTGTGTTGTGATGCTTTTTATAGGTGTTGCTGTTCTCTCTCTTTCTGATTAGAAATAATTATGCTTAATTCTACAAAAATAACTGATTTACCAGTCGTTCGCGGTCGATATTCTGAAAATGCGCCGCTTGGCGTAAAGGGCTGGTTTCGGTGCGGCGGCGCGGCTGAGATTTTATTCAAGCCTGAGGATCAAGATGATCTTCAGCATTTTTTGCAAAACTGTCCAAGCCAGACGCCCGTTCATATCTTTGGCGCGTTATCCAACACAATTATCCGTGATGGTGGCTTAAAAGGTGTCACTATTCGGTTAGGGCGTCAATTTGCCGATATCAAAGTGGAGGGGGATCTTATCACGGCGGGGGCGCTGGCTTTAGATGCCAATGTTGCCAATATTGCCGCCGAGCATGCTCTTGGTGGCCTTGAGTTTTTATCAGGTATCCCCGGCACAATTGGTGGCGCTCTTAAAATGAATGCGGGCTGTTACGGCGTTGAAACCAAAGATGTGCTGGTTGAGGCAACACTGCTAAGCCGTAATGGGCGCCTTATAACTGTCACTCCACAAGAGTTAGAGATGACGTATCGTCATACAAATATTGATCAAGATATTGTTTTATCTGCAACCTTTAAAGGTATTCCTGAGAGTTCTGAGTTTGTAAAAGCCCGCATAGCAGAAATTAAAACGCGCCGTGAAGAGAGCCAGCCTATTCGCGAAAAAACAGGCGGATCGACTTTTGCAAATCCCTCCGTTGATGACTTAACGGCAGCAGGACTGCCAGAGGAAACAAAAGTCTGGAAGCTTATTGATTCTGTTGGTGGCCGCGGTCTTATGGTGGGCGGTGCACAGATGAATGAAAAGCATTGTAATTTTATGATCAACACGGGAAATGCGACCTCCGCCGATTTAGAAAATCTAGGGGAAGAAATACGTGCCCGTGTTTTGGAAAAACATGGAATCACCCTACGCTGGGAAATAAGAAGGATGGGCGAAAGCCTATAAAAGATATGAGCAAAAAAGTAGCATTATTGGTGGGCGGCTGGTCTGCAGAACGTGAAGTTTCGCTGATGAAAGGCGTCCATATTGAAAAAGCCCTAAATGATGCAGGGTATGACGTCACTCTTATTGATGTGACAAGTGATATCCCTAAATTAATCAAAGATTTAACCCCTAAGCCTGATGTTGTTTTTAACAATCTTTATGGTCGCGGCGGTGAAGATGGTGTTATTCAAGGTATCCTTGAGGCGCTTGAAATTCCTTATACACATTCAGGCGTTGAGGCGTCGGCGATTGGTATGAACAAACCGATGGCAAAACGTATAGCCTCAAGTGCAGGCGTGCCAAGTCCGATGGGCGTTGTCGCGAGCAAACAAGATGTTCTTGATGAAAAGGTTATGCCGCGTCCTTATGTTGTAAAGCCTCTCAATGAAGGCTCAAGCGTTGGCGTGCGGATTATTATGGATGGTGAGAATCAAAAGCCCCTTGATGAAGCTCATTGGACCTTTGGTGAGCAAGTTCTGGTGGAGAAATTCATTCCGGGGCGAGAAATTCATGTTGCTGTTTTAGATGGAAAAGCCCAAGGCGTTACGGAAATTAAATTCCCGGGACGTTTTTTTGATTATGAGGCAAAATACAGTGATCAACGAACTCAGCTTGTCACTCCTGCCGATGTGCCTGCTGATGTGGCTAGAGCGGCAATGGGTTACGCAGAGGCAGTTTTTAATGAATTGGGCTGTCGCGGCCTTTCTCGTTGTGATTTTCGATATGATGATTCCAAAAGCGGAATAGATGGGGTATACTTTTTGGAAATTAATACCATGCCGGGTTTGGCCCCCGGATCAGTCGCCCTGATCCAGCCAGAACATAATGGCATGACCTTTGTTCAATTATGTTCCCATTTAGTAGAGACCGCAACATGTCAGGCTGGCGCAAAAAATCGAAAAAATCCATCATCAAGCGAAAAAGAAAATCGCCTGAGCGCATAATTTTTTTGGTTAGAAAATTTGGTCTTGTGCTAGGCGTTTTTGTCTTGATTGGCTGGCTTGGGTCTTGGTTTTTCTTATCCGATGCGGATTATCATACCAAAACATGGGCGCATGAAAAGACGCTGGGTTTTACAGCCGATTTAGGATTTACAGTCAAAGACCTTCTGGTGGAGGGGCGTCATTATACAGATGCAGACGCCGTGATGGCGATTGTGAATGTGCGTAAGGGCGATCCACTTTTTTCTTTCGATACAAAATCTGCCCAGGATATGTTGAACAAGCTTTCATGGGTAAAATCTGCGCATGTCGAACGCCGGCTGCCTGATACAATTTATATTGGACTCACGGAGCGCGAACCTTTTGCCCTATGGCAGAATAACAAGCAAATAAAATTGATTGATGAGGACGGTGTTTTTTTAACAGATCATAAGCTCGATCGTTTTAAAGATTACATCATGGTTGTTGGTGATGAGGCGCCAGAACATAGTGGGGATTTTCTGAAAATTCTGAATGTTGAAACGATTGTGCGCGATAAAGTTGAAAGCGCCCAATATGTGGGCGATCGTCGTTGGGATTTGGTATTAAAAAATGGCATCACTGTTAAATTGCCTGAAAATGATGTGTCACTCGCCCTAAGTCGATTATCATTGGCGCAAACAGAAGAAGCTTTACTTGATAAAGATATAAAAATGATTGATATGCGCGAAGTCGACCGTATAGTCATTCGAACAAAACCTGGCGCCGTTCAGGATTATCAAGAATATAAAGCAAGTTACAAATCAAACACCGCCTCAGGCGATTCAATTTAATTCAGGTCTTAGGCATCGCATGAAGCATAAAATTAAACCAAGAGGCTCTGTCATTGCCGCGCTTGATATTGGCACACACAAAATTGCATGCTTTATCGCGCAGGTAATTGATGATGAAGGGGGGCTAGAAGTCGTAGGTGTTGGCTATCAGGCCGCACAAGGAATCAAAAATGGCATCGTTGTTGATATCGACGCCGCCGATAAAGCTATCCGTCAGACTGTCCACACGGCGGAAGTCATGGCCGCAGAGGTTATGAAGGGTTACCCCCTTCGTGATGTAATAATAAATGTGCCAGGATCACAGGCCAAATCGCATAATCTATCAGCGGAAATACAAATCTCTGGCCAAGTCGTGACCGAGCAAGATATCCGCCGCGCCCTTGCTCGCGCGCAAGATCAAGTGCTGAGTGATAATTTAGAGCTTGTTCATACTATTCCCGTTTTATGCTCGATTGATGGAAATACGGGTATCATTGATCCGCGCGGCATGACGGGTGATAAGCTTGGTGTTGATATTCATATTGTGACAGGTGATTTAAGCGCCCTTCAAAATATGGCGACCTGCATTGATCGCTCTCATCTAGATATAATTGCGCTGGCCTCTAGCCCTTATGCGGCAGGTCTGGCGTCCTTGGTTGAGGATGAAATGGATTTGGGTTGTACCGTTATTGATATGGGGGCGGGGATGACGTCATTTGCCGTGTTTCAATCAGGGCAAATGATTTTTAGCGATTCTATTCCTGTTGGCGGCTGGCATGTAACAAATGATATTGCTCATGGTTTAACCTGTAGTAATGCCGACGCCGAACGTCTGAAAACATTATATGGCAGCGCTATTGTCTCAAGCAGTGATGATGCAGAGCTTATCGATGTCACCCGTCTGGGTGAATCGGGTAGTGACGCTATTCAATCTGTTCAACGCTCGCTCTTGATCGGTATTATTCAGCCCCGCCTTGAAGAAATTTTAGAGCTTATTAAATCCAAACTCGATAGAAGCGGTTTAGGCACGTCACTCGGGCGGCGCGTCGTTTTGACGGGCGGGGCAAGTCAGCTTCCGGGCCTGCGTGATTTAACGCAGCAAATTTTAGATAAGCAGGTGCGCCTTGGTCGTCCTATTCGTCTTAATGGCTTGCCTGACGCGGTTAGCGGTCCCGCTTTTTCCACAACGGCAGGGCTTTTAAACTATGTCGTGAGCAGGTCCCATGAAATGCCAGCTGAAATCATGGCAAGTGTTGATTCGGGCTCGCTTTGGGATCGTTTTAAATACTGGTGGAAAGAAAACTGGTAGTTATTTTTTATTATTCAGTGGATATCCCTGACTTATCCACAAGCAAAACGATATCCTATCTTGGCGCATTATAATAAGCGTGACACAATCTCTTTATCGATTCATTAGAGTCACTTAGGCGCATTTGCTGAGGTTTCAATTTGGATAGATAAAGGGGAAATTAACAATAAATCTTGCCGTGTTCCAAGGCCTTGCGAAAATTCTTTGTTTTGCTTCTTGGAAAACACACATAGAATCAAGAAAAAATAGACAGCCTGTTCAGGAGGTTTCACAAAATGATCAACGTTCGAATTAAAACACCAGAGGTACACAAATTGTCACCAAAAATTACAGTAGTAGGCGTCGGCGGCGCCGGCGGGAATGCCGTTAATAATATGATCTCATCTGGCCTTGAAGGCTGTGAGTTTTTAGTCTGTAACACAGATGCACAGGCACTGGAAGGATCGCTTTGCGATAACCAGATCCAGTTGGGAGCCAATGTGACAGGTGGACTAGGCGCTGGGGCAAAGCCAGAAATTGGTGCTAGCGCAGCCGAAGAGAGTATGGCGGAAGTCATGCAGTATCTTGAAGGCTCGAACATGGCTTTTATTACGGCTGGTATGGGCGGCGGCACAGGAACGGGCGCCGCACCGATTATTGCCAAAGCATGTCGTGATAGTGGTATCTTAACTGTCGGTGTTGTCACAAAACCTTTCCACTTCGAAGGGACGCATCGTATGCGTCAGGCCGAAGCAGGGATTGAGGAAATGCAAGAGTATGTTGATACACTCATCGTTATTCCAAACCAAAATTTATTCCGCGTAGCAAATGAGAAGACGACTTTTGCAGAAGCTTTTAAAATGGCTGATGGTGTTCTTCAATCAGGCGTTCGTGGTGTGACCGACCTTATGGTTATGCCCGGTCTGATTAATCTCGATTTTGCTGATATTCGTTCTGCTATGCTTGAAATGGGTAAAGCCATGATGGGTAACGGTGAAGCCGAAGGTGAGCGCCGCGCGGTAGAAGCGGCAGAAGCTGCTATTAATAACCCACTTCTTGACGATGTGTCGATGCAAGGTGCGCGCGGCGTCATCATTAACGTCACAGGCGGCCAAGACATGACGCTTTACGAAGTTGATGAAGCCTGTAATCGCATCCGTGATGAAGTTGATCCAAATGCAAACATCATCTTTGGGTCAACCTTTGATGATAAAATGGATGGTAAGATGCGTGTCTCTGTTGTTGCAACAGGCATCGATATGGCTGATTCTGCGTCAAAAACACGCAGCGGCACATCAGGTGTTCGTATAACTTCTGTGGGTGGTTCTACAAAACCATCTGAACCCGCAAAGCCAGCTTTGGAGCGTGCAACACCGAATGCGTATAAGCCACAAACAGAAGTAGCCCGTGAAATGACATTAAATGCGCGCAGTAAAGCATCTTCTATGTCTTCTTATTCATCAGCGTCTTCTATGCAAACAGCTATGGCAGCAGAGCCAGAAGCAGATATGTTTGAGCAGCGTGAGTTTGTGACTGCCACACCAATGGCATCACAATTGGCGTCTTCGACAGTCCGCGGCACTGTGCAAGGTGGACATTTTATTCCCCCTAGCCCTGTGATCCCTGAAAAGCCGGCAACAATTCCAACGGCGGCGCAAACCATGCAGGCTGCGCCAATGGTAAGACAATATGAAGAACCTGTTCAGCAGCAGCCACGTCAAGTTCAAATGCCGCAAACTCATTATCAAGACCGTGCTCCTGAAGTGGTTACAGCGCCGGCAGTGTCTTCTGGCCTTGTTCTTCGTCCGCCAGTGCCAGGTGCGCATGCGCATGAGCGTAAAAAGTCACCGTCACTCTTTGAGCGTATTACAGGCGTAGGCCGTCCTGACCAGTCTTCTGAAACCCAATATCGTGATGATGAGGGCTCAAGTGACACTGGATCAGTTAATGCAGGTGGTTTTAATTCTGGTCTTCGTGCTAATAAAGCGCCAGACGCAGTCGCGCCCTCACAAGGTCAGCTCAACATAGATTCACCAGCAGCGCCAAGTCAAAAGCGTGATGAAGATCTTGATATACCTGCGTTTTTGCGCAGACAGGCCAATTAGGCTTTAAAGTTTACTAAAAGTTATCTGGTGTCCTCCAGATTATTTTCCTTGATAGGGGCTCTCTTAGCAATAAGGAGCCCCTCTTTTTGATCGAGTCTGTATCATTTGTAACACACCGACATAAACAGTGATTTGAGGAATTGTAAGGCTTTGCGTATCTTATGAGTATGCAACATACCCTTAAAAATAGCTTTACGATTACCGATATAGGCCTTCATTCAGGCCGTGATGTGACGATGACCGCGCATCCTGCGGGCGTCGACCACGGTATTGTCTTTAAGCGTATTGATATGACAAACCTTTCACCAGCCGATCAAAGCGTGAAAGCGTTATGGAATAATGTTGTTGATACGCGCCTTTGTACTGTGATCGCAAATGATAAGGGCGCGCATGTTGGTACAATCGAACATCTTATGGCTGCGTTACGCGCTTGCGGTGTTGATAACGCGCTGATTGAAATTAACGCTGCTGAAGTGCCTGTTATAGATGGCAGTTCCATTCGTTTTGTTGAAGAAATCGAAAAAGTTGGCCTCCACGTTCAGTCCGCGCCGCGCCGCGCTATTCGTATCCTTAAAGAGGTTAAAATCAAAGAAGGCGACAAAGTAATTACTTTATCCCCGTCAAATGTCCCTGTTTTCGAAGGACTTATTGATTATTCATCTGTACCTGCGATTGGTGTACAGTCTTTTACCCTAAAACTTGTGAATGGTAACTTTAAGCATGACGTTGCTGATTGCCGTACTTTTGGCCTTCTGCAAGATGTCGAAGCCATGAAGGCGGCTGGTCTTGCCCTTGGCGGATCTATGGATAATGCCGTTGTTGTTGACGATGACCGCGTTCTCAATCCTGAAGGCCTTCGATGCCGCGATGAATTCATACGCCATAAAATCCTTGATGCTGTGGGCGATATTGCCTTGGCAGGCGGCTTGATGTTGGGACATTATAAAGGTCTTCGCGGTGGGCATGCTATGAACAACAAAGTGCTCCACGCGCTTTTTGCAGATCCTGACGCCTACGAAATTATAGATCTTTATCTTGATATTGCAGAGGCGGATATGGCTATTTACAACGATATCTCACCCAAACCCTCAGTTGCCGCGCTTTAAAGACACTCATCCCTCTTTTTATATCGTGAATAATATCGCCGATTATGGTGAAAACCCCTTTATTTTAGCGCGATAGCACGCTATTTATAGGCTATGCAGAAAATGAAATATACAGGCTTATGGGTTGCTGTTCTTGCGCTGTTTTTAACGGCGTGTAGTGGTAATAAAGATAAATCTCAACAGACAGATGCTGACGGTGCGCCTCTAGAGGTTCAAGTCCCTGTGGAAGATTTATACAATCAGGCCGCTGATGCGCTTGATCGTAAACAATATCTTGAAGCCAAACGTTTATTCGAAGAGGTAGAGCGTCAGTACCCTTATTCCAAATGGGCTACAAAATCAAAATTGATGGCCTCCTATGCTGCTTATGAAGCGGATCGTTATGACGAAGCCATTCTCGGCCTTGACCGCTTTATCGAACTGCACCCTGGTAACGAAGATATTGATTACGCGCATTACCTCAAGGCCCTTGCGTATTACGAGCAAATATCAGATGTCGCCCGTGATCAGAAAATGACAGAGCTGTCATTAAAAGCTTTTGATACACTCATCACACGCTTTCCCAATAGTGATTATACACGTGATGCAAAGTTAAAACGCGATCTAACGCTTGACCATTTGGCAGGTAAAGAAATGGAAATCGGGCGATATTACCTAAACCGTGGTCAGGTCAATGGCGGGCTCAATCGTTTTCGCACAGTGATTGAAGATTATCAAACAACGACACACGTGCCAGAGGCATTACATCGCCTTGTTGAATCATATCTTATATTGGGTCTTGAGAGCGAAGCGGTACGTGTTGCCGCCGTATTGGGACATAACTACCCTGGGTCAGAGTGGTATGCGGATAGTTATAAAATTCTAAAACCTGAATCACGTCAGCAATTGATAGAAGACCGCTCCTTTGTTGATAAAACAATCGATTCTCTTTTTAAACCAGACTAGAGAAGGGCCGCGTTAAATGCTCGCTAGCCTGTCTATTCAAAACGTTGTGCTCATTGATCAACTTGTGATCGATTTCAAAACAGGCTTGTCTGCACTTACGGGGGAGACGGGGGCGGGTAAATCTATCTTGCTTGATTCTCTTGGGCTTGCCCTTGGTGCACGGGCCGATAGCGGGCTTGTTCGATATGGTACCGATAAATCAACAGTGATTGCAGAATTTGATATTGCCGATAGCCACAGCGTTTTTAAATTTTTGGCAGATCATGAGATTGAGGTAGAAGCTCCCCTTATTCTGCGCCGCACTCTTACTAATGATGGAAAATCAAAAGCCTATTTAAATGACCAACCGATCAGTGTTGGCTTACTCAAGCAGGTTGGCGAAATGCTTGTTGAAATCCATGGGCAGTTCGATACGCATGTCCTTCTTGATGCTAAACACCATAAAGGCTTGCTTGATGAATATGGCACGCCTTTGGCTGAGTTAGATAAGCTGGAAAAAGCATGGAAAACATGGCAGGAAAAGAAAAAAGAATTTGAACATAAAAAAGCGGCCATGATGAAGGCGCGCGAAGATGAGGAATATTTTCGCGCCGCGCTCGAGGATTTAGACCGCCTAGCGCCAAAGGCAGGAGAAGAAGAAACATTATCTTCATTACGTACGCGTCTTATGAAACGTGAACAATTTATTGATGGGCTCAACGCCGCTGCGACAGATATAGACCAAATTGAAACATTAATGGGCAATGTCTGGCGCTCCATTGATAAACTCGCTGATGAAGGAGCGTCTATTCAAACGGCGCTCAACGGCGCTTCAGCAGAGCTTCAAGAGGCTTCGGCTTTAATCGCCTCTACTTTATCCGATATCGAAAACAGTGAGTATTCCCTTACTGAAATTGATGATCGCTTGTTTTCTCTCAAAGCGCAGGCACGAAAACACGCATGTGCTATTGATGATTTATCAGCAAAACGTGATGAAATAGCAGGTCTTTTAAATGCGATTGAAAACGAAGATAACGCCCTTGGTGATTTAAGAAAGGCCGTTCAGGACGCAAAGAACGATTTTCAAAAACAAGCTGAAAAAATTTATGCTTTACGTGTTAAGGCAGGAAAAAAAGTTTCTGATTTAGTGATGAAGGAGCTTGCACCGCTCAAACTCGATAAGGCAAAATTTGTGGTCGATGTCCAAAAACTGGAAGAAGAAAATTGGAATAAAAACGGCATGGATAGCGTGCAATTTCTTATTGCAACCAATCCAGGTAGTGCACCAGCGCCCTTAAGCAAGGTGGCATCGGGCGGGGAGATGGCGCGTTTTATGCTTGCGCTCAAAGTTGTTTTGGCCGAAGTTGGCGCAGCAGGAACATTGGTTTTTGATGAGGTTGATACGGGAATTGGCGGCGCAACGGCCTCCGCAGTGGGACAGCGTTTAGGTCAGCTTGCTCAGAATTTACAAATCCTTGTGGTCACGCATTCCCCGCAAGTGGCGGCAATGGCGGCGCACCACATGATTGTTGCAAAAAGCGGTGATAAAGATGTTAAAACCAATATCATAGCGCTGAATACACATAAAGGCCGCCAAGATGAAATTGCCCGTATGCTCTCAGGCACCGAAATCACACCAGAAGCCCGCGCCGCAGCTGATAAATTGTTAGAAAGTGTTCCACTTAAAAAGAGCGCGGCGTGATGTCTGAAAGCTTATTTGACACAAAATATGAAGACGCGCGATTACGGCACAGTAAACTCATCAAGGAGATACTGCGCCATGATGAAAAATATCATCGGCAAGATGCGCCTGAAATTTCCGATGGTGAGTATGACGCACTGCGCCGTGAATTAGAGTCTATCGAAAAAGATTTTCCTGATCTTGCTAGTAAAAATAGCCCATCCCAAAAAGTTGGGGCGAAGCCAGCCAAAGGGTTTAATAAAATCAAACATGCTGTTCCGATGCTCTCCTTAGGGAATGTCTTTAGCGAAGAAGAACTAAATGAATTTTTAGAGCGGGTACGTAAATTTTTAGGACTTGATGATACTGAGCTTTTAGAGATCATAGCGGAGCCCAAAATTGATGGACTTTCATGCTCATTACGCTATGAAAACAGTATCCTTGTGCAGGCTGCAACGCGTGGCGACGGTGCGGAAGGGGAAGATATACTAGCGAATGTTAAGACGATATCTGATATCCCGCAAAAGCTACCCGATGATGTTCCTTCAGTTTTAGAAGTGCGCGGCGAGGTCTATATGCGCCGCGATGATTTTGCCGCGCTCAATCAGCAGCAAACTGCAAAAGGGAAAGCAGAATTTGCCAATCCTCGTAATGCGGCAGCAGGAAGTTTGCGTCAACTCGATGCAACTATAACGGCAAGTCGTCCGCTTTATTTCTTTGGCTATGCGCTCGGCGAAGTCAGTGATAGTTTTTCACCAACGCAATGGGGAATTCGCGAAAAATTAAGTGCATGGGGATTTACTGCCGCCAACCCTGCCGCTCTGTGTCAAAATGCAAAAGATATAATGACCTATTACAACTCGATTAATGAAGCACGTCCCGATCTTAATTTTGAGATTGATGGAGTGGTGTACAAGGTCAATCGCCTTGACTATCAAGAGCGACTTGGCTTTGTTTCTCGCGCTCCGCGCTGGGCGACCGCGCATAAATTTCCTGCTGAAAAAGCGATCACGATTTTGCATGATATTGATATTCAAGTTGGGCGCACAGGTGTTTTAACGCCTGTTGCCCGCCTTGAACCAATCACTGTGGGCGGCGTTGTTGTGTCGAACGCAACGCTCCATAATGCCGATGAGATTGCGCGCAAAGACGTGCGTATTGGCGACCATGTCACGATACAGCGCGCAGGAGATGTCATCCCTCAAGTTCTGGGATATATTGAAAGTAAGCGTAAAGCTGATTCTAAACCTTATGTTTTTCCCAATAACTGCCCTGTCTGCGGATCAACGGCGATACGCGAAGAGGGCGAAGTTGCAACGCGTTGCACGGGCGGCCTTATATGCGCGGCGCAGGCGGTTGAACGGCTTAAACATTTTGTATCCCGCCTTGCATTTGACATTGATGGTCTTGGCGCAAAAATAGTGGAGCAATTTTGGAAAGAAGGATTGATAAAAACTCCTGCTGATATTTTTACATTACAAGAGCGTGATAAAAAAAGCCTGACACCTATTAGAGCCAAAGAGGGATGGGGCGAGCAATCGGCGCGTAATCTTTTTGCCTCGATTGAGGCGCGGCGGGTTATTGCCTTTAACCGCTTTATTTATGCGCTGGGTATTCGTCAAATTGGTGAGGCAACGGCGAAGAAACTGGCGGCCACTTATGGTGATTTACCCACATTACGCCGCTCTGTCTATGCCGCGCAAGATCGTCACAGTGAAGCCTATAACGACCTGATTAATATTGAAGATATTGGCCCCTCTGTCGCCGATGATCTGATTGGATTTTTTACCGAAACGCATAATCTAGATTTACTCGATGAATTAGAGGGCGCTCTTACGATAGAGCCTTATACTTTGCCTTCCAAAGGGGATAGCCCTGTTGCAGGAAAAACGGTTGTCTTTACCGGCAGCCTTGAACAAGTCACCCGCAGTGAAGCCAAAGCCAAAGCGGAAAGCTTGGGCGCAAAGGTTGCAGGCTCTGTGTCAAAGAAAACAGATTATGTGATTGCGGGCGCGGATGCGGGATCAAAGCTCAATAAAGCAAAAGATCTGGGTGTTGAGGTTTTAACAGAGCAAGAATGGCTTGACCTTATCCGCCCTTAAACCTACCACTCGATTTTCTTTAAAAAACCATAGAGAAGCGCATCACGAAACGGGTCAAGCTCATGCAATATTTCATGCTTACAGCCTTCCATCAAGATGAACGAGGTTGTAGCCGGGAGAGCAGGAATAATGTCGCGCACAGCCTGTGAATGAACAATGGTATCATGACCCGCAAGGGCAAAAAAACACGGTGTTTTTATTTTCCCAAGATGATACGTTTTTTTCAAAAACGCCATCGACTTATACGCATGGTAAAGCCACCCCAAAGTGGGCGCGCCGCCTTGTAAGCTGGGATCAGCTAAATACCATTTATTCGTAATAGCATCACGAAAGGGATCACTTGAGAATTTGTCTGTTCCATCACTTTTACGTGCCGTTTCTTCCCAATTTTTTCCAAAAGGTACATAGAATTTATGAAAAGGTTTGAGCACAGTGAGTAACCCAATCATGATAAAATCAGGAATAAGATGGAGCCCATTAATACCCATTAGCGGCGCAGAAAAACCAGCTGCTTTGAAATCATCAGGATATTCAATCATGTACCGCAAGGCGATATTACCGCCCGTTGAGTGTGATAGAGCATAGAGCGGTAAATCGGGATAGAGCGGTTTGATGCAGTTATCAATGAGTGTTTTTAAATCGGTCACATCCTTGTCAAATCCATCAGAATGACGTTTATGCGGATTACTTTTTAACCGCCCAGAGCGTCCCTGATAGTGCCAATCAAAAAGAACAACGGCAAAGCCTTGGGTTATAAAAAACTGGGCCGTTTCATAATATTTTTCAGTAAATTCTTGAAGCCCTTGAAGGAGGATAATCACGCCTTTAGGGTCTTTGCGGATGGGCGAACCATATCCATAATGGATATGATGTCCTGTTTCCTTGATACTAATCTCCGCTGTTGTCCAACCCTCTGGCGCTAAAAAGCGCTCTTTAAGATCGGGAATAGTCAGGGACGTTTCGCTCATGGATTAATCAAGAGCCTTTACGATATTTTCTGTCATCTTTTTTGCATCATCAAGAAGCATATAGGTGTTGTCAGCGTAAAATAAAGGGTTCTCAATACCCGCATAACCTGAGCCCATAGAGCGTTTTACGAATAAAACAGTCTTAGCGCGTTCAACATCCAAAATAGGCATGCCATAGATAGGTGAAGTTGTATCATTTTTTGCGGCCGGATTCGTGATGTCATTGGCGCCAATAACATAGGCGACATCTGCTTGTGCAAAATCACGGTTGATATCTTCAAGCTCATGGACATCGTCATAAGGCACGTTTGCTTCGGCCAATAGCACGTTCATGTGTCCGGGCATCCGTCCAGCAACAGGGTGAATAGCATAACTGACCTCGACGCCTTCTTTTTTAAGGGTATCGGCAAGTTCTTTTACGACGTGTTGCGCCTGCGCCACCGCCATACCGTACCCTGGTACGATAATCACTTTTGACGCATTTTTCATGATAAAAGCGGCATCTTCGGCAGAGCCAATTTTCGCCTGACGATCTCCATAATCATGCGCTGCGCCTGCAGTTTCCCCGCCAAGTCCCCCAAGGATAACGCTGATGAAAGAGCGATTCATTGCCTTACACATAATATAAGACAAGATCGCACCAGATGAGCCCACGAGCGCGCCTGTAATAATCAAAAGGTTGTTTTGAAGTGTAAAACCAATACCTGCAGCAGCCCACCCTGAATAAGAGTTTAACATTGAGACAATGACGGGCATGTCGGCGCCGCCGATTGGAATAATAATTAAAACACCGATTAATAAGGAGAATAGTACGAGCGCCCAAAAGAAAAACGGGCTTTGTGTGGCACATAGCATAACAATCAAAAAGATAATGACGCCACCAAGTCCTGCATTAATCGCATGCTGGCTTGGATAGGTGACAGGTTTACCTGATACAATCCCTTGGAGTTTACCAAAGGCAATAATTGAGCCTGTAAATGTAATCGCGCCAATAGCAAGGCCCAAAGATAGCTCAACTAAGCTTGATGTATGAATATCGTTTTCAAAACCGATACTGAATGCTTCGGGGTTATAAAAGGCTGAGGCTGCAACAAATACCGCCGCCAAACCAACGAGTGAGTGGAACGCCGCAACCAGTTGGGGCAATGCAGTCATTTCTATTTTTTTGGCTATAACAGTTCCGATTGTTCCGCCGATAAGCACGCCCAAAATAATCAGCCCCCAACTTTCGACCATAAATAAAGTTGTGATAATCGCAATCGCCATCCCTGCAATACCATAAGTGACACCGCGCTGCGCCGTATCAGGGCCAGACAATCCCCGAAGGGCAAGGATAAAGCAAATAGAAGAAACTAAATATGCAAGTGTTGAGAGTGTTTCCATTATCTTTATGCCTTTTTCTTACTGAACATGTGGAGCATACGCTTGGTGACGATAAAACCGCCAAAAATATTAATAGAGGCGAGGATAACCGCCAAAAACCCCATAAATTTCGAAAAGCTCATATCCATGGGGCCGGCGGCTACAAGTGCGCCGACGATAATCACGCTTGAAATCGCATTGGTCACGCCCATAAGCGGGGAGTGAAGTGCAGGAGTTACGCGCCAAACAACATAATAGCCAACAAAGCAAGCCAAAATAAAAACGGTTAATCCGTTTAAAAAGAACGAAGCTTCATGCCCACCCATTGTTGCTGATGTCTCAATCGCAAGCTCTTTGGCTTGAGTTGCCAGTGTTTCAAGTTGTACGGCAAAATCATTTGCCTTAATGGTGATATCATTTGGAGTATCAGTTGTCATGATTAGGCTTCCTTAACAGATTTCTTCGTGGTCGTTTTTACTGCAGTTTTTTGAGCAGGTGACTTTTTAACAGCTGTTTTCTTGACGGCTTTTTTAGCTGGCGACTTTTTCACGTCTTCTTTTTTTGTAATAAAATTTGGATGAATAATGGTGCCATCTTTAGTCAAGGCAACACCTTTAACAATCTCGTCTTCCCAATCAATGATGAGCTCTTTTTTATCTTTATCAATGATCAGGTTTAAAAAGTTAAAAAGGTTTTTTGCATAAAGGGCTGAGGCATCACTCGCAAGGCGGCTGGGAATATTGTAATGGGCCACGATGGACACGCCATGTTTTTTGATGGCTTTTCCGCCTTCGGATAAATCACAATTACCGCCCATATCAACCGCCATATCAACAATAACAGAGCCCGCCTTCATGGATTTAACCATAGCCTCGGTTACCAATTTTGGCGCGGGGCGACCCGGAATAAGGGCGGTTGTGATAACAATGTCTTGCTTGGCAATTGTGTCTTCAACCAATTGGGCCTGTTTTTTCTTATAAGCCTCTGACATTTCTTTGGCATAGCCACCGCTTGTTTCAGCTTCTTTAAATTCATCATCTTCAACCGCAATAAAAGTTGCGCCCAAAGATTGGACTTGTTCTTTTGCGGCGGGGCGCACATCTGTTGCCGATACGACTGCTCCGAGGCGTTTGGCTGTGGCAATCGCCTGAAGGCCAGCAACGCCTGCGCCCATTACAAATACTTTTGCAGGGGGAACTGTGCCCGCTGCGGTCATCATCATGGGAAAGGCGCTCGCAAAATGCTCTGCCCCATCAAGGACGGATTTATACCCTGCCAGATTTGATTGTGATGACAAGACATCCATGCTTTGTGCGCGGCTAATACGCGGCACCATTTCCATGGCATAAAGATAAGCACCTTTTAACGCCGCCTCTTTAATAAGGGCGTCATTTTGGTAAGGGTTTACAAGTCCAATTAAATGCGCGCCTTTTTTAGCCGCCTTGATATCTGCCGAAGTAATTTGAACTTTAAGGATAATGTCCGCATTGGCAGCATGATCTGTCCCATTTACAATTTTTGCGCCCGCTGTTTTATAGCAATCATCAGTGAAATTGGCATGCTCGCCTGCGCCCGCTTCAATCGTCAGCGAACAACCCATCGCCGTTAATTTTTTAACAGTTTCAGCGGAGGCCGCGACGCGGCGTTCATGATTTGTGGTTTCTTTTAGTATCGAAATTGTTAGAGGCACAGCTCAATTCCTTTATTTATAGCTTTATGAAGTATAAGACAGTGACTCATAATCTGCACTTTGTGAAGGGGCTACAGAAAGTCTCGAACAGGTTTTTTGACTTTTTTGCAGTCAGGGTGCGTATTTTGGAGTATAACGCGCACTATGACAAAACAAACTCTAGAACAACTATATGCGCTTGATTTACTTGTATTTACAGATAAATGTGATTTGCCGGACCAAGGAACCTTTATAGAAGTAATAGCAACAAAAGGAATTGATGTTTCAGGTCGTTTATTCGCCCTTGTCTCTCATGATGATTTAAAAAATGATAAATCCTTCAAACAATTTCAGGCGGCGCATCAGGCTATGCTTGCGGCCTATAGAATCAAAGACTATACCTGCGCAGCCCAAGACCTTAAAGAGGCGCGCGATTTTGCTGGTAATTTAGGGTTTGAGGTATTGTCACCCTTTTATGACATTATAAAAATCGATATAATTCGGGGATTAACGGGAAAAGCGGAATAAAATCGCGATACAGCGCTTGACAAAAGGCGCTTTTGAACGGTATTGTCCGCCCATCATTCAATACGGGATCGAAAGTAAGAGCCATGAAAGTTGTTAACTCATTGAAAACATTGAAAAAGCGTGACAGAAACTGTCGCGTTGTTCGCCGTAAAGGCCGTGTTTACGTTATTAATAAAATCAATAAGCGCTATAAAGCGCGTCAAGGCTAAGTCTTCACAGGCTCATGAAGCCTATTTTTTACAATAATTCGATCAAAACCTTTCTTGGAAACAAGGGAGGTTTTTTTAATACAGTGTTTTATTGCCTAAGTTGTATAAATCATGAAAAGAACACGTGCGTGACGGCTTGTTCTTTGCTATAAACCAGCATTCTTCAAAATTATATTCCTTAAGGGTTAAGATGTTTTCAAAACTATTTGGTTTTATGTCTGCTGATATGGCGATTGACTTGGGCACCGCGAACACACTTGTTTACGTTCGCGATCAGGGGATCGTCTTAAACGAACCCTCTGTTGTGGCCATCTCGATGTATGGCGGTAAAAAGCAAGTCTTGGCTGTTGGAAATGAAGCCAAACAAATGCTTGGTCGTACACCCGGTAATATTGTCGCAACGCGCCCGTTACGTGATGGCGTGATCGCCGATTTTGAAGTCACTGAAGCGATGATTAAACACTTTATCCGTAAAGTGCATAATCGCCGGACTTTTGTTTCCCCTAAAATGATGATTTGTGTGCCTTCAGGCTCAACTGCCGTCGAACAACGCGCCATCCAAGAATCTGCCGAAAGCGCGGGCGCGAGCGAAGTCCGTCTTATTGAGGAGCCAATGGCCGCCGCAATTGGCGCGGGCTTGCCAGTGACTGAGCCGTCAGGCTCTATGGTTGTTGATATTGGGGGCGGCACGACTGAAGTTGCTGTGATATCGCTTGGCGGAATTGTTTATGCAAAATCTGTGCGCGTGGGCGGCGATAAGATGGATGAGGCTGTTATCGCCTATATCCGCCGCGTCCATAACCTGCTCATTGGTGAAAGCACGGCTGAGCGGATTAAAAAAGAAGTCGGATCCGCTTGCCCGCCGGCTGATGGTGTGGGCCGCACAATGCATATTAAAGGTCGTGATCTTATGAACGGCGTACCAAAAGAAATTGTTATTACAGAACGTCAGGTTTCCGAAAGCCTTGCTGAGCCAGTAGGACAGATTATTGAGGCCGTCAAAGTTGCCCTTGAACACACCGCGCCAGAACTTGCAGCAGATATAGTTGAAAAAGGGATCGTCCTGACGGGGGGCGGCGCATTGCTTGCCAATCTTGATTTCGTTTTGCGTCATGCAACAGGACTCCCTGTTACAATTGCGGATGATCCGCTTTCTTGTGTTGTGCTGGGAACGGGACATGCGTTAGAAGAAATGAAGACATTACAAAGCGTCCTTATTGGCTCTTACTAAGTCGTTATTAACAATGCTTAAAATTGCATTAGGCGTTGAAACCTAACCCTTAATGCCATAAAATCATTGCGTATCGTATTTTTAATTTAGCGCAGATTAAGTGGTAAAAGTGAAACCAAGATTGAAACAAAGATCATTTTCAAAAGGAGCGCTTTCAAATGTGTTGCCTTTTGATGTCTTGAATGGGCGCTCTGCGATTATTGCACTTTTGGCTTTATCAGGCTTACTCTTGTTTTCTTCGATTATTAATCCAAGCTTTATGCAAGGGGCGCGAACAGGTCTTGTGGACATAACAGCGCCCGTTTTAAAGGCAATTAATACCCCATTTGATATGGCGGCCAATTTTGTCGGCGGTGTTTCAGGCCTCACTAATTTACGTGCAGAAAACGCACAATTGGAAGCAGAAAACAAGCGCCTTCGGGAATGGTATCAAACCGCCCTTATGCTTCAGGCGGAAAATCAATCCTTACAAGAACTTTTAAACGTTAAAGTAGATGCACCGCATAAATATATCACCGCCAAGGTGATTGCTGATTCAGGCAACTCATTTGTAAAAACAGTTTTAGTTGGTGTTGGACAAATAGATGGCGTTCAAAAAAATCAAGCTGTCCTAGGTGAAGAAGGCTTAATTGGCCGTGTCATTGAGGTAGGAAAAACATCTTCACGCATCATGTTGCTTACTGATTTAAACTCCCGCGTTCCTATCATTCTTGAAGGAACACGTCAAAAAGCCATGCTTACTGGTAGTAACGCCCCCTTGCTTGATTTGAAATACATCCCCGATGATAGTGCAATTACAACTGGCATCCGCGTTGTGACCTCTGGTGATGGCGGTGTTTTTCCCTCTGGACTTCCTATTGGGCGCGTATCGTCTATAGAAAACAAAAGCATAAAAGTGAAACCTTTCGCGGATATCAACCACGTCAGCAATGTCCGTATCGTTAATACAAGCATTAATCCTAATCTCATGTCTATCGACCTTGATACTTTTAAAGACATTCATTAGGACGCGGCGCTTTATACATGCGTAACGCTTTTTTTACTTCAGAAAATTTAGATTGGATTTGGCGTTTAGGGATAGCGCAGGGTTTTGTTGGTCTTATGCTTCTTCTGAGTCTTGTTAGTTTTTCTATCCCTTATAGCGATAGTATTCGTCCATTTTTTGTTTTAATGCCGCTTTATTATTGGAGCATTTATAGGCCGTCACTTGTTCCTGTTATCATCCTTTTTGCGCTTGGCCTTATTGTGGATTTTGTCTCCGGGTTTCCTATTGGTCTGCACGCGGCGCTTTTTGTCATTGTACATTTAATCGTTAAAAGGCAGCGTCTATTTTTGATGGGACAGCCTTACCCAATGTTTTGGATGGGTTTTGCGATTGTGACAACGTTCGTTTTTGTGGCCCAGTGGCTTTTCTTTTCTCTTATTAACCTTCAGTTGATGGCGCTTAATGAAATTATCGCGAGTAATTTTATTACGATCTTGTTTTTCCCTTTTATTGCCATGATTATGGCGTTTATTCAAAAAATATTGCCGCGCCCGCCAAAAGGTTATTGATTGCTACTTGATTGCGCCGTACTTATTGGTGATAAAGAATACCTACCATGATGGATGAAAATTTTGACCGCTCCAAAAGCTTTACGCGCCGTGCCTTTGTGGTTGGCGCGGTACAGGGCGCTGTCTTGGCTGTCTTAGGCGGGCGCCTTGCGTGGTTGCAAATCGTAGAGGGGCAAAAATACAAGACACTCGCCGATAGAAACCGCATTAATGTGAAAATGACTGTGCCCTCACGCGGTGAGGTTGTGGACCGTTTTGGTGTACCGCTTGCTCTGAATAATCAAAATTTCCGCGTGCTGATGATTCCTGAACAATCGGAGGACCTTGAAAAAGCCCTCAAAGAATTATCGAATTACATCGAACTCGATCAAAATGCGATTGATAAAGTTCTCAAACGCGCCAAACGCGCTGCATCATTTGCTCCTGTTGAGGTTACAGATAATCTGAGCTGGGAAGATGTCGCCAAAGTGGAGGTAAACCTGCCTGACTTACCTGGTATGAGCATAGATGTTGGTGAGATCAGAACATATCCGCTCGCCGAGGCGACAGCGCATATTGTTGGTTATGTTGGCGCGGTCACGCAATCCGATTTAGAGAGCAGCGATCAACAGGTTCTAAAACTTCCTGATTTTCGTATTGGCAAAACAGGGATTGAGCGCTCATATGATGAAGCCATTCGCGGACGTGAAGGCACGGCGCATATGGAGGTGAATGTACGCGGTCGCGAAGTACGCGAGCTTCAAAAAAATGAAAGCTTGTCGGGAAAACGCCTTGTCTTAAGTATAGATGCAGAACTTCAGCGCTTTGTTCAAACGCGCCTAGGGTATGAGCGCAGCGCTTCTGCGGTTATTATGGATGCTCATACAGGCGCGGTTTACGCTCTTAGCTCGTTTCCTTCATTTGACCCTAATTTATTTGTTAAAGGGATCGATCAAGGGCGTTATCAAGAATTATCAAACAATCCTGCTTTTCCTTTTAATAATAAAGCGATAAGCGGGCAATATCCGCCGGGATCAACATTTAAAATGATCACGGCACTTGCCGCCCTTGAGTCTGGTGTGGCGAAAGAACGCACTGTTGTTCATTGCCCCGGTCATTTTGAGTATGGCACAGATAAATTTCATTGCTGGAAACGCAACGGTCACGGCAATGTTGATATTGTTGAAGCGTTAATGAAGTCATGTGACACTTATTTTTATAAGCTCTCTCTCGATATTGGTATTGATCGTATCGCCAAAACAGCGCGGCGTTTTGGTTTAGGACAAACTTATAATTTTGATCTACCCGAAGAGCGCGATGGTCTTATCCCTGATAAAGACTGGAAAATGGCCAAATTAGGTCAGTCTTGGCAGCCTGGGGAAACGATTGTCGCCAGTATTGGCCAAAGTTATACCCAAACAACGCCTTTGCAATTGGCGGTGATGACAAGCCGTTTCGTGAATGGCGGTTTTGCCGTTGAGCCATGGCTTGTTGGGTATGAGGGATCTAAGCTATTGCATAATAAGCAATGGCCTTCGATGAATGTGAATACAGAGTATTTGAGGTTAATAAAAGATGGGATGGATAAAGTCGTTGATGATAAAGACGGGACGGCTTACGCATCCCAAATGAGAGAACCTGAATGGCGCTTTGGTGGTAAAACGGGGACGGCGCAGGTTAAACGTATTTCCGCGCGTGAGCGTGCCTTAAATATTCGCGCTGGTGATGATGAATGGAAATATCGCCACCACGCACTTTTTGTGGGCTACGCGCCTATAGATAACCCGCGTTATGTTTGTTCAGTCGTTATTGAACATGGTGGAAGCGGATCAGGAGCAGCTGCGCCTTTGGCAAGAGATCTGCTCCGTTTTACACAAGAGCGCGACCCTGCAAAAACGGAAATGAAGGTTTAAGGCTATGATAAAAGCCGTCCCTACTTTAGATAATAATCTGAACTTCTTGACCAAGATTCAACGCCTCAGCTGGGCGCTGATTTTGTTTATTATTATCTCTGCTGGCATTGGCTTTACTGCGCTTTATTCCGCCGCTGAGGGGAATTTAGACCCGTGGGCATCAAAACAAATTATTCGTTTTTGTGTGGGTATGGGCGCGCTTTTTTTTATCGCCTTTGTTGATATTCGGTGGTGGTATCGTTTGGCATATCCATTATATTTTTTAGGGCTTATCTTGCTTGTGGTCGTTGAGATTAAAGGGCATATCGGTATGGGGGCGCAGCGCTGGATTAATTTGGGTTTTATTAATCTTCAACCCTCTGAATCCATGAAAATCGTCGTTGTGCTTGCCCTTGCGCGATATTTTCATACGGCTACGCCTGATGATATGCGAAATATCCGCTTTCTTTTTCCTGCCGCGATGCTCATTTTAACGCCAGTGGCACTTGTCTTGTTGCAACCTGATTTGGGGACATCGTTGATGATTGTTATGGCGGGTATTACAATGTTTTTCCTTTCAGGGGCGCCGATTTTATATTTTATTATTGGCGGTGTGCTGGTGGCGCTCTCTCTACCTGTTGCATGGGGCTTTATGCATGATTACCAAAAACAGCGCGTGCTAACTTTTCTTAATCCTGAATCCGACCCGCTTGGATCTGGCTATCATATTATTCAATCGAAGATTGCCATTGGCTCTGGCGGGATTGAGGGGAGAGGTTTTCTTGAAGGCACACAAAGCCGACTAAATTTCCTGCCTGAAAAACAAACAGATTTTATCTTTACGCTTTGGGTTGAAGAATGGGGGTTTTTAGGCGGCTTATTTCTGCTCGGCATTATGGGCGGTATATTTCTGTTTGGACAATTGATGGCACAAAAAATCCGCTATTCTTTTGGTCGTCTTTTGACGATTGGGATTACGGTCAACTTCTCCCTCTACGTTTTCATCAATACGGCGATGGTCATGGGTCTTATCCCTGTTGTGGGCGCACCTTTACCACTCATATCTTATGGCGGTACGTCAATGTTAATGGTGCTTGTTGGATTTGGCCTGATGTTATCGGCCTATGTACACCGCGACGCAAAATTGCCAAGGATGTAGAGGACTTATGCCGCTTTAGAGTGGCTTATCCCTTTTGCATCAAACATCTGCGCTAGCTCACCTGTTTCGGCCATTTCGCGAACGATATCACACCCGCCAACAAATTCACCTTTAACATAGAGCTGCGGTATTGTTGGCCATTGGCTAAAATCTTTAATGGCTTGTCGCATTGTCTGATCTTCGAGGATGTTAATATCCTTAAAAGAGACACCCATCTCAGACAGCGTCTGCACAACAGCGGCAGAAAAGCCGCACTGCGGGAAAACGCCTGTGCCCTTCATGAATAAAACAACATCATGGCTTGCGATTTCTTTTTTAATTTGGTCAAAAACAATATTTTCCATTTTACTCTCTTTTACATTTTACTCTGGTGTTGCAGTTTGTATGGCAAGGGCGTGAAGCTCATTACCCATACGGCCTTGAAGAGCCTGATAAACTCTCTGGTGCTGCTGAACACGCGATAATCCCTCAAAGGAGGCAGAGATAATATGCGCCGCATAGTGGTCCCCATCACCGCGTAAATCAGTAATTTCAACTTTTGCGTCAGGAATTCCCTGAACGATGAGCGCCTGAATATGCTCCGCATCCATCCCCATGGTTTAGGCGCTTTCTGTTTTGATCTGCTTTTGTGCCTCAACAAAGAATTCTTGCAGTTTGGCGTCAATCATATCATCACTAATTGTGGCGTCTTGCTTAATCATGACGGGGATAATCGCACGTTTGACGTCATCAAATCCGGCTTCTTCAAGGTTTGCACCTACTAAATCAGCGGCCAGAGCTTGCGATTCGGCCTCAGAAAGGCCAATTTCTTTACCGAGCCACAGGCCAAAAAGCTTACAACAGCGCGCTTCTGCCTTGAACATGAGGGCTTCATCTAGGGCGAATTTGTTCTCAAATGCGTTCTTACGATCGTCTAAACCTGACATTTTAGTACCTTTTCCTGTAAAACAATTAAATCCTATGTAAGGTATCATTTGAATCTTTTGAAATCCATGGTTATATACTGATATTACGCAAATTTAAGACATATGCTGGGTCATAATAAGGCCTTTGCGCTTAAAAAGTTAAAGGACGATTATGAGCAGAAAAAAACTATATGACGGTAAAGCAAAAACAATCTTTGAAGGACCAGAGCCAGGTACGGTCATTCAGTATTTCAAAGATGACGCCACGGCCTTTAACGCAGTAAAGCATGCTGTTATTGCTGGCAAAGGAGTTTTAAATAACCGTATTTCATCCCATATCATGAGCAAGTTAGAAGCGATTGGTGTGCCAACGCATTTTATCAAGCAAATTAATATGCGTGAACAGCTTGTCCGTGAAGTTGAGATTGTTCCGATTGAGCTTGTTATCCGTAACGTTGCCGCAGGATCCATTTGCAAGCGCCTTGGTATTAAAGAGGGGACAATCTTCCCGCAGCCTATCGTTGAATATTTTTACAAAAAAGACGAGCTTGGCGATCCGATGATTAGCGAAAGCCATATTGTCAACTTTGGCTGGGCAGACCCTTATGAACTCGAAGAAATGGTTGGTCTTGCTTACCGTGTCAATGATTACCTTAATGGTTTATTCGAGGGGATTGGTCTACGCCTTATTGACTTTAAGCTAGAATTTGGACGCCTTTGGGGTGAGCATGGCGATCTTTACATTATCCTTGCGGATGAAATATCCCCTGATAACTGCCGCCTTTGGGATTCAAAAACGGGCGAGAAAATGGATAAAGACCGCTTTCGTCAAGACCTTGGTGATTTGGTTGAAGGCTATCAAGAAATTGCAAAACGTCTTGGCCTTATCCCTGAAAGTGTCATCATGGAAGATGGTGGTATTAACGAGGACGCCCTAAGAGATTTAAGCGGTATTGAAAATGAAGTCGGCAAACAACGTCGCCTGCGTTCTGTTAATAAAATATCCTCTAAAAATCCGCGGAAGGGCTGAGATTACTCATGATATATCGTATCTTTATGAGCGCATTTATTTTTCTAGGTTTTAGTTATAGTGGAGTCAGTCATGCCTCTATCAGTATGGAGGCGCCAGTATGCAATTTTATTGGTGTAGTTCAGGATATTAATGTTCGTAAAGAAGATGGTAAAGGCATCTCTGAAGGAAAGACGTTCACATACATAGATGTTACCGTGGATATTGTTAAAGGCGGCACACAAGATTCCACTGATTCAGCCTCAGAGTGCAATATAGAAGATGCAAGCAGACAAATTTTTCAGATGCGAAATTCTATTTTGGGTAAATATCACCCGCATATTCCAAAGCTGGGAGCGTGCATTAAAGGTTACTCCCAATTTATGGGGGACGGGAACTTTATGAGTGGACGATGGCTTACAGTTGAAGAAAATTTAGACGCTGCGTCTTGCTCTTTAAAAAATAACTAAGACACAAATTGTTCTTTTAAAATACGCTCTTCTAGGTTGTGGTCAGGGTCAAACAAAAGCGTGCAGCTCTTTGTGGCCATTTGTTCGATCTCAACACGCACAACATCACGAATTTCTGTAGAATCTGCCGTGGCACTGACGGGACGTTTATCAGGATTAATAATATCAATTTTAATTTTTAAGTGCGCAGGCAATAATGCGCCGCGCCAACGCCGCGGACGAAATGCCGAAATAGGGGTAAGCGCAAGCACATTTCCTGATAGCGGGATAATAGGCCCATGCGCCGACAAATTATACGCCGTGCTTCCTGCGGGTGTTGCTACCAAAATCCCATCGCAGACAAGCTCGGGGATGCGTTCAATCCCATCAACAGCAATATTCAGTTTTGCGGCCTGGCGTGTTTCACGCAAAAGAGAGACTTCGTTAAACGCCAGCCCTTCATGGTTTGTTCCATGAATATCCGTGGCGATCATTTTGAGCGGATAAATATCAACTTTATGAGCCTGTGTAATACGGTCTTTTAAATTTTCGGGGCGAAAAGGGTTGAGCAAAAATCCAACAGATCCCACATTAATCCCATAAACAGGAAGACCTCTTTCATACGTTGTGTGAATTGTTTCCAACATGGTGCCATCCCCGCCAATTGCCACCGCTATATCAGCATCTTCAATATCGTGATGCTGATAATGTTCAAGCAGGTCATTGAGCGCAAGCGTTGCCTCTTGCGTATCGGCGGCGTTAAAGCTAATTTTTGGCGGCTGGCTCATGGTTTATGCAGATTGCTCTTTGGGTTTTAAATGCGCATTTTGCGCCTGCCATGTTTCTGGCTCATTTAAAAACAGCTCAACTGACTCGATCGTTTTAGCATCAAAGTAATCTTTCTCTTTGGCAACCTCCAATACATCCCACCAATTACAAAGGCAATGGAGATTCATGGAGAGTTCTTTCATGCGTTCCTCACTTTTTGCGAATGTACCGTAATGAAACACAACAAAGCTGTCCTTTACTTGCGCGCCTGCCTGACGCAGTGCAGTGACGAACGGCACTTTTGACCCGCCGTCACGTTGTAAGTCCTCAACCAAAAGCACATTTGGATTTGAGCCCTCTTCGAAATGCCCTTCAATTTGCCCCATACGCCCAAAGCCTTTTGGTTTTTTTCGCACATACAGCATTGGCAAATTCATCCGCTCTGCCAAAAAAGCGGCATAGGGAATGCCAGCAGTTTCCCCACCAGCAACATAGTCAATACCCAAATCTTTAAGCATCTCTGTCGCAAAGCCCATTAACTGAGAACGCTCTTTTGCGAACGCAATCGGGCGGCGGCAATCCACATAAACAGGGCCAATCGCGCCAGACGTATAAACAAAAGGCTGCACGGCGTTAAAGCCAACACATTTTGTATTAATGAGTATTTCCGCGCTTTGACGGGCGATATCTTTTTTGTCCATGGTCATGTCCTTATTTTTATATATCTTCTTATATCAAATTTTACTGACTAACCCAGAGAATTCTGCCCATCCAGACGACATCATTACTCGCAAGCTTAATGTTATGATGCGCGGGGTTCAGGGAATCAAGCTCAATACCGCTCGCGTTTTGGCGCACCAAATGTTTTGCCATCACTTCGCCGCTGGTTGTTTTAACCACGACGCGATCCCCGCGCTTAATTTTTGCGTGTGGCGATACGATAAGAACATCATCTTTACGATAAAGTGGCTCCATTGAATCGCCCGTAATTTTTAGGGCATAGATTTTACTATCGCTGAGTTTATTGACTTGCGGAAATTGAACCTCGTCCCAACTATCGCCTGCGGGATAACCATCTTCGTCAAAATATCCTTTTGCGCCCGCTTGGGCAAAGCCGATGACGGGGATGGTAAGGGTTTGTTCTTTATACGGCGCAGAAACATTGTCATCAACAAGTCCAATAAAATCAGACATCGTCGCGCCCGTAGCGGCCAAAATACGCGAGATACTCTCAGTAGACGGCCAGCGTGGTTTGCCATCAGGGCCAAAACGCTTGCTCTTGTTAAACGATGTCGGATCAAGCCCAGCCTGCTTGGCAAGGCCAGAGGCGCTATAGCCAAATAATGTGCCGAGGCGGTCAATCGCTTGCCAGATTTTATCATGCGTCAACATTGTCTGTTTTCTTTCTGCTCTTGCTCATAAGTCTTTGTAATCATTGAATAGGATTAAACTCCCATTTTATCGCCGTAAAGTAAACCAAAATAAATAGGAAAATATTCTTAAATTTATCTTGACATGAGAACATAATCCTATCATAAGTAAGAACATAAAGCGAACAAATGTGTTCAAAAACAGGAAAAAAGATAAAAACGAAATAAAAAGAAAGAACAAACGCCATGCCTTCCGATAAATATAAAACACCAAAAACCAGCAATGATCGTGACTATGTACTGTTTTCAGACGCGGTCGAGGCGTGGTTTTGGTTTATTCAGGCGCAAGAGGCCAAAAACGAAGGGGCGCGCTTTACAGCAGGGCAATCGTTAAACCCGCGCCCATGTGAGCCGACGGATATTTTAAAGATCCTTGATACGCTCTATCGTAATCGTCGCCTTATGCGCGAGCATTTGTTGGTCTTGCGTCATTATGGCCGCCGCCAACTCGCCCCCGATGCGCGGCGTGTGAAGGAGATGCGGGCGCATTCCCTTTGGGCCGAAGCGATGGATCGGATAGAGCCTATTTTAATTCGAAAAGGCATCGTAAAAGAACAAGCATTTTTAAAACTGCCCGAAAAAATAGAACAAAAAAAACTGACTTGTCCTCATCCGAATAAATATTGGGTGCACGGCGCCGTTGTCCATCAGGGGCGTTTGTCATGTTAAAAACAGGTGAATTAAACACAGATGAGCGCCCTAACGTCGCGCAAGACGCATGGGTGGTTTTTAGCGGTGAGACGGATATACCGTGGCTTAAGATATTAAAACCCGGTTTTCGTCATTGCTTTGTTTTGATTAATGACGGGGTACGCTGGATGAGTATTGATCCGCTGTCATCTTATACAGAGGTGCTAATTTATCATCACATTACGCCGTGCTTTGACTTGCCGCATTGGTTGCAAGGGCGCGGTTATAAAGTGATGAAAACTAACATTACCCGCGATCATAAAAAGGCCGCGCCCGTTATGATTTTTTCATGCGTGGAGGCGATTAAACGCCTTTTAGGTATCCACAAGCATTTTGTTTTTACGCCTCATCAGCTTTATCAGTTTTTAAAATCAAACACAAAAACACACAACACTATACCACAACAAAATAAGGAGATTTCCTATGGGTAGTTTAACCAAACGGCCAAAAGTACCAACTGCGCCGCAGCCTGTCGTGATAGCGCCAAGTGTCCAAGCGCCCGTTGATACGGGGCTAAGTGAAGATGACGAGCGCGCCCAAGTTCGCCAAGAAAGTTTGCTACGCCGCTCACGCGGACGCTTAGGCACTGTGTTCACTGGCTTTCAAGGGCTGCTCTCTGAGGTGAGTACAGCAGATACAACGGCGCGTAAAACGCTACTAGGAGAATAAAATGGAATTAGCAAACAATAAAAACGAAACCGCCGATCTAACGCGTTTTATTCGTGGTTTTGAAACGGCGAGAAATCATCGCATGAATTGGGAAAGTCATTGGCAAGAGTGTTATGATTTTGCCTTGCCACAACGCGGTACAATTACGCGTTCATTTATCCCAGGTGGCAAACGTATTAATAGCCTTTACGATGCCACGGCGATGGATAGCGTCGATCAGCTCGCCGCTAGCTTGCTTGGTCATTTAACGCCGCCATGGTCACAGTGGTTTGGATTTAAACCAGGACCAGATTTAAATGAAGCAGAGGCACAAGCGATTGCGCCACTGCTTGAAAAAGCGGCCAAAACAATTCAGGCGCATTTTGATCGCTCTAACTTTGCGGTTGAAATTCATCAATGCTTTTTAGATTTAGCAGTGGGCGGAACATCCACTCTTTATTTTGAAGAAACGGCGCCAGGGTCAGATTCTGCCTTTAAATTTTCTGCTGTCCCTTTAAGTGATATTGTTTTGGAAGAGGGCGAGCATGGTTTTTTGGATACATCCTATCGCCAGCTTTCGCTCAATTTATCTAAGCTTTTTGTGCGTTATCCTGATGCGGAATTACCGCTTTCAATTTTACGACAAGGGGATCAAAACCCTGATCATAAATTTGATGTGCTGGAGGGGGTTATACCAAATAAAGGGGTGTATGAATTTATCGCGGTTTTCGCTGATGATGCAAACCCTGTTTTATTAAAACGTGGTCGTTTTGATACCTCACCTGCTATCTCTTTTCGCTAGACAAAATCACCGGGGGAAGTGTATGGCAGATCGCCTGTGATGAAGGCTCTCCCTGATATTAAAACAGCGAACAAAGTCGTGGAGCTTATTTTGAAAAATGCATCAATTGCGGTCACAGGCATTTGGCAAGCGGATGACGATGGGGTTTTAAATCCCGCCAATATTGAGCTTGTTCCAGGCGCCATTATCCCCAAAGCTGTTGGCTCGCAAGGCCTGAAGCCGCTAGAGATGCCGGGGCGCTTTGATGTATCTGAATTAATCCTTAGTGATCTTCGCAGCCGCATTAAACATGCGCTCTTAACCGATAAGCTTGGGGCAGTAAATGGCACGCGTATGAGCGCAACAGAAGTATTGGAGCGCGCCAATGAAATGGCGATGTTACTTGGTGCAACCTATGGGCGTTTACAATCAGAACTTTTAACGCCGCTGGTCAAGCGTGCGTTTACAATCCTTAAACGCCGCGGCGAAATTCCCGATATGATGTTAGATGGGCGCACAATTGCGCTTGAATATCGCTCACCCCTTGCACGGGCGCAGGCGCAAAAGGGTATTCAAAACACACTCACATGGATTGAAACAGTTTTATCCATGGGCGGGCAAGCGGCAGAGAGCGTTGATAAAGCCCGCGCGGCGCAGTATATCGGCGAAGCCCTTGGCGTGCCGAGTGATTTGATTAAACGTCAAATGGATACACCTCGTATTTCTTTGCCAATTGCAAATTTAGAAGAGGGAGCAACCGCAAATGTTTAACCACTTATTTGATAAAACCCCTCACGCTTTTGGTGAGTCAGAAATAGTTTACACCAATCCCGCCTTGAATATAGAGCAAAAAGAGATGGAGCGAGTTTTCACGCGCCTATTTCATACCGAGGATGGAAAAAAAGCATTGGCGTATTTGCAAGTCATGACATTTCAACGCGCTCATGGCCCGATGGCAAGTGATGAGCAATTGCGCTACGCCGAAGGACAGCGCTCATTGGTTGCAACAATATTGCGGATGATTGACCGCGGCAAAGCTGGTTAAGGCTGTTTATCAAAAGTTTATGAATACTTCATTTCTTAAAAAGGAGAAAAAAAATGAATACAACTCAAACCTCAACACCAAACATGCAAAATGAAACATTGTTGGATAATGATATCCCTGCAAAATTCAAAGATCCGCAAACAGGTGCGGTAAAGATGGATGCACTTGCAAAATCGTATAAGGAATTAGAAGCCAAGTTATCAAGCCTACCAAAATTGCCAAAAACGCCGGATGAATATGACGTGAAATGCGATCATGGTCTGTTTACTTCAGATGACGAAATCAATAAACGCCTTTATGAAAAGGGTTTTACGAATGACCAAGTGCAAATGGTTTATGATTTGGCCGCCGAAGTGATGGTGCCGATGATTGTGAATATGGCGGGTGATTTTCAAGCAGACCGCGAAGTTGAAAAATTGATTGAGCATTTTGGCGGCGTTGATAAATGGCAAGAAATGGCGCGTCAGCTTTTGGCGTTTGGTCAGAAAAATCTGCCTGCTGATGTTCTTGATACACTCTCAAGCTCATATGATGAGGTGCTTGCGCTTTATCGTATGATGAATAATCAAGAGCCGATGATTGGTGTAAAATCAAGTGATAGTGCAGGCGGCGATCAAGGGCTTGATTTGCAAACCATGATGCGTGATCCAAAATATTGGCGTGAAAAAGATCCGTCTTTTGTTGCAAAAGTAACCGAAGGGTTTCAGCGTCTTTATACGGATAAATAATTTATACGTTTTAGAAAAGAAAAAAGCCCCATTATGTGTGGGGCTTTTTTTAATTTGTGTTTTTTAAACTAGGCCTGTGAGTTAGCGAATTCTTGTGTCACGTAATCATCCATGACTTTTTTAAACGCTTGTTCTACATCGCGCGTTAAGGGTGCGAATTGAACAGCGAATTTATCTTGGGCACGGCGAAGGATTTTACCTTTGTGCTTAATATCCATGATTTTTTCGGCAAGTTTGAACTTTAGTGTGATTTCTTTTTCTTGGTTTTCTTCTAATGAGAAGTGCTCAAGACCTGTCATTAGAGCGCCACCTTGGCTCCAGTTTTTAACAGGATAGATTTTACCATCGATAATACCAACACAGCTATCCATGGCGCGGCGCGGATGGCTTCGCATATTATGTCGGTCGTCGTTACTTGCGCTTATACGCATTGAGTCTAAAATTGTTGAAAGCATGGTGTTCCCCGTAGTCATTAATGTAAATTTTGCATATCTGGTATGCGTTTTAATAAAAATAACAATACAACATCATAATATGAAAATAAAGAAAAAAAGTAATAATATTACTTGACTTTATAGGAATATTTTCTTATATTGATAATATCAACGCTATATTTGTATCTATTTCGCAAGGATACAGGCGTTCGTTACAATAATCTCAAATAATATTAAGATTTTGTCATGGTTTGTGGATAACGGATTTTATGAAAAATTTCGCCCCATAATCATGCCAACGAGGCTCAAACGAGCCGCTTTGATAAGGATTTTTACGAATCATATCAAGCGAGAACTCGCGTTTGCGTTTTGCCCTCTTATCAAAATAATTACAACTTTAACGAGAAAGGGAAATGGTATGTCTACAACCATTGATCAAGCTTTTATTAAACAATTCGAGCGAGAAGTCCACGAAGCCTATCAGCGTCAAGGATCAAAGCTCAGAAATACTGTCCGTGTTATAAACCAAGTAAAAGGCGCATCAACCGTCTTTCAAAAAGTGGGTAAAGGCACTGCCTCTACGAAGTCTACCCATGGCATGGTGCCGATTATGAATCTTGAACATTCCAATGTTGAATGTGTCCTTCAAGATTTTTATGCAGGTGACTGGATTGACCGTCTGGATGAACTCAAAACCAATATCGATGAACGTCAAGTGATTGCGAGCGCTGGGGCGAATGCACTGGGTCGTAAAACGGATGAGATGATCATTGATGCTCTTGCCAACGCATCTGCCAATATAATCGGCGATTCAAATGTGGGTTTGACCAAAGACAAAGTGCTTGAGGCCTTTGAAACTTTTGGTGAACTTGATGTGCCTGATGATGGTCAGCGCTTTGCAGCGATTGGCTGGAAACAGTGGAGCGACTTGCTCAAAATCGAAGAATTCGTGAACGCGAATTATATCGGTGACGGGCCGCTTCCTTATACGTCAACGACACAGGCTAAAATGTGGCTAGGTACGATTTGGATTCCACATTCAGGGCTACCTGTTGATGGGAATGATGTGCGTTCTTGCTATTTCTATCACAAAACGGCGATTGGTCATGCGGTGGGCTCTGATGTTCAAACGGATGTGAGCTGGCACGGTGATCGCGCGGCGCATTTTGTGAACAACATGATGTCGCAAGGGGCGTGTCTAGTCGATGATTCAGGTGTTGTTGTCATTAACTGTGACGAAACACCTGACTAATCAATTTCTATAGAGTTTTATATAAAGGATATCGACCATGAGTTTGACACTTTCAGACCTAAGCGTTTTGGCATACGCCAACAACTTTACCCTGTGGCATTATAAAACCGAAGACAGCGCAGTTACTGGCGCCAATTACTTTGGTTTGGCCGCAGATATGATGAATGAGGGTGACCTCATCATCGCAAATATTGATACAGATGGCAGCCCATCGACACAATTTTACATTGTGACGAATGCGGCAAGCGGCAATGTATCCGTCGCGCTTTACGCTTAATTCCTCCCACGTAAACGCGGCGGCTTAAAAGCTAGAGCGCGTTATTGGCGACAATAACTGCATAAAGAAAAGCGCTGTCCGTTCCTGATATCGCCCCTGATGTCATAGGGCGCGCATGCTCGCTTATGCCGGCTTTTAAAAGACCCGTATCAATTGGCTGTTCTCCCTCGCCCGTCAAAGGGCGGGGGAGAATAGTTTTATCCCTAAAAAAAATAATTTTACAAAAAGGAATATTAAAATGGCTCTTAATGATATTGCGCTGTGTTCGCGCGCGCTGATACGACTAGGCGCGGCGCCGATTACTTCATTTAATGATGGCACAGCAGAATCTGAAATTGCGGGGGCGCTTTATGCGCCGATACGGGACGCCGTTTTATCGTCCTATCCATGGACATTTGCAAGCGGCGCATTAAATTTAACCCCGTTATCAACGCCGCCAAGCTCTGATTATTCAAAGGCTTTTCAATTGCCCAATGATTATTTACGCGCTATTTCGGCGGGATCATCGGTGCAAAGCCGCGGCGCGCGATACCGTATTTTCCGCGATCAGCTTCACAGCGATTACGAAATCATTATGCTGAGCTATATTTTCCGCCCCGATGAAGCAGAATTTCCGCCGTTTTTTGATATGGCGCTTATTGCACGTTTATCGGCAGAATTTTGTATTCCTGTAACGGAAAATACATCGCGCAGCGAAACGCTCTATCGTCTCGCCGAGCAAGAGCTTCAAAAAGCGCGCCAAATTGACGCGCAGCAAGACACCCCAAACCGTATCGAAAATTTCAACCTTATTGATGTGCGGGATTAATTGACATGACACGAATAAGACAGACAAAAACGAATTTTACATCAGGCGAAGTGTCGGATGACTTATTGGGACGGGGTGATTTGCGGGCCTATCAAAATGGTGCGCTGGCGCTTCGTAATTTATTTATCTTTCCGACAGGCGGCGTAACGCGCCGCGCCGGCCTTCGGTATATTGATACGGCGGCGGGTGATGGGCGCCTTATACCGTTTGAATTTAATACGCAGCAAACATATTTGCTTGTGCTTACCGCAAACCAGATTGCGGTTTATTTGGAGGGGGCGCTGGCACAGACACTTATTGCGCCGTGGCCTTTAAATGATATTAACCAAGTAACATGGACACAAAGTGCGGATACGTTGCTAATGGTGCATCCTGATTATAGCCCCAAACGTCTTATCCGCAATGCGCTGGGGCAGTTTGTATTAGAGGATTGGGTGTTTTTCACAGATGGTAATATTTCATACCAGCCATTTTATAAATTTGCCAAAAGTGATGTAACAATAACGCCAAGCGGTGTGAGCGGTAATATTACCCTCACAACCTCAACAAATATTTTTACCCCTTATCATGCGGGGACGCGCCTTCGTGTATCGGGCAAGCAGGTGGAGATTACAAGTTATGACTCGCCGACTGTTGTGAGCGTTACCGTGATCGAAGAGTTAGGAAATACGGACGCGACGATTGATTGGGAAGAACAGGCGTTTTCGCAGGCGCGGGGTTATCCCTCAAGCGTGGCGTTTCATCA
This sequence comes from Alphaproteobacteria bacterium, assembly GCA_009995595.1. Classification (GTDB taxonomy): domain Bacteria; phylum Pseudomonadota; class Alphaproteobacteria; order Micavibrionales; family Micavibrionaceae. Next base: position 157,786 of record JAACPE010000001.1, read on the forward strand.
GGATCGATTGGTGATTGGGGGATCAAGGGATCTACCCAACCGTCTTTGGTTTTCGCGCTCTGGTGATTTGTTTAATTTTGATTTGGGCACGGGCCTTGATGATGAGGCAATTGAGTTTGCGATTTTATCCGACCAAGTCAACGCAATACGCGGTATTTTTTCAGGCCGTCATTTGCAAGTGTTTACAAGCGGGGCGGAATGGATGGTGACGGGCGATCCGCTCACCCCTGAAACGGTGCAGTTAAACCGCCAAACCCGCGTGGGGTCAGTGATAGAGCGCTATATTCCGCCCGTCACGGTGGATGGTGCGACGTTATTTGTGGCGCGGAACAAAAAAGAAATGCGCGAGTTTCTTTATACGGATATCGAACAAGCGTATCAGGCAACAGACATTGCATTGCTTTCACGGCATATAATTAAAGAGCCGATTGATCAGGATTTTGATACCTCTCGGCGTTTGCTCTTTATTGTTCGTGAGGATGGGCGCTTTGCCACGCTCACGATGTACCGCGCCGAGCAAGTGGCGGCGTGGACGTTGCATGACACGCTGGGCAAAGTGCGCTCAGTTTCCGTGGTGGGTGACAATGTCTTTATGTTAATTGAACGTAATGGCAATTACCAAGTGGAATTGTTTGATGATGCGCTTAATTTAGACTCTGCGCTGGATGGTCAGGTGGCAATCCCAACAAGCACATGGTCGGGGTTAGATCATTTGGAAGGGCAGAGCGTGTCCATAATTGCCGATGGCGTCGTGCAAGATGATCAAAACGTTTTAAATGGTGCGGTGACTTTAAATGCACCCGCAAGCGCAGTTGAAATTGGGTTGCCCTATACGCATGTCATTAAACCGTTACCACCAAGCGCAGTGGGGCAAGGCGTTACGGGGCGTAAGCTTCGTTTAATAGAGGTCTTATTTCGGCTGCAAGAGACGCAGGCGCTTCGCCTTGATGTGGGGCGTGGGCTTAAAGATGTGCCGCTAAAACAAATTGGGCAGACGCCTGTTTTGAATGCACCGCCGCCAAGTGTCAGTAAAGACATTCGCGTACGGGCATTAGGCTGGCAACAAGACAATACGGATTCATTATGGCGGATTGAACAATCTTTGCCCTATCCGTTCACGTTATTGTCAGTCACTGAAGAAATAAAAATTAACGATTAAGCAAGGATAGGAGAGTTTATCATGGGCGGCATTTTACCAATTGCGACAACTGCAATTCAGGCCTTTCAGACAGTAGGACAAGCGGCGGCGGCGATTGCACCCGTAGCGGGTGTTGTGACGCGCGGCGCCAATTTTTTAAGCGGTGATAATACATCGCAGCGTGTTGATACAAGGCAGCTTAACCAAAATCAACAATTACAAGAACAGATTGCAGCAGAAAAAGCGGCCTTAGAAAAACAGGAATTATCCCTTAAGGCAGGGGCGGCCGAAAAGGCGCGGCGTGAGGCGTTAAAGCGAGCCGTAGCAAGGCAGCGCGCCAATTTTGGATCAAGCGGCGTGAGTGTGAATGATGGCTCGTCCGAGGCGGTTTTACTTGGGCTTTTTGATGAATCAGAATTTGATAAAACCGAACGTGAGCGTCTTGATAGTTTAAAAGTCGCGGCGATTGACCAAGGCCTTAATCAGCAAAAGCGGGTGAATACTTTACAACGCGCACAATTACAACAAACACAAAAATTAAAAAGCCAAATCAACCCGTTTGACGCAGCAAAAGAATTTTTGGAAATATTTTAAAGGATAAAAAAATGCACGATACAACCCATATTAAAATGCCAGCGGTTGAGCCGCTCGTCCGTTATGTTGCCGATGGGGTGCAAACAGTTTTTCAATATCCCTTCCCGATTTTTGCCAGTGAAGACATGGCGGTTTATTTTGATGGGGCGCGTCAATATGCAGGATTTGATGTATCGGACGCAGGAATGACGCAAGGTGGATATGTCACATTTGACATCCCGCCGTTAAATGGCAGAGTGATCACGTTAGAGCGTGTGTTACCGTTAGAGCGTGTGACGGATTTTCTTGAAGGGGGGGATTTTTCGGCTAAAGCGATTAATAATGAACTGGATTATCTTATGGCCTCGCTGCAGCAAATTCAGCGCGGGGATAATGTCACGCTTAAATACTCAGATCATGAAGTGCCAAGCCGAACAACGATGCCACCGCGCGGGGATCGCGCCAATAAAGCGTTGGGGTTTGATGGCAATGGTGACCCGATAGCAGTGAGCCTTGAGGGGGCGATTGCCGCGTCAGGTTTTATGCCCTTAGGAATTGGCGCGGTCAATCGCACGGCGCAGGATAAATATGCCGAGAGCATTTCTGTGAAAGATTTTGGTGCAAAGGGTGATGGGTTAACCGATGATACGCTCGCGTTTCAGCAGGCTTTAACCGCGTATGACAGTATATTTATTCCGCAAGGGAATTATTTGATTTCCAGTACAATTACAATTGGTCATCGCCAGACTTTGATTGGCGCGGGGCAAACAAGTTTGATCACGTGTCAAAATAAAAATTTTAATGCGATTGAGGTTGTGTCGGATTATGCACAAATTGCCAATTTACGGATTGATGGGGGTGATATCGGGATCAAGCTTTATGGGCGGGATCGCCCCTGCGTTCAAACGGCAGTGCGCGATGTGGTCCTGCGTCAGCAAAATATTGGTGTGCAATTGGATGGGTTTAATGACACGAACAAGCCGACCTATTGGAATAATTTTGACCGTGTCTTGGTGGAGCAACCCGCCGTGCATGGTTTTCATTTAACGCGCAGTGGGGGCGGTGATACGCCCAATGCGAATAAGTTTTATGCATGCCGTTCCTATTCCCTCAGCGCGCCAATGAGCGGGGCGGGGTTTTATATTGAGGCGGGGCAGTTTAATAATGCGTTTATTGATTGTGAGGCTAATGTTGATGGCACCGCGCAGGGGTGTTTTATTGTGGGATCGCAGTGTAACAAAACGCTGTTTATTAATCCCTATGCCGAGAGTTTTAACCAAGTGCCCAATATTAAATTAGAGGCAGGGTCGATTGAAACGGCGATTTATAACTTATTGTCTGTTTCTGATGGGTCAGCGATTTGGGATTTATCGGGCGGGGAATATACGGCGTATAATGCGGGCTTTCCGTTTAAAAACAGATTACAAAAAACAACTGTGACCGATTTAAATGCAACGCTGCAGCGTTATGATACAGAGTATCTGGATGCGAGCGGCAGTGTCACATTAGATACGTCGCATTCAGTGCATTTGGTGTCGTCTTTTGGTGGGGCGCTCACTGTTCACCTCCCTAAGGCCAGCGACGCTGTTGGCGCGATGATGGTGGTGAAGAAGATTGATAGCTCTAAAAACGTGATCACCGTGTCCGAAGATAATGGCGCAGGGCCTGATAGTCGAAATTATTATCTGGGGTCTGAAAATGATTATGTGTCGATGATATCAAACGGCACAGAATGGTTTGTGATTGCCTCAAACAGATCAGCGGGCAATACGCGGTTTTACGATGGCAATGGCATTTACGATATTGATATGGCGGTTGATACGTATTTGTTGTCCTCCTTTGGCGGCGCATTAGAGGCGCGGCTTCCCCCTGCTAATGCGCCCGAAGCGGTAGGGCGGACGGTCACGATTAAAAAGACCGATGTGTCGAGCAATGTGATCACCGTGAGTGAGTTAGGCGGCGCAGGGCCCGATGGGTTTGCACAGCCTTTAACTAGTCAACACAAGGCGATCACTTGTGTGTCTGATGGTGGGCAGTGGTATATCATTTCAAAATTCTAAAAATAATTTCACAAACAGGGACATGATGATGTCAGAAGATTTTAATGCCTGCGTGAAGGCGCAGTTGCTGACCTATTTGCCTATGGCATTTGAAACGGTTTTGCAAAAACACGAAGACGTGATCACGCAAGATTGCACGATCCGCGACAAAGCGGGCGCGGTGGATGTTCCTGCGACAATGAAGGCCACGTATGAGCAGCAAAAAACGGCCAAAGCGGTTATCGCGCATTTAGAGGCGTTGATTAAATTAGCGCGGATGGTGATTGATGATACGGATATTAATGAAACGGCGGACGATGATAAGCAGCGCCTTATTGATATCATCCATAAAGCGCAAGAGCGGATTAATATGACCCGCGCGCAGATGGAGGGGTGCGATGAATAAGGCACAAAGCCCTGCGCTTGATTTTGCGGTTTTTCTTGAAACTTGGAACGCGATACAAAATATGCAAACGCCGCAAGTGCATTGCCGCATTGCTGATTGGTTGCAGGCGTGTTGGGATCATGGCGATACAAAAATGTTACTCATGGCGTTTCGGTCATGTGGTAAATCAACGTTGGTGGGTTTGTTTTGTGCATGGTTGTTATGGCGTGACCAGAATTTACGGATTTTGGTTTTGGCCGCTGAGAGTAATTTGGCGGGCAAGATGGTGCGAAATATTAAAAAGATTATTGAGCGCCATCCGTTTACAAAAAACCTGAAGCCGAATAACCCCGACCAATGGGCGGCAGATCGTTTTACGATTAAGCGGGAGGCTGAATTGCGTGATCCGTCTGTTTTGGGGGCGGGCATAGCGGGAAATATTACTGGCAGCCGCGCAGATTTAATTATTTATGATGATGTTGAAGTTCCCAATACATCGCGCAGTAGCGATTTGCGTCAAGATTTGAGAGAACGTGTCACTGAAAGCCAGTTTGTTTTAACGGCAGGCGGGCGGCAGATTTTTGTTGGCACGCCGCATACGTATTTTTCAATTTATGCCGATGTACCGCGTATGGAATTGGATGAGGAGACGGAATTTTTAACGGGTTTTAAACGCCTTGAAGTTCCCATTATTGATGATAAAGGGCAATCGGCATGGCCTGAGCGTTATCCTATCGAAGCGATTGATGCGATTAAGGCAGAGCGCGGGCCAAATAAGTTTCAATCACAAATGATGTTACAACCGATAAACGTGGTTGAATCGCGTTTAAACACAGGCCTGTTACAATTTTATGAGGAGGATATAAGCGAGCATATCGCGCAAAATACGCTGCAGATAAAAATTGGTGAAACAAAAATGGTGTCGTGCTCTGCGTGGTGGGATCCCGCTTTTGGGGCGGCGAAGGGTGACAGTAGTGTACTGGCGATTGTTTTTTCTGATGATAAAAATCGGCGGTATTTACATCATTTAGAATATATTACGGTTCATAAGACCAATGAAAAAGATGAGGCATCACAGCAATGTGACATTATTGCCAATCTTGTCATGCGTTATTTCGTGCCGCGTCTTGCGATTGAGACCAATGGTATTGGGACGTTTTTACCAGGGACGTTAAAGCAAGTTTTTAAAAAGCTGAAAGTGCCGTGCGCGATTTTACCGCAACATAATAAAGATAAAAAATCGACCCGTATTTTAGAGGCTTATGATGCGCTTATGGCGGCAAAATCGCTTTATGTGCATCGCAGTGTGAGGGCGACGCCGTATCTCATGGAGATGGCGGAATGGCAAGAAGCCAAAACGAATAATAAAGACGATGGCCTTGACGCGGTTGCGGGAGCGTTATCGTTAGAGCCAATGCGGTTTCACCGCATTCCGCATACGGTCAAAACGATTGCATTTTCAGGCGGTGGGCGGGCGCATCGTGCGAGTGCAGATTTTGACGTTTAAATCATAAGACACATTTTTAAAGGAACTAAGGAGATGGAAACAATACTCGATAGCGGTTTGTTGTGGTGGATTACGGTGATTGATATCCCCGCGATGAGTGCGCTCTTTTGGCTGATCATGCGGCACAAGCGTGATAATGACGCGGCGCTTAAACAAAGCCGGGAGGTTTTAGAGGTGCGGTGTAACCAACTACGCGAGGGGTTGTTGGGGTTTAAGTTAGAGGTCGCAAAGACCTATGCCTCGATCATGGAAATGAAAGATGTCGAGGGACGCATTGTCACGCATCTTTTACGCATTGAATCAAAACTGGATAAGACGGCGCTTAAAACTGAGGCGCTTTCTGCCAGAGAATAAAAGGAAAAATCATGTTTAAAAATATTCTTATTCCCATTTTTAATAAAAAACAAAAATCTGTGCCCCAAACCTCCAGTGAGGAAGAGTTTAAGCAGGCGCTTGAAATTGATGTGCTGGCGCGCACAATTTTTGGTGAGGCGCGCGGTGAGCCGATTGAGGGCATGGAGGCTGTGGCCTGTGTGGTGATGAACCGCGTGCGTATCTCTGATATAAAAGGGCAGTACTGGTGGGGGAGCGGCGTGATTGGTGTGTGTCAAAAGCCGTATCAGTTTTCGTGCTGGAACAGGTCTGACCCATCGTATCAGCGCCTGATGAATGTGACCGATAGCAATATTCATTTTGCAACGTGCCTTCGCATTGCAAGGCGGGCGGTGATTGGGGCGCTTAGGGATAATACCAATGGCGCAACGCATTATCACGCGGATTATGTGTCGCCGTATTGGGCAAAGGGGGGGCAGCCTGTTAAGACAATAGGGGCGCATATTTTTTACAAGTTAGTGGAGGCTTAGATGTTGTCATCAATTCTTAGTCAAATTGGCTTTTCGTTGCTTATTGAATTTGTGGCGCAGGGTTTGGGGCGGATCAAACATCCGGCGGCGACAGTGGCGCGTGAAGCATTAAGCCAAGTCGAAGAAGCCATTAAAACAGGCGGTATTGATAGCGCGTCCGTGATGGAGGCCAATCGGCACGCCGAAGAAATGGCGCGGATTAATTTAAAACAATATGAAACCAGCATGGTGCAAATTAATGAATCGATGCGCGCAGAAATTTTATCGCAAGATCAATATGTGCGCCGTATGCGCCCGACTTTTGGTTACCTTATGGCGATTACATGGGCGATGCAAATGGGTGGGCTTTCTTATGTGATTGTGTTTCATACCGAAAAAGCCGCGCAGTTAATGCATGGTATGGCATCCCTCAGCACGATTTGGGCAGTGGGGTTATCTGTCCTTGGGGTTTATATTTATAAACGCAGTGAGGATAAAAAATTAAGCCAGAATATTACGGATATGCTGACTACGATTGATTTTAAGAAAAATATTGATCGGGAGGTTTTGCCGCCCGATATTATCAAGTCATCATTTAAAGTGAATGATTAAACCTTTTTTCTTAACTGTCTTTCCCGATAAATCATATACAGGCCTGCGCCGATGATGAGGGGCATGCCGATGAGGGCTTCGGGTTTGAGGATATCGCCGAAAACGAAATAGCCGAAAATAACGCCCCAGATGATTTGGATGTAAACAAAGGGCGCGATACTGGCAGTTTCTCTGGCGGTGGCGGTAGCGTAAGATACGAAAATTTGCCCGCCCATAATGCCGCCAATTTGAAGGGCGAATTTCCAAAGATCGCCGCTTTCGGGCATAACATAGACAGGAAGCGCCAGAGGCGTCGTCACCAGAAAAATGGACACAATAGGGTAAAAGCCATATAGAGCGGGGGGGTCTGATTTTCCGACTTTACGCAGCGTAAAACTGCTTAGGCCGATAAAGATCATGGCGCCGAGGGCGAGGAGGTAGCCTGCGTTTAGCTCCTTGAATTGTGGCCCTGCCATAATGAGCACGCCGATGAAACCAACGACCACTGTTGCCCATCGTTGCCAGCCAACATGTTCTTTTAAAAACAGTGCGACCAAGATGAGCGTTAAGAACGGCGCGGCGAAGGTAATCCCGTAAACATCGGCAAGCGGCACGCGAGCAAATGCGTTGACGATGGACAGGGCAAGACATGTCACAATCAGGGTTCGCAAAGCCGTCCAGCCGATTTTTTCAGGGATGAAGCCCTTTATGCCGTATTTAAAACCAAGCCATAATCCCAAAAGCACCATGCTTGTGCCAGAGGCCGTGTTCATTATTTGCCATATTGAATAATCTGCCGAGAGAAGTTTGACCGACACATCGGCCATGGAATAACTCGTCCAGCCCAAAAGCACCATGATAATCACCGACCAGCTCTCTCCGCTGGGTTTGAGGCTTATATGGTGGTGGTTTTCTGTCATTTAGTTTACTTTTCTTTTGCGGCAAGTTTGTTTATGATGTCGTTTCAATACCTTAAATCAGTTCTGATTTACAGTCTTAATGCCAAAACCAAGGAAATTTCAAAGCGATGCCAAGCGATATCAGTAAAATCCCAGAAAAAGTTGAAGAAGTTGTGGAAGTCGCAGCAGAAGTCGCTAAAAAACCGTTAAGTGCGGCGGCGCAGTTTTTTAAAATGGAAGCGGCAGGCGGTATATTGCTTGTTATTGCGGCGGCGGCGGCGCTTATTATTGCGAACTCCCCGTTTTATGAATTTTATGATTATATTTTAAACCAAGTGAAATTTGGCATCGGGTTTAATGATGCGGGTGGTACTGATTTTTCGATTAAAAAGCCGCTCTTGCTTTGGATTAATGACGGCTTGATGGCGATCTTCTTTTTCCTTGTGGGATTAGAGATCAAGCGGGAAATTATTAGTGGGGAGTTATCATCGCGCGATAAAATTATTCTGCCTGCTATTGCAGCGATTGGCGGTATTTTAGCGCCAGCGCTCATTTATTATTTCTTTAATGCGGAAAACCCCGAGGCGCTTCGGGGCTGGGCCATTCCTGCGGCGACAGATATTGCGTTTGCGCTCGGGATTTTGAGCCTTGTGGGAAGCCGCGTTCCTGTGTCTTTAAAAGCGTTCTTGCTTGCTGTTGCTGTTATAGATGACATCGCGGCCATTTTGATTATTGCGATTTTCTTTTCGGGCGAGATTAGTTTTGGTGCGCTGTATTTTGCGGGGGCTTGTATTGCGGTGCTTGCGTTTATGAACTGGCGTCACGTGAGCAGTATTGCACCTTATATTTTTGTGACCATTATCCTTTGGATTGCCGTTTTGGAATCAGGTATTCACGCGACGATTGCGGGGGTGATTGCAGCGTTGTTTATTCCGATAACGCATAGAGAGTATAAAAAAGATAAGAGCAAATCACCGTTAAAGGGGCTTGAACATGACCTTCATTATCTCGTGGCGTTTGCGATTTTACCGATATTTGGATTTGCCAATGCGGGCGTGCCGTTTGCGGGGATGGGGCTTGATGCCCTGCTGAACCCTGTGACCTTGGGGATTGCGCTGGGCTTATTTGTGGGCAAGCAGGTAGGTGTTTTTGGGTTTATGTCGCTGGCGGTTTTATTAAAAATTTCACCCAAACCCAAGGGTGCAAACTGGGTACAATTATATGCTGTATCGCTTTTATGCGGGGTTGGATTTACCATGTCCTTGTTTATTGGGGGCCTTGCGTTTGATGGTATTGAGATGCAGGCTTCTGTGCGTTTAGGCGTTTTAATGGGGTCGATTATATCGGCGGTGATGGCGTATAGCTTGCTTCGATATGGGCCAACGAACAAGCAGATTTAACAATAGGGGACTTAACACATGGCTAAAACACCAATTACGATGGCGCGCGGGGATGGTATTGGCCCTGAGATTATGGACTCGACCTTGCAGGTTTTGGAGGCCGCAGGCGCGCAGCTTGATATCGAGGAGATCGAAATTGGCAAGGCCGTTTATGAGCGCGGAATTCCATCAGGGATTGAAGATAGTTCCTGGGATAGCCTGCGCCGTACAAAAGTTTTTTTGAAAGCACCGATTACCACGCCGCAAGGGGGCGGTTTTAAATCGCTTAACGTCACGGTAAGAAAATCACTGTCGCTTTTTGCCAATGTGCGCCCGTGTATTTCGTATCACCCGTTTGTGGAAACAGATCACCCCGGCATGGATTTGGTGATTATTCGTGAGAACGAAGAAGACCTTTATGGCGGAATTGAGTATCGTCAATCGCAAGATGTGATGGCGAGCCTTAAGATTATTTCGCGCCCCGGCTGCGAGCGTATTGCGCGGTATGCGTTTGAATATGCCAAGGCCAATGGCCGCAAAAAAGTCACCTGCATGACCAAAGACAACATCATGAAAATGTCTGATGGTCTGTTTCATAAAGTTTTTGATGAAATTGGCGAGGAATACCCCGAGCTTGAGCAAGATCATATGATTATTGATATTGGCGCGGCCAAGGTGGCGAGTGATCCATCGCGTTTTGATGTTATTTTATTGCCCAATTTGTATGGCGATATTGTATCGGATATTGCCGCCGAAGTGACGGGCTCTGTCGGTCTTGGTGGGTCATCGAATGTGGGTGCAGATTTTGGTATGTTTGAGGCGGTGCATGGCTCTGCCCCTGATATTGCGGGCATGGGGGTTGCTAATCCATCGGGGCTTATTCTTGGCTCTGTTATGATGCTTGTGCATATTGGGCAAGGGGATGTAGCGAGCAAGATTCATAATGCATGGCTTAAAACGATTGAAGATGGATTTCATACAGGCGAGATTTTCCGGCAAGGCGTGAGCAAGCATAAAGTGGGATCGCAAGATTTCACCAAGGCCGTGATTGAGCGCCTTGGCTCTGTGCCTGAAACGCTGGCTGTTCAAAAATATGCGGCGGGATCGGGGGCGATGGTGATGCCGCCACTTAAGCCCGTTGTGCAGGAAAAGATTGAGCGCGTTGGCGTTGATTTAAACCTCACATGGCATGGCACAGCCGATGAGTTAGCGGCAAAAGTGCAGGCCTGCGTGAATGATAATTTGGCTCTTCAGATGATTTCAAATCGCGGGGTAAAGGTTTGGCCCAATGGTCAGCCTGATACGTTCTGCGCGGATAATTATCGTCTGCGTTTTATGGGTGTTGATGGATCAACGGTGAAAACATCGCAAGTGATTGCGCTGATGGATCGTATGAATAAGGCCGATATGAATTTTACAAAATCGGTCATGCTCAATATGTTTGATGGCAAAGCCGGCTTTACGAAAGCGCAGGGCGAGTAGGGTCTTCGCTAATTGTTAAAGGAGCGAAAGTCTTGGTTTTGATTTCTGGCGTTCAATAAAATTTGTGACAACTTCTCTGGCGACTAGCCCGGTAAGTTGAGCCACTGTCTCAACGGATTGTTTTTCATAGGCGGAATATAGCCGTGGAGAAATATAGCCTTTGTTACGATGCATTGATTCTATGAGGGCTGCATCTTTGGTAAATTCCTCGTGCACAAAACCGGCGTGGTGGTTAAAGGTAAAACCAAAGATACCTTCTGCAATGTGTGCGCTTTCATGGCCAATCAACTCTGCAGCATTGGGTGCGGTATCAAGCATGGAGTCAGGGTGGGTGTTTGCATAAATTTTGTATCCGTTCGGCAGGCTTGTAATATCAGTCTTGGCAATGCCGTGAACTATTGTGCTTCTGCGGCCATCGGATAATAAAGCGGGTTTCAAATGCACGGGTTCTATAGTGGCGGGAACCACGGCATAAAGAAAATCAAGGCTGGCGCCGATTGTCTGCATGTTTTGATGAAGAAATTCTATAAAGAGCCAGTGAAACTCTCTCAAGAAATAAAAATTTTCACTATCCTGTGCTTCGGGATTGGACTGTGCGCTAAAGCCTGTATTTATTGGCTTCCATTCAAGAATGGCACGAGTATTACGTGTGGATTCGATGAGTTCATATGCAGCCTGTCTGCTGACGTTAACCATAAAATTTCTATAAAAATCTGATAGCTTTAAAGATCGGCTGACGCGGTCTATGGCCTCCATCTCTGGTTTAAATTGGTTTTCGTCTATTGGCTCATGCGGGTGTTGAGGAGATGGATCGGGTGCATCGGCCAGAATCCCCTTTTGAATGGAATGTATGAGTTGAAATCGTTGATCGAAAGATAACCCTCGAATGTCAGAGTCGCTTGATGATCTGACAACCTCAAACGCTTTTTCGGCTTTTACAACAAGAAGTCCGCGCGCGATAGTATCAAAATCACTGTTGGAGTTATGATTTATTCTCGGTTCATCTAAAGACACAGCGCACACCTTATTATTTTTTAAGGCACAATATCCCAGTTTTAATTATTATGTCAATAAGAAGATAATCAAGAGGCTGATTTGACGGTGTTTCCTAAAAGGCAGGCGATGGTCATGGGGCCGACGCCGCCAGGGACAGGGGTTATGGCACTTGCTCTATCTTTTACAGCGTCAAAATCAACATCACCGCAGAGTTTGGATATGCCTTTCGTGTCAGGGGGCAGGCGGTTAATACCGACATCAATCACGATGGCACCATCCTTGACCCAATCGGCCTGTACCATTTTGGGGCGGCCAACGGCAGCGACCAAGATATCGGCGGTTTTACAAACGCCAGCGAGGTCTTGGGTGCGGGAATGGGCGATGGTAACGGTGCAGTTTTCCTGTAACAAAAGCTGCGCCATCGGTTTACCGAACAAATTAGAGCGGCCAATGACAACGGCGTGTTTTCCGCTTAGGTTTTGTTCAACAGATTTTATGAGGAGCATGGACCCTTGGGGGGTGCAGGGCACAAGGCCGTCATCCATCCCTAAAAAAAGCTTGCCAGCATTCATAGTGGTCAGGCCATCGACGTCTTTTTGGGGGGCGATCATCTGCACAAGGTCCTCTTGCATATCGCTTAAATGCTTAGGCAGGGGGAGTTGGAGCAAGATGCCGTGAACGGTATCGTCATTGTTCAGATTTTCAATTGTTTTGGCAATTGTATCAAAAGTGGTGTCTTCGGGCAGGCGTGCCTCTGTGCTTATAACACCCACTTCTTCGCAGGCTTTTATTTTATTGCCAACATAAACATGGCTGGCGGGGTCATCACCGACCAAAATCACGGCAAGGCCAACGTCTATGCCCTTACCCTTAAGGGCGGTCACTTGGGTTTTAATGGACTCACGCGTTTGTGCGGCGATGGCTTTGCCGTCGATGATATGGGCGGTCATTTATGTGATCCTGCGTCTAAATTAATTATAAAGCACGGCGCTTGAGAAGAATAATCCTGCCACAAGGCGCTGGAGGAGGAAAATCCCGAAAATGACAACAATCGGCGTAATATCAATTCCACCAATGGGGGGGACGTATTTACGAAGGGGTTTAAAAACGGGATCTGTCACTTTATTGAGCAAATCAATGAAGTTACGCGCAGAAGGGTTTGACGTGTTGACTACGTTAAAGGCGATCAGCCAGCTGAGGGCGACCTGAATCACAATAATCCAGAAATAGACATTGAGTAGAAATATTAATAACTGGCCAGCGGCGGAGATCATGGGCGTCATCCTTTTGTGTTATTTGATTTTTAGCGTGCAAAAGCTTTAGTCTTTTTTAACACGCTCGGGCTATAATGTAAGAAAAAAAGCGGCGGCGTAAAGGATAAAGTGTTGTTTGGTTTAGATATTATTATGGCAGGGGCGCTGCAATTGGCATCATTTGATATTCAGTGTCAGCACAATATCGCGCCAAAAATCAAGGTTAGTCCGCAGCAATCAGCCATTCAATACGATTTCACCAAATCAAAGGATGATTTGGGGGAGTTTGATATTGATACGATTTCCCCTTATGGGCCGCAGCATAAAACCCATGTGGGCGGCCTTATGGCGGGTGAAATTTCGATTGAACAGCGTGTTGAGTTCACCAGTGAAGTTTATGAGCGCCAGGGGGTTGGTTGCGTTCATATCAAGGCGATTGATGTTAAAATTAAAATTGACCCGACAATCTACATTGCCAGCGAGTTTAAAAAAGGCAGCTGTAAGTTTAATGCGATTATGACGCATGAAAAGAAGCATGTTCTGGTGGATAAAAAGATTGTCAATAAATATGCCAGTTTAATTGGTAATGATTTAAAAAAGACTATTCAAAACAAGGGGGTACGGTTTGGTCCCATGCGAGAATCTGAGATAGAGACGGTGCAGGCGGATATTCAAAAAGCCTTGGGGGATGCGCTAACACGTCGGCGTGACCAAATGAATGAAGAACGCAGTTGGGATCAGCAAGCCATTGATACAAAAGAAGAATATGACTCTATTGCCGCGCAATGCCCGAATGAGTAAAGTTTAATTTATGTTTTTCAAAACCATCCCTATCATATTGATATTGTTTCTTTTTCATCCCTCAAGCGCCTTGGCGGCGACGTGTCAGCGTAATACGCCTGTTTCTATTGAGGTGGTGAATGACATACAGCCCACAGAATATGATTTTACGCAAAATACGCGGATGCTGGATCGTATTGGCCGCGGGGCTTACTCGCCTTATGGGGAGGGGCATAAGACGTATTTACGGGGGCTGACCGTCGGGCGGCAATCGCTCACCTATGAAATACGGATTGAGGAGCAAAAGACGCATGCGGATATGATGTGTCTTTATGTAGGGCGTATTAAAGTTTTGATGCGCTATAACCCGACTGTTTACGTGAGTAATGAGTTTCCCGAAGGGAGCCCTATTTTTTACCGTGTTTTAGCGCATGAGCAGACCCATGTGGGGATTACGACCGATGTTTTGCGCCATTATGCGCCAATTTTGAGGGAACGCCTTAAAGCGGCGCCGATTGGAAATGATATTTTTGGCCCGTATTTTCAAGGGGAGCGAGAGATTGCTAAAGCGGAGCTCCATGAGGGCGTAAAGGCCACCGTGAGCGCGCTCCATCAGGAAATGCAGTTAGAAAGCCAGCGGCGGCATAATCGGTATGATGATGAAGAGCTGCAAGAGGGGTTGTCTTATAACCGTGATGTGGCAAAGCGTTTGGAAGACATTTTCAAAATTCACAATTAGAGCTGTTAAATGCGCCTGAAATAGAAAAAACCGCTGAAATCAGCGGTTTTTAATGTAACAAAATTTTTAACGCAGAGTGTTTTTTTATGAGATAACTAAATTCTATTCTTAGTATCTCTTACAATTGTGACACAATTATGGCTATTTTCAATAATTCATCATTTTTTTTTGATGTGCAGGCGTATTTTTACGAAATCCCCTATTTTTTCAGATAGTTATGCGTGGTAAGATACAGGTGAAATTTTCATTTTTCACTTCATTTTCTCAATTTAAGGATATTTTTATGACACGCACAGGCCACGATACGCTCGAAACCCGCTCTACTTTGTCGGTTGATGGGAAGGAATATGACTATTTCAGCCTGAAAAAAGCGCAAGCGAAGATTGGTGATATCTCAAAACTGCCTTTTTCTCTCAAAGTGTTGCTTGAAAACCTGCTTCGTTATGAAGATTGCCGCTCTGTTAAGCCAGAGGATATACAGGCGATTGCCGATTGGTTGAAAGAAAAGAAATCAACAAAGGAAATTGCATTCCGTCCGGGGCGTGTTTTGTTGCAAGATTTTACAGGTGTGCCGGCTGTGGTGGACTTGGCGGCGATGCGTGAAGCGATGAAGGCATTGGGCGGGGATGTTAAAAAAATTAATCCGCTTTCGGCCGTTGATCTTGTGATTGACCATTCGGTGATGGTTGATGAGTTTGGGACAGCGCGAGCGTTTGAGCATAATGTCGAGCGTGAGTTTGAACGCAATGGCGAGCGGTATGAGTTTTTAAAATGGGGGCAAGGCGCGTTTGATAATTTCCGCGTTGTGCCGCCGGGCACGGGCATTTGTCACCAAGTGAATTTGGAATATCTGGGGCAGACCGTTTGGATGGAAGAAGACCAAAACGGCAAGAACGTGATTTACCCTGACACACTTGTTGGGACAGACTCGCATACGACCATGATTAACGGCCTTGCCATTTTAGGATGGGGCGTAGGCGGTATTGAAGCCGAGGCGGCGATGCTCGGTCAGCCCGTATCCATGCTTATCCCCGAAGTGGTTGGATTTAAGTTAGATGGTGCGTTGAGAGAAGGCGCAACGGCGACTGATCTTGTGCTCACGGTTGTTGAGATGCTGCGTCAGCACGGCGTGGTTGGCAAATTTGTTGAATTTTATGGTGATGGCTTGGATAACTTGTCGCTTGCTGATCGGGCGACAATTGCGAATATGGCGCCTGAATATGGTGCGACATGCGGGTTCTTCCCGATTGATGATGAGGTTTTACGCTACCTAAGATTTACAGGGCGCGACGAGGCGCGGGTGAAAATTGTTGAAGCCTATGCCAAAGAGCAAGGCATGTGGCGCGAGCCGGGGCATGAGCCATCTTTTACCGCAACGCTCTCGCTTAAACTTGATGATGTCGTACCAAGTATTGCGGGGCCAAAGCGTCCGCAAGACAGGATCGCACTGACGCAGGCAGCGGCGGCATTTAAGAGCTTGCCTGACGTGATAGGGAAATCTGTGCCAGTTGAGGGTAAGGACTTTGATTTGGTTGAGGGGCATGTTGTGATCGCTGCGATTACAAGTTGTACCAACACTTCCAATCCCTCTGTCATGGTGGGTGCGGGGTTATTGGCGCGTAATGCGCTTGCAAAAGGGTTAAGTGTTAAGCCATGGGTTAAAACATCCCTTGCCCCTGGGTCACAAGTGGTGACGGAGTATCTTGAAAAGGCAAACCTACAAGATGATTTGGATGCACTTGGTTTTAACCTTGTGGGCTATGGTTGTACAACCTGTATCGGGAACTCTGGCCCGCTTGATGCGCCGATTGCGAAGGCGATTGAGGAGGGTGATCTAACCGTTTGCGGCGTGCTTTCGGGCAACCGTAATTTTGAAGGGCGTATTTCGCCACAAGTGCAGGCCAATTACTTGGCTTCCCCCCCGCTTGTTGTGGCCTATGCGATTGCGGGTTCAATGCATGTTGATTTGTATAATGATCCATTGGGACAAGACCAAGACGGCAATGATGTTTACATGAAAGACATCTGGCCGAGCAATAAAGAAATTAGCGACACCGTGGAGAGTTGTTTGACACCTGCCATGTTTAAAGAGCGCTACGCCGATGTGTTTAAAGGCACAGAGCAATGGCAAGAAATTGGCGGCGAAGTTTCAGGTCAAACATTTAAGTGGTCAGAAAGTTCGACCTATATTCAAAACCCGCCATTTTTTGATGGCATGGGTAAAGATGTTGATGAGACGCAAGATATTCATGGGGCGCGTTTGCTCGCCATATTAGGTAAGAGCACGACGACAGACCATATTTCACCAGCAGGCGCGATTAAGGGCGATAGCCCGGCAGGAGATTATCTCAAATCTCATAATGTGGAGCGTAAAGATTTTAACTCATACGGATCACGGCGCGGTAATCATGAGGTGATGATGCGCGGTACGTTTGCGAATATTCGGATTAAAAACCTGATGCTTGATGGGGTTGAAGGCGGCATGACGCGCTATATCCCTACAGGTGAAGAAATGCCGATTTATGACGCATCAATGAAATATCAAGAAGATGGTACGCCATTAATTGTTATTGCGGGCGCGGAATATGGCACGGGATCATCGCGGGACTGGGCGGCGAAAGGCACAAGGTTACTGGGTGTGAAAGCGGTTATCGCCGAGAGCTTTGAGCGTATTCACAGATCAAATCTGATTGGTATGGGTGTTTTACCGCTTCAATTTAAAGAGGGCGTGAGCGCACAAAGTCTTGGTATTAATGGGACAGAAACATTTGATATTACGGGCGTATCAGGCCGTGTGAAGCCAGGGCAAGAAGCCACGCTTAAGATCATGCGCGCCGATGGATCAAGTGACAATGTCAAATTGATCTGTCGTATAGACACAGAAGACGAAGCCGATTACTACAAAAACGGCGGTATTCTTCATTATGTGTTGAGAGATTTGGCGGCGGCATAAAAGCCAATAAATAGAAGCCTTAAATAACCCAGTCTTTATTATCAAGCTCGCCATCTTCGATCATTTTTTTGATCTGGGGTTCAAGGATTTTAAGGGCGAGGTTTTCGGCGGCGTCCACCATCTTTTTAAACTCTGGTCGGTCGGGACGGTATTGCACAATATAGTATTGCTCAAAGCTGGTGATAGCGCGATTAAGATTCGCAAGGCGTTCTTCGGAGCGTTTGCCTTTTTTGTAATCATCAGAGAAGGCTTCGATCATGTTGAGCTCTTGCTTTTTCATGAAGAGGCCAACCTGAAAGGCGAGCTGGATGCCTTCTAAAAAAGCGGCGGCTGTTGAGAGCAGAGTAAAGTTATATAGAATACGCCCGTTTTCTTTTTGTTTGGCGGTCAGGTTAAATGTTGTTGCGCCCGTGGCAGAGCGTACAATCACACCGCATTTTGCCTGCACGGCGTCAACGGCAGTGACAAGAGCGATATTTGATTCATGGTCAATTTTCACCGTTTTACCAGCCTGTTTAAAGGCGGTTTCGGCAAACACAACGCTTTGCGTGTATTCCCCCTCATTGACGGCGTCGCATTGTTCAATAATATCTAAAAACGGATGATGTTTTCCTGACTCAAAAACAAGGCGCCCTTTATAGTACACTGTGCACCAGATATCGGGATTCCATTCTTTTTCATAGCCTTTGGTGACGTCATACCAAAGATCGTCCCATTTGAATTTTTTAACGCGGTTTGCAATTGTGCCGTTATCGTGAAATTCTTTTAAAATGGCGGCGGCAAATCGCGCGCAGGAATGCATGTTTTGGGTGCGGATAACGAATGTTTCAATGTCTATTTTGTCTTTACTTATCAGGGGAACAACAAGCCGGTTGCTGAGAGCGAGAATAGGTGCTTGCGCGTCAGGGTCTGGCGATTCCAGATCCGTGATCGTGAATTTTTCCCGTAGTAATGATGTGCGAAAATCCCCCATAATAGACCCATGATATCACAACACGCTTCATCGCAAAGAATTTTGTTTTATCAAGGGGTTAAGTGGCGGCCTTTTTAGCGTTGCGGGGTTCTTCTTCCATTAATGGCTCATACCATTGACGCAAAAGCCCTGCCTCTGATCGGCTGGGGTGATTAAAAGGAGGTTTGAGTGTTTTGTAGAAATATTTTTGGACAAGGTCTTGCCATGTTATTTCGATATCAAGATTGTGATATGCGCACCAACTTTCAAACCAGACTGTGCCCGCGCGGACATGGGTGATTTCATCATCGTGGATGATTTGCAACAAATCGGCGGAAATATCATCATCAAATTTCTTCATGGATTCAATCATGTGGGGCGTGACGTCTAGGCCGCGTGCCTCAAGCACCATGGGGACAACGGCAAGGCGCGCGGCGAAATCATCGGCGGTTTTGATAGAAGACTCCCAAAGCCCATCATGCGCAGGGAGGTCGCCATAGGCGCAATCAAAATCATTCATGCGGCCATTGAGCATGAGAAAATGTTTGGCTTCGTCATCGGCGACCTTGGCCCAATCATCGAAAAATTCGCGGGGCAGGGTAAATCCCTCACTTGCGTTTTCATCAGACAGATAGGAAAACCGAGCCATGATATCCCATGCCAGATCAATCGCGTTCAGCTCTATATGGGCGAGGGCATGGAGGAGGGCTTTTTTAGATTTGAGTGAGCCAGCCTTTCCGCGTTTGGGCATATCGCGGGGATCACACAGTATCGGCGCATCGGGGCGGGCGGGGCGCATGGGTGTTTCATTCGTCAAACCAACTTTTGCGAGTGTACCATCACGCCAGAGTTCAACCATGGCGCGGGAGTGGTGCGCCTTTTGGCTGGCGTCTTTTGTATTCAGAACGCTTAAGGCGGCATCGCACAGGGTTTTTATCATCATGATAAATTCTCTTTGAGATATTGAATATAATGAGGGCCAATGCCGCAGCATCCGCCAATGATATTTGAGCCAAGGGTGCGCCATTCAACGGCGTAATCATAGTAATCTTGTGGGGTTAATTCATCATTGAGCGGGGTGATTTGTTCGTTGGCCAAATGCCCTTTTTTCATACTTTTCTTAAAGTTATTGGCATAGGCGCCCAGATGAATTGTATCGGGGATAAGGGTTGCGGCGATTGATAAAGCGTCGGCCATTTCCTCGGGGCGCGAGCAGTTGAATAATATCCCTTCAATATTCGCCCATGTGAGCGTAGCCTTAACCGCGTTCTCCACGGTGTTTTCAGAGCGGATTGTGGGAGGGTCGTTTTTATCCTCGCGGTCGGTCAATGTGAAAGACGCCCAGAGAGGCTTGCCTGTTTTGGCGAGTTCGCGGGCGACAAATTCCCCTTCTTTGAGTGATGAAATTGTTTCCATGAGCCAGATATCAATATGATCGGCTTGTGCCTCGATGAGCGGGATTAAGATGGCGAGTGCTTTATCTTCGCAAAAGGCATCGGGGTTGTAGGAGCCAAAAAGCGGCGGGATGGACGCGGCAACGGTTACTTTATGGGGGGCCTTATCCGCGCAGTCACGGGCGCGGGTTGCGGCGATACGGATCAGATCACGCCCTTGGGTATCAAAAACGGCTTGCCCGACATGAAAAGGCACAACGGCGTAGGCGTTGGTAATGATAATTTCTGCGCCAGCCTTGATAAAGTTATCATGCGCCTGTGAGACGCTTTGCGGTGCTTGCATGAGGGCGAGAGCCGACCATTCGGGCTGTCTGAAGGGGGCGCCCATGCGTTCCAGCTCGCGGCCCATGCCACCATCCATAATCATTACAGGTTTTTTAGCTCGTTTTGCTTTTGATTGTTCCATAGATGATTTATAGTGTCTTTTAAGCCCATTCACAATGTTTTAACAGGAGCCTTCCTTATGAAATTTCGTCATTTTTGCCTTTCTCTTTCGATTCTTGCGCTTTCAAGCTTGCCAGTTTTGGCCCATGAAACGGCGGATGATCACTGGCACTATAATGACGCCAAAGTAAAACATTATCTGGCTGTGTTGATTAATGACAAGGGCGAACAAACAGGATCTGCGGTTTTGATAGAGACACCCAAAGGCGTGTTGATGACCCTTAAAGTTGAGGGATTTGAAGGCGGCGGAGAGCACGCTATCCATTTTCATGAGAAGGCAGATTGCACGCCGCTTGCTGGGGATGCCAAAGGAGCATTTACAAATTCAGGCGGGCATTATAACCCCGATGGTCATAATCATGGATATCATGACCCACAAGGCGCACATGCGGGGGACATGCCGAATTTGATTGCCCATTCGGACGGCACAGTGCATGTGAAGATGTTAAATACTTTTGTGACCTTGGGCGACAAAGCCGTTGATGGGCGCGCGCCGTTATTTGACGCCGATGGCTCTGCGCTTATTATCCATCATGGCGCCGATGATTATCACTCTCAGCCAACTGGGGACGCGGGCGGGCGTTTTGCCTGCGGTGTAATCACAAACCAAGAACACGCGCAGCCCATGGCACAAAAGCATGACGGCGCCCACGACCACGGCGCAGGCCATGAAGGCGATAAAGACAAGTCCTATATGCAAGTGCCGATGAGTATTGAGTAGATCTACAATATTTAATTAAATTTTAGATCTAAAAAATAGATCCTTGACTTAGATCTATTTTATGCTATTATTCATTGTTATTAATGGAGAAGACAATGCCGCTACAAGTCGTAAAAGCTCAAAATATGCAAGGAAATGTACCCACTGTCGTAGGTGTTATAAATGCAGGCAGACTCGTAAGTTCTTTTTATGTTCCAAAACGTGACACAAAAAAGAAAGAGGGCTATCAGAGAGAGGTGTCTCAAGCTAGGGTTAACAAACTTAAAAATGATTTATTAAAGAAGCGAGTTGATTTACCGACGGCTATTTTACTTAATTTGCGCGGTGTTACATTTGAACAGATTGTTAAGAAAGAAAATGGTTCGTTTTACTTAGACGATTTTATTGATAAGAAGACTCCTTTTTATGTTGTAGATGGACAGCACAGAGTAGTAGCGCTGTCTCAGTTGTACCAAGATGACCCAGAAAGATGGTCAAATTTTTCTATACCATTTGTTTGTATGATTGGTGCTGATGAAAATCAAGAAATGGAACAGTTTTACATTGTTAATTCTAACGCTAAATCTGTTAGAACGGACTTGGCATTGGATCTTTTAAAACAACGAGCTGAGAGTAGTGAGTTACTGCAGCAAGGGTTAATTGAGAAAGGCGAAATTTGGAAGGTTTCTGGACAAAATGTTGTAGAGAGCTTATCTATGAACTCTCCTGTCTGGAAATATAGAATAAGATTTCCAAATGAACCTAAAGCCGATACCATGATTACATCTTCATCTATGGTTACTTCTTTAAAGCCTTTATTAAACACTCCTTATTTTGAAAATATAAAAACGAACGATCAGATATCTATTTTAGATGCATATTGGCGAGCTATAAAAAACATTCTACCTGAGGCGTTTGAAGAATTTTCTGGATTTACAATTCAAAAAGGAATTGGAGTTACGGTGTTTCATAATGTTCTTATTTTGGTTTTAGAGCATGTGCGTTCTAACGGTGATTCTGTGTCTGAAGTTTCTTCGTATGAAAAAGTTATAAAAAACTCTTTAGAAAGTCTTCAAGGTGAAAATTCTAAAAATGCTCCTGTTGATGGTGTCGACTTTTGGAGGACTGCACCTGACGGGGCTGCAGGATCTTACAGTAGTAGTGCGGGACAGAGAGTCTTAATTTCGAAGATTAAGTCACTTTTGCCACAGATAGAGGTAGAATAGTTTTTTAGTCGAGTAGCTCAATGGATAGAGCGCCTGTGGGTTCTAAGTATACTCTAAGTCACCTTTTTAGTATACACCTAAGGAGGATATTGGTTCAAGTCCAATCTCGACTGCCACCTACTTATCATCACCCATTTTCAATGCATTGATGAAGGCGCTTTGGGGGATTTCGACGTTGCCGTATTGGCGCATTTTCTTCTTACCCTTTTTCTGCTTTTCGAGGAGCTTTTTCTTACGGGAGATATCACCGCCATAACATTTGGCGGTCACGTCTTTACGCATGGCGGAGATGTGCTCAGCCGCGATGATTTTTCCGCCCAAGGCCGCCTGCACAGCGATTTTAAACATCTGGCGCGGAATAAGCTCTTTAAGGCGTTCACAAAGTTGACGCCCGCGTGTTTCGGCAGCGTCTTTGTGGACGATCATGGAAAGCGCGTCCACTGGCTCTTGGTTGACGCGGATATCCAGTTTCACAAGGCTGTTTTCGGCGTAGCCATCAAGCGCATAATCAAAAGACGCATAACCGCGTGAGATTGATTTTAAACGGTCATAAAAATCAAAGACCACTTCATTAAGGGGCAGGCGATACACCATCATCGCGCGTGAGCCAGCATAGGTTAGCTCAACTTGTTGTCCGCGGCGGTCTTGGCAGAGTTGCAAGATGCCACCTAAATATTCATCGGGTACTAAAATCGTGGCCTTGATCCATGGCTCTTCGATCGATTTTATTTTCACAATATCAGGCATATCGACAGGGTTATACAGCTCGATCTGTGTGCCATTGGTGAGGTTGACTTTATAAACCACGCTGGGCGCGGTGGGGATGAGGTCGAGGTCAAATTCACGCTCTAAACGCTCTTGGATAATTTCCATGTGGAGCAATCCCAAAAACCCGCAGCGAAAACCAAGGCCAAGAGCTTGTGATGTTTCGGCCTCATAATGAAGGGAGGCATCATTCAGCGCGAGCTTACCCAAACTATCGCGTAGTTTTTCGTAATCGCCCGCGTCCGCAGGAAAGAGCGAGCAAAACACCATCGGGATCGACGGTTTAAAGCCCGCCAATTTTTCAGCGCAAGGTTTTTTCTCATCGGTAATGGTATCGCCAACTTTGGTTTCAGAGATATCCTTGATCGAGGCCGTGATAAAGCCCATTTCACCCGGGCCCAGCACATCCGTTTGAAGGAGTTTGGGGGTAAAGACCCCAACGCGGTCAAGCTCACGCGCGGCGCCAGTTGCCATAAATTTGATTTTTTGCCCTTTACGCAAATAACCATCAATGACACGCACAAGGACGACAACGCCCAGATAGGTGTCATACCAGCTATCGACCAGTAAGGCCTTTGTCGGTGCCTCTGTGTCGCCCTCATGGGGCGGGGGCAGGCGGGTGACGATGGCTTCAAGAAGACCATCAATGTTTATGCCTGTTTTACCCGACACGGCAATAGCGTCATCAGCAGGCAGGCCAATCACATCTTCGATCTGTTTTTTTGCCTTTTCGACGTCGGCGGCGGGCAGGTCGATTTTGTTAATAACGGGTACGATTTCGTGGTTGTTCTCAATCGCCTGATAGACGTTGGCCAGTGTTTGCGCCTCGACCCCTTGGGTTGAATCGACAATCAAGAGCGAGCCCTCGCAAGACGCCAGCGAGCGTGACACTTCATAGGCAAAATCCACGTGGCCCGGCGTATCCATCAAATTGAGCTGATAGGTGATGCCGTCCTTAGCCTCATAGCTGAGGCGGACAGTTTGCGCCTTGATCGTGATGCCGCGCTCTTGCTCTAGCTCCATGCTGTCGAGGACTTGCTCTTTCATCTCACGCTCGGTAAGGCCGCCGCAAGTTTGGATTAAACGATCCGCCAGCGTGCTTTTTCCATGGTCAATATGCGCGATAATCGCAAAATTGCGAATATGCGCTAAAGGCTTAGTTGTGGTATTATTATTAGATGTGCTCATAACCCCCAGACAATAAGGGTCTTGCGGGAAAACGCAAGCTGGAATAAGAGTATAAGAGTGGTTATTGACGAAATTTAATGAACAGGAGTATTGGCGATGAATTTTGATAAGAAAAAGGGTCTTAAAATTGCGAGTTTTGCAGGATTTGGCGCGCTGGCTGTTGCCGGTTTGGTTGCGGCGAGCCAAGGCGGGATGATGAATCTTCATGGACAATCTTTAATCGCGCAAGACACGACAATAAGCCAGATTGCCCCCGCTGGCGGGGAAGAAGTTCAAGAACCCGTTTTGGACAGTATGGGCGCGGTTGAGCCTTTAGAAAATGATTCTTTCGGTGCGGATGAGCAGAGCGCAGATAATAGCGACCATGCCCATAGCCATGACGGTGAGCATGACCATGCCAAAGAGACAGACGGGGAAAGCCCCGAAAGCGCTGAGAGCATCGAAGCAACGCCCGAGGCCTATAACGATCACGGTCATTCGCATGATGATGATGAGGAATGGGTCGAAGATGTTAAAGACACAACCTGCGGCGTCTATGATGAATGGGTTAATAAGCCCCTCGATGAAGAAGCGGTGAAAGCCGTCGGGCGTGAATACCGTATCCTAAAACCAGATTCAGTGATGACCATGGACCACAACCCAGAACGCATGAACGTTTACATTAATAATAATGAAATCGTTCTAAGCGTTATGTGTGGGTAGGAATTATCCTT
Source organism: Alphaproteobacteria bacterium (assembly GCA_009995595.1). Taxonomy (GTDB): domain Bacteria; phylum Pseudomonadota; class Alphaproteobacteria; order Micavibrionales; family Micavibrionaceae. The sequence continues at coordinate 182,784 of JAACPE010000001.1, forward strand.
AGAGTTGCATTGCAGGCGCTTGCGCTGTTACGCCCTGTTGAGGGATAACTGGCGCGGTGTCTCTCACGGTTGGAGGCGGCGTTGTAGCATCTCTAAAAGTACCGTTTGCAGAAAGTTCTGATGTTTCTGTCTCGACAGCAGCAGCGCGCTCTGGATTTCTTTCTGTGGTAGGAATTTCGAAAAGTACACGATCATTTTCGCCACCACCAATGGCAGTAATCAAATTCTCTCCTCGCTCCATAAGGCCGGGAATAGCAGGTGAATATTGCTGATAAAGTTCAGCGTAAGGCTGCATGACAGCCTGAATAATACCTGCGATCGGGCCCATGACAGCCATGAAATCTGAGAGTTCTTGACCACTTAAGCCGAGTTGGCCGCCTACGTTTGTAAGGATTCCATTGATGTCACCGCCGTTAAGAATATCGCCTAAAACAGCGAGCATCATTTCTGGGCGCATGCTAGCAATTTGAGGAACGTTTCCGCCAGCATTGCGAACATCTTCAATAAGTTGCTGTCCTGCTGCGTCGATAATAGCTTGCTGCGCTGCAATCGCCTCAGCGTTATTTGCCGCACGAGCTGCTTCAAGAGCGGTCTGCGCGGTGTTCATTCTTCCCACTGTGGTCACAACGGCGTCTAAACGTGACATGTCGTAGTTTGGGTCACTTGCGATTGTGTTAAGCACGTCAGCGACATAAGGGGCGTGTGATGGATCCATGCTCTGGAGAACATCGAGCATGCTCGCCTGGTCGCCTTCTGCGGTTAAAGATTCTACGACGCGATCTGCAAAGGCGTCATTATAGGCAAAGGCGTTCCCTAGAGCGTTTTGAACAAGGGGGCCTGCTCTGTTTAAAGCTGTCACAATCTCAGTTTGGCCAGCAGATGTTAACGCGCCTTCTAATACATCGTAACGCGCAGCTTCTGATTCAGCGCCGCGCATTTCTGCGCGTACTTCAGGAATACGGGATGCAATGAGTTCTGCTGTATTACCAGTTACAGCAGAAGTAATATCTTGCCATAGTCTAGAGAAGAAACCTCTTTCCTCAGTAGCGGGAACACCACCTTCTTCTGCGAGGGCGCGTGCTGCAGCTACTTCATCAGGTGTTCCTGTTGCGGCTACTCTCTCTTCAGCTACTAGACCTAATACCATTTGTTCTCTTCCTTTAACTTATATACATAGTATGCCAAAAGGGGTTAAGGAATTGCAAATTTGAGGGGGCTTTTTTGACAATTTTTTTTAAAAAAAAATATTTAATATCAATGGGTTAATATTTTTCTTCAAAAAACTTCGATATTTCTTATCTTTTTCTTAAGTTTATTGAACTAATAGGGTTTTGTTTTCATAAGCAAAGAAACGTTTCACCCTCAAAACGCCCAATCGCACCCAATAAAAAACCGCCTATCTGAAGGCGGTTTTTTGTGAATTCTTATTTTTTATTAACCACCAAAACGGAAGTTATTCGCATATGTCGCAACCACAGGGGCTTGAGTATAAGCTGGTGATTCTGGAGCTGGGTCAGCGGCGTCATTAAAGAAGCTTGATACAGCCCATTCTCCAACTACAAAGCCAGCACCACCTATAATGGCTCCTGGTATCGCGCCAACACCACCAAATACAGCTCCTGCAGCAGCTCCTGCAAATACGGCACCCATCACACCGCCTGCGTCACTTACAGCACCTTCAAGAGTTTCTCTATCAACTTGGCCTGTTAAGACATCACGTGCTTCGTTAGCAAAAGGAACAATATCAAGCACGCCTTCGTATGCAATTTCTCCAACGCTCTGTGGCTGTGCGGCTGCTTGAAATGCTTCTACAGGAAGCACTGAATTTGTCGTTGGGTCCACAACGTACTGTCCGCTTGCTGATATTAGGTTTTCTGGCATCTCTGCAATTTGCTCTGGCGACGCTGTTATCAACTGAGCGCCTTCAGGAGCACCTTCAGGAAGTTCCCCAGCTGTTGCAGAATCTGGTGACATAACTAAAGCGGCTGTTGCTACAGTTCCCACAACTGCTGCTGCACGTCCCCATCTGCTTCCAGTAATACCAGACCACAAACCTCTTAACATACCTGGATTTCTGACACCCGCTGTTGCAGCGTCTTCAGCTACTTCTGTTGCGACTCTACCCGCAGATCCTCCTAATATTTGTCTGCCAGCATAAAGTGTGCTTCCTGCAAGAGCAACTCCTCCAGCAATCTGTCTGCCTATACCATGATCGTTAGGTGTGACTGTGCGAGGATCGCCTGTAACATCTAAGCCTTGCCCTACTTGTGCTCTAGAAGTTTCACGCATATCGTTAATACGTCTTTCATTCCTAGTTTGAACCCCTGCTAAGTTATCAGCCCAACGTCCCAAGGTTTCGCTGCCTGTTAGCTCAGCTAGAGCGTCACAGATTGCTGCGAGTGTTCCTGCAAAGAAAGATGTTACTCCAGCACGAGCTGTTCCAATGGCATCCCAAGCGGCATTTCTAGCTTGAACAGCACTTGTTTCAGAAACTGTCGCGTCTGCAACGTCTCGTCCAACACCAGTTACACCGCCACCTTGACCATTTCCGCGGTTAGAGATTGTTTCAAGTCCTAAAGCACCAGCTACGCCAGCTAACGCCCAGCCTCCGCCTTTTGATAATAATTGCCATGCTCCAGTTGCAATTCCACGTAACATTATATTTTCTCCTACTTTACGTTTTATGCCCGTTCGGCGTTGTTCTTGTTACTTTTCTTAAGTTACCCCTAATATACCGAATCTGGGGTTGTAATTACAAATCAGGCTGAATTATTGTTTTATATCAATGCCTTATTTGGTTTTATGATTTTGGTCTTTTTTCCCATTTCTTTCATTTTGTCTTTGCGCGGCGCCTTTTTCGGGCGAGGTGGCAATCTATTGACTTGTTTTAGATTGCTTCACTGCGTTCGCAATAACATATATTGCTTGCCCCTATGATATGGAAAAAGTATTAACGGGGCGTTAAATCCATAATCAAAACTACGAAATATCGATAATAAAATGCAAATTTTGTGCGAAATGTGAGGGATATACGGGGTTTTACAGGGAAGAAAAGCAGGGGCAGAGAAGGAGATATCCCTGCCTTCTCAGGGATGATACCATTTATACCGCATACCCTTATTAGGATAAATGATCGCCTGTTTGGTGTTATTTTTACGTAAATCCTTTTAATGCCAGAAATGACGCATGCCAGTATAAACCATCGCGAGGCCGCGGTCATTGGCGGCCTTGATGACTTCCTCATCGCGGATTGAGCCACCCGGCTGAATAACGGCGGTCACGCCGGCTTCGGCGGCGGCGATTAAACCATCGGCAAAGGGGAAAAACGCGTCAGAGGCCACAACAGAGCCTTTTGTCAGAGGCTCAGTCAGGCCAGCCGCTTCGGCGGCGTCCATGGATTTACGGGCGGCAATGCGTGAGGAATCAAGGCGGTTCATTTGCCCCGCACCAATGCCCACTGTGGCGCCGTTTTTGGCGTAGACAATCGCGTTTGATTTCACGTGCTTGGCGACTTTAAAGGCAAACAGCATATCGCGGAATTCTTCTTCGGTGGGCTCGCGCTCCGATACGACTTTGAGGTCGTCCATGGTGATTATACCGTTATCGCTGGTTTGTACCAACAATCCACCTGCCACGCGGGTTACCATACGGCGGCTTTCATGGATATCAGGCATGCCACCTGTTGTCAGAACGCGAATATTTTTCTTTTCTTTTAAAAGATCGAGTGCGCCTGCTTCGGCGTCGGGGGCAATAATGACTTCGGAAAATGTGTTGATGATTTGCTCCGCCGCCGATTTGGTCAGTGTTCGGTTAAGGGCAATGATACCGCCAAAGGCCGACACAGGGTCGCACATAAGCGCGCGTTCATAGGCCTGATTAATATTGTCACCAATTGCAACGCCGCATGGGTTGGCGTGTTTGATGATTGCAACGGCGGGCTGATCGAACTCTGCCACTGTTTCAAAGGCGGCGTCAGTGTCATTTATGTTGTTATAGGAAAGCTCTTTTCCCTGCACCTGCGTGGCGTGGGCGGCGCCTGGGCGCGTTGAACCATCAATCATATAAAGAGCGGCTTGTTGATGTGGGTTTTCGCCATAACGCAAAGGTTGTTTAAGCGTGCCAGAAAAACTAATGCGGCGTGGCCAGTCTTGCTCGCCTTGCTGTTTTTTGAGCTGAGTTGAAAACCAACTCGCGATGTTTGAATCATAGGTCGCTGTCATTGCATAGGCGTTTGCCGCCAGTTTTTGGCGCGTGGCATAAGTTGTCGACCCTTCATGGTTTTCCATGTCTTTTAGTACGAGTTTGTAATCTTGGGGGTCGGTGATAATGGTTACAAATTCATGGTTTTTTGCCGCGGAGCGGATCATTGCAGGCCCGCCAATATCAATGTTTTCAATGCATTCGTCGTAATCGCCGCCCTTGGCAACGGTTTCAACAAAAGGGTAAAGATTGACAACAACAAGGTCGATATCGCCGATATTGTGGTCTTGTTGTGCTTTAACGTGCTCTGGCAGATCACGGCGCGATAATATGCCGCCATGAACGGTTGGGTGTAATGTTTTAACACGACCATCCATCATTTCGGGAAAGCCGGTATGCTCTGATACATCTTTAACGGCAATCCCTGCGTCTTTGATTGCTTTGGCAGTGCCGCCTGTTGAAATAATTTCAACGCCATGCTCGCTGAGTTTTTTGGCAAACTCAACAAGGCCGCCTTTGTCAGAAACAGATAAAAGTGCGCGTTTGATTTTCACGGCCCTTGGATCACGGATTGTGTTTGTTTTTGAGGCGGGGTTGTTCATGGTTTTACCTTATTGTTGTCGTCTATATCGTCTATATGCAGTTTTTTAGAGATTGACTGTGGTTTAAGCGTCTGGTGCGGGGCAGTCAAGGGTGAACTCGACACGCTCTGGTGTTTGCTTTGTGATGGATAGATTGTAACCATAGCCTTTTGCCAAGACGCCAATGGCAAAGGGGTGTACAAGGCGCGGGTCGAGGTCATCTGTATTAATATCACCTTTTAGGGCGTTCTCCACTTGGTCACGTACGGTAACGCCTTCACCCATGGCGATGATAATTGTTTGCGCTCCATCCCCAGGTTTAACCATAATGTCGCCGCCTTTGTGCAAGGTTTCTTGCGCCATCATTAAGGAGCACATGAGCATTTTACAATAGCCTGAAGGCAAGGGGGCTTCGGGGCCTAAATGGCCGTATGGATCCCACATTTGTGAGATTTTTTTATCACTGGCAATAAGCCCGCCAAAACATTTTTGCACATCTTCGGGTTTCATGTTGGGGTCATGACCCCCTGCGCCATAGGCCATACGAAATGCCGCAAGCTTGGCGGTGGATTGTGATGCGCTGTGTTTAATAAGACCCATCGCATCTTCCATAGCGTCCGCGCCCATTTCTTCCATGAATTCAATCCCGTTATGGATTGCCCCCACGGGGCTGATGAGGTCATGGCAGATACGTGAAGCAAGAAGCTCCATGACGGCGGCGAGGTCTTTATTGGTCAGTGACATGGTTGTTTATCCTTTAGTATTTTGATTATTCAACATCAGAAAAGTTGAAAGAAAGCCCGACTTTGGCGACTTCGTCTTCGACCATTTTTTTGAGTTCAGCTAGGGCTGTTTCACTGTCTGCTTCTACGCGGGTCACGAGGACGTTTTGCGTGTTTGAAGGGCGAATAAGCCACCAGCCGCGCGGTGTCCTAATACGCACGCCGTCAATGTCGTTAATCTCGAAATGTTCGCCAGCGTGGGATTTGAGGTTTTCGGCAATCTTGGGGACATAGCCAAATTTTTGCTCTTCATCAACATCAATGCGGACTTCGGGCGTGTTGAAAAGTTTTGGTAAATGCGCGGAGAGTGATGAAAACGGCGCGTCTGTCTCTGCGACGGCGTTCATGAGGCGGATTGAACAATATAGCGCATCGTCAAAACCGTAATAGCCATCAGCAAAAAAGATGTGACCGCTGAGCTCGCCAGCCAACGGCGCGTTAACCTCTGCCATTTTGGCCTTCACGAGGGAGTGTCCCGTATTCCACATGATGGGCTGTCCGCCTAAACGGGCGATTTCATCGAACATCATTTGAGAGCATTTTACATCGCCGATGATAGGTGCGCCCGGGTTACGGGATAGCACGTCCTTGGCGTAAATTGTCATTAGCGCGTCACAGCGTAAAATATTTCCCTGTTCATCGACTGTGCCGATACGATCACCGTCACCATCAAAGGCGATGCCAAGGTCGGCGCCTGTTTCTTTAACCTTGGTGATAAGATCAATCAGGTTTTTATCAACGGTGGGGTCGGGGTGGTGGTTTGGAAAACCACCATCTATGTCATCATATAGGAGTGTATGTGTGCCGGGGAGTTTTGCCACAAGGCGGCGTAAAATTTCACCTGCCGCACCGTTGCCGTTATCCCAGACAATATTCAGGGGGCGCTGGTTTTTTAAATCTTTCAAAAGGCGCGCAACATAGTGGTCTTGGATATCAACGGTTGTGACAGTGCCATTGCCTTTTTCAAAATCATTGTTTTCGGCGAGCTTGCCGAGTTTCAAGATTTCTTCGCCAAAAAATGGGGTTTTTAAAAGCGTCATTTTAAAGCCGTTATATTCGGCAGGGTTGTGTGAGCCAGTGATCATAATTCCGCCATCTGCACCGCGATCTTTGACAGCAAAATAAAGCATTGGGGTTGGCCCTAAGCCCATATTTTCAACATGTACGCCTGTGCTGGTGAGGCCTGCTATCAGTGCCTGTGACATTGCAACGGATGAATGACGCCCATCATAGGCAACACAAACGTGCGCGCCGCCCTTGCGGATGATTGTTGTGCCAAAAGCTTTTCCCAGGGTATAGGCATCAATCTCATTCAGGTTATCACCAACTATACCGCGCACGTCATATTCACGTAAAATTGTTTGGCTGAAAACGTGGTCATTTTCATATTTTAATTGGGCAGTCATGTTGCGTTTTTTCCTTAGCTATAATTTTTTAAAATTGTTTTGACGTTATTACCGATATCTTTGTCTGCTAGTCCGTAAGCGATATTAGCCTCAATAAAACCAAGGCGAGAGCCGCAATCAAAATGATCACCATCAAAGCGCAGGCCGTGGAAGGGCTGATAGCCGATAAGTTTTGCCATTGAATCCGTGAGCTGAATTTCATTGCCGGCACCTGTTTCAAAGGCGGCAAGGTGGTCAAGCACTTCGGGTTGAAGAATGTAACGCCCAACAATAGACAGCGTTGATGGCGCGTTCGCTGGGTCAGGTTTTTCAACGAGGCCTTTAATAGAAACAGTCTTATCCCCCTCGTTATCCGTATCGACGATACCATATTTTGAGGTGTCTTCTTTAGGCACGTTTTTAACCGCCACGACATTTCCGCCATTTTTGTTATAAACGTCAATCATCTGGGAGAGACACCCTTGTTTGTTTAAAACCAAATCATCGGGGAGTAAAATGGCAAAAGGCTCATCACCAATCAGTTTTTTTGCGCACCAAATGGCGTGACCTAAACCAAGGGGGCAGGGCTGGCGGGTGAGGAATAATTTACCCGCAGGCATTTCGCAATCGCGCACTTTTTTGACCATGTCTTCTTTGCCGCGTGCCTCCAATGTTTGCATCAGTTCGGGCTGGTAATCAAAATGCTCTTCGAGCATTTCTTTTTGGCGGCCTGTGACGAAGATAAATTCTTCGATGCCTGCATCGCGCGCTTCCTCATAAACATGTTGAATGAGGGGGCGATCATTTATCGGGAGCATTTCTTTTGGCATGGCTTTTGTTGCGGGAAGAAAGCGCGTGCCGAGCCCTGCAACGGGAAAGACGGCTTTGCGGACGGGTTTAAACTGTGCCATGATTGCCTTTAAATACTGCTTAACAGGTTGTTTTTCTTATTGAATGCCACCATAGAGCATGACATTTTGAAATGGTAGCGTTTAGAGCATTGTTTTTAATATTTAACCCCGAAAATCAGGCGAAAAATGAGTAAAATTGACGCGTTAAGGAAAATAATGGTGACCGAAGGCGTGAATGGCTTTTTAGTGCCACGAACCGATGAATATCAGGGTGAATATGTTCCTGCCTGCGCGGAGCGTTTGCGCTGGCTCACTGGGTTTACGGGGTCTGCGGGGATGGCGATTATTTTGGATAAAAAGGCCGTCGTGATGAGCGATGGGCGCTATACGATTCAGCTTGATCAGCAAGTCGATAAGGCCTTGTTTGAGACCGAAAATTCTCAAATCGTGAAGCCAGAGGAATGGATTAAGGAGAATACCAAAGACCGCGATGTCATTGGATATGATGCAAAACTCCATACGCGTGACCAAATTGAGACCTTGATTAAAGCGGGGATTAAGCTTCAGGCGCTTGATGATAATTTGATTGATGCAATCTGGACAGATCGTCCTGAACCGCCTTGTAGTGCGATCACACTCTTTCCCGGTGACAGAGCAGGGCGCAGCGCGCAAGATAAGATTGATTTGATCGTCAAAGATATGACAGAGCGCGATGTTGATGCGCTCATTCTTACATTGTCAGATTCGATTGCGTGGCTTTTGAATATACGGGCCAATGATATCCCGCATATTCCTGTGGCGCTGTCTTATGCTATTATCTTTGCTGATGGTAGTGTGCAGTGGTTTATAGATAAAGCGCGGCTTGGTGATAATGTGCGGGGGCATCTGCCGCAGAGCGTTCATATTATGCCTCCCAAGATGTTAGAAGTTGTCCTTAAGAAATTTGCAGGTCTGCATATTTGGCTTGATCCAAAACGTTCTTCTGTTTGGTTTGATAAAAAACTATGTTTTGCGCAAGCCAAAATTTTATATGCCAAAGATCCGTGCATAGATATTCGCGCCCGTAAAACGACAGCAGAACAAAACGCCATGAAGACTGCGCATGTGCGTGATGGCGTGGCCATGGTTAAGTTCTTAAAATGGTTTGAACGAGAAGGGCATAATGAAACCCTCAATGAGATATCTGTTGAAGAAAAGCTGACCTTCTTTCGCGCCCAAGCGCCAGAGTTTCGCGATACAAGTTTTGATACAATTGCGGGGTATGCCAGTCATGGTGCAATCGTGCATTACCGCGCCACAAAAGACACCGCGCTCGATATCAAGCAAGGGAATATCTTACTTCTTGATAGCGGTGGGCAATATGAGGATGGTACAACAGATATAACGCGCACGTTATCCGTTGGTGAAGCGGCGCAAGAAATAAAAGAGCACAATACGCTCGTGTTAAAAGCTCATATTATGTTGGCAACAGCGGTTTTTAAAAAAGACACACTCGGTAAAGAAATTGATGCGATTTGTCGCAAACCGCTTAAAGATGCGGGCCTTGATTATGCACACGGTACAGGGCATGGCGTTGGGTGTTATTTATCCGTTCACGAAGAAGCGGGTATGGGTATAAGCCCGCGTTCAGAAGAGCCGTTAGCAGCAGGGATGATTTTATCGAATGAACCGGGATATTATGTTGAAGGATCGCATGGTATTCGAATTGAAAATCTTGTTCTCGTTCAAGAAAACGACCAAGGGGATTTATATTTTGAAACTATCACACTTGCACCATTTGATAAAAATTTAATCTTACCGGACATGTTAAGCGTTGAGGAAATCAAATGGGTGAATGATTATCACGCACGGGTTTATGACACTTTATCGCCGTTATTGGATGACGATCATCAGGCATGGCTTAAAGCGGCCTGTTCAAAAATTACGCAATAAAAAACCGCCACATCGGATGATGGGCGGAAATTTGATTTAATAAATTGGCTTTTTTGAAAGTCCAAATGCGAAAAAAGTTTATTCGTCGCCGCGTTGTTTGCGGGTCAGTTTACGAGAGCGTCTTACTGCTTCTGCTTTTTCACGTTTTTTCTTTTCTGATGGTTTTTCAAAATCTTTACGCATTTTCATTTCGCGGAAGATACCTTCACGCTGCATTTTTTTCTTTAAAACACGTAGTGCCTGATCCACGTTATTATCTCTTACGGATACAGTTACCAATTCAAATCACCTCATTCCTTTTTAAAATTTGCTATTTTTGGTATACAGTCATTTGTATAAACACAAATAAAGCATGCTTTGAATAACCTTATGGGCTTTCAAAATCAAGCTATAATCATGGTAGATATAGTTAATTATATGATATTTCAGCGTTTTCTCCTAATTTTTGTCCTAAGTGCCCTGTTTTTACTGCCTTTTTCGACGGTTAAGGCATTGGAGGAGGGATTACGCCCTGCGCCTGAAATTGCAACCGGGGTTCAGGCTACGCAGGTGGCGACAGGCACGCAAATGATGGTGGTTACTGCCCACCCCGAAGCCACCAAAGCGGCCTATGCGATGTTAGATAAAGGCGGCAATGCGATTGATGCAGCGATTGCCGCGCAATTGGTTTTGGGTTTGGTTGAGCCACTAAGCTCTGGCCTTGGGGGCGGGGCGTTTGCGCTTTATTTTGACGTAAAGAGCAAAAAAATCATTAGTTTTGATGGACGGGAAACTGCGCCGCAAGATGCGGGTGAATATTTATTTATTGATCAAGACGGCAAACCGATGAAATTTTTTGATGCGGCGCTTGGCGGGCGGGCTGTTGGTGTGCCCGGTGTGCCGAGACTATTAGAAACAATGCACGCGCGTGATGGCGCATTGCCATGGGCGGTATTATTCGAGCCCGCGATTGAACTATCGCAAAAAGGATTTACGGTTACGCCGCGTTTGTCAAAAATGCTGAGTGAGGGGGCGGCCAAGTTCCGCCATGATGTTAAAACAAAGCTGTATTTTTTTCCTGATAGTGTGAACCCATTAGAGGCGGGGGATACGCGCAATAATTTATTTTACGCGCAAACGCTCAAAAATTTAGCAGATCATGGGGCAGATAGTTTTTATAAAGGGCAAATGGCCGAAGACATTGTGTCTAAAGTGCGCGGGGCAGTCCATAATCCGGGGTCTTTATCTGTTGAGGATATGGCGGCGTATCAGGTGAAAATTCGTAATCCAGTCTGTGGTTCATATCGCGGGTATCAAATTTGCTCTATGGCTGAGCCGTCATCAGGCGGCCTGACGCTGTTGCAGATATTAAAATTATTAGAGCGTTTTGATTTGGCGGCGCTTGGGGAGGATAACCCGAAAAGCTGGCATATCATAGCAGAGGCCTCACGCCTTGCTTTTGCTGATCGAAATAAATACATGGCTGATGGTGATTTTGTAAAAACACCTGCGGAGGTGCTATTAGAGAATAGATATATTCAAGAGCGTACTTATCTTATAAGTGTTGATACGCCGTTTCAATCTGTCTATGCGGGCGTGCCGTCTGCTATGCTTGAACAAGTTGAGCAAGGTAGTGATATTGAGATTCGCCCACCCAGTACAACGCATATCAGCATTGTTGATGCAGCGGGTAATATCGTATCAATGACCAGTTCAATTGAAAGCGCTTTTGGATCGCATTTAATGGTAAACGGGTTCTTGCTTAACAGTGAACTTACTGATTTTTCGTTTCAACCATTTGATAAGGAAGGCAACCCCATCGCCAATCGCGTCGAGGGGGGGAAACGTCCCCGTTCTTCTGTAACGCCAACAATAGTTTTCGACCCGGATGGTCAACCTTTTATGGTCATAGGATCAGCAGGAGGAAGCCGTATTATTGGATTTGTTTTACAGCGTATTATCGCCGCCATTGATTGGGGATTGCCAATTGATGAATCATTAGAAATGCCCAATATACTTCATCGCGGTGAAAAACTTGAAGTTGAAACTTCCGCTATGGATTTGGCAGAGCCGCTGATGGAGATAGGTCACGCCGTTTTGGTGGGTGACATGAATAGCGGCCTTACAGCGATACAATTCGTCAATGGTCAAATAATTGGCGCTGCCGATCCCCGTCGTGAGGGGATGGCGATGGGTCGGTGATTTTGTTTAGGAGAGTTTAGAATGGTAGAAAGTTTTATTGATAATATTTTGACCTTCTTGGAAGAAGAAAACCAAGTAGTGTTTTACTCACTATTATTAATATTTTTTGTAGGTTTGGGATACTATTTATCTAGTAGAGTTCATAAAGATACTATTGAAAGTCTTAAAACTCAAGTTCAGCTAAATATGACTGGAGAGAAAGTAGGAAAATTTAATGAAGAGCCTATAAAGATAAGGTTAAATACTTTGTACGAAGTTACAGAAATAATTTCTAAGCCTTGTTTTGAAATGAGCATGCCTGAAAAAATAAAGTTTAAGGGCTCTTTTCTGAAAGATTGTAAAAATAGTATAAATGAAATGCCTAATATAACTAAAAAACCTCTAGAATCTTTTACTATGTTTGAACATAGAATTCCTAAGTTTATTTATCTAGAGTGTTCTGATAAAAGTGTTGAATATATTAATGTAATAGGAATTAAGGTCAATGAAGTTTAAGCGACTTTCTTCGCCTTTAAATTTAGTGCAGCTTCTAATAGGGTCTTTGTATAGGCTTCTTTAGGGTTGTTGAAGATATCCTCGGCTTTGCCGCTTTCAACAACTTTTCCGTTTTTCATGACAATCATATCATGCGCCATGGCGCGCACGACGCGCAGGTCGTGACTGATGAAAAGATAGGCAAGGTTATGTTTTTCTTGAAGCTCACGTAAGAGATCAATAATTTCGACCTGCACGGATACATCAAGGGCAGATGTCGGCTCATCGAGGACAACAAAATCAGGGCGGAGCACCATGGCGCGGGCTATTGCAACACGCTGGCGCTGGCCACCAGAAAATTCATGCGGATAACGATGGCGTGTTTGCGGGTCAAGATGCACTTGGTTGAGGACATCAATTACACGGGCGTCACGTCCCGCCGCATCGAGTTCTGGGTTATGGACTTTTAAGCCTTCACCGATAATATCTGCGATGCTCATGCGGGGGGAGAGCGCACTAAAGGGGTCTTGGAAGACGACCTGCAGGTTTGAACGCAAGGGCGTCATGGCTTTGCGACCTAGGGCGGAGATATCAATACCGTTATAATCAATTTTTCCTTGGCCATTGATGAGACGTAGTAAGGCAAAACCAAGGGTTGATTTTCCTGATCCACTTTCGCCGACTACGCCGACAGTGTGGCCTGCTTTAATCTCAACATTAATGCCATCAACAGCCTTAACCCAATCTGTTGTTTGACCCCAAAAGTTTTTGGCCTTTGGGAAATGCACTTTAATGTCTGTGCCTCGCATAATGCAGGAAGCGCCAGCTTGAGGCGTTTTGGCTAAGCCTTTTGGCATAGAGCCCAAGAGTTTTTTGGAATACGCATGCGCTGGATTTTTAAACACATTTTTTGCGTTGCCGCTTTCAACGATTTCGCCGCTTTGCATGATGCACACATCATCAGCGAATTTTTCGACAATCGAGAGATCATGCGTAATCATAATCATCGCCATTTTTAAATCACGTTGAAGCTCTTCGAGCAGTTCTAAAATTTCGGCCTGCACGGTGACATCAAGAGCGGTTGTCGGTTCATCGGCAATAAGCAGCTCAGGGTTGTTCGCAAGCGCCATAGCGATCATCACGCGTTGGCGTTGTCCGCCCGATAATTCATGCGGGTAGGCCTTAAGGCGCTCTTTCATCATCGGCAATTGCACCATGTCGAGGAGCTCTTTAACGCGTTCCCGCGCTTTGCTCTCGCTCATGCGCTGATGCAGGCGAAGCGTTTCGCCAATTTGACGTTCAATCGAATGAAGGGGGTTCAGCGCCGTCATGGGTTCTTGGAAGATCATACCAATTTGCGACCCGCGAATATGGCGCATAAAGCCATCTTTTTTCCCAACTAATTCCTCGCCGTTAAATTGAATGCTTGAGCCCTCGGGATGACGGGCGAGGGGATAGGGGAGAAGTTGCATGATCGACATGGCAGTCACAGATTTGCCCGAGCCACTCTCGCCGACTAACGCCATGGTTTGTCCCTCATGGACGTCAAAAGACACGTTTTTAACCGCGTGAAACAAGCGCTCTGGCGTTTTAAAATCAACGGAAAGATTTTTGACAGATAATAATGGCGCTTTGCTCATGTTTTTATATTTAAGAGGTTTTTAAGTGATTGAGAAGATGTAACTCTTCAATCCATGGAATTAACCCCGAAATTAAGGTCTGTGTGATTATTTGAGTATTATTTTATTTACATAATTTAAAAAAAGCCTTATGTTAATTCAAATTTAAGCATTTTCTGGCTAAATGTGAGAGTAATTGCAAGAGGGTAATATGACCGATTATTTAAAACCGTCATTAACAGCATATTCGGATGTGCTGCGATCATTTGTTAAACTTGATAGTCTTGCCGCTCAAGCTTCGGGTTTATCGGTAGATACAGTCACAAAAATACAACATGTTGCTCATGCTATTAATCAAGCTGAGCGTACAGCCTTAAACCATCGTGAGCATATGCTTCGCAATAAAGATCAATTTCAGGGGCAGGGGACTGATGCCTGGCAGAAGTCTAATTTTGAACCTTTTGTTGCGGCGGCCCGTCAGGCAAAAACGCTATTATCAGATGAGGGTTTTGTTCAGGAATTGGTCAATTCTTCAATTGTAGTGCCAGAGGGCGAACCACAATATTCTAGACTTAGACGAGATAGCGAAGATTATAGCTCTTTAACAAGTGCCTATGAATTAACTAGTAAGGCGAGAACTATTTCTGAAGTACTTCATAGAGAAGAGACAGCCAGAAGCCACACCATAAGAGATCGAGACGTTGGTCGGTATGCCATTAGTTTTGACAGAAACCCTTTTCAACCAGTTTAAACCACAACGCCTGTCTCTTCTAAGCACCATGCTAATATTGCTTTTTGGGCATGTAGACGGTTTTCGGCCTCGTCTAATATAACGCTGGCGGGGGATTTGGCGACGTCTTGGCTCACTTCTTCCCATTCATGGATGGGCATGCAGTGCATAAAGATGGCGTGTTCTTTGGCAAGTGCCATTAAGCCACTATTGACCTGATACGGCCAAAATTTATCAAGCGTTTTACCTTCTTGTCCCATGGATACCCATGTGTCTGTTACCAAAACATCAGCATCTTTTGCAGCGGCTTTGGCGTCGCTTGTTACGGTGCAGCGTTTATCGGCGGTCGGTATAATGTCTTCGGGGACGGCAGCAATAAATTCAAAATCAAATTTCTCGCTGGCATCAACGAAGCTTTGGGTGACGTTGTTATAATCACCAAACCATGCAATTTTTTTGCCTTGTATACCGCCCAGTTTCTCTTCGATTGTCATCACATCTGCCATGATTTGGCAGGGGTGGGAAATATCGGTCATGCCGTTAATGACGGGGATGGTGGCGTGTTTAGCAAGCTCTTCCATCATCGCATGATCGCTGAGACGGAGCATAATACCATCAACAAAACGGGACATAACTTGCGCGGTGCTCTCCACGCTTTCTGACCCGCCCAGTTGAATGTCACTTTTATTAAGCACAATCGAGTGACCGCCCAGTTGTTTCATTGCCACTTCAAAGCTCATGCGTGTGCGGGTCGAGCGTTTATCAAACATCATCGCGAGCGAAAGCCCTTTGAACAGTTGCGGAGGGTTAAATTTTTGTGCTTTTAATTGATGGGCGTTTTTGATGATATCTTTTAACAGATCCGCATCAAAATCGCGCAGGTTAATAAAATGTCTGGGTGTGTTTGGCATGTTAGCCCTCATATTTAATTAGGTTTTTGTTGTTCTTAAGAACATCGCTGATAACGGCCACAGCTTTATCAATTTCTTCGTTAGAAATAATAAGCGGTGGCGTTAGGCGGAGCGTGTTTTTACCAGCCTGCGTTGCCATTAATCCTGCCTCTAAAAGCTCATGAAGGAGTTCTTTGATTTGATATTTTGTATCAATACCAATCATCAAGCCTTCGCCCTTAACGGCCTTAATGGCATTGCCTGTTTCATTGTGCAACGCGCCCAGTCGTTCACGGAAATAAAGACTGGCTTCGCGCACGCGTTTTAAGAATTCAGGTCTTACAATTTCGCTCACCACGTGATAGGCGACATTGGTGGCAAGCGGGTTGCCTGCATAGGTTGACCCATGGTCACCTGCATTAAAGGCATCAGCAATTTTCTCTTTGGCCATAAACGCGCCAACGGGAAAGCCGCCGCCAAGCCCTTTTGCAAGGCAGGTAATATCCGGCTCATAATCAAAATGGGCGTGTGCCATAAGTTTGCCCATACGCCCCATGCCAGATTGAATTTCATCAGAAATAAGAAGGATGTTATTGTCATCGCAAAGGTCACGCAAGCCTTTGAAAAATTCTGGTGTGCCTGCGGTCAATCCGCCTTCACCTTGAACAGGCTCTACCATAATAGCGCAGATTTTATCAGTGATGAGCGCTTTGACGCTATCGAGATCATTATAGGTTGCAAAATGAAAGCCTGGAAGATAGGGCGCAAATTGGGGTTGATGGCGTGATTTTTCAGTTGCCGATACCGCGCCATAGGTGCGCCCGTGGAATGAGCTACCAAAAACAATAAACTCTTTTGCCTCCTCGCTCTTGTTTTGGTGTGCCCATGTACGGGCAAGTTTGAGAGAGCCCTCTACGGCTTCTGCGCCAGAGTTACAAAAGAATATTTTTTCCGCGCAGCAATGAGCAAGAAGGAGCTCTGCCGCTTTTACTTTTGGCTCTGTCGCGATAGAACCAATGCACATGGTGAAGCCCCGCTCAAGTTGTTCAGTGATGGCTTTATTAAAAGCAGGGTGATTATGCCCAAGCGCCGTGACCGCGATACCGCCCGCACAATCAAGATATTCTTTACCATCCATATCATAAAGATAAACGCCATTCCCGCGCCCAATCGCGATATGTTTGTGCGGATAAAGTTTCATATAGGCGTCATTGGCGCGGGTTTGTAGGTCGAGGTTTGTCGGCATTATTTTGCTTCCTTTTCTTCTTCGTATATTTCTTTTTCATGCGAACGCACAATCATCGTCCCTGTTCCGTCAGAGGTGTAAATTTCATTGCGTAAGCTGTCTTTTTTAAACCCATTGAGAATATGAATACGCTTTACGCCTGCTTTTAAGGCGGCAATACAGTTTTCTAATTTGACGCGCATGCCGCCTGTTGCTGTTTGATTGGCGATGAGGGCTTCTATTTCGCGTGTTGTCAAAACGGACTGCACCGTCCCATCAACAAGAACGCCGTCTACATCCGTCATAAAGATGAGCTTGTTCGCTTTTGTTGCGCTCGCGATTTCAACGGCGACATTGTCGGCATTAATATTGAGCGCTGTGCCTTCATCCGTAAAGGCCAAGCACGGCATCACGGCAAGATTTGTTGCGCCAAAGTGATCGCGAATATTTTTATCATTAATGTCAATTAATGTTCCATCAAAACGCTGCATGCCTGCCTCATTGGGGCGGCGTAAAGAATGCGCCCAGTGTGGGGGGATGGCGTTAAAAACATTAGAAGGGAGTTTTGCTTTTACGAGGCTTTCAGAGATTTTAAACCCTAAATCACCCGCTAATACTTTTTTGATTATTTTAATATCGGTGCAGGAGGATATCCGCCGCCCATTGATTTTTGTTGGCGTAATACCTGCCTCAAGCATTGCGGCATCTATTGCCTCACCGCCGCCATAAATCAAAAGAACGTTGATGTTATCATGGGTGAGTTCTTGAATATTCGCGATCAAGTTTTCACGGGCGTTGATATCGGTGATTATACGTCCACCAGCCTTGATAACAAAAAGCTGATCACGAAAAAGTTGACGATAGAACTGTTGAAAAGATTTTATCATGAGGGTGCTTTATGGATAAATGGGGCTATTAAAATTTAGGCCAAGTGTTTCATTAAGGCCAAACATTATGTTCATATTTTGAACAGCTGTACCCGATGCACCGCGTAAGAGATTATCAAGCGCCCCTTGGGCGATCCATTGGCCATTATGGCCTTGGGCGTAATGCACATCCACAAAGTTAGTGCTCACTACATTTGTCATTTCACACTTGTTCACGATACGTGTGAAGGGGTGATTGTATAGAACGCTTAAATCTGGTTCGCTATCACATGTCACAAAACCATTGGCGAATATACCGCGCAGGAAAGGGCCGACAGTCGGGGCAAAGTTAAATTGGTCTTCTTTAAGGCCGCTCGTAGCTAAAATCTCGGGGGTGTGGCGGTGTTCATTAACCAGATAACTACGGATATTTTGGGCGCAGAAAGGATGATCCACGGGGTCACGGGCGGCACGTCCTCCGCCGCTTGTCCCTGAAATGGCGATAACATCTGCACCGCTCATTTTATTTTTAAAGGGCAGGAGGAGGATTTGAATTAAAAGTGCAAAACAGCCGGGATTGGCCACGGCGTTTGCTGTCTTGATTTGCTCTCTATACACTTCAGGGAGGCCATAAACGAATGTGCCGTTCAACAGATCAGGGTGTTGATGGGGGATGTTATAATACCGCTCATAGGTTGCATGATCATTCAGGCGAAAATCTGCAGAAAAATCTATAAGCTTTGTTTTACCTAAAAAGGCAGGGGCCACTTCCTGCGCGGCCTTATGGGGGAGGCATAAAAAGACGATATCGCTCTCCTGCGCGACTGTGTCATGGTCTGTATTTGTGATTGTGCAGCCCTCAATATGAGAGAGGCGCGGAAATAGATCTGAGAGCGGTGTACCGTCATGTTGGCGCGATACGAGATATTTTAATTCTACCTGTGGGTGTTGCAAAAGACAGCGCAGCAGCTCTGTTCCTGTGTAGCCTGTCACACCGATAATGGAGACTTTAATTTTATTACTCATATTCTACAACCACTTGTTTTATTTGCACATAATCATACGGACTTCAGCCAGTTGTTACCAGTCTTAAGGAGAACATTTGTAGTGATTTGAGAAAGAACTAGGTCAGCACAAACAGCCATCCCCTAAAACGGGTAATGGTTAACGGCGGCGGCGTCGGTTTGTGTTGTTGTTCATGATGATACTAAAGCGTGTATTGATTAACGCGTCAACTATAAATTATAAATTCGTCTTTCTAGGATCAAAAGCATCGCGCACGGCTTCGCCGATGAAGGTCAGGAGCGACAGCATGATTGCGAGGGAGAGAAAAGCGGTTATCCCGAGCCATGGGGCTTGAAGGTTGTTTTTACCCTGCGCCAGTAACTCCCCCAGTGAGGCAGAGCCGGGTGGAAGGCCAAGGCCAAGGAAATCAAGCGAGGTCAGCGCCGTAATTGACCCCGTTAAAATAAACGGCATGAGCGTTAATGTTGCCACCATCGCATTGGGCAGAACATGACGGCGCATTATGGTCAGGTTTGACACACCCAGTGCATTGGCGGCCTTGACGTAGTCAAAGTTACGCGTGCGCAAAAATTCGGCGCGGACAACATCAACAAGGCTCACCCATGAAAAGAGGAGGAGAATAAGGAGTAAAGTCCAAAATCCCGGCACAAACATGGCAGAGAAAATAATCAGGATGTAAAGCGAGGGCAGGGACGACCAGACCTCAATAAAGCGCTGCATGATGAGGTCTAAACGCCCGCCATAATATCCCTGAAACGCGCCCGCCGTGATACCGATAATGGAGCTGATAATCGTAAGCGCCAATCCAAAAAGAACGGATATGCGAAAGCCATAAATAACCCGCGCCGCAACATCGCGCCCCTGGTCATCTGTGCCAAATATGTTCTCAGCCGTGGGCGCAGAGGGGGCGGGGGTGGGCAGGTCATAATTGATGGTGTCGTATGAAAAACGAATTGGCGGCCAGATCATGTAGCCTTTGGCATTAATTAGGTCAGCAACAAAGGGGTCGCGGTAGTCGGCCTCGGTTTCGAAATCTCCCCCAAATTTGGTTTCGGGGTAGTTTTTAAAGACTGGGGCATAAAGTCCGCCATCATAACTAATCAAGAGGGGCTTGTCATTGGCCACAAATTCCGCCGATAAACAGAGCAAGAGCAAGCCAAGGAAAATCCAAAACGACCAGAGCCCGCGCTTGTTTGCCTTAAACTGTGCCAGCCTGCGCTGTGTTATGGGTGAAAAAGTCATGAAAAGACATTAACGAAAGGCAAGCCATGCGCAAAGTAAAATTACTAATTCATCCGCGCATTTGGTCGTGGTACAGCAGAGCCTAAGGCAAATTCGCCCAGAGATTGAGTTAATTCTCTTGGCATATTTAGGCCTTTTAGCCCATTGAGGGCCTGCAAAGCTGCGTTTGCTATAGCTTCTTGATTATAACGATAAATTAGATTGTTACGTTGTGCGTTTATCAATTCATTTAGAACTTCTGCGCCGGCATCTTCTAAATCAACGGCATTAAATTTATGCATTTCTTCGATAGCCTCAACGCTCATTTGGCGCACTTCGGCACATAAACGCATAGCGTAGTCACATTGTTGTGAAACAGTCATTGATTTTTCAAGCATGAGCAATTGCGACAATTTTTTCAATCGAATTTCGTTGTCTGTTGCAATTGCAAAAGCCTTTATTAAGTCGAGTGCTTCATCAAATTTATCATCGTGTAACATGGTATTAATGAATTTCGAAGCTACCAGTGCCCGTTTTTTCCATGAGGGAGAGGCGAAAGCGTTGTTCAGTCGTGAGGGGCAGGTTATCGTTATGAGGGATAGGCATTTGCGGCATATCCATGCCAGCGCGCAGGTTTTTTAGGTCGCGTTTAGCGATAGATATTGTCTCGTTTACAAGGTCTTTGAGAGCCTGTTCATCCTGAGCCGTCACTTCACCGTTATCGCGAATTGAATCGCGAACCGATGACAGTTTTTTTGTTACTTTTTTAATATTCATCGCCGTCCCTGCGTCTATATTTTTTTGCTGTATTTGCTACAGGCGTTTTTGGAATGTGAAAACCTTACCCCTAAAACATTATTCTGTCAAATAGAATTAGCTTCATTTAGCTGTTAAAGCCGTTCTAATTCCTGCTCCTAAAACTTGCGGTACATTTGTACCAATCGGAGGATGATTTTCTAACATTTGTGCTACTTGAAATGCTCGCTCTCGAGCGAGATCTGGATCGAATGGCCCTGATGATTGACTGAATAACGGTCTCATAACTAATTCTGATATTTCAGGACGTCCACTCATTATACACCTCTTTTTATTGTTGAGTTTTATATTTTATGGAAATTACACTGTTCTGGCGGCAAAGTCAATCCTTGGATCCACTAAAACATAAACAACATCCCGAATAAGGGTTGTAATCAGACCCATAAGGGCAAAAATATATAAAGTGCCGAGCACGACAGGGTAGTCCCTGTTAATCACACTCTCGTAGCCCAAAAGCCCCAGCCCATCAAGGGAGAAGATCACCTCTATCAAGAGAGAGCCTGTAAAGAAAATCGCCAAAAATGCACTCGGAAAACCTGCAATGACAATAAGCATCGCGTTACGAAACACATGACCATAAAGCACTTGGTTTTGCTCTAACCCCTTTGCGCGGGCGGTGACAACATATTGTTTGTTCACTTCATCCAAAAATGAATTCTTGGTGAGCATTGTCAAACCTGCAAACCCACTAATCACCATTGCCGCAACGGGCAACACCATATGCCAAAGGTAATCGAGAACTTGCTGGATAAAGTTCATCTCATCAAACCCGTCAGATGTGAGGCCGCGCAGGGGAAAAATATCAAAATACCGCCCCCCTGCAAAAACAACGATGAGCAGAATTGCAAACATAAAAGACGGGATAGCATAGCCCGTAAACACCGCCGCCGATGTCCAGATATCAAATTTCTGCCCATCGGTCACGGCTTTTTTAATGCCAAGCGGGATCGATATAAGATAGATAATCAGCGTCGACCATAGGCCAAGGGATATTGACACAGGCATTTTTTCAAGCACGAGGGAAATAACAGATTTATCCTGATAATAACTCTCCCCCAGATCAAACTTGGCGTAATTCACCACCATTTGGAAAAAGCGTTCATGCGCGGGCTTATCAAAGCCATACATGGCCTCAAGCTCGGCTACGAATTGAGGGTCCAGACCTTGTGACCCGCGATATTTGCTTGATTGTCCAGTGGATTGCCCCGTTGATCCGACCGCCATATCGCCGCCCGCTGAGCCGCCGCCAAAACGCGCTGTGGCTTCAACGCCGTGACCTTGTAATTGGGCAATCATGCGCTCAACTGGCCCGCCCGGCACAAATTGGACAATAATAAAGCTGATCAACATAATCCCAAGCAAAGTCGGGATCATTAAGAGCAAGCGTTTGAGGAGATAATTAGCCATGGCGTTGCGGTTTCACATTCCAGTCTTTAACGGTCCATTGATTATTGGCATATTGTAATATACCAACCGCGCCCGTGGACAGCTTGATTTTGTTGTTATTCGCGAATTCTTCAAAATTCCCGGCCAATGCAGGAGCAAAGCGGGCAATACCGTTTGATGTCACAACGAAGATGGTATCTTGTTCATCTTCAATAAGATGACTGGCAAAGTTTTGCCAGTTGGTTTTACAAACCTCAGGGTCAAAATCCCAGCCTTTAGGCACAATGGCTTCCTCGTCCCAATCTCGGATAGCCGCCGCGCCAATACGGGCGACCACTTTATCTTCCGTCTGGTTTTCATCAACGCCATAATCAATCTCGTTAAAAATGGCAAGCGGGAAGATGGGCTGCACGTAGCCGATTTGTTGAAGGGCTATTTCCGCCGTTTGTTTGGTGCGCTTTAGTTCGGAACAATAAGTGATTTCGGGGATATAACCGTTTTCCTTCATCCATTTACCAAGGCGCTGCGCTTGCTCAATTCCGCTATCGACCAACGGCAAATCTGTCCGCGCCCCAACCCGTGTTGGGGTTTGGCCGGCGGTGAATGTGTTGCCATGGCGGGCGATGATGAGCGTTGTCATGGATTTTTTTACCACTAAGACACCAAGTCACCAAGGGTTTTTCCTTCGTGTCTTTGTGTCTTGGTGGTTATAATTTTTTCAACATTTCTTCGGCGCGTTTGACGTCTTCTGGGCTGTCTATGCCCGCTTGGGCGAGGCCTAAGGGGACGTTGAGTTTTATGGTTTGAATGGTAATGCCGTTTTCAAGAAATCTTAATTGCTCTAACCCTTCCAACTTCTCGTAATATCCTTCATCAAGGCTTACGAACTGGCGTAGGATATCGGCGGCGTATCCATACAGGCCAATATGCTGATAAACGGGGGAGAACTCGCCCATGGTATAGAGCTTTTCTTCCTGACGGATGGCAGGAATGATGTTTTTTGAAAACCAGAGCGCTTGGCCGTTTTTATTGATGGTGCAGGTCGTGCCGCTAAACGGTGTGATTTGCTTTTGGGCGCGCAGGCGATCAAGCTCTGACCATCTGAGGTTAATGATCGGGGTGATAACTTCTATGTCTGTGTTGGCCTGAAAGGCTATGATCATTTTGCTTATGGCCTCAATCGGTGTAAAAGGTGCGTCCCCTTGTAGGCCAAGGACAAAATCAATTTTATTGCCGCTGTAATTTTCAAGGATATTTAGTGCCTCAAGGACGCGGTCTGATCCTGTTTTACAGTTATCTGACGTCATAATACCTTGCACGCCTAGTTCTGCGGCGTGATCGGCGATGCGCTGATCTTCGGTGGCGACAGCAAGTGTGATGTCGCCATCAATCTGCCCTATCGCAGATTGAGCGAGGGATACAACACGGCTAAGCATTGTTTGACCACCAATCATAGTCAAAGGCTTGCCCGGAAAGCGGGTTGAGGCGTAACGGGCAGGGATGATAATTGCTATTTTCATAATAATTGACTTTATGTGTTTTCTATGGTTATATACGCACGGTAACAGAGGAGAATCAAATGTCCAATATAGATCGTCCAACCTTTGAAAAAGTTGAAGGACTCGCGGATAGACTTGCAAAAGTTGCAGAAGTCAAAACTCAAGAGAGTGGGGCTGCTGCTAAAACAGGTGTTTTATCATTATTAAGAGCCAATCGACCTACTCGCTCTTAACCCACCATGTATCGGTTACCGCTGGCGTTAGGCCAGACAATTCCGCTGGGCGGCCTAGCTTTTTCCAGTAGGCCACGCGGAAATGGTCAATATGCCATTGCGGAATCACGTAATATCCAGAGAGCAAAACGCGATCAAGGGCTTGGGTGAGGGCAACAAGTTCTGCACGGCTTGGGGCCTGAATTAGTTTTTCAATTAAATCATCAACAACGGGATCTTTCACGCCGATGGTATTGCGTGATCCCGGCGTGTCTGCTTTTACGCTTGACCAATAATCGCGCTGTTCATTGCCGGGGGAGCTGGATTGTCCCATGGATCCAATGGTCATGTCATAATCAAAATCATTCATGCGGTTTTGATATTGCGCGGGATCAAGCACACGGAAATTTGCCTCAACACCGATCTTTTTTAAATTACCAATAAAGGGAAGGACCCAACGCTCAAACAACGGATTTGAATCTATAATTTCAAATTGAAGGCGCTGGCCTGTTGTTTCATGCACGCGGATTCCATCTTCACCCAGTTTATAGCCAGCGGCATCCAAGATATCAGTGGCTTTTTTCATGTTGGCGCGGTTGCGCCCTGATCCATCTGTTTTAGGCGGCGTGTAGCGTGTAGTAAAAACGTCGGCGGGGAGTTGATCGCGATAGCTTTCTAATATTTCAAGAACGCGCCCTTCGGGTAAACCATCTGTAGAAGCCAGTTCAGAGTTTTCGAAAAAGCTATCGGTGCGGGTATAAGAATCATAAGCAAATTGCTTATTTGACCAATCAAAGTCAAAGGCATAGGCAAGGGCTTTGCGAACCTCAATATCTTGGAAAACAGGTTTACGGATATTGTATAAAAATCCCTGCATTCCTTGGGGACGCTCATGCGCAATTTCTTCTTTTATAATTTGTCCTGATTGAACAGCAGGAGCGTCATAGGCCGTTGCCCAGAGCTTGGCAGTGTTTTCTAATTGAAAATCAAACTCGTTTGCAAAAAATGCCTCGAGTGCGACGTTGCTGTCTTTGTAATAATCATATGAGATTTTATCAAAGTTAAAACGGCCTTTATTGATGGGTAAATCTTTGCCCCAGTAATCAGCGCGGCGCGTATAATCAATCGTACGGCCTGCCTCGACTTTTGATACAGCATATGGGCCACTTCCAAGTGGTGCATCAAGGGAGGTTGCGCTAAAATTACGCCCTTGTGCAGTCCAGTAATGTTTGGGCAGGATACTCATTTGTGCAATGATAAGGGGTAGCTCTGCATTATCACCATGTTTAAAGGTAAATTTGACGCGGCTGTCTGATGTGGCCTCAACTTTTGTAACATCGCCATAATATGCTTTAAAGAAAGGCTGGCCATTTTCTAAAACAGTATTAAATGTCCAGACAACGTCATGCGCTGTAACGGGAAGGCCATCTGCCCATTTTGCGAGTGGGTTAATATTGAACGCCACCCATTGACGCGATTCAGGAAGCTCAATCGTTTCTGCTAATAGACCATACATAGAAAATGGCTCATCAAGGCTTTGCTCCATTAGAGAGTCATAAACGAAACTCTGGCCCAAAAAAGTCATGCCCGCAGCGGGTGTTCCTTTAATGATAAAGGGGTTTAGGCTGTCGAATGTGCCAATAGCCGATAGTTTTAATTCTCCACCTTTCGGTGCATCTGGATTGACGTAGTCTAGATGCGTGAAATTATCATCATATTTGGCTGTGCCATGCATGGTGATGCTTTTGCTGATATTGACCATGGGCAGTTCTGCCATAGCGGGCGCTGAGAATGTGAGGAGAAGAAGCAGAGTTAAAAAACGCATTGTTTTTCCTTTTTATAATTTATGAGCCGTACCCACGGCCTTTGATATATGGTCAAAACCGTCTTTTTCAAGAAGGTCTAATAAATCTTTACATATTTTTACTGCAAGCTCTGGCCCATGATAGACAAGGGCAGAGTAGAGTTGAATAAGGGAGGCGCCTGCTTTTATTTTCTCATAGGCATCCGCCCCATTTGAAATGCCGCCAATACCGATAATAGGCATTCTACCATGTGTTAGTTTGTAAAAATTACCAATAATTTGCGTCGATTTATCCCGCACAGGCATGCCGGAAAGGCCGCCCATTTCGTCTTTAAATCCTGTACTTAAATAGTCTGGACGCTCAAGGGTTGTGTTGGTCAGAACAAGGCCATCAACGCCAGCTTCAATTACTGTTTGCGCGATTTCATTTTGTTGAGTTTCATCTAAATCAGGGGCGAGTTTAATCAAAATAGGCGGCGGATCATCTTGATCACATGATTTTGCACGCTGCTCATGGATGCGCCCAATAAGCGCGAGTAAATTATCACGTTGTTGTAAATTACGAAGGCCGGGCGTGTTGGGGGATGAGATATTAATCGTAAAATAATCCGCCAATTGACCAAGCGATTCAATGAGCGCGCAGTAATCATTGGCAGGTTCAGTTTGATCTTTGTTCATCCCGATATTAAGTCCAACGATCCCATGCGGGCGGTTTGCCTTTTTGAAATAGGTCATGACATTTGCTTTAAAAACATCAAGGCCTTTATTGGGAAATCCCATGCGGTTTATGACGGCCTCATTTATGGGATCACGAAAAACGCGGGGTCTGGGATTGCCGTCTTGGGATTTGGGTGTAACTGTTCCTACTTCAGTAAAGCCAAAACCCATTTTTAAAATGGCCTCAATGGCTTCGGCGTTTTTATCAAATCCTGCAGCAAGACCAACAGGATTTGGAAAGTTTCTGTTCCACAAGGTAACCTGAAGGCGCGGGTCATTGATTGCTTTAAATGTAGGATGCAATCCGTTTTTGAGCGCGCTCATGGTGACCATGTGCGCCTTTTCGGGGTCGAGCGCATGAAGCGCAGGTTTTATGACTTTAAACGGTAGATTAAGCATGCTTTAAAAAAGCGTAAAATAGGGGCGATTTCAAGGCAAATCAGTCGTTTAAGTGCTTTAATCCCGCATTCAAATATTGCCAGCCTGTGATAACCGTGAGGATGGCGGCAACGCCGAGTAGGATTTGACCCGTTAAAAGCAACGGCCCGCCATAGATAAGAACGCCAAGGGCAATCATTTGAAATGTTGTTTTCCATTTGGCAAGGCTTGTGACAGGTAGTTTGACGTTTTTAGGCCCCAAAAATTCCCTCATGCCAGAGACAAGAAATTCTCGGGTAAAAATAACGATAACGGGGATCGTCCACAGCACCTCTAAACGCCCGATATCAACAAGGGCAATGAGAATAACAGCCACAAACACTTTATCGGCGATTGGGTCAAGGAAGGTGCCAAAGGGCGATACAATTTTTAATTTCCGCGCCAAATATCCATCTAAAAAATCGGTAAGCGCGGATAACACATAAAGCCCGAGCGCCGCATACAGCGCCCACAGATATGGCGTATATAAAAGCCAGATAAGCACAGGCAATAACGCCATGCGCGATAAGGTTAGAATATTGGGTATTTGTTTCATATGGGGACGTTATCAAAAGCAAAGCTGAAGCGCTAGAGACAAAAATTATGGTCTTATCGCTGGGCTAGGGGCTTTTGAAATGGCACCATGTTGACGTAAGAAACTGATGGTAAATTTTAAAAGCCCTGCTGGCTCTATTCGTTCTTGTAGTCTTATCACACCGTTTTCTTGGGCATAACAGGCGTTCATCACTGGACCGATGGCCTGCCTGAAAGGGCATTCGATTGCTCTTTGTTCGTCAATATTACCATTTTCGTCTGTCTCAAAATCCTGAGAAATCATTATTCCTGCTTTTGAGGCATGTTTAAAAATAGCAGTACTTAATGCCTTATCCATTGCACGATCAATATCTGCTGAGTTTTGGTCTTGTTGTCTATCTAATTCATAAGCAACAACAGGGATGAATTCATTTATAAAAGGGTTAAATTCAATGCCGTCTTTTAGGCTCTCGATGACCTCGCTTATTTCTTTATGCTCTGGTTTTCCAGCATAGCGGGGTAAAAAACGATCCTTTAAACCCTGAGTGTATCCCAACATGGCGTCTTGAATAAGAAAAGCACCACACTCATAGGCACCATTTTTGCTCAAAAATTCTTTGGCACGCCGATATTCTCCCTCAGTGAGAGGGTGCACTTCTCTAATTTTCTGACCGTTATGCTCTGGCTTACGGAAGGATGAAGTTGTTCCAAAAATGGCTTTGAAAGCATTAGCGTCATTTAGGTCTTCGGGTGTGTCAGGCGCTTGAGTTGTATTCCATGCATAGATCTCAAAGCGTTCCGTATCGAGGTTGTTGAAATAATATTCTATAAAATTCTTAATCGTGGTGCTATCTAACAAGGTTTGCATGACAGCTATACGTCTTGCCATATCATCATCTATTGCGAGAGATTCAGTGAGAGGTGACTCTAAAGACGAAAATAGTGCTGCCGGAATGCTTTTTGCAATCGGTGTTGGTAAGAAAAAACTATGCGTCGAGCTTTCGGCCATAGATATAGGTAGCCGTTTTTATTAATTATGTCAATTAAATCAATTGGGGTTTTGATAGAAAAAACGCCAAAACCATTGCTGGATCGGCGTTTTGTGTATTTCTTGTCTATGATGCAGTATTACCCTGCTTTCGTGGCCTTTTGTTGACCTTCCATAGGGTCGCGTAAAACATAGCCGCGTCCCCAGACTGTTTCGATATAGTTCGCACCATCGGTCATTTTTTCGATCTTCTTACGCAGTTTGCAGACAAACACGTCGATGATCTTCACTTCTGGCTCGTCCATACCGTTATACAAATGGTTCAGGAACATTTCCTTGGTCAACGTCGTGCCTTTACGAAGGGATAAAAGCTCCATAATGCCGTATTCTTTACCTGTCAGGTGCAATGGCTCTCCATCAACATCAACGGTGCGGCTATCTAGGTTAACACTCACGCGGCCTGTGATAATCTTGCTTTGGGCGTGTCCTTGCGAACGGCGAACAATTGCTTGTAGGCGTGCCATTAACTCGCGCTTGTCAAAAGGTTTTGTAAGGTAATCATCCGCGCCAAAACCAAGACCTTTAATCTTATTATCCATTTCAGAAAGCCCTGAAAGAATAAGAATCGGCGTTTCTACTTTTGATTCACGCAATTGTTTCAAAACATCATAACCATCCATATCAGGCAGCATGAGGTCTAAAATAATAATGTCGTAGTCGTAAATTTTACCAATCTCAAGGCCATCCTCGCCGAGATCTGTTGTGTCGACCACGTATCCTTCTGATTTGAGCATCAGTTCAATACTTTTAGCTGTTGAGCTATCATCTTCTACTAATAATACGCGCATATTTTGTCCCCTTAATTTATGTGCTAAATGGGGTTAATCAACATACTGTTGTTAACCATTGTTAATAAAGATTAACACAAAATCGTAAAAGTTAACAAAAAAAATTAACGTTTTAGTCTTTTTCGCTCGTTTTTTAACCAGTTTAGATAAGTTTCGCTTTTTTATGATGCGCTTTGCGCGGTACAATCATTTTATGGATAGACTAGCCGATAAAGCGCTTGCCGCACTTGCCCCGATCCCTGATTACGAAACCTATGGCCGCGTGACCAAGGTTTTGGGTCTGCTTGTTGAAATCGCAGGATTTGGGCAAGATTTGACCATTGGCTCGCGGGTTCATTTGCGGCCCAATCATAAGGATATTCCGTGCGAAGTTGTTGGATTTCGCGATAATCGTGCGCTTTTATTGCCGTTTGGCAATCTGGAAGGGGTAGGGCTGGATTGCCCTGCGTTTATTCAAAGAACGCCGCCAACAATTTGCCCTGATGATCGTTGGTTGGGGCGGGTGATCAATGCGCTGGGTGAGCCAATTGATGGCAAAGGCCCGATGATGCAAGGAGCAACGCCAATATTACTCAAAAACTCTGCCCCCGATCCGCATAAAAGAACCCGCATAGGAGCCCCGCTTGATTTGGGGGTGCGGGCGGTCAATAGCTTCCTGTCCACTTGTGTGGGGCAGCGAATGGGTATTTTCTCAGGATCTGGCGTGGGTAAATCAGTTTTGTTGTCCATGATGGCGCGATATACAGAGGCCGACGTGTCCGTTATTGGTCTTGTCGGGGAACGAGGCCGTGAGGTTCAGGAGTTTTTAGAAGATGATCTGGGCGATCTTGGCCTAAATCGCTCTGTCGTTATTGTGGCAACAGGTGATGAACCTGCGTTGATGCGCCGCCAGGCCGCTTATACCACGATGGCTACGGCTGAATATTTCAGAAAGCAGGGAAAAACGGTGTTGTGCCTGATTGACTCTGTCACTCGCTTTGCCATGGCGCAGCGTGAAATTGGATTATCTGCAGGGGAGCCGCCGACCTCAAAAGGTTATCCGCCGACAACCTTTGGCGAGCTTGCCCGTCTTTTAGAGCGCGCAGGACCAGGTGTGCAAGGTGAGGGGTCAATCACTGGTCTTTTCTCTGTCCTTGTAGAGGGCGATGACATGAACGAGCCGATATCAGACGCCGTGCGCGGTATTATTGATGGGCATATCGTGATGGAGCGTAAAATTGCGGAGCGTGGGCGTTATCCTGCGATTAATGTTCTTAAATCTGTATCGCGTTCCATGCCTGCCTGTTTAACGCAAGAGCAAAACGGCCTTGTGCGTGTTGCGAAACACCTTATCTCCTCTTATGAGGACATGGAGGAGCTGATTAAACTTGGTGCGTATCGCAAGGGCAGTGACCCAAAAGTGGATAACGCGATTGACCGTTATCCGCATATCGAGAAATTTTTGACCCAGCAAAAAGACGATAATACCTCTATCGAAGATAGTTTTTCTCAGCTTGCTGATGCTTTGGGTATGTCTTATGCAGGGCTGAAGGATTAGGATGTAAATGGCTGATCTTGAAGGGTTAATGCGTCTGCGCCGTAATACGGTTGAGGAAAAACAAAAGATTTTGGCTGACCTTTTTCGTAATGCCGAAAAATTGCAAAAGCGTAAAGATGGCCTTGTTCAAAAGTTAAAAAAAGAGCGCGAAGCCATTGATAATAATCCTGAATTAGAAACGCTTACTTATTTTGGTGCGTTTGAGCAAGTTGTTTTGCGTGATATTGACCGCCTTACGGAAGAACTTAAAAAATGGGAGCTGCGTATCCAAATCGCCCAAGATGCCGTGCGCGAGGCTTTTGCCGATTTAAAACGTGTCGAGATCGTTGACCGCCGCCGCAAGGAAGAAGATAGCGCCGAATTTAAAGCCAAGGAAACCAGAGAATTAGACGAAATCGGTCTGGAAGTTTTCAGACGCAATGAAGATTAAGCTATAAAAGCCTGTCTTGACCAAAGACGTGCATGAGTACTGCGAATTGCTATTGAATCTTGGAAATGTCTTCTAAGGCTACCCGCAAAGTCTGTTACAATCCGTGATGCAATGTTGGGTTGGGCGAAATAATTCATAGAGGCTCTGATAGGAGCGGTTGCCCCTACTTCGGTCCCATCTGCAGGCTTTGAAAAGCTTACATTCATAATTAACACCCGTTTTGATTAATTGTGAATATATAACCATATATTGGAAAATAGAGTCAAATAAATATCACTGTAGGGGATAAATTATTGTGAGTGGTTTTGTGGATAAGTTTAAGGTTTAAATGCTGACACCCAATTGCTCGTTTTCTTTTATAACGTGCACCCATTTATCTGTATTGCCCTGAAAGCTTAGTTCCCCGCCCATATTGGCCATATGAATAGCGTTGGCATAGGCGGCTCGCATGATTTGTTGCATGGGGGCGCTAAATCCATTTTGAGTGCGGACAACCAAATCAAGGCGTTTATCGCGCAGTAATCCATCAATTTGAACATCTCCCATGCGCGACATATCCAGATCAAAGACAAAACGGGTTGACCCTTCCTTGTCATTTTTTTGATTCTGGCTCTGGCTTTCTTGGCGCATAAAAAGAGTGATTTTGTGTATTTCTCCCTCCCAAAACATGGGCAAGGGTACAGCGCGCCAATCAGCGTTGCTAGCGGCCTCGCTGCGCGGCGCGGCGCTATCTTGGACAAGGCGGCCTGACAAGCTGCCTTTAGTCATTCGTTGCAGCATCTCAATCTTTTTATCACCAAGCCAATTGGACAAATCCCCGCCGCGTATGGCGGCCATAGCCATGACACCCGCCGCGCCTAATTGGGCAGGATTGCCTGCATTTGGCAGGCTTCGTATAAGGGAGCTGGCAGCTTGGGGGGATTGCTGGATAAAGGTTTGCACCATGTCGTCAAATGCGCCCCATTGAAACCCTTGCAACATCCCTGCGAGTGCAGGGCTGGGTTGCGCGGCGGTGTTTGCCAAGGAAATAATCCCAATATTTTGTATGGTGATCTTAATTTGCGAACCGAGAGCAATATTATTAGGCGTATATTGCAAAACAAAGCTTTGTGGGAGCGGGGCGCCCGGCAGTTGCAGTGTAACAAGCGGCTGTCCTACCGCATTCAATCCTGTTACTTGGGCGGTTAAAGTCACGGCGCTGTTTTGACTAAGGATAGGCGGTGCAAATTGCGTTAGCGCGGGAATAGCGTTTTGCGGCGGAGTGTTTGGAGCTGTCAATGTTACATTGGGCGGCGTGATTTGCAAAACTTGCACATCAATTTTACCAATCGTTTGGGACGGGGAAAATCCTGTTTGTGATGATGTGATATTTACGCCTTGCGGGATGAGGTTCGCAGTCGCCGTAAAGCCATTTATCGGTGTGTTGAGAGCATTGGTCTTTACAATATTGATTGTGCCACTATTTACACCATTGCTTAAAAGGGGAGGCCTATTCAAAAAAGATCCTTGAGCAGGGCTTTGTGAACCAAGTGGTAAGGCTTGTGATGTTTGTGGAGTGATGCTTATGCTATTCAAAGACTGCGAGGGTATTGCTAGGCTTTTATTAAATTGTGTATTAACAAGACTTTGTTGCGAAGTGCTTACAGATCGGGTCAAAGTTTGGGGTGCAGATTGCGGGGCAAATGTTAGGGCTGCTTGAGTGAGGGCATTGACCGCATTATTCGCAATAATCGTTGACGTAAAAACTGTTTTTGCAATCACGGTATTTTGTATGGTGACGGGGTTTTGTATTACTGTTTGTGATTGCGTGGCAATTTGATTGGCCTGCGAAGGGGGTACAGCCACAAGGCGAACTTGTGATCCCACTGGTAAAGGCGCGGGCGGCGCAGCTCGCGGCGCTGGGGGGGTGGTGCCTTGTAAATTGGGAGGCAATGTTACTTGGGGTGCGTTTGGCACTTTGGAGTTTGCAGCGGGCACTTGTGGCGTTGAAGTTTGAGCGGTGTTTGGCGCAGGGGGCTGCATACCTCGTGTTGTTGCCGTTGGCACACCCTCGCGCGTGATTGTCTGGCTTGTATTTTGAGTTTGTGGCGCAGGGGAAGTGCGCTGTTCGCCTTGATTAACGGTTGTTGGTTCGGTGCGGATACTGGCTTGACGTGGCGGTTTACCCGCGGGGATATTAACTTCGAGGTGCTGGCCGACTTCTGGCCTATTGGCCGTATTATTGGCGAGTTGAACATCGACTGCGCCGCGCTCTGTTTGAATACGAGCCGATCCGTTACTATTTATTTGTGTGACTGTTCCCTCTATACGAAGCGCTTTGGCGTTGTTTTGTAGGGCATCGGGCAGGCGAATGATCTTAACCACTTCACCCCGATCAGAACGGCTATTGGCGCGTGGGCTGGTATTATTCGAAGCCGGTATTTGTCCAAAACCAGATGTGCTCATAGTGATCCTTTACGCCCTTATTATGGCATAAAAGATTAAAAAAAACGTGTGTTTTGATGGTCTTATGATGATATTTTTAAGACATTAAGCAGAAGCGGCTGCTTTTGCATTTTTCTTGAGGGTCTCAATCTCAACGATCACTTTTTTTGCAATCGCACGGACATCTTCGGCGGCATCAGCATTGGGTGAGCGTTTTAAAATAGGGGTCTGACGGCGAATGGCATCTTTGACTTGGCTGTCATGACGGATCATACCAATCAGAGGGGGGCTAAGCCGTAGGAAGTTTTCGCATGCTTTGAGCAACGTTTTATATGTTTTTTGGCCTTCTGTTGTATTGGCAGCCTGATTGATAACAATTCCAACATTTTTTGACTGACCTGCGGCATTACCGAGCTTGATAAAAGCGTAGGCATCAGTCAGTGATGTAGGCTCATCCAAAGCCACAAGCAATGTTCGGGCGGCAGAAGCGGCAAGCATACGCACGTTGCGTTCAACACCCGCACCTAGATCAATGATGACAATGTCATACTGGCTCGATACTTCAAACAACTGGTCACGCAGTAAAGCAAGGCGTTGTGAAGGGAGCGCAGCAAGCGAGGCCTGACCTGAACGTCCCGCAATAATATCAAATCCACCTTCATCATAGCGTTGAATGACTTTATCAAGGGCAAGGCGGCCGCGAATCACATCATTCAAATCGCGTTTTGGCATAAGGCCAAGTTGCACATCAATATTGGCAAGACCCAGATCACCATCAAAAAGCAAAACACGCTTGCCTTCTTGGGCGAGCGCGTGGGATAGCGTGATTGAAAACCAAGTTTTTCCAACGCCACCTTTTCCGCTGGCAACGGCAAGAATGTTTTTGGCGCGGCGAATAGGGGCGCCAGTTTGGGTCGATTTGGGTGTTGGGGTCATATCATCCCGTGATTGAGTTACAGAAGAATTATCAGCCATGAATTTATCCTGCCTTCCGTAAATTTCGGTCAGCATCACGCATTGTGCCGTGTTCTGCCTTTGGCATCAAGAGTTGTGTTAGCTTTGATGGGGTTAATGGTGATAAACCATCGGCAACCTTGGCTGTTGAGCTTACCTCAGCAAATGTTAAACCGCCTTGATGCGCGGCAGAGAGCAAAGCACCGAGGCGCCGCGCCACATCAACGCGTGTTGGAATAAGGTAGCGTGCGCCAACGCTTGCAAAGATACGCGCCATTTCGCCGGCCTCATCCGACTGCACGCCAGCAGGAAGGATAAGCAAAGTATACATATCTGCTGCGTTAATCATTTTTGATAGATCGCTTAACTGATGTCTATCAAATGGATTGGTCGCCGCGGTATCAATAATAATTTGATCAGCCTGTTTTGATTTCATCAGGGCTTCTTTAAGTGCCTTGGGGTTGTCTGCGCTAAGAAGCTCGATATTCATAAGGTTGGTGAAGGCCTCTAATTGCCCGCGCCCACCTGCCCGAACGGTATCGGTGGTAATTACGGCAACTTTTAACCCCGCCATAGTCGCCCGCGCCGCGATTTTAGCGGTAATAAGTGTTTTTCCTGCGCCCGGCGGCCCCACCATCATAAACGGTTTCTTTGCCCGCTTCATCGGCAAAGGGGCAAAGTTATACAGCTCATCTAGTGCGCTAATAAGTGTTAGGCGTGGCTCGCTGATGCCAATAATACTGGCGCAGGACACGACTTGGTCAAGAACATCTTCGGATACGGCATGACGCAACATGGTTTCGGTGATTTCTTCAAGGACAGCAGCCTCGTTATCATCATCGGCATAGAGCCATTCATCGTTATGATTGAGGGCGGCGGCGCGCTCTTCTGCGGCTTCCTCGGCGTCCATTTCTTTTTCAACAGCGGCTGTCACGCGGACAGAACTGCCCCCGTTTTCCTCTCGCGTTGCGACGATGATGGCATCTTCGCCAAGCGCCTCGCGGACCATTTGCATTGCATCTCTCATGCTTTTCGCTGTAAACGACTTTAGCCGCATAGAAGTTCTACCGATTCATTTGAATTCATTATAGATAAGAGCGAATCAATCACCTAATTCATTATGACGTATGACCCCGTTATATGTCTAGTTTCTGGGGATAAGTTTTTGTCTTTTCCCGTTGATATATAAAGTATATTGTCCCGCCCATGATCAAAACGCCGCCTAAAACACTCAAATCCGTTCAAGACTTTTTGAAGCATGGCCTTATTGAACAAGATGAAGCGCAGACATTAGAGCGTGGCGCAGGATTATTTCAAATGGCAATGACAAGCGCGGTTCTTGATACGGTGCGTGGCGCTGCCGCGCATGATCCTATCCATAAGCAATATGTCCCAAGTGCTGCCGAGTTTAATTTTAAAGAGGATGAGTTAAATGACCCCATCGGGGATGGGGCGCACCGCGTTTGCCGCGGCCTTGTTCATCGTTATCCTGACCGTGTTTTGTTTAAGGTTACGCAATCTTGCGCGGTTTATTGCCGTTTTTGTTTTCGTCGTGAACTTCTTGGAGATGACGACCGCACTCTGACGCAAGAAGATATTGACGCAGCGCTTGATTATATCGCCGCACATAAGGGTATCCATGAAGTGATCTTAAGCGGCGGTGATCCGTTTGTTATGTCAGCAAGGCGTTTGAAAAACCTTATGGAGCGTTTCAATCAAATGGAGCATATCCAGTTTATCCGTTTTCACACGCGCGTTCCTGTTGTGAACCCAAAAGCAATTACCAGCCAATTTTGTGAAAGCCTGAAAAGTCATAAGCGCATAATTGTGTCCATACACACAAACCACGTGCAGGAGTTATCACCCGCAGCCAAAAGCGCCATTGATAATTTAGATAAAGCGGGTATCACTTTGATTTCACAAACAGTTTTACTGCGCGGTGTTAATAATAATCCTGAAACTTTAATGGATTTGTTTAAAGGATTGATGCAAGTAAACGTTAAGCCTGCCTATCTTCATCACCCAGATAAAGCGAAAGGCACATCGCATTTTCGTGTGTCGATTGAAGAGGGTAAGGAGATTTTTACGCGCCTTCGTGGCCAAGTGTCTGGTCACTGCCTGCCAGACTATGTTTTGGATATCCCTGGTGGTTTTGGGAAGGTGCCCGTAACAGCAGATTGGGTGAAATTGCAGAGCGATGGCTCATATATCGTGACGGATATTCACGGCGGTACCCATCAATATAAGGATTAAACCTGCCCGAGTGTCTTAATTTTTGCTTTAGGGTGAATTTCGTTTTGTGACATCACCATAGTTTGTGGGCGAAAGCGTTCAATGACAGAGCGCACGTAAGGGCGTAAATTCGGAGAGGTAAGCAAAACAGGTGTTTCGCCCTCTAGCCCAAATTCTTCATATATTTTACGCACTTGGGTGATGAACTCTTGAAGCTGTGTAGGTGCCATGGCGAGTTGTTTTTCCTCCCCATCACCCACAAGGGATTCAGCGAAAGCTTGCTCCCAATGAGGCGAAAGCGTGAGAAGCGGGACAAAGCCACTCATGTTTCTATTTTGGTCACAAATTTGGCGGGCAAGGCGGCTACGCACATGCTCTGTTATATAAGCAATATTTTTCGTATATGCGCTGGCTTCGGCAATGCCTTCTAATATTGTTGGGAGGTCACGCACGGATACGCGCTCTGATACAAGGTTTTGTAAAATACGTTGTAGGCCGCCCACGGAGATTTGCGACGGGAGAACGTCGGCGACCAGCTTTTGATATTCGCGTGGTAACTCATCAAGAAGTTTTTGTGTTTCAGCATAAGACAGCAGGTCGGCCATATTGTCTTTAACCACTTCGGTAATATGCGTCGTGATCACTGTTGGGGCGTCAACAAC
Source organism: Alphaproteobacteria bacterium (assembly GCA_009995595.1). GTDB lineage: Bacteria > Pseudomonadota > Alphaproteobacteria > Micavibrionales > Micavibrionaceae. The sequence continues at coordinate 220,207 of JAACPE010000001.1, forward strand.
GGTGTAGCCTTTAAAATGCGCTTCTTCACGGTGCTGCTCGTCAATCCACATGGCGGGCAGGCCAAATGTTGGCTCAGTCGTGCTTTCACCGGGAAGGGTGATCGGAGCGCCAGTTGGGTCCATACACATGAGCATTCCGGGGCGTACTTCGCCGCGGCCTGCCTCAATCTCTTTGATCCGCAACACATAACTATTGGCGGGGAGCTGCAAATTATCTTGAATACGCACAGCAGGAAGGACGTATCCCATATCCTCGGCCAATTGGCGGCGCAGGCCCTTGATTTGATCGGTAAGTTTATTATTGCCTTCGCCTTGTACTACGGGGAGCAAGCCATAGCCAAGTTCGAGCCTGATAATATCCATAGCAAGAGCCTTGGAAATGGGTTCTTCGGCAACAGGGGCATTTTTACCGCCAGGGATGGAAGCTTGCTCCAGCTGAAGCAATTCTTCGGCGTCTTCATTTTGGCGCCACGCCACATAAGCAAGGCCGCCAAAGATTGTCCCTAAAAGGGCAAAAGGCGGGAAAGGAATAGCGGGAATAAGCGCAAGGATAAACATGATCACGGCGCTCATTGCCATGGCTTTGGGTTGTTTGCTAAATTGCCCTAACAGCGCTTTATCGGCTGTCCCATCAACGCCCGCTTTGGAAACGAGTAAACCTGCAGAGATAGAAATAATGAGCGCAGGGATCTGGCTGACGAGACCATCGCCAATAGTCAAAATAGTATAAGTGGCGGCGGCGTCCGCCATGCTCATATCTTTTTGCGCCGTCCCGATAACGATACCGCCAATGATATTAATAAATACAATCAAAAGACCAGCAATGGCATCACCGCGCACAAATTTCGCCGCACCGTCCATCGCACCAAAGAAATTACTCTCTTGCTCTAACTCTTTTCGTTTTGCCTTGGCTTCATCTTCGGTGAGCAGACCTGCAGAGAGATCAGAATCGATGGCCATTTGTTTACCGGGCATCGCATCAAGGGTGAAACGCGCCGCAACTTCGGCAATACGCCCGGACCCTTTTGTCACAACAACAAAATTCACAATGACGAGAATCGCAAAGACAATTCCGCCAACAACATAGTTGTTCTGGATAATAAGCCCGCCAAAGGCTTCAATCACTTTTCCCGCGGCCGCTTCGCCCGTATGTCCTTCGCCCAAAATAAGGCGGGTCGAGGAAATATTGAGCCCTAATCGAAGCGCAGTACTAATAAGGAGAACAGTCGGGAATGTAGAAAATTCGAGCGGTTTTTGAATGGATAAAACCAGCATTAATATAAAGACAGAAAATAAAATCGAAATCGATAATCCAATGTCAAGCAACCATGTGGGAATGGGGATTAACATAAAAGTCAAAATACAAACAAGGCCAATCGCAAGAACAACATCCCCACGCAAGACACCGCCAAGAACGCTTCGCGCTTGGCCTATGCCGATTGATGTTCTTGTTTGTGGATCTGCCATAGGTGTTAGGTATTCTCGAAATTATAAGTCGAACATATTAAGCCGACATAGAGTGTAACCTATTCAAAAGCTTAAGCAAATGGCTATCGGGTGAGAAGAGGAGTTATAAAACGCTTTTATCTGTGGTTATCTAAGATGATATCTTGCTTGGTGCATCTAACCATTTTATTCTATCAATATTAATTTTTAGTCATTTTTTGGAGAAAATTTTATGGAACCGTTTTTGATCTTTGTCATAGTACTGCTTATTGGTGCGCTTATTTTTGTTAAAAAGGCGTTCGTTCTCGTCCGTCAGGGGTTTGAATATACCAAGGAGCGTTTTGGTCGTTATCAGGGCACACTCTCTCCAGGGCTTCATGTGATTACACCGTTTGTTGAAACAATCGGGGCAAAAATAAATATGATGGAATCTGTGTTGGATGTTCCATCGCAAGAGGTTATTACAAAAGACAACGCGCTTGTTCAGGTGGATGGCGTTATTTTCTATCAAGTATTAGATGCCGCAAAGGCGGCCTATGAAGTGCGAGATTTAGAACGGGCAACATTGAATTTGACAATGACCAATATTCGTACCGTTATGGGGTCAATGGATCTTGATGAGCTTTTGTCCGAACGTGATAAAATTAATGCGCGTCTTTTGACGGTCGTTGATGATGCGACTGCGCCATGGGGTGTTAAAGTGACCCGTATTGAAATTAAAGACATTACCCCGCCGCGTGATCTTGTTGAATCAATGGCCCGTCAGATGAAGGCAGAGCGTGATAAGCGTGCGAACATCCTGGATGCAGAAGGTTTCCGTCAGGCCGAGATTTTGAAGGCGGAAGGGGAAAAGCAAGCCGCTATCCTTGAAGCAGAAGGGCGTAAAGAGGCTGCCTTCCGTGATGCTGAAGCGCGTGAGCGTGAAGCCGAAGCCGAAGCAAAAGCAACAGAAATGGTCTCTAACGCTATTTCCAAAGGCGACATTCAGGCCGTGAATTACTTTGTGGCGCAAGACTATGTAAAGGCGCTTGGTAAATTTGCTAACTCACCAAATGAGAAGATTTTGTTTATGCCTCTTGAAGCAAGTAGTGTTATCGGCGCGATTGGCGGCGTGGGGGAAATCGCCAAACAAGCTTTTGGTGCAGGCAACACGGCTAAAAAATAAACCATATAAAAGAGGGGATTTGTAATGGAACTTTTTAACGATATGGTGTTTTGGCATTGGTTTGTGATTGCAATCGTTTTGATTACGATTGAAATATTCACAGGCAGTATGTTTGTTTTCTTTGTGGCCGTTGCAGCAGCAATTGTTGGTGTGATGGCTTGGGTAGCCCCCGATATGCCATGGACTGCGGAATTTATTATCTGGAGTGTTCTGTCTCTGGCCTCTGTCATCGGCTGGCATTATTACCGTAAAGCTCATCCACCGGAAGATACTGATCAACCCTCACTAAACCGCCGTGGATCACAATATGTGGGGCGTGTTTTTACACTTGATGAGCCAATCGTGAATGGCGTTGGTAAGATAAAAGTTGATGATTCAACATGGAAAGTGGTCAGTGAATCAGACATGAAAAAGGGTGATAAGGTTAAAGTCTCCGCTCTTGATGGTGTTGTTCTCAAGGTCGAAAAAGCATAAATTCAGATTTAAGTTATTGATATAAATAGACTTTCAAAGATTTAGCTTAAGGTTTGACGTTTCGTCCTGATTTATGTATTATGAAAAAATAAATGTGAGGCATTCATGGTTTTCAAGACAGCATTCAGTGATAAATTTTATACAAAAATGACGGCAATAGTTTTAATGTCTGTGAGCGGCGTCTGTTTAAATGCCTGTGACCACTATTCTGATAAATACGCCCAGATGAAAAATACGCCCGCTCTCACTGACCAAGCGCAAATGGTGTCTGCTTCTAGTGCTTATGTGCCTCAGTCCGATATCACACAAATTGAACCTGCTGCTGGAACTGAATTTGGTATGCAGGCAGCGCCGTATCAATCGTCGCAAAAAACATTCAGCCAGTACCTTAAAGAAGGTTATATGGAACAAGCGCGCTATGAGCAAGATGTTGCTTATGATTATAAAGCGGCGAAATTTTTCACAGATCGTGCTTATCCGCTGTCAAATGGCCAAATGGTTGCGCCCGCTTCATTACAACGCCTCCCACTTGATCCTGATGCAAAAGAGCAATTAACGAGCGCCCGCGCGGCCCTAGTAGATGCAATTAAGAATAAAGATATCCCGCAAAACCGTTACACTCTTGCCAAGGCGCAAGTGAATTTTGATTGTTGGGTGGATCACAAAACAGAAAATAAAAAGAAAAGTGCATGCAAAGCAGCTTATTTAGAAGCCATGGACGCTGTTCAAGACCCAGAGCTAACCGAGATGCGTTTTCCTATCGCCTTTAACGGCATGGGTACAACAATGAGTGAGGATGACCGTGCCAGTTTGCAAAGTTTCTTTGAGTATTATCAGTTAAATGAGAATGATGTTTATAAGGTGCAAATTATTGGCAATAACACGGCAGATGCTGCCCAGCAGCTCAAAGCGTTACAGAGCATATTAGAGTATAATGGTGTTGCCCCGCATAAAATTTCAAAAGAGTCGTTTGCTCCTGCGAGCTATAATCCAAATCAACTGACAGAAATTGTTGTGCAAAAACGTTTGCCTGTCATGAACGCTCCTATAGAGGCGCGTGTATACACAAACGAAGAGTCGATGACTATTTTTAAAGAGCAAGGCGTATTTAATTAAGGCTTAGCCAAATTTTGAAATGTCTTGGCCTTCTTCTTTATATTGATTGAGCTTATTGCGTAAGGTTCGTATAGAAATCCCAAGGATCTTTGCAGCGTGTGTTCTATTGCCAAGGCAATGATCGAGTGTGTTCAAAATCATATTTTGTTCAACTTCAGAAATTGTTTTCCCAATCAGTGTTTCAACAGCTGCGCTGTTTGTAACGGTATGAACTATAGGCTCTAACGATGATACGCCAGATGGGTCGCGCGCATTCGCTGCTGAATCACCTGCTGATGATCCTTGTGAGAAGGCCGTTGATTCAATATGAATGGCATCAGGCTCAATCTCATTTTCAAGGGATATTAAAATCGCGCGGTGCATTGTGTTTTCAAGCTCTCGTATATTACCGCGCCAGCCATAGGCCTTTAGTTTAGCAATAGAGGGCGCAGATATTTTCTTGGCGGCAACGCCGTTTGCTTCGGCATATTTGTCGGCAAAAAACTGCGCCAGCTCTGCTATATCAGCGGGGCGCTCACGAAGCGCAGGAAGACGTAAGTTAACGACATTGAGGCGGAAATACAAATCTTCGCGAAATTCCTTTTTCTGGACCGATTGTTCCAAATTACGGTTTGATGTGGCTATAATCCGCACATCGACTTTGATGGATTCATTACTGCCAATACGTGTGACTTCCCTTTCTTGTAAGGCACGGAGAAGTTTTGCCTGCAATGAGGGATGCATTTCGGAGATTTCATCAAGCAAGAGCGTGCCGCCATGCGCTTCTTCAAATTTTCCAATACGGCGATGAGTGGCACCAGTGAACGCGCCTTTTTCATGACCAAACAACTCAGACTCCAAAAGATTTTCTGGAATAGCAGCGCAGTTAAGAGCGATGAACGGTGCATCTTTGCGCTTTGATTTACGGTGAATGAACGAGGACATAACCTCTTTCCCCGTCCCAGATTCGCCGGTGATTAGAACGGTTGCTTCGGAGGGGGCAATTTTTTCTGCCAAGGCCATAACGGTCTTCATCGATGGATCATTGGCGATCATCGTATTGCTCTCTTGCGTGACTGCTTCTAAAATCGCGGCAATCAAATCGGCATCGGGGGGGAGAGGAATGTATTCTTTTGCGCCTTCTTCAATCGCTTTAACGGCAGAGCGCGCATCTGTTCCAATACCACATGCGACGACTGGCACGTGAATACGCTCTGCTTCAAGGTCGGCGATGAATTTTCCTATTTTTTGTTTAATGTCGCACATGACAACATCTGCGCCTTTACCATTACGAAGCGCCCCAATGGCTTCTTCGATATCTTCGCAATGAATAACTTTTGCACCGCGTTGCAGGGCAATTTTACCTGCGGCGCTGATATAGCCTTCAAGTTGTCCAATAATCATTAAACGCATACTCATTACTCTCTTTTATATTTATTAAATGTGTCTAATCAAAATAACGGATACGCTCTTGTGGAGGAAGCTCACTATTGAGCATCATTTCAAGGCGGCGCGGATTATCTTGGCGGGATATAGAGGACATAGCGATAAGGACAAGTGTTCTTATCATCGCTTCGTCATTCGAATTACGTTCTAATTTTGCAGCCATCGGCGCAAGAACAGCTGTTCCTAAAATTGCACCATAAAATGTTGTTAAAAGCGCAACAGCCATAGATGGGCCAATTGTCTCAGGGTTTTGTAAATCAGCAAGCATTTGCACAAGGCCAATTAATGTCCCAATCAAGCCCATAGCAGGGGCAACTTCTGAGCCACGGCGTAATATACTGGCAGAGCGGCGGTGGCGTTGCACAAGGGCGTCTAATTCTTGGGCAAGAACGTTTTCAACATCAGAGGCGCTATAACCATCCGTTACAATTTGCGCGGCTTGTTGAAGGTGTTTGTCTTTACGCAGTTCACCATCAACGCCAGAAAGCGCAAGGAGGCCTTTTGTCTTAGATAACACGGCCAGATCTAAAAGTTGGCGCGCCATAACTTTAGGACTTTGGATTTTTCTAAAAACAGATTGCCCAATAATTTTCCCCGCGCTTGTCACTTCTTCCCACGTGTAGGAAATACTGGTGACTGTGATTGTGCCGACAATAACAATAAGGAAGGAGGGAAGGTTAAAGAAATTGGCATCGCTTTTACCAATCATAATCCCGCCGCTAATAACAAGAAAGGTCAGAATCAAGCCAAAGACTGTATTGAAATCAACGCTCACACGCGGTTTTGTAATGCGAATATTCACATCAGAGGAGGAGTCAAAGGGTGGATCTTGGTCTGCCATATTACTGAGTCTTTATGCCTGTACTAGCTTTTGTCAGATTTAACGATTTCTGTCATGGTCACACCAAGCTTGTCTTCAACGACAACAACTTCGCCGCGTGCCACAAGACGGTTATTCACGTAAATATCAATTGCTTCACCCACTTTGCGATCAAGTTCAACAACCGCGCCACGACCAAGTTTTAAAAGCTGGCTGACTTGCATACTAGAGCGCCCAAGGACAGCGGAGATTTGAACAGGGATATCATAAATCGCCGTAACGTCGTTGGCCATGGCTTCTCCTGCTGGCCATTCTTGTTCTTCTGGGATGGCGGCGGCATCTGGGGCAATTTCATTTAGTTTCATGCCGTTTTTGTCACGCGCGTCGTTATTATCCATCTGATCTGTCATTTTCTTCTCCAGTTCTTGCGTCAGTCTGCGGCTCTGTGATGGGCGTATCGTCACTAACGTCTTGATTCTTTATATCATTATTTAGGGGGGTAGGTACAGAAGCATCCGTTTGTGCGAGGAGTTCTTCCAGTTCTAATTTCATCTTTTCAACGGTTTGTGCGTGGTTTCGAACCATTCCACCGTCTTTCCATGATAGTTTACACTCACCTTCGGGGAGCGTATCAGATTCCAAAATACGATATTTTGGTGAATGATCAGGATCCGGCCAAATCTTTTGGATGGCGTCATCAATTTCAACGGCTGTTCCCTTTGGGATTTCGAGCAGTATTTCTGATTGCTTGGATTGCAGTGCAATGGTCTCTTTTATTGTTTTGATCACCGCCTCATTGCCAAGGCGTGCCTGTAAAGTTGGGGCCATCACATCAATAACTTTAAGAGCCAGTTTTAAGGCTTCTTGCTCGTAAGTTTTTTCACGGTAAATTTCATTGGCGAATAAGGTCATAAAACTATTATTGATTTGATCAAGCACACCAGCAATAAACTGATTGCGGCTTGCCCGCTCCTCGCTCAGGCCTTCTTGTTTACCTTTTGAAAAGGATACCGCTTGTGCGGCTTCTAATTCGCTCTCAGAAAATGTAGGTGGCGGAGGAGGGAGGTCTTCAATTATATCTTCAGTAATTTCTTCAGGCTCTTCAGGCGCATCAAAATTATGAATATCAAATAAGAATTTTTTACTGTGTTCGTTCATCGTTTAATAGATTAACTCGTCTTCTTCTGCGCCTGTTGAAATTGTGATTTCGCCGCGTGCCTCTAAGTCTTTGGCAATGCCAACAATGTATTGCTGAGAATCTTCAACATCTTTCAGGCGCACTGGGCCCATGGCCGCCATGTCTTCTTTCATAATTTTGGCTGCGCGCTCTGACATATTAGAGAAGAAGAGATCACGCAATGTTTCTGTCGCCCCTTTAAGAGCCGTCGGCATTTTATCTTTATCGCAGGCACGAATAACGGTTTGTATTGAAGCAGGGTCGAGCTTTTGTAAATCTTCAAAGGTAAACATAAGGCTGCGAATTTTCTCGGCTGATTCAGGCACGCTTTTTTCAAGCAAGTCCATAAAGTTTGCTTCGGCTGTGCGGTCAAACTTGTTAAAGATATCGGCCATAACTTCGTGGCTATCTTGACGCGCTGTTCGGGCAAGGTTGGACATGAATTCAGTACGGAGTGTCTTTTCGACATCATCCAAAACGTCGCGCTGCACAGCTTCCATGCGCAGCATACGGTGAATCACTTCAAGTGCAAAATTGTCTGGTAAAAGCGACAGCACTTTTGCGGCATGTTCTGTTGATATTTTTGACATCACGACAGCAACAGTTTGCGGGTATTCTTTTTGTAAAAAATTAGCAAGGATATCTTCATTCACATTGGTGAGCTTTTCCCACATCGTGCGCCCTGCAGGGCCGCGAATTTCTTCCATGATGTGTTCAATTTTTTCTGCGCTCATGCCTGCGCGGGCAAGGAGGCGCTCTGTACTTTCTTGCGATCCTATGAGCGCATTAGCAGAGCTCATCTGCTCGGCAAAATCTACGAACAGGCGTTCAACAACTGTTGCATTAATGCGCCCTAGTGTTGCCATAGTCTGTGAGATTTCTAAAATTTCTTCATCATCCATGTGCTGGAAAATCTTGGCGGTATATTCTTCCCCAAGCGCAAGCATAAAAATCGCTGCCTTTTCTGGCCCTGTTAATGTTCTATAATCTTCACGTATACGCATTCTTTATTTCCCCAATTAACCTGTAACTCAACCTTTAGTCCTGCGTCATCCAGCTACGGATAACGGACACGGCTTCGTCAGGATAATTTTCAACAATATCTTCAACTTTCTTAACAGAAGAGGCTTTTACTTTACCTTCAACGCTCTTCATATTAATCATGTCATCTTCTTCTTCGTTGAGGGGCGTGGGTTCAAATTCCCCGCTCGGCCCTTCAAGTGCCATTTTCGTACTACCAGTCAACAGACCTGTTTCAATATCCATATCTTCATCGGCACCATCTTTTTCAACCGTGAGCAAACGCCCAACCATTGGCTGAATAACAAGGAGAATAATCAGGATAAACATGATCGCAACAGTAATGATTTCTGCGGCGTCAAGAAGTTTGTTTTTATCAAATCCAAAAAGCGTGTTATCAAAAGGCGTGTCAGAGACTTCGATTTCTGCAAATTGTAAATTAACAACTTCAAGTGTGTCGCCGCGATTGGCATCAAACCCAATAGCAGAGCGCACAAGAGCTGATATCTGATCAAGCTCTGCTTCGCTGCGCGGCTCATACGTGCTTTCGCCTTCTGGGCCTTGCACATATTTACCATCAACCAAAACAGCCACAGAAATACGGCGCACTTCACCAGTTTCGCGGATCATGTTGCGTGTTACTTTACTGATTTCAAAATTTGTTGTTTCTTCGATGCGGTTGCTTTCAAGGGACGGAGCATTATCAAAGAAAAGATCATTGCCCGCGGCAGGAAGGTTACGCTCGACCGAGACGTTATCTTCAGAGGCGTTACGCTCCACATTATTTTCTTCAACTGTTTGTGACGAACGTACAACTTGTGTTTCTGGATCAAAGACTTCTTCGTTTGTACTAACGCGGTCAAAATTGAGATCAGCCGTTACACTGGCGCGCACTTTACCATATCCAACAATACGCCCAACCAGATCTTCGACGGAGCGTGTCATGCGTTGTTCATAGTTCAGACGCATTTCTTCAGCTTTTAAATTTGCTTGCTCAACGCCTTCTTCATCACCGCGTGCCAGTAATTTGCCGTTTTGGTCGATTAGCGCAACGCTGGACGCTTTTAACTGCGGGACGGCAGCGGCAACCAAAGATTGAATAGCGGCAATTTGGTCGGCATCAAGCGCCGCACCATTTTGAAGCCCCAGAGCGACACTGCCGCTTGCAGGGCGGTTTTCACGGCTAAAAAGCTCGCGCTGCGGAAGGACCAAATGCACACGCGCTGTTTTAACAGGCTCTAATGATGTGATTGTGCGGGCTAGTTCTCCTTCCAAGGCGCGGACTTTGTTTAAATTAACGATATCATTCGTTGTGCCAAACCCCGATTGCTTGTCAAACAGCTCATATCCAATAGATCCACCATTAGGCAATCCAGCCTCAGCAAGTAACATGCGGGATCTCCCCACATCATTGGCAGGAACTAAAATGCTAGAGCTATCATCAGAAACTTGATAGGGAATTTGTGCTTGCTCCAATTGGCTTGCCATTGCCGCAGCGTCACCAGTGGACAGGTCGCTGTATAAAAGACTAAAATCTGGTGATGAAACGCGCATCGATATAAAAATAAGAAACGTCACAAGCGCCAACAAAATACCGCCCATAATACTAAGGCGTGTTGGGCCAAGTTGTTTTAATGTTTCTAAAAAACTATTCACGGGCGTTACCTATTTTGTCATTCTTGATAAAGGCCGATGCCTTAGGAGGGAAAAGGCGGCCTCATGCGTTAAAAATAGTATGTATGCCTTTGCAATCAAACAACATTACAAAAACGAATACTCTTACTAGTATATCGCGTTTTTATGGATATGGCTATTCTTCTTGTATACAATTTAAGATGTGTTTTAGATCGGTGCAGGGGCGCATCACATAATACATAAAGGACTCGGGCTTTTGTTATATTATGATGTTGCCCGTTACAATAAAACAGCTTGTACTACAGCGCCAAGCTATTAATATTTTGTTAATAAAATCAGTGCGTTAGTTATATTTTTAAGTTGTTTGTTTTATGCGAAATAACTTGACTACGATCGCATGTTAGGGTAATATAATAGTAGGGAAATGCGTCTGCTTACATTTTGTATAAAGACACATTTAATTTAGGGAGTTAAAAATGATTGAAGCTGTGAATTCAGTTTTATCCAATGCTTCCCTTATACGGGGAGTTGCCGCGCAGCAAAGCACGGAAAAATCCTACGCCGTTAATCCTGAGAAAGTTCAGGAAGTAGCGCAGGCTCCTTATGTAAGTCCTTATATTTCCGTTGACCAAGCTTCTAACCGCGCTGTTTTACAAATTCGTGATTCAGACACTGGGGATGTCGTACGTCAGTTCCCAACAGAAGGTCAACTAAAGGCGTACCGTACAGCCCAGAGCTTTGTCGATAAGGCCGAAACGTCTAATGCGCGTGTTGTTATTGATTCATCAACACCGCCCCCAGCACCAGCAGAGGCGAGCGGAGCACAAGCGCAACCTGCTGCACCGACAACTGCTAGTGTTTCAACTGAAGCTTAATAAAAATTATTTATGCTGTTTGTGATGTGCCACCTTCGGGTGGTTTTTTTGTGTCTTGAGGGGAGGCGGGCGCTGGGGCTGAATTTTTCTTTTGTTTTTCCATCAAGCCAGCTGCAATTTCACGGTTAATGTTGATGATAACGCTCAATTTTTCTTTTTCAGGTTTAGACATGATTTCAAGCTCACGTTTAAAAATGAAGTTGGCGAGGTTAATAATATTAGAGCGCAAATCATTGGGGCGATCCCCTTCAGGATTTTCAAGTGCTGTGTCATAAAACAGCATCCAGATTTGGCGGTTATATTTCAAGGTTTCTTCTAAAATATCTGGTGTAACATTATCCCAATCGTTTTGAAGGTCTTGCAGGAATTTTGCAGACTTTAAAAGTACATGGGCTTCTAATTCACGTTGATCGGGCGTATGTTTTTGCGCGCTTGCGCCATACGCTCCTGCGGCGGCAGCGTGAGGATTTGTAGTTGCGGCTTTATCTTTATTATTTGGCGGTGGCATCTTTTAAAAGCTCCTCCTCAAGCCGTATCAGTTCTTTTGCCTCTTTCATGGCCTTATAGTAATTGCCCTCAATGATATTTTCATTAATTAAAAGAAAGAGTACGGATGTACTGGGCGCGGCGTGCTGAACATCTTTAACAAGATCAAAATATTTCTTGTGATATTCGGTTGGGTTACGCGCTAAATACATGCATTGAATAAGAAAATAAATTTTTTGACAGGCGGTCAGGGCGTCTTCTTCTTTGAGGACATCTTTTTCTCGCAAAATCGCCGCATCGCCAGCAATATGCAAGCGGGTACGCTGCTTATCATTTGTGATAACAGCCGTCCCGACGAGAACTTTTTCACCTGGTTTGAGATCAATTACGAGCGCCATGGATTTCTTCCTTTTCTTTTATTGCTGAGCGTATCAGCATAAAGTGATATTCTTCACTTATCATCATAGTATACAACGAATATATGGACAAAACATTAATAATTTTTACGGTTTCAATTCATTTTAAGCATAAAAAAACCGGTGAGAGTATCACCGGTTTTAATTTCTTTGATAAGGCCTGCCGCCCTAAGGATATTGTCCTAACCGTGAACCGATTATTAGAACAATCTTAGGATAGACTGCTGTGACTGCGCTGCTAAGGAGAGCGATGTCACGCCGAGCTGCTGTCTTGTCTGAAGCGATAGGAGGTTTGCACCTTCTTCGTTCTGATCCGCAACAGTAAGGTCGTCTGCACCAGACTTTAATGTGTTGATTGTTTGTTCAGTGAACTGCTGGCGAACCTGTACAATAGCAAGATCGTTGGCAATTGAAGATCCAAACCGACGAACATCTTCCAAGGCTGATTTTGCCTGGTTGATAGAGTCTCTAATGTTTGAAAGGTTTGTGAAATCACCTTCCTCAAGACCAAGACCAAGCGCTGTAAAGTCAACACCGTCTGTTCTGAGTGTGTTTGTACGATCTTCGTTGAAGAAAGTCGTTAAATCATCACCATTAAGAAGGTTTACACCACGATAGCCAGCATCTTCAACCAACTGGTTGATTTGCTCACGTACGTTATTGTAGTCGTCTTCGAGTTGGTCAACGTTTACTGTGACGCCATCAAATGTGAACTGCTCAGTTAGAGCAGCACCATCAGCTTGTGTAGAGTTACCAAAACCAAACGCAACAGTACCACCAAAGGCAAAGGCGACTTGGCCGACATCACCACCGAAATCAAGATCAATCTGACCTGTGTCTTCGTTGAATGAGGCTTCCACGTCAATACCAGAGTTGTTGAAAGCATCAATAACATCTTGAACCGAGCTTGTTGAGGCAAAAGATCCGAGTGATGTTGTTGTGCCGTCAATTGTCACGTCTAATGTAGACGCACCAGCAGGAATGTAACCAGCGTTTGCAAGTGTTTCACTCGCTTCAAACTTACCGTTTGCGCCTGTTGGTGCGGAAAGGTAAGCCCGTGAGGATAAAGTGTCACCAGCAACAGAAGTACCGCCAATTGTTGCACCTTCAGCGCCAACAACTGTCCCTAAACCAAGACGTTGGAAACCAGCAAGTGACAATCCGTTGGCTGCTGATGCTTCAATACGAATAGATGTGTTTTCACCATTCGCCTGAATTTCAAGCTGACCGCCCGCTGTTACACGTGCTGAAATACCTTCACCTGATGTTGTTCCATTAAGCGCTGCGCTGTTGTTAATAGAGGCAACAACACTGTCAATGGTCTCGTTAGCCGCAACAGTGATTGTCGCAGTACCAGTAGAGCCATCAGCTTCGGCATATGTAATGTCAAATGAGTTTGCTGTTGCGCTGATGATTGTGCCATCACGAAGGTTGGTCCCTAGCTGTGCAACATCTTCATTACCACGAACACGCGTAAAGCCTTGGCCTGAACGCAGTTCAGTTTGTGCCTCAAGCGCGATTGATTCCGCTTGGTTAATCAATGTTGAAAGTGCTTCTGTCCCTGTGTTAGCAGCTTCGATTGTTCTAATAGATTGTGAAATACCATCCAAAAGACGAGAAAAATCGTTTGCACGGTTATTCAGTGACTGCGCTGTGAAGAAAGCCTGTGGGCCGTCCAAAGCAGAGTTCACTTTAAGCCCAGTTGCTAAACGCAATTGAGTTGTGTCGATTCCACGTTGTGTATTTTGAAGGGATAATAGGTTACTGCGCAATGCAGCGTTAAGTACGATGTCTCCTGACATAAGTCTTCTCCTTTACTAGGTTAAGTTTTGCTTACTGCAAATCCGTCCATACTGAACGGTTAATATTTAGAATATAACAAAAATCCTAAGAAAATGTTAACACGAACACTGGTGTATGACAAAAGATACTTATAATTGCACACAAGAATTCGTGTAGGTAAATCAAGGGTTTATGTTTTTTACACGATAGAAATTTAGAAGCTCGCGATTGCGAACCTGCAAACTATACCCATTTTTTTTATTAAGGTTAAGCTTTTCTGTAAAAAAAATAGCATGATTCTTAAGTTTTCTTGGTTCAACCACAGGGCGTGGTCAAAAATTTCTTATATAAGAGTACCAAAGCCCGCATAAAACACGCCCCGAAGTCCTTTAAAGGAATACTCCGGGGCGGTTTATTACCGAGAGGTCTAGTTAAAGCGATATCCTATCGCAATCTCAGTAAATCTTCGGTCATCTGGTCAACGGTTGTAATGACCCGTGTGTTGGCTGAATAAGCGCGCTGCGTTACGATAAGCTTCGAAAACTCTTCGGCAAGGTCAACGTTTGACAACTCCAATGTAGAGGCCACAACATTTCCTGCATTCGATACGCCTGCTTCTTGAAGGAGAACAGTGCCTGAGTCAGCTGATTCAGCGTAGGCAGTGCCCGAAATCTCCTGCAAGTTAGGGGGGCTCGAGAATGTTGCAATCGGGAGTTTATAAAGCCTTGCAAGCTTACCGTTAGAGAAACGGGCATTCACATATCCATCACTATCAATTTCAACAGAGCTTTTTAGTCCAAGTTCTGATCCGTTTTGTGAGGCAAAGGCCACGTTGTAGAAATCAGCAAACTGGCTGAAGGCTGTGATATCGATTTCGATATTCTGAAGGTCTGAGAAGTTACCCCAGTTAACACCAGTCAGTTCAATATCACGTTTACCATCAGCATCCACTTGCGCGTTTAATGACCCATCACTATTAAAGTTAATTAAGCCTTGTGTTATTGGTATCGCGGGGTTTGGCCCCACAATGTTCATCTGCCACCAACCACCTGGGTTAAACTGCGCGCTTCCTGGAACGTTCACAAGATCTGGGAATGTGCCATCAAAGTTTGCGGCAGGGGATGTTCCCGCACCAAACCCTGCGGCGGGGCTAAATACACCTGTGGCTATACCAAGTCCAGCCAAAATTGGCGTACCACCATCAGTGAGGGTGAATGTATCCGTGGCTTGGAAATCAATACCTGTGATTGCAATTTCCCCATCAGTATTCAATGTTGCTGTGGCAAAACCGCCGGTTCCACCGCCGACACCATCGTAATTATTGATGAACTCCAAAATGTCATTGATTGTTGATGTTGCTGTGATAGGGCCAAAAGTTTCTGTCCCGTTACCACCAAAGTCAAAGTCAAAAGTTCCCCCTAAAGGCAAACCCACCTCGCTGACGAGCAAGTCCGTTGGTCCAAGCCCATCTGATCCTGATACAGTTGCTGCTTGTGGGCCGTACACTTTAATAAACTCAAACGTTACATCCTGCGCTGAACCCAAAGAGTCATATGTTCTGAGTGTTCTTGAAAAATCAATTGTGCTTGGGTAATCAACAAGGCCAGTGGCTTGGTTGATTTCACGGTCGATCTGATCAGCGTTCAAGTTAATCCCAAGCTGCGCTTCGGTTGTTACCTGACTTTGACCTGTGGCTAATCCAACATCAATTGTCGTAAGGGCGCTTAAGTCTGGATTAAAGACAGTGTTACGAATGGGCTGCGTTGGATCTGCATCAAGCGGACTAACGGGCCAGCCGTATAGATATTTTCCAGCAGAGTTAATCAACTTACCGTCTTGATCTTCGAAGAACTGACCATTTCGTGTGTAAAGAAACTGACCATCTTGTGATGTTTCATTTTCATCACGCACAACAAAGAAACCATCACCAGAAAGCGCGATATCTGTAGTTGATGAAGACTGCGAAATCTGACCTTGCTCGTCAATTCTCTGCAGTCTGTTCATTTTAACGGCGCCTGGTGAATATTTTGCCGCCGCTGATTCTGTTGTAACCAAGGCTGCAAATGTCGCATCAGAACGCTTAAAGCCGACTGTGTTTACGTTGGCGATGTTGTTTGAAATAATCGCCGTTGCTTGTGACTGGGCATTAAGGCCCGATACACTTGTATATAAAGATCCGAATAAACTCATAATTACCTCCTAAGGCTAAATCTTAAATTCTGTTTGTTAAATAATATTGTTTTTTAAAGTTATTGTTTTCGTTCTCGTCTAAGCCATCGATCAAGGGACAGCATGAAAAGAAGTAATCGTTTATCCATTCGTCCCTCCCTGATTATCTGTTGCCGATGTCACTGTCGGTAGAGAAGCGTTTAAAATATTGGGAATAGGGACGGCACGCTCACCAACGAGGGCGAATACAACGCCATCTTGCGCTTCAATTCCCTTCACACGACCGCGCACAACTGTTTCTGTGGGCACTTTTTTGTCTTCTGCATCGAAGGCATCAACTGTAATGACATACGTTCCTTCAGGTAAAGATTGTCCGATTTGGTTACGGCCATCCCATCTAAAATCATGGACACCATCAGTGATTTCGGCGTCTTGAGTAAAGACAAGCGTGTTGTTCTCATCAAAAATATTGATCCGTGATTGAAACGCATTTCCATCAAGAGAGTAACGTATATCAATCGGGTCTGTTCCATTAAAGGGAAGCTCGGCACTTATGTAAGAAACATCAAGGCCAACATAACCAAGCGCAGATGACGCCGCGCCGCCTACTTGAAGCGCGAGTAAGCTATCGAGCTTTTGGTTTGTATTAATGGATTGTTCGACCTGCGAGAATTGCACAATCTGGTTTGTAAACTCCGTTGAATCCATCGGGCTTAAAGGGTCTTGGTTTTGAAGCTGAGTGGTCAAAAGTTGCAAGAACTGGTCAAAATCTTCCGCCAGCTGTTGTTGCTGAACGCCAGTATTTTGTCTGTCGCTGTTGATCCCGGATAATGTTACATCTGATACCATTTTACTTGCTCCTGTTTGTCAAAATACCTTGCAATAATTATGCCAAAATACTGTAATGCGTGTGCCCAGTGGCAGGATCAAAATTCCACGTCATTGTTGTTTCAATAATCTCTTGTTTATCTGATTGATCTGATGATCCGTTTGCGCCATTTTGTGCCTGATTATTTTCGCGTCCATCATCACCAAAATTATAGCTGTCTTGAGCTAATTCAAAACTGAGTGAGCTTCCATCGGTATCAATGCCCACATCTTGCAGCGCCCTCTCAAGCGCACCTGCATCACGTTGCAGTAATAAAAATGTCTCTGGCTTTTCAACCATAAGGCTGGCTTTTAATGTTTTTTCTGGACCAAATTCTAACTTGATTTCAACACGGCCTAGCTCTGGCGGGTCAAGCTGAATGGTCATTTCATTAGCTATTCCTCTTTCGGCGGATTTTGCTATTTGCGTTGCAACCATCTGCGTGGCGGCATGTGTTTGCCCCGCTTGCTGAATAGTAGTTGCGCCATGAACGGCCTGCATCGTTGTGGTCAGCGGAATACCCGCATCAATATCAAGTCCAAGAGCCTCAAAACTATCCGCAACGAAACGCGCCCAATTTTCGGGTAGTAAAATATCACCTGAAAACCCACCTGTTATAGGGGATGTATTATCCGATAATGTCTCTAAATTTGCTTTTACCATACCGCCATTCTTGATGTTCTTAATGGCATTACGCAGTTCTTGAAGCTCTGTATTACTGCGTAATGTTTGTACATTTATTTCTTCGGGTAAGGCAGTGGGCGCTTCAGATGCGCTTGCTACTGCATCTTGACTATTTTGGCTTTTACCAAGCATTGTATTGATAAGATCGGCAATTTTTTGAAGTCCTTGTGCATTCTCAGCTGAATTTGCAATATTATTTTGTCCACTCACCTCTAGGGCATTGAGTTTTTCTGCTAATGCATCTGTCAGGACAGTATGCTCAGCCATGGCAAGAAGCTCTTCTGCTTCGGTTTTGCTGCTATACTGACTAACAAGATCAAGCGCATCGCCGGCAGTAAATGTTTTATCGTTGTCGTTTCCCGATAATGGAATAATATTACCAACGCCTGTGATTAAATCTTCAATAGTTAACTCACGCCCTAATTTGCTCTCAACTTCATCAATACGTTTTGTAATACCTGTCATTTGATTGGGGTTTAATCCTGTTGCGATCAAAAGAGGGAAGGCCTCACTAGGATCAACGTTACCGTTTGTACCGCGCAATAAATCAATTTTTGTTTCCAGGGTTTCTAAGCGCTCTTGAAGCCGCGCCACAAGCGCCTCAATCGATCCGCCGCTATTCACATCTGATGGTAAACCGTTCGTGAGGTGGTCAATTAATTTTGTAAGGTGTTGAACGCGGTTTTCAAATTTTTCAATTTTAAGCTCTGCTAGTTTTTGTTCAATATTACCATTGGCTTCTTGCCCCATGAGGGCCAGCTTTAAAAGATTTAAATCCCCTTTTTCTTTGATAAGAGCACGTGCTTCTGGCGTCGTGACCTTATCGCCGTCAACATTTGTTTTTAAGGATATAGCCTTACCTTTCGCGGCCTGATTTTCTTCGACTTCGATTTGTCCCAATAACATGTCAAGGAATTGCACCGCCGCATTATTGAGCGGTTTACCTGCAATAATTCCATTTGTACCTTTAAGGCCGGTTTGTGTAATTTGGGTCGAAAAATCTAAATTATTCATACTTATTATTCCTTTATTTTCTATAAAGAGTTTTTGTTACGTGTTCGTTTATACTGCCTCGTTAATGCCGATAGTCGTTGTCAAACCATCCTTCAATTTACCCGTTGCACCATAAGCAAATTGATTGCCCTTTTGTGCCTCTTTACGGGCGGCTTCCATGATGCGTGTTTCAAGGCTCTTCATGCCTTTGCTCATTTTTTGAATCTCAGTAATATTTTCTTGAGTGATCGTCGCAAAGTCGGCGCGCATAGCTTTTAATTTTTCAATCAGCGCAGGCGTTGCCTGACGCATTTCTTCCTTGCGCTCAATCATTTCTTCCATTGATCGGGCATAGCGCTGAGAGATGGTAATTTTATCATCTTGAAGTCGCATGAATTCTTGTGTATTTGTTTCTTTCAACGCTTGGGTTTCTGCAACCATTTGCTTACGCAAGACATCTATCGTATCCATCATTTGCTGCATCGCTTTGTTTGGATTACGAGGAAGAATAGGGCTGCGTCTGTCTGTTGCCTTGTCTTCCGTCACCATCTCTGTGTGATTATTCTGCATCTGTTATGCCTCCATTATTGTCTATTTCTAATGTGTTGCTTTGCATTCTAATAAGCTCTGCTTTGACGGATTCTGCTATACCAAGCGTGCCCGTTTCGGCCATCAACTTCCCGTATTCTTGTAAAAGAACACCTTTAAAAACTTCTTCTGTTTTACCGCCGCCAAAACGCTCATCGGGTTTGATCCCCTCAAACATCGGTTTCATCATTTCGGACACAAACATCGCTTCAAAATCCTTGGCAGTTTCATCAATACGCGCGAGCTCTTTATCACTAAGTGCCTTTTTCATGGCATTGATCTTATCTGTCGCCATCCCTTGGGAGGCTTGCGTAACGGCTAATGATGTGTCAGGGGCCAAGTTCATTTTTATCCTAAAGCCTTCTTCTTCCTTAAAGTGTTTCTATCTCTGCCTGTAAAGCGCCGGCGGCTTTGATGGCTTGCAAGATTGTAATAATATCGCCAGGAGCCACGCCTAATCTGTTCAGCCCAGTGACAAGGTCTTGAAGCGTCACGCCTGTTTCAATAAGGGCGAGATTGGCTTCGCCGCTATTGATTTCAATATCTGTACGCGGCACGACAACGGTTTCGCCTTGCTCTGCAAAGGGGTTAGGCTGTGACACTTGCGGTGTTTCTGTGATGCTTACTGTCAGGTTGGCTTGGGCAATTGCCACGGTGCTGATACGCACATCAGACCCCATCACAATCACGCCAGAGCGCTCATCAATAACTACACGCGCCACTTGGTCGGGTTGAACGGGCAATTGCTCAATATCTGTAATCAGATCAACGATTGATCCATCAAAATTTTGTGGACGGCGGAGAACAACGCTCGCAGAATTTTCAGCGCTTGAGACATTGGTCGACATAAATCCATTAATAGCCTGCGAAATACGGCGAGCCGTCGTAAAATCTGGATTACGAAGGGACAGACGCACTTCTTGTAAGTCCTCAAGTTTAAAATCAATTTCACGCTCTACAATACCGCCATTGGGGACGCGGCCTGTTGTCGGAATATTTTGTGTTACATTTCCTGCTTGTCCTTCCACGGTAAAGCCAGAAATCGCAACAGGGCCTTGCGCCACCGCATATACTTCCCCATCAGCAGCCATTAAAGGGGTGACTAATAAAGTACCGCCACGAAGTGATTCTGCATCACCAAAGGCTGATACGGTAATATCAATTTGCGCGCCTTGGTTGGTAAAGGGAGGCAAGGTGGCGGTCACCATCACGGCGGCAACGTTACCTGTGTTTAAATTCTGTCCACGTGTGCTAACGCCTAAACGCTCGAGCATGGATACCAAGCTTTGCTCTGTAAACGGGGCGTTATTGAGCGAATCGCCGGTGCCATTTAAGCCAACAACCAAACCATACCCAACCAATTGGTTGTCACGCACACCCTCAAAATCGACGATATCTTTAATACGTGTTGTTTTGGCGTTTGCTTCATGAGGAAGGCTCGCCATAAAAAAAGCGGCAATAACGGCGAATCCAAGAATCATTAAAATGGTGTCTTGTATTGCTTTCTTGGTTCTTCTTTTTAAAATAGGCATTGCTGCTTTCCCTTTTTAAATGGCTCAAGATAAAATTACTCCCTATGACCTATGCGAAGGGCGTGCCAGTTTTGATATGGTGAAAAAATATTATTTTTCAATGTGTTATGAATTATTATCAGGAAGCGAGCGCCTTATTCACAGGCAGAATTAGCCCCCTTTCATGTTTTGAATTTAAAGGCGGCAAATATTGCCTTTCAGATTTTTCACGCAAAAACGTCAAAAAGCGCTATACTATAAAAAGGTTCAAACACGGAAATAATATCATGAAAATTCAAGGTCCATCAGAAAGCCAAAAAACAGGAAAAGCCAAAAGCGCTTCTCCAACAGGCAAATCCAATGGCGCCTTTGGGGCAATGGTCACAGGCGCCGCAAAAGAAGCGAGCGGTCTTGTAGCACCTGGATCAGTAGCCTCTGTAGATGCTTTGCTGGCTGTTCAAGCTGCCGAAGACCCGACAGAGCGCGCGGCAAAGCGCCGTATGCGCGAGCGCGGGGTTACATTGCTTGAAAAGCTCGATGAGATACGCTTGGGACTGCTCACAGGCAATATGACCGTGGGGCAAGTTATCGGTATTGCTGATGTTGTGGCGTCGCACCGGGAAAAGGTGAGTGATCCAAAAATGTCGGCTTTGCTTGATGAAATTGATTTACGGGCGCAAATCGAAATTGCCAAAATGCGTAAAGCGATACATTAAACAAGTTATTTCAAAGGGTTAAGGTTGTATTAGGGCATATCGTAAGTATAAGTTCAGTTCTTTCTTGCGTCTTACCATGGCTCTCATTATATTCTCATATCTCTTTGGGGACAGATAACAAAAATTAATTTAGAGAGTACAAAAATATGGCGAAAGCAAAACAAACAAAAGAAGTCGTGCTAACTGCTGATTACGATCCGCTTAAAGACAAAGACGGTTACATGAACCCCGTTATGTTGGAGTTCTTTCGTCAAAAATTGACAGAATGGCGTAGAGACCTTATTCGTGAATCTTCTGAAACGGTTGCCAACACACTCCAAGAAACAGAATTGCAAAAACCTGATCTTGCAGATCGTGCATCCGCTGAAACTGATCACGCGCTTGAGCTTCGTACACGTGACCGTGAACGTAAACTGGTAAAAAAGATTAACTCTGCCCTACGCCGTATAGACGAAGGCGAATATGGCTATTGCGAAGAAACAGGTGATGAAATCGGTATATCCCGTCTTATAGCGCGTCCCGTTGCGACCTTAAGCCTCGAAGCCCAAGAAATGCATGAGCGCCGCGAAAAAGTTCACCGCGAAGATTAATCTTAAAGATTTAAAGAATTTAGTAAAAAGCGGCTTGTAAGGTCGCTTTTTTGCTGCTTGTGATTTTTAATTATAAAAAAGCCAGTCTCTATCCTAAGACTGGCTTTTATAATTCGTTGGCATCCTGCCTTTTTAATATGATTACCCAATCCGTGGAGGAGGGGGAGAGAGCCGTTTCGCGCTGGTCAAAGTTCCCTCCTTAACCACGCGATAGGCGCATTCCTCTCTAGAATGGGAAGATCACATCAAAAACTTGTTGGCCATAACGGGGCTGTTGCACGTCGCTTATCTGACCTTTGCCACCGTATGAGATACGCGCTTCGGCAATTTTCTCATGTGATATCGTGTTATCTATTGTGATATCTTCAGGGCGGATAACGCCAGCAAGCTCCAAGATTCTCTTTTCAAAATTTACGCGCACTTCCTGACGCCCTTGGATGACAAGGTTACCGTTAGGAAGTACCTGCGTGACAATAGCGGCTAGTTGCACATTTACTTCTTCTTCGCGGTCAATACTGCCATCGCCGCTAAAGTTTGAATCAGCCTGCGCTGCGGCGAGGTTTGTGTTGTCAACGGCTTCAGGTAAAATTTGATTGAGTGCCTGCTCCAACCCAACGAGCGCGCCAAGCGAAGCATCTTCATTGCTTGTGCGTGAACGATCTGTTGCATTATCTAATTGCGCCTCATCGTTAATATCAATCACAACAGTTAATATATCGCCGATATTATTGGCGCGTTGATCTTTAAAGAAGGTCTGGCGATCACCACTCCAAAGGGAATTTCTTTGCGGGGCAATCTCATTTTCAATCGGCATTGGCATGGATACTTTTTGAAACTGTCCTGTTTCGGCAGGGTTACGTATAGGGTCTAATTCAGGAGCTTTACCAACATTTGCAAGGCGTTCAGATGCGCCGCATGCGGATAATGTTATAAGGCTAACTAACCCTAAAACCGAAATCATGTTTTTCTTATAAGTCATTATAAATACTCCTTTATTCATTCTTTTTATATCAATACGCAACGATTTGTTACTGCACAATAACTTCGTTTTCACCAGACACGACACCGTCAACAGAGCGGCTACTTCCTAAATTGGTGACGCGGATAAGATCACCCTTTGCTCCGCTTTGTAGGGCTTTTCCTTTCGCGCTTAGCATAAGCGGACCTTCTCTGAAAAAGATTGTGATGGTCTCTCCACGATCAACGATTTGTGGGCGCTCTAATTCACCTTCCATCATCGGCTTACCTGCATGAGCAATACGGCGCGGCGTAAGGCCAATAACATCCTCAGCATTAAATAAGGTGCTGTGCTGTAACTCGTGGGCGGGTAGGCTGATCATCTCGATATCATTTTTGCCAATAATCATACCGTTACGCATGGGTGATCTGAGAACGGGAACGCTAACAAGGCGCTCAACTTTGCCGCTTACTGAGATCTTTTTTATTGGATTATCGCGCGATGGGGCCACTAATACCGCATTAAAACTGTCACGTGCGGGGTCAAATTCCATCGAGGAAATTTCAACGCTTTGCGGTAAATCTCTTGAGAGCACAAGGCTCGGCTTCCCGCTGTTAAGCGCAATATCGTAACGCCCACTCAACCCATTTTGGCCAAGCTCCTCTTTCAGCGCCCGCTCAATAGAAGAATAGGGGACAATCGTTGCCTCGCGGCGCACGGTGATACTATCGGCGGCGGTTTTTGGGCGCCACTGTAAATCAAGGGCAATGGCGATACGATATAGTGTACGGGCATTTAAGACCATATCTTCTCCGGGGTTGGGTGCATTGCCAATCACATAATCGGCATTGCGCGTGACCC
Source organism: Alphaproteobacteria bacterium (assembly GCA_009995595.1). Taxonomy (GTDB): domain Bacteria; phylum Pseudomonadota; class Alphaproteobacteria; order Micavibrionales; family Micavibrionaceae. The sequence goes on from JAACPE010000001.1 coordinate 243,982, forward strand.
CGTCGAATAAATCTTTCAGCAAAATATGATCGCCGGTCACAACACTTACATTTTTAAGGGTGGTGGCCATGGCGATGCTTGCGCCCGCTGTGGCTGCTACAACGCTTACTACTATTGATAATAAAATCAAGGTGATACGGCGTGTCATTGTTGTGTTGTTTGAACGGTTTATCATAATTTACTCTCCCTTATTTTCTATACTCTATCGCAACTGCGTTACGGTTTGCAGCATCTCATCACTAGTAGAAATGACGTTTGAGTTCATTTCATAAGCACGCTGCGCGGCGATCAAATTGGTGATTTCTTCCACCACGTTCACATTCGAATTTTCTAATGTTCCCTGACGGATAGACCCAAAATGATCTTCGGCAGGATTACCTGTTTGCGGATCACCAGAGGCATCTGTTTCAACAAACATCGTGTCACCAATCGCCTCAAGACCTGCGGGGTTAACAAAAGTTGCCAATTCAATTTGCCCTAAATTCTGCAAGGCAGATTGTTGTGGCAATTTGGCCAGTACCTCCCCAGAGACGTTAATAATGATATCGACGGCATCCTCGGGAACGGTAAAGCCAGGCTCTAATCGATATCCTTGTGCGGTTACAATCTCACCGTTTTCATTGGTTTGAAAAACACCAGCGCGGGTATAGGCTGTTTCGCCATTGGGGCGTTCAATCTGGAAATACCCCTCACCAAGGATAGCCAAATCAAGACTGTTTTCAGTGAGCTGAATAGTCCCTTGTTCATGAAGGCGGTAAACCGATCCAATGCCAACACCCAAGCCAAATTGCATCCCCGCAGGAACAGTTGTATTCGCGTCGGTTGAAGTTGCACCTGGACGAAGCTTGTTTTGGTAAATCAAATCGTGAAATTCAGGCCGCTGGCGTTTATAGCCAGAGGTCGTCATGTTCGCGATGTTGTTTGAAATGACGTCAACATTAAGCTGCTGCGCGAGCATCCCTGTTGCACCGATATCGAGTGATCTTGTTACCATGTTTTGCTCCTTACCTAAGCTTAAAAGTCTTAATTTCTTAATTTCTTATTGCGTTAACCTTGCGTTGAAGACAGCTTTCGAATGGCTGTTCTCAGGCGTTCATTTTCAGAATTCATCATATTTTGTACCGCTTGATATTCGCGGCTAACCTCAATCATGCGCGTCATTTCGACAACGGCCTGCACGTTCGACCCCTCAAGCTTGCCTTGCAATACTTGTGTGTTTCGGGGCTCCTGCGGCGCGGCTGTTGTTGTATAAAGGCCATTTCCTGCGGGGTTAAGGTCTTGATCGCTTGCAAATTCGCGGATCATAATCTGACCAATCTGGCCCTGCTCGGTTGAGACCACCCCGGTGCGGTCAATCAAAATTTCTTTGGAGTCTGCTGGGATTGTAATATCCCCGCCGCCAACATCGGCAATACGCATACCAAGTGAATTTACAAGCACACCTTCTTGCGTCATGCCCATATTCCCTGCGCGGCTATATTGAATGCCTGCGGGCGTCTGAACGCCGATAAAACCAGAGCCAATAAGTGCAATGTCAAGCGAATTCCCTGTTGTCTTAACAGGGCCAGCATCCGTTTTCTGGTATTGCCCATAATCAAGCACCATGGAGATATCTTCCTTCATGTAACGCGGGTTTTCGATATACTCTGTAAACACCATATTCTGGCCGCGATAACCCGGCGTGCTCATATTGGCCACGTTATTGGCGATAATATTCATATTTTCGCGCATTACGATTTGCTTTGAGAGGCCGACATAGATGGAATTTTCCATTACAAAATACCTTTTTGTTCAAATTACTTTTACTCGAAATAAACGTTGCATACGCCATGCCAGTTTATAATATTGTTTAATATCAATGTTTTATTGGTTTTTACGGCTGTTATACACAGGCAGAATTCGCGCTTTTATGGAATGGGGTAGGGCGCTATTGGGTAAAAAATGCCTGATAGGGGCTTTGCGTTCTGGATGGAGCGGCGCCTGTGGGTATTCTTGTGGGCTTTTTGGTAAAACTTTCTGGTCAGAAGGCCGCAGTTTTCTTTATACTATTATAAATTGAATAGGGATTCTTATACATGGCTGATGTTGGTAGACAGATAAACGCGTCTTTAGATGATGACGATCTAAACGAAGATAGCAAAAGCGGCGGTTTCGGCGCTAAAAAAATATTGCTTTTTGTTGTCCTGCCTATCTTGTTATTGGGCGGTATTGGAGGCGGTCTGTATTTTAGCGGTATGCTTGGTGGCAGTGATAAAGAGCAAAGCAATGCATCCGATAAAACGAATCCGGCCAAAAAGGGTGGATCTGGCATGGGTGCGGCTTTCCTTGAAATCCCTGATATGACCGTCAACCTGAGCAGCACAGATGGGCAGCCCCGTTTCTTACGCTTAAGTGTGCAATTAGAGTTGTTATCCGAAGCTGATAAAGCGGCCGTTGAGCTTGTGATGCCGCGCGTGGTTGATCAGTTTCAAACCTATTTGCGCGAACTGCGCGTGCGCGATTTGCGCGGCTCTGCTGGGATTTACAGGCTTCAAATGGAATTGCTCGCTCGTGTTAACGCGGCGGCCTATCCCGTTGAAGTGCAAGATGTATTATTTCAGGAAATATTAATTCAATAATGTGGTATACTTTAGGATGTAAATAAATGTGAGCTTCTTTTTCTGCTGTTTTTCAAAAACGGCATAGTGTTTGCAAAGACTAATCCCAGAGTAATAATCAACAGTATCACTGATTAGAAATATGTTTCTATAGACCAAGGATGACAATGAGCGAGACAGATACAGACCAGCTCGAAAATACGAAAAATCAAGAGGACGAAGAGTTTGATCTTGATGCGTTTACGGACGACGATGATGAATCGTCGCGTATCCTTAATCAGGATGAAATTGACTCCTTATTAGGGTTTGACGACGAAGACATTTCAGGCGGCGAAACATCGGGCGTCATGGCGCTGATTAATTCGGCGATGGTGAACTATGAACGTTTGCCGATGCTCGATATTGTCTTTGACCGCCTCGTCCGCTTGATGTCGACCTCACTCAGAAATCTGACGTCTGACAATGTTGAAGTGTCCCTAGACCAAGTCTCGACAGTACGCTTTGGCGATTACATGAATTCAATCCCGCTTCCTGCCATGCTTTCTGTGTTTAAGGCCGAAGAATGGGATAACCACGGCTTGCTTGTCACTGACAGCGCCCTAATTTACTCCATCGTGGATGTGCTTTTGGGTGGTCGTAAAGGGACGCCCGCTATTCGTATTGAGGGACGCCCATACACAACCATCGAAACCAAACTCGTTGAACGCATGGTGCAGGTCGCCTTGAGTGATCTATCTTCTGCCTTTGATCCTTTATCCCCCGTCAGCTTTACGCTTGATCGTATGGAGACAAACCCGCGTTTTGCAACAATTTCCCAAGGGGGGAATGCTTGCGTACTTGCGCGCCTGCGTGTTGATATGGGGGATCGCGGCGGACGCATCGAAATCGTTATCCCTTATGCCACGCTCGAGCCTATACGTGAGCTTTTGCTTCAAATGTTTATGGGTGAAAAATTTGGTCGTGACTCCATTTGGGAAAATCACTTGACCCAAGAGCTTCACCAAACCGAAGTTTCCCTTCAGGCGATTTTGGGCGAAAAAATTCAAACTCTTAGTGATGTGTTGAAATGGAAGATTGGATCTCAAATCGTTTTTAATACATTTACCAATGATCAGTTGGAACTGCGCTGTGGAAACGTGCCCATGTTTAGAGGGCCTGTTGGGCAAAAACAGGGCAATATCGCCGTGAAAATTGATAAATATATTCCGCCCGAAAGCGATGAGAAGTTATAAAGAAAGCGTATTATTATGAGTAGTCTTGCCGTAGTCTTAGATGGAGTAATTTTGGTCTTTCTGGCCGTTACAATCTTTTATGCTGTGCGCCTGACAATTTTCTTTAAGGCCTTTCGCGAAAGCCGAGAGAGCGTCGAAGCACTCTTAACAAAACTCTCTTTCACAATAGATAAAGCGCAAAACGCCATTATTAACATGCAAGAAATGTCGCAATCCTCCCGTGGTGATTTGCAAGATGTGATTAACGAAGCCAGCTTTCTCTCCGACGAGCTACGATTTATGAATGAAACAGGTGATAACCTTGCCGAGCGCCTTGAAAAATTAGCTGAGCGTAACCGCGAATTGGTTGATCTCATTGAAGATCACGGCGGTATTGGCCGCCCAAAAATTAAAGTAGATGCCACTGGTTTTAATCAGATTGATGAAGATGTCTGGGGATTAAAAATAGATAATAATGACGAGGATATCTATGACGAGGAAGACGCCATAGCCCCTCGCCGTGTCCCGAAACAATCACGCGCCCAACCCAGTAAGACGCCTAAAATTGATTTGCCTTCATTCAAACAAGCCAATCCAAAAACAGGTTTTATGATCAATGATCGTGACTATGATGAAGATGAAGAGGACATGATCGAAGAGGACACAGCATGGTCAACCGTCCTTCAAGCCGAAGTCAATGAAACTGGCAGCACCAATTTCACATCCCAAGCTGAGCGTGATTTATACGAAGCGCTCCAACGGCAAAAACCACGATCCACGTCTTCCTCAAAAATTAGAGAGAGCGCATAACAGCTTATGACATTTTTATCACGCATTCGTATTCTTCCTGTTTTGGCTGTCATTGCTGCGCTCGCGTTTGGCGTACGTTTTGGTGATTTTGTAAAGCAGGTGACAACTATGCCGCAGGCCTATGCCGAAGATGCCCCCGCACAAAGCAGTCTTGATGCTCCTGGCACTCAAGCAGGCGCGCTTGACCAAGAAGGATCTATGCAAGCAGAGCAAAAAACAGACGCACCAGCAGAAGATACGATGGCGGCAAAAACAACAGAAACGTCGATGTCTGATGAAAAAATAGAGTGGCGCGATTCCCAAGATACCGACTTTGAATATTCTGATGTACAAATGGAGCTGTTCGAAAACCTCGCTCAGCGCCGCAAAGACCTTGACACACGCGCGCGTGAATTGGCCATGCGCGAAGCCCTGATGAAGGCCGCGCAGCAAGAAATGGAACAAAAGTTTAAAGAACTGACCTCCTTGCGCTCTGAGATAGAAGAGCTTCTGGTTGAGCAATCCGAAGAAGAAAAGGCGCGGATCGCCAGCCTCGTCAAAATATACGAAGGGATGAAGGCCAAAGACGCCGCCCGCATTTTCAACACACTTGATCTTGATGTGTTGATTGAAGTCATCAAACAAATGTCAGAACGTAAATCCGCCCCCGTCATTGCCGCCATGAACCCAGAGCGCGCCCGAACGGTCACTGTTATGCTCTCTGAACAAAAACAATTGCCTGATCTATCGCGTGACTTTTTAAACTAACCTTATTCAAAAAGCGAGCCTGATTTAAAATGCAAAAGCTGCGCCGCCGCCGCCGTAATGATGTCGAAAACAACACCATAAAAACGGGACAGCTCATGAACTTGTCTTTGTTCATTATGCTGCTTGCTTTTTTTATTGTGCTCAACGCGATGTCATCTTATGAACCAAACTTGGCAGAGCCTATTATTAAAAGCCTTGATAACACTTTCTCAACCGATGCTGTTAAAAAAGACGCCGCGCCTTCGGTGAAAGAAGACCCCGTTCAATCTGTGAATGAGGGGGATATTTTTGATCGTATTGATGCTCTTTTTACCGCGCAAATTGTGTCTTATAAAAAAACAATCAGCAGTAATCGTGGTGAGATGATGCTTGAACTGCCTTTGGAAAAATTTTCACAAGGGGTTATGGCAGCGGGTCAAAAAGACCTTACAACAATGAGCACAGCGCGTAATGTGCGCGGCAATTTCCTTGTGCCAACGTTGGTCTCGATTATAAAATCAGAGCAGCGCGACATTACATACCGCATGGATATCATGATGCATGTGTCTGATAATCCTGCGAATTTACAAAATCAAAACCCGACCAAGATTGCCGCCGTCATGCGCCGCGGCAGTGCGCTTGCCCAGAAATTAGAGCAAGGCGGCTTTTCTCAAAAACTGATTAATATCGGCCTTAAAAAAGGCGATGAAAAAATGGTTGAACTTGTTTTTCGCCGTCATGAACCATTTCAAGTCTTAACCGAAGAAGAACGTCTTCTTCAAGGGGGGGCGCAGTAATATGAGTGATAAACTAAACCCCAAAGAAGCACCAAAAAAACCGCCCGAGCAAGAAGTGCCAACTTTTAAACGCCGCGACCGTCGTATGGAAGATCAACAAGAAAGTACCATATGGCTGATCTCCTTTACTGATGTCATGGCGCTCATGCTGACTTTTTTCGTCCTTCTCTTTGCCATGTCTCATCCGCGTGAGGATGAATGGGATCAATTTACGGACAAAGTCCAAGAAAGCTTTAATAAATTCTACGGACAGACTCTCAATCGCGGTCAGCAAGATGCCGTTAATATCGAAAAAATAAATCTCTCCCGTGCTCTTGATCTCAATTATTTGCGCGCTATCCTCGAGGATTTAATCGAAAAAGATAGCACGCTGAAGATGGTCAAACTTATCAATCAAAAGGAAGGCCTGATTATATCGCTGCCACAAGAAATGCTTTTTGAAACAGGGCAGGCTGATGTGAAGGGGGAGGCAAATCGGGCGCTGTTTACCCTTGCTAATACCTTATCGCGTATCAAAAACCGTGTTGAGGTTGTGGGGCACACTGACCCACGCCCTATTACATCGGGTCGTTATGACTCCAACTGGCATTTGTCCTTGGCGCGCGCCGCCAATGTAGCTGCTGTTTTGGAAAATGTGGGATATGATAAACCCATCATCATACGCGGACAGGCCGCAGGGCGTTATCTTGATTTACCCAATACCATCGGTGAGGTTGAACGCCTCGACCTATCGCGCCGCGTTGATATCATCATTATGGAAGATGACGGCAATCGCATAAAGCTTTTTGATATAAACTAAGGCATAAACCCATTGATATTATTGAATGAAATGAAGGCTTATATTGTTCTTTTGCCTTGCCTATGGCAAAGTTTTAACAATGAATAAATTTTCAAAACTCTTGCTCGTTTCTGTCAGTGCGACCTCGCTTTATTTAGGCGGGATCAATAGCGCCATGGCACAGCAAAACGTCAAGGTGCGGGTTGGTGAGCATACCCAATATTCGCGCATCGTTTTTGAATGGCCTAACATCCCTAATTACACCGTGAACAAACAAGGTGATCAGCTTCAAATTATTTTCGAGGAAGCAGGGGCGATTGATTTTTCTGCGCTTAATGCACAAAGCTTGAAAAACATCGGCGCGATCTCAGGCGATGGTAAAATGGTGACATTGAATGTCGCCCCCGACAGCACGTTTCGGAATTTTGAAATTGGCAAAAAAATCATTTTAGATGTCTATAATTCAAAAGGTTCACCCACCAAAGCGCCTTTGGTAATCACACCGGCAAAAGTTGAACCTCAAACGCCAACGACGATGCTTGAGAATAATAACTCTATCATTGTGGACGCAATCGCCCCGCAACCTGTCTTCATGCCAGAGGCCAAAGCGCTCACCCCGACTGAACCACATGTTATTACTTTTGCCGCCACAACCAAGGTGGGCATGGCGGCTTTTGAACGGGCTGGGTTTTTATGGTTTATATTGGATGATCCAAATATCGCCGTTCCTCCCCGCCTTGATGGGCCTGAAAAAGAAGCTTTTCCTGATTTTGAGCGTATTGATATCCCTGGCGGTGTTGCTTATCGTATGCCTGCGCCCGAAGGCGTTGATGTGTATGGGGAAGGCGGCGGCTTGCTTTGGCGCGTTGTTCTTAGCCCCAATCCGCGCCGCCTAAAACCTATTCAGCCCGAAGCAAGCTTTGACGGCACAAGTGAAATTGCTGGCGGTACTTTATTTTGGCCACTCGTTGAGCCGCGTAAAAAATTATCTGTGACGGATCCTATTGTTGGCGATACCATTCACATTGTGACCGTTGAAGACGCCAGCCAATATGGCGGTACTGCGCGTGATTACGTCGATATGCAAATGCTCAGCAGTAAAATCGGGATCGCTTTCGCCCCTTGGGTGGACGATTTGATAATCAGCACAAGTGACACGGGCGTTAGCGTTACAAAAAGTGGCGGCCTGTCTCTCTCACGCAATCGTGACACGGCCTCAGCCTCTATCACTAGTCAATTTGATGAAGAAGAATTGCTCAATGAGTTTGGCGAAGCGCCGCCATTGGAAGATGCCCTTTCGCGGATATTCAATTTTGAACGCTGGGAAATGGGCGGGATTGTGCCGCTCGAAGAAAACCGCCGTGTGCTCATGGTGGGTCTGGGGAATAAAGACGGTTACGGTAAGGTCGAAGATTTGGTCACAATTGCCAAACTCAATCTTGCCAATAATCGCGGCGCAGAGGCGCTTGGCGTGTTGCGGGTTGCTGAAAATGAATTACCGGGCATTGAAAAAAATCCAGAATTTATCGCCCTTCGCGCTGCCGCCGCGACATTGGCAGGGCAATATGATATCGCGATCCCTAATTTATTCGATAAAGAACTTGAAAAATTTGGTGAAGCGCAAATCTGGAAAGCCGCCGCTCTAGCAGGGCTTGAGGACTGGAGGCAAGCCAACGATGTCTTGCCAGGTAATCTTGACTTGGTTGCCAGCTACCCCAAAGCGATCCGTTTTCCTATCGCCTTAAAGCTTGGTGAAACGCTTCTTCGCGCCGCAAAAATAGATGAAGCCGAGAGCATGCTTGCGCTTATTGATGATGAAAAACTAAGCCCCTCTCTTCAAGCAGGACTGGATTATTTATCCGCCGAAGCCCTGCGCCAGCGCGGCGATCTTGATGGCGCCCAAAAACTCTGGGAAGAACAGGTCAATGGGCGCGATGATTATTACCGCGCTAAAGCGGGGTTATCGCTTTTGCGCCTTCAGCTGGAACAAAATAAAATTACCACCGCCGAAGCGATTAATCGCTTAGAAGCATTACGCTATGCGTGGCGTGGGGATGAACTGGAAACTCTTATCAATTTCCGCCTTGGTCAAGTTTATGTTGATAATGGCGATTATTTAAAAGGGCTGTCCGTTTTGCGTAACGCCGTTTCCTTATCGCCCGATTCCATTCTCTCAAAAGAAGTCACCTCTTATATGACAGATACCTTCCGTGATTTATTCATGGGCGGAAAACTCAGTGAGATTTCTCCCCTTGATGCGGTGAGTATTTATGACGAGTTCAAAGAACTTACGCCTGCAGGGGCGCAAGGCGATAAATTTGTTCAGGCGCTCGCTGAAAGTTTGGTGGATGTTGATTTGCTCGGACGCGCTGGCGCCTTACTCGAAGACCAGATTAATTTTCGTTTAAAGGGGGAGGAGGCGGGGCGCGTTGGTTTGCGCCTTGCGGCCATACGCCTTCTTGATAACAAACCTGATGGGGCACTGCGTGCGCTCGACCTTGCTGATCAAGCCTACGGTGTTGCCGCGGCAGAAAATAATAACGCCTATTCTGAAGAAAAAGCGCAAAGCAAATTACTGCGCGCCCGCGCTTTGTCAAAGTTAAACCGCACCGATGAAGCCATCGACATGTTAAACTTGCTTGCAAAACAGCGCGGCACCGACCCCCTCGTAAGCCGTATTCAGGCCGATATGGCATGGCAAGCGGGGCGCTGGGATGACGCCGCGCAGGCTATACAGGATTTAATTATCATGGAAAATATCTCCTTAACGCGTCCCGTTACAGACGCACAGCGCGACCTGATTATGAACCGAGCAATTGCCCTTAATCTCGCAGGAAATCGCGTGGCGCTTGCTAATTTGCGTGAACGCTATGATGATACAATGCAACAAACGGAAAAAGCCCGTATGTTTGAGCTTGTAACACGCCCGCGTCAAATGGGCTTGCTTGGTAGCCGCGATTCAGTTGAATCCCTTATGTCAGAAGTTGATCTGTTTGGTGATTTCTTGGAAAACTATCGCAAGATGACTGAGTAAGAACGGATATTATTTTATCCGCCGCCCGCCCCGATATTCGGGCCAAAGCTCTGAATGAGCGAGCCAGATATCAAATACCATCCATCGACCAGAACAAAGAACACGATCTTAAACGGCAGGGATATCATCACGGGCGGTAACATCATCATCCCCATAGACATCAAAATCGACGCTGTGACCATATCAATAATCAAAAATGGCAAGAACAGCATAAAACCAATTTCAAACGCCCTTCGGAGTTCTGAAATCATAAAAGATGGGATAATAACCTGTAGCGGTATTTCCATTAAATCATCATAGGTTTGACCACCATTCATCTCATTGAATAACTGCAAATCTTTTTCACGCACATGGGTGAGCATGAATTCTTTAAATGGCGCTACCCCGCGTTCAAAGGCGGTGATCTCATCAATTTCTTCGTTGATAAGCGGCTTTAACCCTTGCTCATAAGCGCTTTGAAAAGTCGGCGCCATAATGAAAAAGGTGAGGAATAACGCAAGCGAAATCATAACCGAGTTTGGCGGTGTTTGCTGGATACCAATCGCCGTCCTTAAAAATGACAATACAACAATAATCCGCGTGAACGATGTCATCATAATCAAGATGGACGGGGCGAGGGATAAAACAGTCAGAAGTGCGACCATCTGAATGATTCTGCCCGTGACTGTTGCATTTCCATCAGAATTACTTAAATCAATCGTGACAGCTTGGGCGAGGGCAGGGTGCGATGTTAAAACAAAAAGCGCAATCCCGCAGATACCCGAAAGCGCGAGCGAAAATAGCGAGAAGCGATTAAGAATTTTATTCTTCGGCAGGCTCTTTTTGATTTCAGATGTAATCGTTTTAAACATAAGGCTCGTTTCAATTATTCTATGGCTGTGTCTTTGGGCGGCTCGATATTTTTTTCAATAACAGTTTCACCCGAAGCGCCCAAAATCACAAGATGTTGCGTGTTGTCGCGCTGTATAAGTATCGCCTTGCGCCGACCATCAAGGGGTAAAATCTCCACTATCTTAAGACGTTTTTTGGAAGGGGACATCATTCCCGCATGACCAAAATTAAACCGCTTTAAAATATAAGACAGTCCGCCCATAAGGGACAAAACAAACACAAACGATGCTGCAAATTTTAAATAATCATGCATTTCCATTGTTTGCTATCTTTCCACGGTTTTACCGCGATCTCCTTTGTCACGCCACCCCTTACGAACGGCAGGAGTGCAACTATTCAAAACTTTGTTGGCATGCACACTATTGTTGTCAAACATATCCGCCGCATCATATTTTTTCTTATTATAGTCATTGCCGCTATGGATATGATTGCGCTTATGCGATGGCGCTGTTGTCTGGTTTGCTTGTGTGGCCCATGGAGATGTAGTTTTTGAAACGGGCGCTTTTTCATTGCGCGTGGCCATTTTGTCTTGAACGCTCCGCAAATGTTCCAAAGTCCCTTTTTGCGGCGTGGACGTGTTTTGCTTTGGACTGACAGAGGTCGCTTGACCATAGGCGCCATTATTGGCTGATGCGTCGCGTATAGCATTTTGCGCGTTTTGAATATTTGCCCCTACATTGCCCCAATCAATACCTTGACCCGTCTGCTTTTTAATCGCGCCTGCAATTACTCTATAAACAATAAAAAGAAAAATGAGCGGTACAATAAAATCCATTTTAATTCCTTTGATCCTATCTCTGATTAAGCTTATCTTTGTAAGTCTGCAAACTGCTTGCCAGTTGTTCCAGCTTGGTAATCATATCCGCCATAATGGGCTGAACCTGCGCGGCCTCATCAGGGTTCAACTTCATGATGTCGCTGCAAATAATTGCAACATCTTTATCCATAAAGCTCAAATCTTTAATAATGCCTGCGGCAACATCATTTTGCGCCTGATTAATAGTGTCTATTGTTTGCATCAGGCGGGCAATAATTTGGTCTTTATTCATCGGTTTTATCCCTGTTTTTCTTATCTTGGGGGGAATCTTCCATCAGCTCAAGCCCTTGTTCTTCCATAACATCCTTTAAAACCGCATCAAACGGGTTCGGCTCGCCATTGGCTCTATATATATATGACAAAATTTCTGCCACCGCCATGAAAGCTTCGGACGGGATAGGGCTATCGAGCTCAATTTTTGCCAGCATTTCCGTTAAATCCTTATCTTCGCGGACTTTGATTCCATTTTCATAGGCAATTTGCAAAATTTGCTCGGCAATTTTTCCCCTACCGGCGGCTTTAACCGTGGGCATTTCGCCTTTATCAGACCCGTCTTTTAGCGCAACCGCCGTCATACGAGCAGGTTTTTTGCTTATATTTAAAGGGCTTAAAGGATTTGGGTCAGTTTTGCCATAACCATCATCAAACTCATTATCATTCTGGCTCATTCTGGCACGCATCCTGCAATGTTTTAGGGTGAAGATGTATAAATTTCATATTTAGGGTAAAAGAATGACGTTACAAAATATACCACTTTTTCAGGCCATGGGCGCAAAAATGAGCTATCTTGACACCAAGCAAGGTGTGATTGCCCAAAATATTGCGAACGCTGATACCCCTGATTATCGCGCGCATGAACTGACAAAAGTTGATTTCGGGTCTATGCTTCGTGAGGTCAGCGGCAGATATAATGTTAAAATGGAGGCCACAGCCCCTGGCCATCTTTCATCAAACAACGACCCAGCAAACCCGCGTAATCTGAAATCACGCATGACATACGAAGTAGCCCCCGCAGGGAACTCAGTGATTATTGAAGAGCAAATGGTGAATGCGACCAAAAATACAATGGACTATAACCTTGTTACAAACCTTATGCGTAAAAACGTCAGCATGTACATGACGGCACTTGGAAAACAGCAGTAATTTGAAAGAGTAGGGAGTTAAGAAATGGATCAGTTATTTGACACACTCACAACATCCGCCTACGGCATGCGCGCCCAAGGGGAGCGCACACGGATGATTTCCGAAAATATTGCCAACTCGAATACGGCGGCCAATGAGCCAGGCCAAGACCCCTACACCCGCAAAGTGATTACTTTTAAAAATGAGTTAGACCGCACTTATGGTCAAAAACTTGTGAAAGTTGAGGATATCACCGAAGATCGTCCAGAGGAATTTCCCCTAAAATATATGGCAGATCACCCGGGCGCGGACGCAAATGGCTATGTTCGTATGCCAAACGTGAACATGTTGATTGAGGTCAACGACATGCGAGAGGCACAGCGCTCTTATGAGGCAAACTTGGGGATGATCGAACAAACACGCGGCATGATGATGCGTACGATTGACTTACTGCGTTAACCAATTTGTGCTATGATAAAAGCTGAATTTAAGAATCTAGGATTAAAATAATGGATAAAATTGCAAATGTTGCTGCCGCCAATGCTTATTTAAAAACAGCCAAAGGCATGGAAATGCCTGGCGTTGAGGCAAAAGATAAAGCAACTTTTGGCGATGCCATGAAACGTATTGCCACCCAATCTATTGAAACAATGCGCGGCGGTGAAACAGCCTCTGCCAAGGCCGTCGCTGGCACGGCGTCACTACCAGAAGTTGTCCAAGCGATTACAGCCGCCGAAGTGACATTGCAAACAGTGGTCGCCGTGCGTGACCGCGTCATGACAGCGTACCAAGAAATCATGCGTATGCCGATTTAAGGCTTTATTCTTCGGGCTAAAATAGAAATAAACGGGGGCGATTTTTATCGCCTCTTTTCATATCAAACGGAAAAAGATAAGATTACCCTATGAATCAAAATGAAATTATTGATATCGCCCGTGATGCCATTATGTTGGTCATTACCCTTGGCACGCCTGTCATGATGGTGGGGCTTTTGGTTGGTGTTTCTATCGCTCTATTACAGGCCTTAACGCAGGTGCAGGAAATCACCTTGGTTTTTGTGCCAAAAATTCTGGCGATTTTCTTTGCTATCTTTTTGATGTTGCCTGCCTTTGCAACCGCTATGATTGATTTTATGAATGTGATTGCCGATAAAATCGTCGGTATTGGATAACACCAGAAAGCGGCCAAATTAATGGAAACGCTCGAAAGTTTTCTCGTTAGCGGTATTTTCGCCTTTATGCTGATCTTTGTCCGTATTGGTACGGCGATCACGATTATGCCTGGTTTGGGTGATTCATTTGTGCCGCGCCAAGTCCGCCTGTTTTTAGCGTTGGGATTGTCTCTGGTTCTTGCGCCTGTCGTGCAACCTTTTGTCCCAAATCCATTGCCTGCTCTGGCTGTGATTTTTTCTCTCATTCTCATGGAATTTGTGATCGGACTCTTTATCGGTACGGTGGCGCGTATCTTGATGACGGCGCTGGATGTTGCGGGGATGATTATCTCTATGACATCGGGTTTGGCAAACGCGCAAGTGTTCAACCCATCGCTTGCCTCACAAGGGTCAATCACTGGCGCGTTTTTATCCATGACAGGGGTCATGCTCTTATTTGCAACAAACCTTCATCACATGCTTATTTACGGTCTTGTCGAAAGCTATCAAATGTTTCCTATTGGCGCGGTGCCTGATGCAGGCGGGATGGCGCAAATGATTACCAAGGCTGTATCCGCAGCCTTTTTGATCGGCTTTCAACTCGCTGTTCCTTTTGTCATGGTGGCCATGCTCCTTTACATCGGCATGGGTGTTTTGTCGCGGCTTATGCCTCAGGTGCAGGTCTTTATCCTGTCCCTGCCCATTCAAATTATTCTATCCATGATCACGTTGTTTTTCGTTTTATCGACAATGATGTTGTTCTGGCTCACCAAATTTGAAGAGGGTATGACCTTCTTCCTGACCTCCGCAGGTTGACGAGAGAGAAGGGAGTAAAACATGGCTGAAGGCACCAGTGACGAAGACGATTCGTCCAAAACCGAAGAACCTACCCCCAAGAAACTCGATGAAAGTCGAAAGAAAGGGCAGGTTGCGCTCTCTCGTGAAGTAAACAATTGGATTATGTTGTTTGCTGGCACACTTGTTGTTCTCGCTATTGGCCCCTCGGCTATGAGCAGGTTAAAAACGATCATGTCGAGCTTTATCGAAAAAGCTCATCTTATGCCAACTGTACCCTCTGGTATAGGAGACGTGCTCGCGCAATCTTTTTTTGAAGTGATGGGCATTTTAACTTTGCCCCTTCTGGTTTTAATGTTTGCGGCCTTTGTCGGGCCGTTTATACAAATTGGCCCACTTTTTGCCCCAGATACGATTAAACCTGATATCTCAAAAGTCTCTATTTTTAAGGGGTTTAAACGCCTTTTTTCTATGCGTTCTATAATGGAGTTTGTGAAAGGTCTTGTAAAAATTGGCATTATTGGCTTTATCGGCGTGCTTATTCTCATGCCGTTTTATGGACAGATTGACCATATGATTGGACAGCCTGTCTTGGCTTCTATGGAGGAGCTTCAGCATCTTGTCTTGCTTCTTATGTCTGGGATTTTACTTGTCCTCATGGTGGTGGCTGTGGCGGATTTGCTTTATCAACGCTACGAGCACATCAAAAAAATGCGTATGACCAAGCAAGAGCTCAAAGACGAATATAAACAAACTGAAGGGGATCCGCATGTTCGTGCTAAACTTCGTGCCTTGCGTCAGGAAAAGGCCCGCGGACGCATGATGCAAGCTGTCCCTGAGGCCGACGTCATTATCACCAACCCAACCCACTTTTCTATCGCCCTTAAATATGACCCCGAAGAAATGGACGCTCCCGTTGTGGTCGCCAAGGGGATTGATGATCTTGCCATGCGTATCCGTGAAGTCGCCAAAGAGCATGATATCCCCCTGGTTGAGAACAAACCGCTCGCCCGTGTCTTGTTCGACCAAGTCGATGTCGATTCCATGATCCCCGAACAACACTTCGAAGCCGTTGCAAAAGTGATTTCATACGTCTTCCAATTAAAGGGAAAACTCGGGCCTAAGTCCTAATAGCGCTGGTCAGGGCGCAAAAAAATATGGCATTGTAAGGCGTTATGCCTTTTGATCATTCTGAATTTATCGAAAAATATAAAAACCCGCGCCGTCCAGAAGCGGCTGACCCCAAAGAGCGTGCCAAGAGTATGATCCTTGGCTTGGTTTTTATTACACTGTATTTAGCAGGCTGTTATTTCCTCGCTGGATTTTTAGGTGTCGATAAAGTTACCATGATAGTTGCTGGTCTTGCCTTTGTAATCGCTGGGATCGCGGGCTATTCTTTCCAACAAGTTTTATTCTCCTATAAACGTCGTGAAAAAGAGCTGAAATTACTCCGCGAAGTGCTCGAAGGGTCACGCGGTGCGCGCCTGATCACCGATAGCGCCGATAACGCGATTTATGCCAATCAACGTTTTGAATATCTCTGTCAGCCATACGGCCCGCCGAGCATCGAAACTCTCGCCATGCTTTTTAGTGATAATCCCGAAGTTGCCAATCATTTCAATAAACTCGCTGAACAAGCCTATCGCGGCCTTACCGATTCCATGGAGCTTGTATCCAAAGAAGGCGAGGGCGAGCGCTGGTTTCTTGTCACCGCGCAGCCTGTGGCAGGCTGGGCAGGATTTGTTCACTGGCGCGTTGATGATATCACCGAAGCCCGCGATCTTAACCGCTCGGTGCGTGAAGAGCGCGAAAAGCTGATTGATTTTACCGATAATGCCCCCGTGGGGTTCTTTTCGGTCAATGAGGAAGGGCGCTTTGTTTTTGTAAATGCGACGCTTGCCCGATGGCTAGGGGATAGTATCGAGCATTTACTCGCCAATGGACGCATCCACACTTATCTCGAAACACCACCAAAAGGCGTTGCACCTTATGATGTGCTCGAAAAAGGCGGCCTACGGCAGGTTGCTGAAATTAAAATGAAAGGGCCGGCAGGGACAACATTTTTGGCCTCAATCAATATGGCCGTCGTGCGCGAGAGCGATGGGCGCGTGCGGACACGCGGTGTGGTTCATGATCTCACCTCTGAACGTGAAATGCGTAAAGCGCTTCAGGCCTCAGAAGATCGCTTCCAGAAATTCTTTGACGAAGCGCCCGTGGGCGTCATGCTCATTGGCTCTGATGGAAAAATAAAAGATACAAACGCCGCTATGGCCAGCTTGGTTAAAATTGATATGGAGTCCCTTGAAAACCAAAATCTCAAGGATTTAATTACAGGCGACAATGCCGCCGAGGCCTTTGATGCGATTGATAAAATCGAAACAGGCCGGCGCATGACCGCTCCGATGGAGGTCATGTTCAAGGATAAAGGCAACCATAATATCGTGACCCAAATGCACGGCAGGCGCTTTAAAAATAGCGATGACATCGTGCTCCACTTCATTGATTTGACTGAACAAAAAGACCTTGAGCTCCAATTTGTCCAGTCCCAAAAAATGCAGGCAGTCGGGCAACTTGCGGGGGGGATCGCGCATGACTTTAATAACCTGCTGACCGCCATTATCGGCTTTTCTGATTTGCTTATGCTCCGTCATAAACCGGGTGATCCATCCTTTGGCGATATCATGCAGATCAAGCAAAACTCAAACCGAGCCGCAAACCTCGTGCGCCAGCTTTTGGCGTTTTCGCGCCAGCAAACGTTGCGCCCCAAAGTCCATGATATCACCGATATTCTGACTGAGCTCTCCCACCTCATCCGCCGCCTGATTGGCGCGAATATCGAATTGGAAGTGCTCCATGGTTCTGACCTTGGCCTCATAAAGGTTGATGTGGGACAAATGGAACAAGTGCTCATTAATCTTGCCGTGAATGCCCGTGATGCGATGGATGGCGGCGGTAAACTCACCATTAAAACGGATAATTACGAGAACAAAAAAACTGTCAAACGCTGTGATGATGATATGCCGCCTGGGCGCTGGCTCATAATTTCTGTGACCGATACAGGAACAGGGATTAGTCCCGAAAACATGTCCCGCATTCTCGAGCCCTTTTTTACTACCAAAGGCGTGGGTGAGGGCACAGGTCTTGGCCTTGCAACTGTTTACGGTATTATTCGCCAAACGGGCGGCTATCTTGATATTAAAACCAAGCTTGGTGAAGGCACTACGTTTTCTATTTTCCTGCCTGTTCTTGGTGCAGATGAAAAACGTGAAGAAATCGTTGAGGAGAAAAAAGATGATACGCCTGCCGACCTGACAGGGACAGCGCGTATTTTGCTCGTTGAGGACGAAGAAGCCGTGCGCGCCTTTTCAACGCGCGCTCTGGTCAATAAAGGCTATGATGTTATCGGCGCTGATTGCGGCGAGAGCGCCCTAAGCGTTCTTGAAAAGGCAGAGAATAAAGAAATTGATTTGCTGATTACTGACGTCATGATGCCCAATATGGATGGGCCGACCCTTGCTAAAAAATTGCGTGATATCTCTCCCCATCTACGAATCATCTTTATCTCCGGTTATTCTGAAGATAAATTAAAAGAGCATATGGGTGAGGGGATTTCCTTCCTCCCCAAACCCTTCACCCTCAAGCAACTTGCCGCCAAGGTAAAAGAAGCATTAGTGGATTAAATCATCATGTTTCGTTTTTTGGAATTTTTGGGGCTTGTTACACTCTTTTTCATTATGATCTATGCAGGTGTTTATTTCGCGTCTTCATCCTCTGATCAAACGACAGAAGAGACAGCGTCACAGCTTATGCTTTTAGAGCCTGCCTATGAGAATCTGACTCTAGCGCAGGGACAATGCAGCGTTATTACAATGTATTCCATGTCATGGTGCGGTTATTGCCGCATAAAACGCGAAGAATTTAAACAAAACAATATTGCCTTCAGGGAATTCGTTTTAGACGAAGATCCTGCAGCAAACGCCGCCTTTAGCCGTAAAATGAAAGACCTCAGAATACGCAAATACGGCTACCCGACATTTTTTATCAACGATAAATATGTTCTTAATTATCCAACAGATTATCTCATAAAACAGACATGTTCATAAAATCCACCAATAAATGTTCTTATAATGTTCTTTTTGTTTGACGGGTGGAACAAATGGTGTACATTAGGATCACAACAGTTTGATACTCACTTGTGCGTAAGGGCATAAAAAAACCCAAACGCCGTTGAACCACTCAAAAGCCTATGCCACAAATGAAGGGAACGAATTATGTCTGTAACCGCTTTAAGAAAAGATGAACCGATGCACAAAAATCAGGATGAAAAAAACAAAGCTTTAGATGCCGCGCTGGCACAAATTGAGCGCGCCTTTGGTAAAGGCTCTGTAATGAAACTTAACGGTGATACCAACCCGATGGAGATTGCCTCTGTCTCGACAGGATCTCTCGGCCTTGATATTGGTCTTGGTATTGGGGGCGTGCCCAAAGGGCGTATCATTGAAATCTACGGCCCAGAAAGCTCTGGTAAAACCACACTCGCCCTTCATATTATTGCCGAGGCACAAAAAGCAGGCGGCACCTGCGCTATCGTGGATGCGGAGCACGCTCTCGATCCGGGTTATGCAAAAAAATTGGGCTGTAATGTTGATGAATTACTGATCTCACAACCCGATGCAGGGGAGCAAGCCCTTGAAATTACTGACACACTTGTGCGCTCTGGCGCGCTGGATGTTGTTGTTGTCGACTCCGTTGCCGCTCTTGTGCCACGCGCGGAGCTTGAGGGGGAAATGGGCGATCATCACGTTGGTCTTCAGGCACGCCTTATGTCACAGGCTTTGCGGAAACTAACTGGCTCTATTTCACGCTCTAACACTGTTGTGATTTTTATTAACCAAATCCGTATGAAAATTGGGGTGATGTTTGGCTCTCCTGAAACAACAACGGGTGGAAACGCTCTTAAATTCTACGCTTCTGTCCGCCTTGATATTCGCCGTATTGGCGCTATTAAAGAGCGTGATGAAATTGTGGGCAACCAGACACGCGTTAAAGTAGTCAAAAACAAAATGGCACCGCCATTCCGTCAGGTTGAGTTTGATATCATGTACGGCAAAGGCATTTCAAAAACAGGGGAAATTATTGACCTTGGTGTTCAAGGCGGCTTTGTTGAAAAGTCTGGCTCATGGTTTTCTGCTGAAGGGGAACGCATTGGTCAGGGACGTGAAAACGCAAAACAATATCTCCTCGATCATCCCGATATGATGGCAACGTTGGAGCGTAAAATCCGCGAAAATGCTGGTCTTATATCCGAAGCCATGCTTGTCGGCCCTGATGACATGGATGGTGCAAATGATATTGCCTTTGATATCGTTGAAGATGACGCACCAAAAGCCAAGAGCAAAAAGGCCAGCTAAATTTAAATTCTTTAAATATATTTTGAACGATAGATTTAAAAACCAAAAGCCAGAAGAAACCCTTCTGGCTTTTTTCTTATTCCCCAAAAAGATGAAAGGGGCGCTGTTTATTTTTTTGACAAACGAACTAGGTTGGTTGATTCAGATATATATTTCAATGGGTTAAAAGGGGGGTTGAAATAAAAACGTCTAGCCTTTTTCGCGCATGATACGGTTTTTATCACGTTGCCAATCACGGTTTTTCTCCGTTTGGCGTTTATCATGCTCTTTTTTACCTTTGGCGAGCGCAATTTCAACTTTTACCAAACCAACTTTATTAAAATAAACTTTGGTCGCAATAATCGTCATGCCTTCTTTGGCAACAGCGCCCATTAATTTATGAATTTCTCGTTTTTTCAAAAGCAGTTTACGAATCCGTGTTGGATCATGCTGTAAATTCTGGCTGGCTTGCATATATTCAGGAATATGCATGTTATGAATATAAATATCGCCTTCTTTTGGGCCAACATAGCTCTCATTCAAGGAACATTGTCCATGGCGCAAGGATTTAACCTCTGTTCCTACCAACATAATTCCCGCCTCAAACCGATCATGCAAAGCATAATCAAAATTGGCGCGGCGATTATCCGCTACAACTTTATCGGTGGAAATAAGCCCCGCTTTTTTGGGTTTCTTTGTGGCCATAATACTGATGCGTTTCTTTAGCCTTGCGCCGCTTTTGCTTTGTCTGAACGTAAGCCCGCAAAATCAAGCGCATGATCTATCACTGCGCGGCAATTGGCAGTAGCTGTCATAAGCGGCAAACGCACTTCATCAGAACACAGGCCAAGCTGACTTGCGGCGTATTTAACAGGCGCAGGTGAACTTTCAACAAATAACGCCTTATGAAGCGGAGCAAGCGTATCGCGGCATTGCTCCATAGTCTTAATATCGCCTTTTTGCCATGCCTCATGTTGCTGAGCGCATAAAGCGGGGGCAACATTTGATGCTACAGAAATACAGCCATGGCCGCCTTGCGCCAAAAACCCAGTTGCAGTAGCGTCTTCACCAGAAAGCTGGCAGAAATCATCACCAACCAAATGGCGTAACTCAAGCGGGCGCGCCAAATCCGCCGTCGCATCTTTGATACCGATAATATTAGGCAATAGCGCCAAACGCGCCACCGTTTGATTGCTCATATCAACAACACTGCGCCCTGGAATGTTATAAATAATAACAGGAATACCAATATCGTTTAACACTTTGTAATGCGCATAAAGCCCGTCTTGCGTTGGCTTATTGTAATAAGGCGTCACGACAAGCGCGGCGTCCGCGCCATCTTCCATGGCCTCTGTCGTCAGCTCTATAGCTTCTGCGGTCGAGTTTGATCCACTGCCTGCAATAACAGGAATGCGCTTTGCGACAATCTCAACACAACGTTTGATGATTTTCTTATGCTCGTCGTGCGATAAAGTCGGCGACTCGCCTGTTGTTCCACACGGTACAACGCCATGCGTGCCCTGTTCGATTTGCCATTCGACAAAATGATCAAACGCCTTCCAATCAATCTCCCCATTTTTGAAAGGGGTGATAAGCGCGGTGATAGAGCCTTTATACATACGAAACCTCTGATTAAAATAATATTTTCTTGAAATAGTGCCGCTAAGCTATAGATTTTAGGGGTTTCTTGCAACAAAAAGGCTGTTTTAATTATGCGCTTCGTTTATTTCGTTGTTGTGGTGTTGGTTGTGATCTGTGGCGCTGGACAAATGGCGGCCGCGCAAGAGGCACAAATTGTCCAAGCCTTAAAGCTCGCCCAAAAAGGCCAATGGTCACAAGCCAATGCGGTGATGAGCCAAGTTCAAGATCCTCTTGCGATGGATACGCTCAGTTGGCTTGCATATACCAAAAATGCCCCGAATGTGGGTTTTAATCAAATTGTCAGTTTTCAGGGCAAGCATTCTAATTGGCCGTATCAAATTACAATGCGAAGCGCCGCCGAAAAGAAAATGCCTGCTGATTATTCGCCCGCGCAAATTATTGGTTTTTTTGCATCGACTAAACCCCGCACAGCCCAGGGGATGGAGCGTTATTTAAACGCGCTGATAACTACTAATCAAACAAGCAACGCCCAAAAAGTGATCAATGAGTGGTGGGAGGGTGCCGCGTTATCGCGCGATGAGCAGCGCAGCTTTTATAGCCGCTATCAAAACCTCATTAGTAGTGCCACTCATAAAAAGCGTCTTGATTACTTGCTCCATGACGGTCAATATGCCAACGCGCTTGCAATTGCTGGCGTTTTGGGCAGCGGTTATACTGCCCTTGCACAGGCGCGTATTGGTCTAGCAAAGCAAGAGGGGAATGTTAATCCGCTGATTAACGCTGTCCCCGCAAGCCTTCAAAATGATGAGGGGCTCTTATATGAGCGGATGCGATGGCGCCGGCGCAATGAATTATATGCGGGCGCAATCGAGCTGCTTAATAACAGCCCAAGCGCCGCCAATATGTATGAGCCCGAAAGATGGTGGAAAGAACGCCATATCATAGCGCGTGAGTATTTGGAAAAAAAACAATATCAACAAGCCTATAACCTTGTGTCGCGTCATAAACAAACGGAGGGTTTTGCCTATTCCCAGGCGGAATGGTTAGCGGGATTTATTGCAATCACCTTTTTGAATAGTCCAACAAAGGCGCAGCGCCATTTTGAGGCGATGTATCGCAAGGTTGAAACCCCCGTGAGCCTCTCACGCGGAGCGTATTGGTCAGGTATGGCCGCCAAAGCGCTTGGTCAACAGGAACGGGCGCAACAATGGTTTGCTGTTGCTGCTCAGTACCCTGAGCGCTTTTATGGTCAAATGGCACTTGATGAACTTTCACCACCGCAAAGCGCAAAATTTTATAAAACTGCAGGGGTGAGCGAAACTGCGCGGGGACAATTTAGGCAAAATCCTCTCGCTAAAGTGGCGGTGTGGCTTAATAAAGCGGGCTTTCGCGATGAAGCAGGAGCGTTTTTAACAAAATTAACGGATGAAGCAAAAGATCCGATGGGCTTTGCTCTAGCGGCAGATTTAGCGCGCCAATTGGGGCAAGATCAAATCTCGATCAAAATTGCCGATGAAGCGGAAAAGGTTACCAAGGCGAAGCTTCATGAATATAGCTTCCCTATGATGGTAGCGGATATCCGCAATGTCAGCGGCATTGAATGGGCGCTCGTGCATTCCTTAATGCGCCAAGAAAGTCGTTTTGATACCCAGGCGCAAAGCCATGCGGGCGCGCGCGGTCTGATGCAACTGATGCCCGCAACAGCCAAGCAGACGGCGCAAAAGCTAGGGATTTCGCATGATCTCGCATGGCTAACATCACGCCCAGATCATAATATTGTCTTGGGCAGTGAATATTTAAGGCAAATGCTTAATCGTTATGATGGATATTATCCCATGGCGATTGCGGCTTATAATGCGGGGCCGGGGCGCGTTGATAAGTGGATTAAGGAAATTGGCGACCCCCGCCGCGGCGAGATAGACATGGTGACATGGTCTGAAATGCTGTCCTTTTATGAAACACGAAACTATGTGCACCGTGTGATGGAGGGGACGTTTGTTTACCGTGAGATGCTCGGAGCGCAAAATAAACCCGCAGCACCACTTCACGTTGCAAATCGTTGATAAGATTGAATAATGTTAAAACCCTTTAAACAAATTCAAAGGCCAAGTTGGATGACCGCCGCTGAAACGGTTGTGGTTATGACGGGGCTGGGTGGTTTTGAAAATCCGCCAAAGTCGATGTTTGTTGGTGGTTGTGTTCGCAATGAATTGATGGAAAAACCTGTTCAAGACATTGATATTGCAACAAAATATACGCCTGAAGAGGTCATGAATATTTTCCATGATATAGAGCATGTGCAGGTCATTCCGACAGGTCTTGACCATGGAACTGTGACGGTTGTTTTTAATAAAAAATACTTTGAAATCACAACTTTACGCAAAGATGTTCAAACCGATGGGCGGCATGCAAAAATTGTCTATATAGATGATTGGATTGAGGATGCCAAGCGGCGCGATTTTACAATTAATACGCTACTCGCCGATGGGTATGGAAACATATACGATCCGCTCAATACTGCGCTTTTAGATATAGATAAAAGCCGTATCGTATTTGTTGGAAATCCTGAGCAGCGTATCCAAGAAGATGCGCTGAGAATCCTGCGCTTCTTTCGCTTTTATGCGGGGTATGGAGCAGGGGATATTGACTTAAAGGGGCTTGATGCCTGCTCTAAACATCATGATTTGATTAAAGGCTTATCGCGTGAGCGTATTACACATGAATTTTTAAAAATTCTTGAGGGCGATGAACCGGCGCCTGTTTTAAAAATTATGTTTGATAACAACGTGCTATCGGATATGGCTGATCATAATTATAATGCTAAGACACTTAAAACCCTCTGCGAGATGCAAATACAATATGCGGCGCAAAACACAATGGCGCGGCTTTTTGTACTCGCAGGGAATAAGGCGCGGTTTTATGATGATTTTTTACGTCTTTCGCATGCACAGAAAAAAGCGCTGATTAAGATGGATATGGTCGTAAGCGCGATGACGTTCGATGATCAAAAGGCGCTTAAAAAAGCGATCTTCTATCATGGTAATGATCTGATATTGCAAGGGTATTTGCTTAAAATCGCCATCGGACCTGATGAAACTGATGCGAACATGATCAAGATATTACAAAACTGGCAAGCGCCAGAATGCCCGATAACAGGACAAGATCTTATCAATGAAGGATACGTTACTGGCCCCGATTTAGGTCAAGAACTAGAACGTCGCCAAGCCGAATGGCTTGATGAGGTGCTTTAAGCGGCTAATTTCCATAGGGGCGAATTAGGTTTTAACTGAACAGGTTCAGCTAAATTTTTTCCATTTTGCTGTAGTTTATGTTTGCCTCTTATGATTGATGAGATGGAGTTTTCATCTTCTTCAGTGAGGCTTGTCACTTGTTTGTGCATGGCCTCAATCATCGCGGCCAGCATGGGTGCTGTCTCGATGACATGGATAATCGGGCTATCTTTGATTGCCTCATGAATTTCAGGATGAACATATTTATGGTTATAGGTATCTGTAATAAAAACAGCGTCTAGAGGGCTGTTATTAATGTTACGAATAACAGAGTCTCTGTTTTCTCTATCATCAGGTGTAAATAACCCTGTTGTTGCAAACATAATCACGCTTCGAGCGCCTTTTTCTTTTAGGATTCTTGCGATTTCGATAGCTGTCCCCCCAGAATCAACCATGTCTTCAAAGATAACAATATCTCTTCCTGTCACATCAGTTGTGACGGTTATATCTTTTTGACCAGTTTTAGGGTCTCTGCTTGCCATAGCTTGCGCCCACTCATCTTTTTTCGTGGGGTTTAAGTTAATAGACGCTGTACTATATAGGGCTTCACGAAAACTATTTGTAATTCTTTTGCTGGCGCCAGCGTCAGGATAGGTGAGTAAAAGGTTATCTCTACTCACTATGCCCTGATTAAATAGAGTATTAAGCTGCACAGCAAATGGGTAAGCAAAGTGTGTTGTGACGACGTTTTTAATATTTTTATGTGTTCTGAAGAGTTCTTTTGTTAATCCGGGGTTGTGGGGATCAGCCACAATGACGTTATCGCAAAGAGGCCCAAACGTATCTATAGTATCAGCAAGTCCAGCTGTTCCACGTTCATCGAAATCATCATCAGAGCGACCGTAAAACATGTTGGGCAAAACGAGCGTTACGGATTTAGCGCCATTATTTCGGGCAGATCTTAAAAGCAGTCTTGTTTCTTTTTCCATTCTGTTAGGATCACCAGAAGCAGAGGCGACAACTACAACCTCACGACCCCTCACGGGGCCTTCAAGAGTAACTTTTAATTCTTTTATTTTGAAGAGTCTTGTATCCACTTCAACTTGTCGAGACCCAAGTCGTTCGGCTATGTCGCGGGCGAGATCTTTGGAGCTAAATCCAGAAATCACAAGCGGTGGTAGCGGTTTCTGCTTCATGCCAGCAAGTCCCGCATTAATTGTTCTAAATAATTCTTCTATGTGTGTCATGGGGGGAGACTGTATTTATTCTTTACATAAAATGCAATAGTTTTTTACGTAAAATAAAGATTTAAATAACTTTTGGGGAACTTGGCTTGCCAGCATCACCATACCTAAAGGTTTCTGCTTCTTTTGACGTGCCTGAAAGGATAAAAGCGCCCTCGCCATTTCTGAATTGTTTAGATTTGCTTCTAGCAGGGTTTATCCAAAAATCGATCATATCATTTTCTATACCTTCGGTATTTTTATAGGCGTATGCGGTGAAAGTGCCTCTAAATGAATTAAGCATATTTCGGGAAGCAAGCATTAATAAAAGCTGACCTTCCTCAGGGTTAAGTTTTGACATACCAACACCTGGTATTGTTCTTATTGCCTCGTGAATATCCCAATAGCTTTTGGACATGCTCTGCGCTTTTGGATCTTTTAATTCATGCGGTTTAGGTATTTTTTCACAAACTCTATCAACAAGATTGATGCCCGGGGTTTTCTCATCTTCTAGAATGGCCCAATGAGCATCTGCTAAATCCATCGCAGCCATAAAAGTTCCGTGGGATGGCTCAGCGCCATAATAAGCATGATAATCAAGAATTGTTTCTATCTGCTCTAACGTATAGCCACGATCAGTAAATAGGTGGGGAGCAGTTTTTAGAAGGCCGCGCGCTGGTGCCTTGAGCGTTGCGTTATTAAAACCTTCACTTAATGCGCCGCCTGAAATAAGTGTTTGTGTCACCTCAGAGGGAGAAAAGCCTCGCTCTAAAAAACTAATTTGTGTGCCATTGCCATATTGAATACGCATATTTTTTCTTTAGTTAAATATTTCCTTTATGAGGATTTTTTAAATCAAAGAGAGTGAAAAGTCAATATTATTATGTTAAATAATTTAAGGCCACTTGACCTCAGGGGGCAGGGACATGAGGATGGCTTCGGTGTTGCCGCCTGTTTTAAGGCCAAATTGCGTCCCCCGATCATATAAAAGATTATATTCCACATAGCGCCCACGCCTGATGAGCTGGTGTTCGCGTTGCTCCTCACTCCAGTCTTTGTTCATGTGCGCACGAACGAGGGCGGGGTATATTGAATTAAAAGTGCGCCCAACATCTTGGGTAAAGGAAAAATCCGCCTCCCAGTCATTTTCTAGATAATCATAGAAAATGCCGCCTATCCCGCGTGGTTCATTGCGATGGGGTAAGAAGAAGTACTCATCGCACCATGATTTGAACTTCGGGTAATATTCTGGGTCATGTTTGTCACAGGATTCTTGGAAGGCCTTATGAAAAGCGGCTGTGTCGCTCTCGTTTTCAACCATAGGTGTTAAATCTGCACCGCCGCCAAACCAGCTTTTTGACGTGGCAATCATACGTGTGTTCATGTGGACAGCAGGGACAAGGGGCGATTGCATATGCGCGACAAGCGATATGCCGCACGCCCAAAACTGTCCATCGCTTTCCTCTGCACCCGGAATTTGTTTGCGGAAGGTATCGGAAAATGAGCCGTGGACTTTAGATATATTCACCCCGACCTTTTCGAAAACCCGTCC
Organism: Alphaproteobacteria bacterium; assembly: GCA_009995595.1. GTDB lineage: Bacteria > Pseudomonadota > Alphaproteobacteria > Micavibrionales > Micavibrionaceae. Next base: position 271,707 of record JAACPE010000001.1, read on the forward strand.
GCGCATGATGGAGACTTCGCCGCCGCCATTAAGGATAGAGCCACTCTCATTAGGCTCATTTGTCTCTGGCCGCTCCCATGGTTTGCGTTCAAAACGTCCCGCAGGTTTATCGGCGTGTTTTGTGCCTGTGAGTTCATCTTCAAGAGCCTCGAATGAGGCGCAGATTTGGTCGCGGATGTCTGTAAACCATGCTGCAGCTCTGGCTTTTTTGTTTTCGATGTCGTTCATTTATACCTCGTTTGGCGGATGGCCTCGCTTAAGATCATGGCGGTTGCGTTAATCACATTCATCGACCGCGCCGCGCCGTTCATGGGGATTGTGACATGGTGCGGGATATAGTGGTGCACGTCAGGTGGCACGCCCGCGCTTTCTTGCCCTGCAATCAAAATGTCATTAGGGGAAAAGTCAAAATCGTAAAAGGATTGATCTGTCTTGGTTGTCATGAGCACAAGGCGTTTTGATTCGAAGCTTTGCGTAAACGCCGCCCAAGAATCGTGGCGGGTGAGATTGACGATATCCATATAATCCATACCGGCGCGTTGCATTTTTTTGAGATCCCAAGGAAAACCGCACGGTTCGATGATGCTTAAAGGCGTCCCTGTGCAAGCACAAAGTCGCATGGCTGCGCCTACGTTTTGAGGGATGTCAGGTTGATAAAGCGCGATTTGAACCATACGGTGGATAACTTATTAAGATTTTGTTATTTTTGCAAAGAAAACTAGAAACTAGGCTTGTTTTTCCCCATAATATGGTGCTAATTCCGCGGGTGGTATTTTTGCCATTGATACATGTAATCGGTTTCGAAAATAAAAAATTAAGGGTTGTCCATGAGTTCTTCGGATAAAAAGAAAACAGTCAGTAAAGATCAATCGACAGAGCATGAGGGCGAAACACGTCGCGATTTTTTGTATTTAACGGCCGCCGCCTTTGGCGCCGTTGGAGCGGGGTCAGTCGCGTGGCCTTTCATTCACCAAATGAACCCTGCGGCAGATACGCTCGCGCTGGCGAGCACCGAAGTGAATTTAGCGCCAATCGAAGAGGGTCAAGCGATCACAGTGATGTGGCGCGGCAAACCCGTGTTTATTCGCCATCGTTCTGCGGCAGAAATTGAAAAAGCCCGCGCAGATGATACGGCTGATTTACGTGATGCTGAGACCGATGCAATGCGTACAAAGGAGGGGCAAGAAAAATGGCTTGTGATGGTTGGTATTTGCACCCATTTGGGATGTGTTCCGTTGGGCCAAAAAGATACGGATGTAAAAGGGGAATATGAAGGATGGTTCTGCCCCTGTCATGGATCGCATTATGATACATCAGGGCGCATCCGCAAAGGCCCTGCGCCAAAGAATTTGGCTGTGCCTGACTATACATTCTTATCAGATACAGTTGTAAAAATAGGTTAATTAAGGACATTAAAATGGCCAGTGGTAATAGAGAAAAATTTAATAACCCTGCGATTGAATGGATTGATTCCCGTCTTCCAATCTTTACGTTGATGAATAAAGAATACGGTGTTTTTCCAACGCCCAAGAATTTCAACTATTTTTGGAATTTTGGTGCAATTGCCATGGTCATCTTGGTAACCATGATTATCACAGGTATTACCCTTGCGATGCATTATGTGCCGCATGCCGATCATGCGTTTGATAGTGTTGAGCGTATTATGCGAGATGTGAACTACGGTTGGTTACTGCGCTATATGCATGCCAACGGCGCATCGTTCTTCTTTATTGCGGTTTATATCCATATTTTCCGAGGCATGTATTATGGCTCTTATAAACAACCGCGCGAGCTTCTCTGGATGCTTGGGGTTACGATCCTGCTTCTTATGATGGCGATTGCATTCATGGGCTATGTTCTTCCTTGGGGACAAATGAGCCTTTGGGGAGCGACTGTTATTACAAACCTCTTTTCTGCTATTCCGCTTGTTGGCGATAGCATAGTGACATTACTATGGGGCGGGTTTTCAGTAGGCGGTGAAACGTTAAACCGTTTTTACGCGCTTCATTACTTGCTTCCTTTTGTCCTTGTAGGTGTTATTTTCCTTCATGTTTGGGCGCTTCATGTGACAGGATCTAATAATCCGCTTGGGATTGATGCGAAAGGGCCGCAAGATACATTGCCGTTCCACCCTTACTATACCATGAAAGATGCTGTCGGTATTTTGGCGTTCTTATCTGTGTATGCGTTTTTTGTGTTCTTTATGCCCAATGCGCTTGGACATCCTGATAACTACATTCCTGCTAATCCGCTTGTAACGCCGGCGCATATTGTGCCTGAATGGTACTTCCTACCGTTTTATGCAATTTTACGGGCAATTACATTTGATATCGGTATTCCCTTTACGGATATTGTTATTATCTCTGCCAAGCTTGGTGGTGTTTTGGCCATGTTTGGTTCGATTGCCTTATTGTTTATCTTCCCATTCCTTGACAAACACCCAGTGCGCGCTGCGACATTCCGTCCATGGTATCGTGTAGCCTTGTTACTCTTCGTTGTGAATGCATTTGTTCTTGGTGTTTGTGGTGGAAAGCCTGCCGAAGGGATCTGGGTGCCTTTATCACAATTTGCGACATTCTATTATTATGCATTCTTCCTAGCGGTTATTCCATTTTTGAACAAAAAAGAGCCCGTCATGAAATTACCACCAAGTATTAATGATGCTGTGCTTGATAAAAACATTAAAGCCAATGCATATTTTGTGGCCGGTAAAGTAAAATAAGGTGCTAAAGGATTATAAAAGAATGAAAAAAATAACACTCTTATCTGCTTTATGCCTTTTGGCACTATCACCTGCGACGCCGGCTTTCGCGGCGGGTGATGCAAAAACACCCCCTGAGCAAGATTGGTCTTTTAAAGGTTTGACAGGGACATATGATCGCGGCGCTTTGCAGCGTGGTTTTCAGGTTTACAAGCAAGTCTGCTCTGCCTGTCACGGCATGCGTTTAAAGTCATATCGTAACCTCGAAGCTTTGGGCTATACGCCCGAGGAAGTCAAAGCGATTGCCGCCGAATATACCGTAATGGATGGCCCTGATGATGAAGGTGAAATGTTTGAACGCCCTGCTCGTCCTTCCGATCGTTTTGTGTCACCTTATCCAAACGAAGAAACAGCGCGCTATGCCAATAACGGTGCTCTTCCTCCTGATATGTCCTTAATTACAAAATCACGTAAATACGGAGCGGATTATATATATGCGCTTTTGACTGGATATTCTGAGCCAGAACATGGTGAAGTCCTCCAAGCGGGTCAGTATTATAATAAATATATGGCGGGTAATAAAATTGCCATGGCTGCACCGCTCGCTGATGATGTGGTTGCCTATGAAGATGGGTCACCAACAACGATGGAGCAATACGCAAAAGACGTCTCCCAATTTCTAACATGGGCTGCAGAGCCTGAGTTGGAACAGCGTAAGCGTATGGGCCTTAAAGTCATCCTGTTCTTGCTTGCCTTTACAGGCGTTATGTACGCTGTGAAGAAGAAAATCTGGGCTGACGTTAAGCATTAAAAGAAAAACGTTTATAGCATGATTCAAATCCGCGACATTAAGTCCCCTGATATAGATCAGTGGCATAAGCTTTGGCATGGCTACCTTGATTTTTATCAAGAGACACTTTTGCCTGAAATTACACAAAGCGTATGGGATCGACTGCTTGATCCTAATGTTTCTATGATTGGTCATGTAGCCGTTCATAACGATAAAATCATCGGTTTTTCACATAGCGTCATTCATCCTGCGACATGGACGAATGACCCTGTTTGTTATCTAGAAGATTTATATGTCGATGAGATAGCTCGCGGTAAAGGGGCAGGACGTGCTTTAATCCAAAATTTGCTTGATATGGCAAAGCGGGAAAACTGGAACCGTGTTTATTGGCATACACATCATGACAACACCCATGCTCGGGCGCTTTATGATAAATTCATAAGTGAAGGCGGATTTGTTCGATATGCCGTTTACACCGATCAAGCTTAAGTGCTGACAAAGCTTGTATGATTTTAAAAATCCTTTAAAATCAAAGGTATGAAAGATATTCAAGAACACATACTCGATTTTTGGTTTGTCCAAACACAGCCTAAGCAGTGGTTTGATAAAAGTGATGATTTTGATGCGCTGATTACAAAGAATTTTAGTGCGGCCTATGAGAGCGCCGTTAAGGGCGTGTTTGATACGTGGACACAGACTGCCGAGGGCGCGCTTGCGCTAATTATTTTACTTGATCAAATGCCCCGCAATATGTTTCGAGGCACGCCAAAGGCTTTTGCGAGTGATGACAAGGCCTTAACTCTTGCTAAAAACGCGGTCTCTGAAGGTTTTGACAAAAGTTTTCCTGCTCAAAAACGTCGTTTTTTCTATTTGCCCTATGAGCATAGTGAGGATTTATCAGATCAAAAGCGCTGCGTTGATTTGTTTGAAGCTATTAAAGAAGAGGATCAGATGGGATATGACTATGCGCTGCGCCATTTGGAGGTTATCCAAAATTATGGACGTTTTCCCCACCGTAATCAAATACTAGGGCGTGATAATACGCCTAAAGAGCAAGAGTATCTTGCCCGCCCCGACGCAGGGTTTTAAGATGTTGTGTTAGACTCGTTTTGCTTTATCGTATTGCTTAATTTTCCCTATCTGGAGACCTATTATTTCACCGACCTTTCTACTGATTAATATTATTGCTGGTGTCTGCCTCCTTTTATGGGGGGTGGCCTTGTTGCGTCTTGGTGTGACGCGCGGATTTGGGGCGGGGCTTCGGGCGTTTTTATCAAAAAGTACAGATAACCGTGTAAAGGCGATGTTTGCAGGGATCGGGATGACGACCGTGCTTCAAAGTTCAACGGCGACCGTTCTTATTGTGGCGGCGTTTGCAGGGCAGGGGCTTATAGGGGCGAGTGCCGGTCTTGCCGTTATTTTAGGCGCAGATATTGGCACGACCTTGGTTGCGCAGTTGTTTTCTTTTGATCTGTCATGGATTGCCCCTGTTTTCATGATTATTGGTTTTTTCCTGTTTAAGATGGAAAAATCAGGAAAGCTTAAGAATACAGGCAGGATTTTTATTGGCCTTGCGCTCATGCTCGTTGCTTTAGGGTGGATTAGAGAAACAGCAGCGCCTTTAAAGGAATCTGACGTGCTTCCTCTTATTTTATCACCGCTTCAAAGTGATCCGTTTTTTGCGGTGCTTATTGCGGCGCTTTTAACGTGGATGGCGCATTCATCACTTGCGATTGTGCTGATTTTAATGTCTTTTGTTGCGGCGGGGACGTTGCCGCTTATGCTTGGGCTTTATATGGTTTTAGGCGCGAATTTGGGTGGAACCATTCCGCCGATTTTGGCAACGCTCAAAGATCACCCACAAGCGCTTCGCATTAGTGTGAGCAATATGCTGGTTAGGGTTACAGGCGTCATTTTGGTATTTCCATTTATGGAAGTGATTGAGCCCTATATCGCAATGATTGATGCTGATCATACCCGTGAGATTGTGAATTTTCACACGGCTTTTAATGTGGTTTTGGCGCTATCTTTTTTGCCTTTTACAGGCGTTGTCACACGATTGGCCAAGAAAATTATTCCTGATCGCGTTGAGCGGGATGACCCCAAAAAATCACGATATTTGGATGTTAAAGATTTAAATACGCCCTCTGTTGCCCTTGCCGCAGCAACGCGGGAGACTTTACGTATGGCCGATATTGTTCAACAAATGTTGGAAGATACCATTACTGTTTTAAGAACAAATGATATGAAGCTCCTTGAAAAAGTGAGTGAGGAAGATAATACAATTGATGAAATTTATGGCGCTATAAAAGCCTATATGGCCAAACTGTCACAAGAGTTTATGGATCCAAAAGAAGCGCAGCGTTATGTCCAAATTTTGACGTTTGCAACAAATATTGAACATGCGGGTGATGTAATTGACCGCAATTTAATGCCCGTTGCCTTAAAGAAAATTAAACAGCAAACACAGTTTTCCGAAGAAGGGTTTAAGGATATTAAAAACATCCATGAGCTTGTTTTGGCAAGTGTGCAGCTTGCGCAATCTGTTTTTGTGTCGGGTGATTTGGAAATGGCAAAACGCTTGCTCGAAGATAAGCAAGTTATTCGCGAAGAAGAAATTAGCGGTATGGCATCGCATATTGAGCGCCTAAGCGAAGGTTTACCTGATACTATTGCGACCAGCACGCTTCATCTTGATATTGTTCGCGATTATCGGCGCATTAATACATATATGTGTACCGTGGCATACCCTTTACTGGAGCAAGCGGGGGAGCGTCATACATCTCGCCTAAAACTAAAAAAATAGGAGGTTTCTATCATGTCTGATTATCACTCGATTTTATCCAAAAATGGTTTAAACGGTTCAGGTGATGGTGACCTTGATGTTTATACCCCGATTGATGGGTCAAAAATTGCCAGCGTTAAACAGCATAAAGTGAGCGATGTCGGCTCTATTGTTCAAAGTGCCGTGACGGCTTTTCATGCATGGAAGAAAACGCCTGCCCCTGTGCGCGGTGAGCTTGTTCGATTATTGGGAGAAGAATTGCGTCACGCAAAAAGTGACCTTGGCGCCCTTGTGACATTAGAGTGTGGCAAGATCGTTTCCGAAGGCCTTGGAGAGGTGCAAGAAATGATTGATATTTGCGATTTTGCTGTGGGCCAATCGCGCCAACTTTATGGTCTTACAATTGCCTCTGAACGCCCAGGTCATCATATGCGCGAGATGTGGCAACCCCTTGGCCCTGTCGCGGTGATTAGCGCTTTTAATTTTCCTGTTGCGGTATGGTCATGGAATGCGGCGCTTGCGCTTATATGCGGTGATCCTGTTATTTGGAAACCATCAGAAAAAACGCCATTAACGGCTATGTCCTGCATGACTATTTTTGATCGCGCTGTTAAACGCTTCAAGGCGGTAGGGCATGACTGCCCTGATCATTTGTGTCAGCTTCTAATAGGGCAGGCCGATGTGGGGCAAGCACTCACAAATCATAAAGATATTCCATTGGTCAGTGCAACAGGCAGTACGCGCATGGGCCGCGCCGTGGGTGAGGCTGTTGCCAAGCGCATGGGTAAATCCTTACTAGAACTTGGCGGGAATAACGCCATGATTGTAAGCGCCAGCGCCGATTTAGATATGACGGTGCGCGCGATATTATTTAGCGCCGTTGGAACAGCCGGGCAGCGCTGTACAACGCTTCGCCGTCTTATTGTGCATAAGGATATTAAAGCCGATTTGATGGCGCGTCTTGAAAAGGCCTATGGCTCTCTTAAAGTGGGTAATCCTCTAGAGGCAGGCACGCTTGTTGGCCCGCTTATTGATGAGGGATCATTTAACGCAATGCAAGAGGCGCTTAAACAAGCCAAAGAGCAGGGCGGCTCAATTCTTGTCGGGGGAACGCGTGGCTCTGTTAAGGGATGTGATAATGGGTTTTATGCTCTGCCAGCTTTGGTAGATATGCCCTCACAGAGCGCGGTTGTAGCGCATGAGACCTTTGCGCCAATTTTATATGTAATGACCTATGATGATTTAGACGCGGCGATTGCCATGCAAAATGATGTGCCGCAGGGATTGTCCTCTTGTATTTTTACAACAGATATTCGCGAGGCAGAGTATTTCCTCTCTGCGGGGGGAAGTGATTGCGGAATCGCCAATGTGAATATCGGGCCGAGCGGCGCTGAAATTGGCGGTGCATTTGGCGGTGAAAAAGAAACAGGGGGCGGGCGCGAAAGTGGCTCAGATAGTTGGAAAATCTATATGCGCCGTCAAACGCAAACGGTTAATTATTCCACCGAATTACCCCTTGCCCAAGGGGTGAAATTTGATGTCGAATAGGGTTAATCTATATTTGGCCTTAAAACGTTCAAAAACCGAATCGAATTTGTGCTTTTTTTGATGAAAACGCCCTCGATCGTTATGTTTATGTTAATAGATTTCACGGTACACTAAGATATCGTCTAAATTACATAAAAAATGATTAAGGAATAAGCTAGCGTTAAAATATTGATTCTAAAATATAAAACGAATCGGTTTTTCCGAAATAGGGCCCTGCTTATGCGGGGATAAAATTAATTTGAAAGCTGTTTGCCAGAACTATCATTTTGGGTTTAGACTATTTTTATACCATACAATAAAAATCAATGTGAACGAAGGGAGTTTCACCATGCAACCTCAACACAATCCATCCGAAGCTGGATTAAATTCTGCCCGTTTAGCGCGTCTTAGTGCCCTCAAGTATAAACATGCGGCTTTATCAAAAACAATTGAAAAAGAGCAAAACAGCTATGTTAATGATGAGTTAGTCGCCAAGCTGAAAAAAGAAAAGCTACTGATCAAAGAGGAGATCGAAGGCTTAAGAGCGGTCTCATAATATAAAGATTCAAAATTTCCTTCTAAAGTAAAACAGCACCAAAGCGATAGGCTTGGGTGCTGTTTTTTTATTTTGTTAAATTTAATCTTAGTTGTTTGATCCTGAGTTTGATCCGCCAATCCCAGAGGATAGGAAATTCGAGAAGTCAAACCCACCAGCAGGTTTTGCAGGTTCATCAGGCTGAGTGGCATCAAATGCATCTTGTTGTTCTTTAAGACGTTTTGCTTTCATTTCTTCAGGGTCTTTGCCTTGAGCTTTATAGCCTTTATCGGAAGCCGCCTCTAACTCTTTATATGAACAAAGGCCTAGGTCCGCAGGGTGACGGGGGCGAATTGTTGAGGAACTTGGATGCGTGCGGTCACGCACAGCCTGAATAGTTGGCTTTGTTGTTCCAACAAGCTTACAAATTTGTGCATCTGATATTTCAGGATGGTTCTTAACGAGCCATGCAATGGCATCAGGCTTATCGCCACGTTTTGAAACGGGTGTATATTTAGGGCCTTTGGCGCGTGTTTTTACACTCGGTAGGTCGTTACGTGAATATTTCATGATATAAGTATCATCGGCGCAGGCTTTATCTAACTCTTCTTGAGTGGTTTCTCCGTTTTTAACAGGATCACGCCCCACAATACCACGGCCAACATCTTCATCAGCCAAAGCTTGTACTTCTACCTTATGAAGGCCTGTAAATTCTGCAATTTGTTCAAATGTCAAAACAGTGTTTTCAACAAGCCAGATTGATGTTGCCTTAGGCATTAACAATTTTGGCGCTTCTTGTGGTTTGCTCATAATGATATCCTTATGTTCTTTTTTAAACTTTATAGGCGTTATGCCATAAATTCTTGGCGTCAATTCCTCCCGAGAATTAACTTATTTAGACGAATTTGTCAGGGAATAATGGCATTATAGTGATCTAAATTAAATTTGCAATCTTTTCTGTGTCGCTTATTTAACCTATATTAAGCGCGATATAGAAGGATAAGCCTATGTTTGATGAAGAATTACCAGCTAAAAAGAGCCATAATATTACACGGTATTTAGAGCCTTTATCCCTTGATGAGCTTGCACATTATGTTACCGAGCTTGAGGCCGAGATTGTGCGTGTTCAGACCGAAATGGCCAAGAAGAAGGCGCATATGGATAATGCGGCCTCTTTATTTAAATCCTAGGACGTCAGTTTTCATTTTAATGTCTGATTTTCTTGCTTAAAGAAAAGCACCGCGTTATGGTGTTTATCAAATTTAAGGAGAGAGCATGAGCGAGACATTAGCAAGAATTCAAGAAAAAGGTGCAGCTTGTATTTCTGCGTATGAGGCGTGGGACTCAGAAAAGAAAAGCGCGGATAAGCGTGAAAATCTTCAAGAAACATTGCACGAGCTTCGTAAGGCCATTGCGCGTGTTGAAATCGAAATTGCGACAAGCGAGCGTGATGCAAGCTCATCGAAAAAACTTCCTATTCCGCCACACCGTTCACAAGGTAAAATGGGCGATGGTCGTAGCGAGTCAATTTTGCCTGATCGTGAAGATGACCACCAAGCCAATCCTCCTGCAAAAAAACTGGGTAGTCGTCGTCCGCGTCAGAGAAAACCATCAGACGGTTAAGCCCCAATAATCACAATTAGAAATTATCTTTAAGATGGCGGATTTTTGAAAAATGATCCGCCGTTTTTGCACGTATAAACGGATTAGTTTGCCATTCATATTCCAACGTTGTTGGAATTGTGGGCGTGCCAGCAGCGTGTAATTTTTTAATCTCTTCACTGCGGGCAATGAGCGCTTTATTATCTGGTTCGACCGTGAGTGCAAACACTGCATTAGCTGCCGTGTATTCATGGCCGCAGTAAATGCGGGTTTGTTTGGGTAAGTCTTTTATTTTAGCAATCGAATGAAACAGGTCTTGCGCTGTTCCTTCAAAGGCACGGCCACAACCAAGAGCAAAGAGTAAGTCGCCGCTAAAAAGAATATGACTATCGGGCAGGTAAAAACAGATATGGCCTGTTGTGTGCCCCGGCGTTTCGATGACCAGGACTTTGTCATCGCCTAGATTAAAAAAATCTTGATCGCCATATGTTATATCCATATCAGCAATTCGTTTTGTTTCATGCAAAGGGCCAATAAGGACACAGTTATACTTTTCCCTAAGCGCTTTGTTTCCTTGGATATGATCGCCATGGTGATGTGTATTTAAAATATGGGTGGGGGTTATGCCCATTTCATTGAGTTTGTTAATAATAGGATTAGCATCGCCTGGATCAACAATTGCAACGGCATCACCAGATTGAAGGATATAGCTGTAATTATCCTCAAGAACGGGGACGAGTGTCACTATAGGGGTCATAGTTTTTCCTTTTAATGTGAGGCCTTATCATCAGCAGAAATCTCAGTTGTGTTCAGGGCATCGGCAAGTCTGTTTTTGGCAGAGCCTGGGCGTAATGGTTTTTGCTGGCTTTCATGGGGTTTCCAGCCAATCAGGAAGATGATCTCAAAGGTGGCCTTAAGGCGCCCATCTTCTTCGGCGTAAAGCTCTTGGTACAGCTCGGCGCTACGCATCATAAGTTTGCGGTTGTTAAAGGATTTAGAGCGCTCAATGAGCGCATTACCTTCACCCATATATCGTAAATCATGCATGAGTTTAAAAAGATGATCATAGGTCACAGTTACAATTTCTGAATCAACGACAGGTAAGTTAAAGCCTGCGCGCTGCATAAGGGATCCCATTTGCGGCATATCTGCAAAGGGCGCAACGCGCGGCGACATGCCACCCGTGACCTCTATTTCAGCGCGCGACATCACATCACGTAGTTCATAGAGCGTTTCTCCGCCCAATATTGCCGATAAAAATAACCCATCGGCCTTAAGTGCGTTTTTTAATTGTGTTAAAGCGCCAGGTAAATCGTTAATCGTATGAAGGTGCAGGGGACTGATGATAAGGTCGTATCTATCCTTGTCAAAGGGCAACCATTCTTGATCGCATAAAATGAAATCTTCATTATGATGAATGGGCAGGATCGTATCAGAAATATCAAGCGTTTGAAGGCCTTTAATTTTAGTTTTATCAAGCGCAGTTCGATTTCCTAATTGTAATACTGTTTCAAACTCACGCCTAATGATATCTAGCCGTGAGAGGAGTTGGTCACGCGACCAGTCAATTAAAAAACCATGATCGGTAAGCTTGCTTTGGGCGCGTTCACGCTGTTGGTTGAGGCGTTTTGTGTCAAAAACAAGGATATCATTATTTGGCATCGAGGCTCGGCTCTGATTTAGAAGAGGATGATGACGATGAACTGCTAGAGGATGATGACGGACGCATAATGCTCTCCCCGTTTAAGCGGATATCGGCTTTGCTGTCTGCAGCATACATAGTGAAGCTGTTTTCATGGCTTAGATCACTATCCAGACCTAAAACAGATTGATGCGCCATCGCAACAACTTTCATGAAGCTGTAATAATTATCTAAATATAATAGACGGTGCAGGTTATAAAGCGGCGTGTACGTAGTTGCACCGTGGGTACGGCCCACTTTTTTATATCCTTTTTCCCCTGCCGTACTTACGGCAAATGGAAATATGCGTTGCGGCGTCACACCAATATGAGAATAGAAGCTCTCGCCCATTTTGGCGACACAATCAAGGGGTACTTCAAACTGATCGGCAATGAATTTACGCGCCATCTCAAAAGTCGTGATGTCTTTGGGCAGCTTAAAGCTTGGGCAGTTTACCATGTATCCATTGCCTTTATAGCGTTGAGGCACTGGTAAATATTGTTCAACCACGCCCGCCATGACTTCGCCGTTAATCTTACGCGTGAGGGGAAGAACAACGGCTGTATTGAGTGTTTCTTCCTCGTTAATCACAAAATCAACCGTGCGTGAGGCTAGGCCAGAAACGCCGCCTTTGTTTTGTCCTTCATCAACAAAAATGGATTGCAGGGTTTTAAGTTGCCCGCCTGATCCTTTGGAGGGTTGAAAACGTAAATCTTCTTCGGCCAGCTTTGCGAGTATATCTTGTATCTTTGTCGTTTTCTCTGGCTCTTCCACTTTGATATTCATGGGGGAATCTGACCATGAGGTATAAGAAATTTTGAGCTTGTTATAAAGCGCCATGATTTGAAGCTCTAAACGGCTCGTTGGGTAAAAACCAACGGCCATGGCGTCTAGTATTTGCTGCGCGTTAATTTCACGGATTTTACCGCGCGTTGAAAACCCTTCGGCATCACCAAAAAGGCGTTGCAAAGTGACTTGTTTATCTGGCTTTTCGGCGTTCATATAAACGGTTTGAATATGTTCATCTATGAAATCAGGCGCAGGATAAAATCCGGGGCCTTCTTCAAACATTTCACCCATAACGGGTTTTAATCCGAAATATTCTTTGGAGAATTTAAGGACGCTCGGAAAGTGATCTTTGCGAAGATTGTCAAAGTCTTCGCGTGGAAAGCTCACGGCTTCGGTTGTATGACCCGACCATATTTTACCATCAATGTTAGGGCTGTTACGCGGAACAGCGTTCATGAGGCTTCGGGGGATGCCTTCATGGACAAACACATTCAAATCCCCTTCGGATGTAACGCGGTAAGGAATGACCTCGACCAAATCCATGCCGCGCGATGCCATGTCATAAATTTTACCATCATGCGTGTCGCGCATTGCGGACAGTTGCAGGGATGTCTGCGCGTCTTTGGAAACTTTGCGTTCTTGGATAATGAGTGATTTTTGCGCGCTGACTTTTTGCCCAACCAGCATAAAACTTGTTTCGGGCATGCCCATCGCATCGCCACGCTCATTAAAAAGCCTGATTTTTTTGTTGAAATATTTATCAATAACTTGTTGGTCCCAATGCGGCGCAGAATAAAGTACGCGTACGCCAAAGCGTTTGAGAGTTTGTCTATAGCCGCGATGTGTGAAGAATGTGTATTCCTTGTGCAGTTCCTCATCCCATTCTTTGAGTTTTGCTTTACGCAGTAAAAACTCATATGCCCATTTATGGGGCAGACGAAATAGGCGTGTGCGCGGGAAACGGGCCGGTAATTCTTCGAGGTAAAATCCCCAATAACTGCTATCGGCATGCGGGCGCGCATTTTCTGAATAGGAGATCAGAAGTTCTGCATCATTGAGCGGGGCGTCAGGACTGTTTTGGCTACGCGCCTCTGTTGGAATTTCCATGAGGACGTAATCATCGTTTTGCGGGGATGCGTATCCTTGAATAAAAATATAACCATCTTCTTTGAGTAATTCGAGGTGACGGTGAAGCGCATCGGTGACGGCTTTCATACTGCATTGGTCTTGTGAGTAGATTTCATGAAGTGTAAATGAATTAATAATCGCATCAAGAGATTGCAGGGGGACAAAACTAGCCTGCACATCGCCTGCAATAAATTCAAGATTGGGTAGGCGGTATGTTTCTTTTGCGCGTTGAACGTTGTCAGGGTTACGGTCAATACCTATGAAGTGATATTCTGGGTTCATCGCGGCCATGGCATAGGTATATATCCCCTTGCCTGATTCAATGTTCAAAATTTTAGCCCCTTTTTCAAGGACAAGATGCGCCATCGTGAACCATGATTGGCGGATAACAAAATCAGGAATATTTTTTAAAAGTGGGTTTTTCTCGACACGTCTAAAGGCAGCTTGTCTTTCTGGCGCGATATCACCAGAAGTAGCACCATGTGCCGTCATATTGAAACGGCTTGTATCGATAATTGACTTGTTCAACATGCTTACTTCTTTATAAAAATAAACGGCGTTTTTGTAAACTTAAAAATCGGTATTATAGAAAATAAATTTGTATATTTCTAAGCAGAACATGTCTATATTCTTATGCAATGAACGCTTTAAAGACTGTTATTGATTTTATACTTCCGCCGCGATGTATTGTTACAGGGGATATCGTCGATAATCAAGGGATGCTGTCCCCCAAAGCATGGGCAGAACTTACATTTATTTCTGATCCGCAGTGCCAAAAATGCGGCGTGCCCTTTGAATTTGATGTTGGTAATAGCCAGAGTACCTGTGTGAAATGTATGGATAAGCCGCCTAGCTATCATCAGGCCCGATCGGCATTGGTTTATGACGATGCATCGCGTGATCTTGTTTTGGCGTTTAAACACGGTGATAAGACCCATTATATCATGGGATTTTTGCCATGGTTGAAACGGGCAGGGCAGGATTTGATTACGGCCTCAGATATCGTTATGCCTGTCCCGCTTCATCAGGTCAGGCTTATACAAAGGCGTTATAATCAGGCGGGTATTATGGCAAAATATTTGGCAACAGATTGCGATAAAACACTTATGCTTGATGGGTTAGAGCGGGTGCGGTCAACGCCGCCGCAAGGGTTTAAGAATGCGACTGAACGGCAAAAGAATGTGCGCCGCGCCTTTGCAGTGCGCCTAAAACATCGCATGGCGATAAAAGGTAAAACAATTTTGCTGATTGATGATGTTTTGACGACAGGCGCAACGATTGAAGAATGCACTCAAACTCTCATGGCGGCGGGGGCCAAAGCTGTAAATGTGCTGACCCTAACACGCACAATTCGTAAATAAAAAGAGCTTTAAAGCGACTCCCCGCGCATCAGGCGCCCTTCATCCATATTTGGTGCTAAGCCTTGGTGCATAATAAATTGTTTCAGTGGTGGCAGTGCGTCAAGGCTGGTCAGGCCAGCGCGGCGTAATATACGAATTAAAGAAACATTGTTGCTAACAGCTTTATTGAATGTGTCAATCCCTTCTACACGGGTCAGAATATCAAGCTTGCGACGACTTTCATAGGCATGAAGCGTGGCATGCGAGCCAATGTCACCGCCAACACGCGCAGTATCAATCAAACATTCAGCCAAAGAGGCGATATCACGCAAAGACAGGTTTAGGCCTTGCGCGCCAATCGGGCTCATGACGTGGGCGGCTTCGGCGGCGAGGGCAACGCGGGGCGCTGTCAGTTTTGTGGCACGTAAAGTTTTTAGTGGCCAGCTTTCGGGGTTACTCTCTAGCTTAATCTGCCCAACAATTCCGTGGGAGTTCTTTTGGATTGTTTTTTCAAACAAATCTTTGGGTAAAGCTAAAAGGCGCTCTGTTTCGCTTGTCTTTTCAACCCAAACAATCGCGGATTGATTGCCTTCCATCGGTACAATTGTAAACGGACCGCCTGAACGGTGGTGCTCGGTTGAGGTGTTATCGTGGGATTTGGAATGGCTTATAACGCATGTGATTGCGCTTTGATCATAGTCTTGTTCTTTTACAGCTATACCCGCACCCGCCCGCACTTTTGATTTTCTGCCATCGCAACCTATAATGATATCAGCCGTCACGGTTTGGCCATGACCCAAAAGAGCATAGACTTTGTTGTTTTTAACAAGATAATCATCAAGTGTTGTTTCAGATAAAAATGTTACTGATTTTAAGCTTTTCAAATGATCTTGAAGCATTTTTTTTAGCGCTAAGTTCGGGACGTTATAGCCAAATTGCTCAAGCCCAATATCGTTGGCAGGAAAATCAACCTGTTTGATCGGCAGGCTAGGATTGCCATCATCCTTCAGACGCATTTGTTTAAGCGGCGTGCCAATCGTGCGGATATAACTTTTTAAGCCAACAGCATCAATCACATGGAGTGATGTATTCATGAGCGCAGCAGTGCGGCTTGATCGTTTGACATCTTCGGCGCTCACAAGCCCGCCATTATCAATAATCACGGTTTCAAGACCCATTTTGCCCAATAAGCCCGACAAAGTCAGCCCAGCAATGCCGCCGCCTATAATTAAAGCTTTCGTATCCATAATTTTATTTTTATAGTGTTTCTATCAATTTTAAAAGTGAGGAATTTTTAATGAGCGCCGCAAAAAGTCAACAAGCCAAAGTCGAAGTGTATTATTGGACAACCTGCCCCTATTGCACACGAGCGCTGGCGCTTTTAGATAAGAAAAAAGTAAAGTACACAGGATATGATATTACGGGTGATGAGCCAGCGCGCGCCAAAATGGTGCAGCGGACAGGCGGCCCAAAATCTGTGCCGCAGATTTTTGTGAATGACGTTCTTATTGGCGGATGCGATGATCTTCATGCGCTGGAAGCCAAGGGTCAATTGGACGGTATGCTTAATGTCTAGTCCCCTTACAGTTGCTTGCATCCAGCTTAATAGCGGGACAAAAATTGAACAAAACCTCACCAAGGCTGGTAAGCTTATAAAACAAGCGGTAGATGAGGGGGCAGAGTTTGTTTTGACCCCAGAGAACACAGATTTCATGGCAGAAAGCTCGGCAAAATCTCTTGAAACGGCGCTTCCTGAAAACAAACATCCAGGGCCACTTTTTTTTAGTGAGCTTGCCAAAAGCTTAAAAGTTTGGATTTTGATTGGATCAATGAAGATCAAAGTCAGTGATGATAAGATGGCCAATCGTAGCTTTTTGTTTAGCAAGACAGGCCAGCTTATGGCGACATATGATAAAATACATCTGTTTGATTGTGATTTAGCCACGGGCGAGAGCCACCGTGAAAGCGATAATTTCATAGCAGGAAACAAAGCGGCCGTTGTTAAGACGCCTTGGAAACCGCTTGGTTTGAGTATTTGTTATGATGTGCGTTTTCCAAAACTCTATCGTCAGATGGCACAAAAAGGGGCGGAGATTATGGCTGTCCCCGCTGCATTTACAGAGCCAACAGGCAAGGCACATTGGGAAACCTTGCTTAGGGCGCGTGCCATTGAAACAGGCAGTTATGTTCTAGCGCCTGCGCAGGTGGGGGATCATGCGGGAGGGCGCAGGACTTATGGCCACACGATGATTGTTGGCCCATGGGGTCAAGTTTTGGCAGAAATGTCCGAAGAAAAAGAAGGCTTCATTACCCGCAAGCTTCATTTTGAGGATGTGACCAAAGCACGTTTTGCCGTGCCATCTTTAAAACATGACCGTGACTTTGATTTTTATGAGACAAAACTGTAATTTTTGAAAAAGAAAGTATGCCTATGACATTGCGTGATGATGCCATTTATATCGGATCTGAAACGGGAAATCCTGAGAACAAACTCTATTTCGATCTCAAATGGGGAAATCGTCACGGGCTTATTGCTGGTGCAACGGGAACAGGTAAAACAGTTACCCTTCAAAATTTAGCAGAAGGGTTTTCCGATGCAGGCGTGCCTGTATTCATGGCTGATATTAAAGGTGATTTGTCAGGAATCTGCCAGCCTTCAGAAAAGCAGGAGTTTTTGGTTAAACGTGCCGAGGCTATTGGTTTAGGGGATTATCCATCACGGGCTTATCCCGTTACATTTTGGGATGTTTTTGGCAAGCAAGGCCATCCGATTAGGACAACAGTATCTGAAATTGGCCCCATTCTATTGGCGCGTATGTTAGAGCTAAACGATACGCAAGAGGGCGTGCTTAATATTGCGTTCCGTCTTGCCGATGAAGAAGGGATGCTTATCCTTGATTTAAAAGATTTGCGCGCGCTTCTTATTTCTATGGCAGAACGTGCCAGTGAAATCTCATCGACGTATGGAATGGTGAGCAAGCAATCAATTGGCGCTATTCAGCGTTCACTTTTACGCCTTGAAGATCAAGGGGCGGGGTCATTTTATGGTGAACCTGCGCTCGATTTAAAAGACCTCATTCGCTGTGATATGGATGGCAAGGGATATGTCAACATTCTGGCTGCGGATCAGTTAATGAATAGCCCGCGCCTTTATGCGACGTTCTTGCTTTGGATGCTATCAGAGCTTTTTGAGGAGTTGCCCGAGGCAGGGGACGCTTCCAAACCTAAATTTGTGTTCTTTTTCGATGAAGCGCATTTATTGTTTGATGATGCCCCTAAGGCGCTACTTGAAAAAGTTGAGCAGGTTGTGCGTCTTATTCGCTCCAAAGGCGTTGGTATTTTCTTTATAACACAAAACCCTGCCGATGTGCCTGATACAGTTTTGGGGCAATTGGGTAATCGGATTCAACATGCTTTGCGCGCTTTTACACCTAAACAGCAAACGGGCATTAAACAAGCTGCGCAAACCTATCGCACTAATCCCAAATTTGATGTCGCAGAGGTGATTACAGATTTGGGCGTGGGTGAGGCCTTGGTGTCAACCCTTGAGGGTAAAGGGAATCCATCAATGGTAGAGCGTGTTTTGGTGCGCCCGCGCCTATGGGTAAATTAGGTCCAGCAAGCGCCGAAGCCAAACGTATGGCGTTACAAGCTGATGGTGTTGGCGGCAAATATGACGAAACGCAAGACCGTGAAAGTGCCTATGAAATTTTGCAAAAGCGCGCTGAAAAAGCGAGTGAAGCTGCAGAAAAAGCACAAGAGGCAGGCGAAAAATCAAAGTCCAGCAAGAGAAAATCAAACCGTCAAGGCATAGGGGAAGCGGCTATGAAATCGCTCGTGCGTTCCGTGAGTTCATCTGTGGGCCGAACAATTGCCCGCGAGCTCCTTCGCGGTGTAATGGGCAGTTTGAAGCGTTAAAGTTTAAGCCAACATCTCTAAAGGGACGCCCAAAGCATTTGCGATGCTTTTGAGGGTTTTGATTGATCCATCCTTACGACCCGTTTCTATTTCCGTGAGGTACGGGCGTGATATATCGGTTGCACGGGCAAGGTCATCTTGGGTCATGCCACGATAGGTGCGAATAATTTTAATCGGGCTTTTCTTTTCCAAGGCAAGTTCTTGGAGGACTTCACCGGGCAGGGTATTGTTTTTTCCCTCATTCTTTAAGGCCGTATAATCGTGAAGTGGCACAAGCACATGCGGTTTGCCCGCGATGTGAATAATATCGTAATTCATTTTGAAATCCTTTTGTATCTTACCGCGACATCGTATCAGAGAGGTTGAGGATTTAAAAGCGTGTTGTGAGTGATATGGATCCAAAGATGCTCGGATCATCTTGCCCGTCAAATTCGCGTGTGCGGTAATTGAGCGTATAGGATAAACGGTAATCATCGTAGCTAATGGCAAGACCCGCGTTTACATCTCCAACTAAAATTTTCTTATCGACATCGTGACTATTACGGAATGTATTACCATCTAGGAAGATGTTGCGTCCCATGGCGCGCCCGTCTAATCCTGCAAATAAATTCCAGCTAAAGTCACGATCAGGTGTGTCAAAAAAACCTGTTCCGGGCATGGAGGGGCGCACGCGTGGCGGCGTATCTTGAATGCGATCATTATAGGGGCCAAAGGTAATAACGCCGCCTGTCCCTGCGTATGTATAGACGTTACCCAAAGAAATGTTCACGTCCGGTTCAGCCCGCAGTCTAAAGTCACCAATATTGGCCGTGTAAAAAGCAGGCCAGCGTCGGCGCCACGAGATAATCGCGCCTGGTTCGAATTTGAGCTGATGGCTCCACCCTTTAGGAATATCTGAATTTGTTAAGTGACGATGGATGAGCTTTTGTGTCTGCTCGCCAAGCGCTTCCGGCCCGACAACGCCAAGTGTGAATTCTAACTCGTCAATGTGATCTTTGGTCACGGTGGCAAGGCCCACAGACCCATAAATCCATGCGGCGTAGGGGCGATCATTTTGTTGGAGGGGTCGGATTGTAATGTCTTGCGGGGTGTAAATATTTTGCCCGAAGGTGAAAAAAGTTGCCGTTGTTTCATTGAGATCAAAAGTGGGGATAAATTCCGCGAGTTCTACGAGCGGGGCTGGAACGGTTGCTTCGGTGTCAAAATAGGTAATACGCAGACCGCTGGTATAGTTTTCGTCCGTCCCGCCACCAATCAAATCATTTTCGTATGAAAAACTTAAATAATTATGATCGTCAGAATTTTTAACGCGATCCGTTATTGTTTGTTCAACCGTTTTTTGATCGTTCAATTGTTTTGTTATTGCACTTGCTTGCGCAGGATTAACGCGACCATCCTGCGCCCAAGATATAGAGGGAGCTAAAATAACTGCTAAAAATATTATTTTGAAAACAAAATGCATATAGATGATCTATCCCTTATTTGATGAAATAACAATATTACAATGATTTAACCCTATAATTGTTCCTTTTGTTAAAACAGTACGCTAAAAGTTCTGTATTGAAAAAACAGAGGATTTTATGAAATATCTTATCTCTTTTATTTTATTAGTTGTTATGACAGGGCCTGCGCAGGCTCAGAATGTGTCATCTCCATCCATCTCCAAAGGCAAGTTAGAGCTGAATAATCGCCTTGTTTATAGGCAAGATAACAATGAGCAGTCTTGGGATATGAAAAACCGTTTTGAATACGGCGTAACAGAGCGCTTTGCCGTTACTTTTGCAGGCGAATTTGAAAAAGATGATGGCAACTCCGCTGAAATCGATAAGGCTGAGTTTCGGGCAATGTATTTGCTCACAGATAAAAATGACTGGATGGAAACAGCTATTCGGGGTGTGTATGACGTTGATTTGCTTGGAGATGCTGATTCGGTTGGCTTAGAGCTCCTTGGGCGTAAAAAATCAGAAAAATTTACCTATCAATTTAATATAGATACTGCCCATGACGTGGGTGATAAGGCCGAAGACGGCGTAGAGCTAGATTTTGCTTTTGGACTATATCGCGACTATGATGGCTTTCGAGTGGGGCCAGAATATTATTGGGATTTAGGGCGGGTAAAGGATAATAACGGCTTTAGCGAGCAAGCCCATCAATTTGGCCCTGCAATTGTATTTGATGTTCCTGCCTTGGGTGAGGGTGTGCAGATGGAGCTTGCGTATTTTCGCGGCATAAGTGACGCCGCCCAGGATAATACGTTTAAATACGAGCTGGATATTGAGTTTTAATCGCAGATCAGTCATAAATCTTTATGGCTTTTTCATTGAATACCTATACTCAAGATCCCTCATCGGGAAACAAACCAAAGCAAGTTGTTGTGCTTCTCCATGGTTATGGCTCCAACGGGCAGGACCTGATCTCGCTTGCTCCGTATCTCGATCGGGCTTTGCCAGAGGCTGTGTTTGTCTCTCCTGATGCGCCGTTTCGTTGTGAGATTGCGCCGAGTATGGGGTATCAATGGTTTTCCTTACGCGGGGCAAATCCTGCCGATGATTTGGTGGTAGATCGTGATCCTGCAAAATATTTGAAGGGCGTCCATCAAGCTGCGCCGCACCTGCATAAATATCTGGATGAAATTCTTGATCATTATGGATTAGACAATAAAGACATGGCCTTAGGCGGGTTTTCCCAGGGGGCCATGATGAGCCTGCATAATGGGTTACGCCGCGGTGAAAAAATTGCGGGGATCTTGGCCTATTCAGGATCGCTTATTAATACCAAAGATTTGAGTATTGCCCATAAAGTTCCGATACATATTGTCCATGGAGAGTCCGATGAGGTTGTACCCATCGAATCGTATCATCACGCGCGCAGCGAATTGGAACAAGCAGGCTTTGACGTTACTGGACATATGACCAAATATCTTGGCCACAGCATTGACAATGATGGTATCGAGAGCGGCGCAGGCTTTCTTCAGAACATATTTCGCTAAAAATCATTAAAATCTCTTTAAATCAATGCCCTAATGCGTCTTTTTAAACAAAAAACGTAAAATATTTTTTGTAATATTATTTCGTCTAAGGGGTTGATAAATTGTCATAATCTGAAATATTATGTGTTTAGTGCATGGCTGTTATGCTTAAAACCCTTGTATTTCTTTGGTGTTTCATAAAATTTAATATATAATTATAGTAGAGAAGGCGAGATCTCATAAGACTATCCTGCCAGTAGATCTCCCCCCGATCCTCGGGCTCTTATGCATGAAAGGAGATCGAACCATGCACGACAATTTTGTCACACAATACGCGCCGATACAGGCTTCTTCGCCATCGGCACTCTCATTGGACAGTAGTCCAGCTTTGATACTAAATGCGGATTATCGTCCGCTGAGCTACTTTCCCTTATCTTTGTGGTCTTGGCAGGAATCTGTTAAGGCCGTTTTTCGGGGTAGTGTGACGGTTCTGTCTGAATATGATCGTGTTATTCATTCTCCGAGCCAAGAATTTAAATTGCCGAGTGTTTTGGCCTTAAAGGAATACATGCCTTTATCCCAAAAACCGGCTTTTACAAGATTTAATGTCTTTTTGCGCGATGGCTGGCGCTGCCAATATTGCAGTGGCCAATTTAAAACCGCTCAACTGACATTTGACCACGTGATCCCAAGGTCACGCGGCGGAAGAACATCCTGGGACAATATTGTCGCAGCCTGCAAACCCTGTAACACAAAGAAGGGCGCAAAAATGCCCCATGAGTGTCACGTGCACCCGCTCAGGGCGCCAAGGCTGCCATCAATATATGAACTTCAGGAGACGGGACGAAAGTTCCTACCAAATTTCATTCACGAAAGCTGGGGGGATTTTCTATACTGGGATAAGTAACACGGCGCATAAGAATACCGGTGCTTAAAACAGTATTTTTTAACGAACGCAAACATAGGAGGTTGCACATGTTAGATAAAATCTTAGACGTAGGTCACACTCGGTCAACGACAGGAGCTATTTGGTTCTATGTCCTATCACTGACCCTACTCGTGGGGATATCCACGACATTAGTCCATTTCTTGGGACTAGTAGGGGTTGTTGATGGCGGCGGATCATTCTTCGTCGGCAGTGAGATTTATACCATCATCGGCTCGTTATTCGTGCTGACGGTATCGGGTCTCATTTTGACAAGCCGTAAACTGACAAGCGATATTTTCTCTGTCCTACTGACAGTGGTCGCTGTTTACCTGGCTTACGAAACAAGCGTTATCTTGGGTCTTATCCCAGTGGCATTATTGACCACAATTAAGAAATAACCTTTCTTAATATTTAAGGTTCCAAAAAGGGCGGGGTTATCTCCGCCCTTTTTTATGGCTAACTCTTAAAACTCCTTGACTTGTGCGGGTTACACGTGCTTATTAGTTGCGATAATCACATTAAATGCATTTATAAAGGACAAGGCACGCTATGTTTGACGATATATTCAATTTTGGTAAAGAGCGGACGCTTAAGCAGTCCATTGGTTTCTTTTTATTTTACGCCATGTTATTTATGGGCGTTAGTGGTTTTATGTCTTTGTTAGGTGCATAAAAGATGTCTGATAAGGCTGCAAAATATGGACTTGTCGCTGGCTTTTGTTTTGCAACATCTGTGTTAGTTGCTGATTTTGCAACGGACAAATTCAATATGGTCGATCACTTTAACGCGAGCACAGAGAGCGCGTATCAGCTCTTATATTTGTCTTCTCTAATTGGTGGCGGTATTACAGGCGGTGGATTAGGCGCGGCTGCTAGACAGATAAGAGATAGACCATCGAGGGGTTTAAATTTATCTATGTCTGGTCTATAACCTCTATATGAAAAAACTCTTTAAATTCTTATCTTTGATTGTTCTCGCTCTTGTCATTGGGGGCGGGATTTTTCTTTATCTGAACTTCGGCAGTATAGCCAAAAACATGGCTGAGAAGATTGCGACAAATGCTCTGGGTGTGAATGTGTCTATTTCATCCCTCAGTGTTTCGTTAAAAGATAAGACGGCAACGGTGAAGGGGATTAAAATTGCCAATCCATCGGGATTTAAAAACCGTCATATCATAACGGTTTCTGAAGTTGATGTCGGTTTAAAGGCGTTCTCTAAAGCCTTGATCAACTTCAATGATATTCAGGTTAATGGAGGCGTGATCAATTTGGAGATCACTGAAAAAGGCACAAATTTACAAGCTCTTAAAGAATTAGCGGGCCGTAAAAAACAGCGTGACAGTGTTGGGAGTGAAGCCATTCGAGTGATTATTGAAAAAATGGTGATCAATCAGTCAACTATAAACCCCTCTATAACACTTTTAAATAAGGACATTGGCACTATTAAATTGCCTGCGGTACGTCTTTCTGGAATTGGGACGAAGTCGAACGGTGTTTTGGCTAAAGAGGCAGTATCTCAAATATTGATTGAATATATTAGGGCTGCTGAAAAGCAAATAAGCAAAGAAGGTCTTTTGGTTGATAAGGACGCGGTGCTCAATAAAGCCAAAGATAAAGTAAACGAAAAGGTGAATGACAGCCTTAAAGATATCACCAAGGATATTAAGCTGTTTTAATGTTAATTGGATGAATGAGGCGATTTCATCTCTCTATTTTTCCACATCAGGCGCGCCGACACTATCGCAATAACGCCAAGACCAAAGCAAAAAATCACGTTGTAATTGGCCATAGATAGATTGAATATTGGGTCACTCCATGGGATTTCATCGCAAGGCACAACTTTTGTAGCCGCTTCAATTTGCGCCATCATCTCGTTGATATCACTACTTAATTGAGGAACGGCGCAACCTTCCAAGAATGACTTCCACCATTTGAGTTCAACGCCAGTGTGATAAAAGGCAATAACGCTGTTGGCAAAAAAGGTGAGGCTGATTAAACCCATCGTTGCAACGCTAAGCTTACGGTTTTTCTTGGCAAAGAGAAGTCCAATGAGTCCTAAGCCAATAACAATTCCGAAGGGGAAGCGCTGGATTATGCAAAGGTTACATGGCGCAAGGCCAAAGACATATTGGCTGATGAGTGCCATGCCAAGAGCGGCGGCAGAAATGAGTGCCATCAAAAAGGGCATTGCAAAAGGGCAAGACAATGTACGTTCAATAAGTTTTATCATAAGTATATTTTACGCCCAAATTCTGCTTAAAGAAAGGATTTGATGAAATCTTTAGTAATGGTGATTCCCTCTATACCAAAATGAAGTGTAAAATATAAAAGCATACCAACCCATAATAGGCCAATAAGAGCGCCAATAATCACGGCAAGACCATCGCGCATCAAAACCCCTATTGCCATAAGGGCAATGCCTAAGCTAGGCACCGTATTGGTGAGAGGTAAGGGGACTGCAACGGCAAAAGCCATGATAAAGCCCATGACTCCAATGATATTTGAAAATAAGCCCTGCGTTATAAATCCCAATCTGGGGCGTATAAAAAATTCAAGGCGTTTGATCCATGGCGCGGCCTTATCGGTAAAGCCGATGACAGTTTTTTGTGAGATGGATTTATTCGCAATTTTCTGCGGCATCCAAATTGTATGGCGACCCATAGCCTGTTGCGCCGTTAATAAGATAAGCGGTAGCGCAATAATCGTATTTATGCCAAGGCCCGGAAGGGGAAGGGCGGCAGGAAGCGCAAAGAAAAAGAGCAAAAAGCCAAAGCCGCGCTCATGAAAGGCTACAACAAGCTCTTTTAACGTAATGCTTTGTCCTGTTATTTGTGCCTGAATGTCGGTCAAAAGGGTTGATAGGGCGCGAATGTTTGTTTGGTCTGTCATGGCCTGACTATGTCGTTTTTTGAGAATGAGCGCAATATGCTTGATTTTCACAAATAACCCTTATAAAACACTTTTTGTCGAACCAAGACATATCGAATGTGTGCGGGTGTGGTGGAATTGGTAGACGCGCTGGACTCAAAATCCAGTTCCGCAAGGAGTGCCGGTTCAAGTCCGGCCACCCGCACCAATCAAAAATCAATCATCACAAAATTTGTCTCCTAAAGACTGAAAAGTCTTGTGGCGTATTTGTGAAACCAACCCTTTAAAAAAGAAGCGATAATGACAGTTAGTCTAGAACAATACTCCACTGAAATGTTTGAATTCCTCAGCAATCACTTTTTCGTCAGAGGAGCGATCACGAGTGTTCTTATTGTTATTGGTATTTTGATTTTACGCCTTTTCATTATTCGCTTTATAAAAAATAAAAAAGAAATCTTGAATAAGGATCAACGCCGCTGGATTAATCGGGTGAATAATGGGGCGTCGACCGCTCTTATTGTGGGTTTGATTTTAATTTGGGCGCCGCAACTGCAAACATTTGCTCTGTCATTAACAGCTGTTGCGGTTGCTGTGGTTTTGACCACTAAAGAGCTTCTTATGTGCTTAACAGGAGGCTTTCTTATTGTATCGAACAAAAACTTTGACGTTGGCGATTGGATCACAATTGATGATGTGACGGGTGAGGTCATGAAAATGACTGCTATGACCACCAGTTTGGAAAAAATTGATGTGACGGGTAAGTCATATCAATTTACTGGTGAAATCGTTCATATCCCCAATAGCCGTTTCTTGTCACTTAATGTTGAGAACACAAAATCACGTAAAGATTATATTTATCATGAATTTTCTATTGTAACGCAATACACGGATTTTGATACCAAGCTTGCGATGAATAAGCTGAAAGAAATGACACAAGGGTATTTTGCGCCGTTTGAAGATAAGGCCGTTCAGTTTAATAAACGTCTTGAGAAAAAAGCGGGTGTTGATTTCCCAGATCCGCACCCGCAATATTTTATCAAAACAACAGAGTTGGGCCATAACGCTTTTATCGTTAAGTTTTTTGTACCAACGGATAAAGCGTTGTTCTTGAGCAGCCAAATTACAGAAGATTTTCTCTCTTACATTCATAAACAAAAGACAAATAATAAGAAAAAATCATCAAAGGCAGATTAAGTGTTAACTGAGCTGTTTTTTTAAAGGCTTTTTACTAAAACCAAAATATCCTGTTTTTAAGAACGCTTTCAGTGTTATTATGACTCGTTTTACACAATCGGGGGCGTTATGGATTTTATTTATTGGGATACAAGTTTAAACAATGTGATCTTGATTAATCTCTTAATTGTGATTGCCCTATTTACTTGCTTGCGGCTATTTTCTGGAAAAATCGCGCATATCAATGCCTCCGAAGAAATTTTGAAAAAAGATAATGCGGCCTTTGGTATATCTGTAGGGGGTGTGACGCTCGCACTTGCTATCATGTTGAGCGGGACACTTTATGGCCACCCTAGTGGTGATCTTTTTCATTCTGCGCTTTATGTGGCTGGATTTGGGGTGCTAGGTGTTGCGTTGATGATGCTCACGCGAATTATCTTTGATAAGTTTGCACTTCCTGATATTTCATTGCGTGACGAAATTTCAAAAGGGAACGTGGCAGTTGCTATTGCCGATACAGCTAATGTGCTGGCGGCGGCAATTATTATACGCTCCATTATGATTTGGGTTACAAATAATGCCTATGAGGACATTACTGTTTTACTCGTCGCGTTTATTGTTTCACAAATCATCATGACGTTGATTACATATCTTAGACGTCGCGCTTTTCGGTTTTTGCACAGTAACCATCGGATTCAAGAAGAGCTAAAAAGTGGCAATATTGCTTTGTCGCTGTCCTTTAGTGGACAAAAAATCGCGACTGCTTTTGCGATTACCATTGCATCAAACTTTGATTTCTTTGAAGTCTATGATTTTAAAATGGTTGTTTTGCCATGGATTATTATTTCGATTTGCGCGGTGATCGTTTTGAAGATTATTACGTATATTGCTGAGCGTATTATATTTTTTAATATCACCACAATGCGTGAGATTGTCGATGATAGAAATATTGCCGTAGGGGCGCTGCATGCTGCTATTTATATATCTTTAGGGTATTTAATCTCTGGCCTTTAAAAATTTAGTATTTTTAAAGATGTATTCAGGTACTGTGACATATGTCTGAAATTCAAACCATGAGAGACCTTCGTGATCGCTTTGTAGCGTTCTCTTTTGCTGCTTCTGATTTTCTGATTGAGCTTGACCCAAATCATAATATTGTCTTTTCGGCAGGTCAAACACGCAGCCTTATCGGCGCGCCGGATAAAAGCTTAGTCGGTAAAAGCTGTTTTTCCCTTTTTAGTAATGAGAGCGCAGAGGCGTTGAAGGCTTTTTTACGTAGCGGGCAAAAATCTGGGCGTATTGGTCCGCTTATGGTTGATCTTGTTCACATTGAAACAAAAGCTTTTCAAAAAGCGTTGCTGATGGGTATGTATATCCCAGAAAATCCGCATATCTTTTTAACCTTTAATGCCACCCCTTCCTTTCACGATTTCTTGGCGGCGGGCGCATATCAGGATGTTAATCTTCTTGACGAAAAAGAATTTGAGATGTCCGCTATTAAGGCTTTTGACGAAGCAAAACGTGAGGGTAAGACCTTAGATGTTACTTTTCTTGAATCGGATCACATCGAAAAAGTAAAAGCGAATTTATCCCCTGATCAAGCAGAAAAATTTGACCATAAGTTTAAGATGCTTTTGAAAGAGCAATCCTATAAAGGCAACGCTGCAAGTCAGATGAATGATAATAAATATGCCCTTATCCATGATACCGCAATCACGGGCGATTATATTGAACAAAAAATTCAGCAATTGATTAAGGAATCAAAGCCCAGTGCAGGGCGCGTTGATATTAAAACAAAAACCGCGCATGCTGATATGGGTGCATTAAATGAGCGCGAGGCACGCCGCGCGCTTCTTTATACCATGAAACAGTTTGAAGAAATGGGTCTTGATGCAACCAGCACAGATTTAAGCAAAAGCTTTGACCAATATTTACAAGAAAATGCGGATAAAATTACGCGCCTTAAAACATTGGTGGGGCAGCAGGCGTTTAAAATACAGTTCCAACCGATTGTTTTTTTACCAAGTGAGGAAATTTGCCATTTCGAGGCACTCGTTAGGTTTACCACGAATGATTCCCCTTATGAATTGATTGTGTTTGGTGAGGATATTGGTATTGCGCCCGATATTGATATGGCGATCATCAAACAAGCTATTGGCTATATCTCTCGTCATAAAGATAAAACGCCCGGGCTCCGTATTGCGGTAAATATTTCGGGACAGTCTATTCAAAGTGAAAGTTTTTTCAAAAAGCTAACGGGTATTATCAAGGAGACAGGCGTAAGCCCTAAAAATCTTATGTTTGAAATAACAGAGAGCACATCGATTGGAGATTTGGTCAAGGTTAACGGCTTTATTCAAGTGCTCCGTAAACAAGGATTTGAAGTATGCCTGGATGATTTTGGCGCAGGCGCGGCGAGTTTCCAATATTTAAACGGTCTCGAAATTGATTGCGTAAAAATTGATGGTAAATATGTCCGTGATGCAGAGAACTCCATCAAGGATGAGGCGATGGTGCGAAACCTTGTAAGAATGTGTAAAGACCTTGGTATTACAACAATCGCCGAAATGGTTGAGACAGAAAAACAAATGAACTACCTCACGCAGATTGGTGTTGATAAGGGCCAGGGATGGCTCTATGGGAAGCCTGTCGATAAGGCGGAATACACTAAACGTGACGCTTAATCTATTTTCTAAAATTTTATTTTTAACACTGGCGGCTTTATGCCTTTTACCGATTGTTCCAAGTTGGGCGGCGCTTATTGGCGGTATTATTTTTGCCTTGACGCTTCGCAATCCGTACCAAAAACAAACACAGATTTATTCAAAAAAACTATTGGCGCTGTCCATCGTAGGGCTTGGCGCGGGGATGAATTTATCTGTGATTGTTGAGGCGGGTTTAGGTGGGTTTTTCTATACGGCGCTGAGCATTACATTTGCAATTGGTCTTGGTGTATTACTGGGGCGTCTGTTGAAGGTTGAAAGCAATATTGCCGCGCTTATTACCATTGGCTCGGCAATATGCGGGGGCAGTGCCATTGCCGCGGCGGCTCCTGTCCTAAAAGCAAAAGAGCATGAAATCACAGTTGCGCTTGGTGTCGTGTTTAGTCTAAACGCGCTGGCACTGATTATCTTTCCAATTATCGGCCATTGGGCGGGTCTTAGCCAAGAGCAGTTTGGTATATGGGCGGCGCTTGCTATCCATGATACCAGCTCCGTTGTGGGGGCGAGCATGCAATATGGCGAACAGGCTTTAGAGGTTGGCACAACGGTAAAGCTTGTCCGCGCGCTTTGGATTATCCCGCTCGTTCTCGCACTTGCGTTTATGATGGCACGCAAAGACAACAAGGCGGGCGGTGAGAGTGCCAAAGTAAAACTGCCATGGTTCATTGCTGGTTTTGTTGTCATGGCGGCTTTGGTCACGTTCATTCCTGCGCTACAACCCGCAGGTGATATCATCGCCGAAAAAGCAAAACGCTTACTTGTTCTAACCCTATTTTTAATTGGAGCAGGGTTGTCAGTTGAAGCCCTAAAACAAGTCGGCTCAAGGCCACTAATTCATGGACTAGTGCTGTGGGTGCTGATTAGTGGTCTCTCTTTAGGTGTTATCTCTTTTTTTTAAACGATAAATTCCGATTGTAAAGCTATACAGAAATGATAATTCTCCTTTATTCATGAACAATAAAAAGGGGGTATTATGAATAAATTACTTGTTTTGCCATTAATTTTGGCAGTTTCCGCTTGTAGTGTTAGCAGTACAGATGGCGTTGCAACGCGGGGAAAAAACAAAGATAGCGTTTTTGGCTTAACATCAGCTTCAGACATAAAAACTGAAGGGAGTATTTCCGATATTCAAAATGTTGTCATCGGCTCTTTCAAAGTTGGTTTTGCTGAATCATCTAAAGAAACAAGCAAGGCACGCGGCACAGTTTTAGGAGGTGCTGTAAGTGGTGGTAATTCAACGGGAAAAGTAAAACTTGAAGGTGTGACTGATCAACTAAAGCAAGAGATCACCAATGCAGCCTATAATGATTTTGTATCAAAGTTAAAATCAGCAGGGTATAATGTTGTTGATCGCTCGTCCTTGACGTCTTCGGATCAATATCAAAAAGCGAGCAAAGAAAACTTTCCTTATTTGTTAGATGAATCAGGTTTGCTCTCTGAATATGGTAAAACGCAATACTTTCAGCCTTCGGCGTTTGGTAATACAGGGATCATCTTGATGGCGGATATGCCTTCAAAATCAAAAGGATTTGGAGTCTTAGGCGCACCAGACATGAAGATGGCAGACTACGCACAAAACAAAGGGGCGGCTGTTGTGAGTGCCACGTACTTGGTTGATTTCGCTGTTGCTGAAGGTAGAGCAGGGATTTCAACTTCATCGATGAAGGTAGGACAAAACCTTGCGATTACCGAAGGCACTATCCGTTTTGTAAAAGGTGGCTCATCAACATTTAATAATGGAACACCAGCTTTGATTTTGGGTCAACCCGTTGAATCAGGAAAAGAGTTTGGGACAATTGTTGATGCAACATCAGGTGGCATGAAAGTTGCCGAAGAAGCAGCAAATGTCTTTACGATGGTACTTGGTGGCGGAACAAGCCGTTCTCGCTCCTTTAGTATCAAAGCAGATCCATCAAAGTATAAAGCACAATCTTTGGAAATTATTTCCAAAACAAATGCAGCTTTATTATCTGCACCTAAAAAATCGTAAACTTCATTTTATAATATAATAAAAAAAGCGGCTTTTATGCCGCTTTTTCTTTATCTTGGGTTTTCTCTAAAATCGGTTTTAGATATTGGCCTGTGTAGCTTTCTGCTACGGCGGCGATGTCTTCGGGGGTGCCGGTGGCTAAAATTGTGCCGCCTTTGTGGCCGCCTTCGGGGCCGATGTCGATGATATAATCGGCAGTTTTGATAACCTCTAAATTATGTTCAATAATCACAACGGTGTTGCCTTTGTCGACAAGGCTGTGGAGCACTTCTAGGAGTTTACGCACATCTTCAAAGTGCAGGCCTGTTGTTGGTTCATCTAAAATATAAAGTGTTTTGCCTGTTGAACGCTTGCTCAATTCTTTTGAGAGCTTCACGCGCTGTGCTTCACCACCTGATAGCGTCGTCGCGGGCTGGCCGACCTTGATATACCCAAGGCCAACTTCTTTTAACGTTTCCATTTTATCGCGAATGCTCGGCACGGCCTTAAAGAAATCGGCGGCGTCTTCGATGGTCATATCCAAGATATCGGCAATCGTTTTTCCTTTAAATTTAACCTGAAGCGTTTCGCGGTTATACCGTTGCCCCTGGCAGGTTTCGCAGGTGACATAAACATCGGGTAAAAAATGCATTTCAATTTTTATGACGCCGTCGCCCTGGCAGGCCTCACAACGTCCGCCTTTAACGTTGAAGGAAAAACGCCCGGGGCCATAGCCGCGGACTTTGGCCTCTGGCAGGCCTGCAAACCACTCGCGAATGGGTGTAAACGCCCCTGTATATGTTGCAGGGTTAGAGCGCGGTGTTCGCCCAATAGGGGATTGGTCAATGTCGATGACTTTATCTAAAAACTCTAACCCTTGGATGTCTTTATAGGGCAAAGGCTGTTCGCGTGAACGCATCAGTTTTTGTGAGCAAGCGCGGAACAATGTATCAAGCGTAAAGGTTGATTTCCCCGACCCCGAAACGCCCGTCACGCAGGTCATGGTGCCCAGAGGGATTGTCCCAGAAATATTTTTCAGATTGTTACCGCTTGCACCGATCAGTTTTAGGTTTTCACCTTTTTTACCTTTGCGACGTTTGGCCGGGATAGGCACTTCAATGCGGCCCGTCAGGTAATCTGCCGTGATAGAATTCTTTGCCTTCATGACTTGTTTAGGCGTGCCTTCAGCAACAATTCGCCCACCATGCACACCGGCGCCCGGGCCGATATCAAGCAGATAATCGGCGGCACGTATTGCGTCCTCATCATGTTCAACGACAATAACAGTATTGCCGATGTCACGCAGACGCATCAGCGTTTTAAGAAGGCGGTTGTTGTCACGTTGATGCAGGCCGATTGAGGGTTCATCAAGGACATAAAGCACACCCGTTAAGCCAGATCCAATTTGTGAGGCAAGACGAATACGCTGTGACTCCCCGCCCGATAATGTCGCAGAAGAACGTGACAGCGTTAAATACTCTAATCCGACATTCATTAAGAATGTTAGGCGTTCATTGATTTCTTTTAGGACTGGTTTTGAAATTTCTTGGCGCTGTTTATCCAGTTTCTTTTCTAAGCTACCAAACCATTTTGTTGCGTCTTCAATAGAAAGCGCCGCAATCTCACTGATATGCTTCATATCAATTTTTACGGCCAAACTCTCTGGTTTTAGGCGCGCTCCTTCACAGACCTCACAAAAATCACTACTTTGATATTGTGAAATGCTGTCACGCGCGGACGCGCTATCTGTTTCAATCATGCGCCGCTCAAGTGAAGGGATAACACCTTCAAACGGTTTGTTACTTTTCCATGCGCTGTCTGTTTTACTTTTATAAGTGATCGGAATAATCTCGTCGCCAGAGCCATGTAAAATCAGATCGCGCTCTGCTTGTTTTAATTTCGACCATGGCGTTGAGGTTTTAAAACCGTAATGTTTGGCAACGGCCTCCATGGCTTGCATGTAAAACGGGGCAAAATTCTTGCTCCATGGCTCCACTGCGCCACTTGCAATTGACTTGCTGGGGTCAGGGACAACCAAGTTCGGATCAATATACATTTTTTGACCCAAACCATCACAATTAGGGCATGCGCCATGGGGAGAGTTGAATGAGAATAAACGTGGTTCAATTTCAGGGATGGTAAAGCCTGAAACAGGACAAGCGAATTTCTCGCTAAACATCTGGATGTCTCCATTTGTGGCATCTTCGGCAATACAGAGGCCATCGGCAAGTTTAAGTGCGGTTTCAACACTATCCGCCAAGCGCCCTTTAATGTCTTCTCGGATAACAACGCGGTCAACAACCACTTCGATATCATGCTTGAGCTTTTTATTCAGCGCAGGGACATCATCGATTTCATGCAAAGTACCGTTGACTTTGACACGTTGAAAACCACGTGCCTGAAGCTCTTTAAAATCTTTACGATATTCCCCTTTGCGGCCGCGCACGATGGGAGCGAGGATATAGAGCTTCGTGCCTTCCCCCATATCCATGATACGGTCAACAATCTGGCTGACCGTTTGACTTTCTATTGGTTTTCCTGTCGCAGGCGAATAGGGGATACCCACACGCGCCCAAAGCAAGCGCATGTAGTCATATATCTCTGTGACCGTTGCGACTGTAGAGCGTGGGTTTTTGCTGGTTGTTTTTTGCTCGATAGAGATGGCAGGAGATAGACCCTCAATGCTGTCCACATCTGGCTTTTGCATCATTTCAAGGAATTGACGGGCATAGGATGACAGGCTCTCAACATAACGGCGCTGCCCTTCTGCATAAATGGTATCAAAGGCCAGCGATGATTTTCCTGATCCTGATAGGCCGGTGACGACGATAAGCTTATCTCGCGGTAAATCCACGTTGATATCTTTAAGGTTATGTTCCCGCGCTCCGCGCACTGATATTGTTTTGAGCATATTTGTTCTTAATTTGTTCTTATTTATAAATAGTATGTCTATCTATAACCTGCAAGACAAAAATGGTCACGATTTAACTACGTAGATAAATATAATTTAATAATTTGTAACGCGCAGCTATGTAAATTAATGGGGAAAATGTACCTGAAAATGCTGCAATGATTACTTATCTTAATGATAAATATGGCGGCAAGATAATCCCAAAAGAGGGCATGGCGCGTTTTAAAGCCATGAAATGGTTGATGTTAGAAAATAAGGGTCTTCATGGGCCATACAGTAAGTTTATGTTTATCAAACGCAACGGCGGCGAAGATATGCTTGCTTACAAAAACATTCAAAAGCGATGACGTTAAAACTCCTAAAAGCAGTGAGTGCCCGTCCAAGCTACCAAAAAGTGTTAGCGGCAGAGGAAGTCGAATATAAAGCGGCAGCATAACAATTTTTATTAAATATACAAAAAACCCCGCAGGGGCATTTCCTTGCGGGGTTTTCCGTAGATACTTTTGATCGTTAAACGTGTTCCGGCCGGAAAGAGCCAAAACGTGTTTTAGCTAGAGCGCTACTCCCATGTGGGAGGACCAAATGCCGATCACGGCCTTGTTGGAAGTTGCGCCATATCCGGCCTTCAAACTCTGTTCTGGATCATTCATCTGATCACCTCCTTTCGGTTGTTAAAAACAATAGAAATATAATACCTCGATTTTTTCAATGCGTATCATTAAAACCCTGTCATATACCCAAAAAGTTTTGTGTACAACGCGAGCCAAAACCTTTTATTGCGCCGCGTAAGGTGTATTATAGTAAAAATTCAAATCAGAGTTATATAGATAAAAAAGAGAGTAGAGCCATGGCTGGTAGCGTAAACAAAGTCATTATTGTTGGAAATGTTGGTAATGATCCCGAAATCAAAACAATGCAAAGCGGGGACAAGGTTGTAAACCTATCAATTGCCACATCAGAAAGCTGGAAAGATAAAGCTACGGGCGAGCGTAAAGAAAACACGCAATGGCACCGCGTTGTTATTTTTAACCAAGGTCTTGTGAATGTTTGCGAAAACTACGTTAAAAAAGGGGCGAAACTTTATATCGAAGGCCAACTTGAAACTCGTTCATGGGAACAAAATGGCGAAAAGAAATATGCCACTGAAGTTGTGCTGCGCCCATATCGCGGTGAGCTGACCATGCTCGACACCCGCAACGCTGGCGCGGGCGCAGGTGGTGGTTATGGCGGCGGGATGAGCGATAATAACATGGGCGGCGGTTATTCTTCTGCGCCGTCTAATTCTGGTTATGGTGGCGGTAGCACCCAATCTGCGCCTGCGCCAATTGACGAACTTGAAGACGAGATCCCTTTTTAGGTATAATAGATTATGATCCGTATTTTCCTGATATTTGCTTTATTCATAGCCTTTCTTGCGCCTACGCAGGCTCAGGAGGTTGCGCCTGAGGCTGTAGCGCAAGAGCCAGTTATTGAGGGTGTGATTGAATCAGCAGATGATTTATTGGGTAATGCAGATTATGAGAACCGATTAGAGCTGTCTCGTCAAATGCATGAGATTTGGCCCGTGCGCCCTAAAATTGAAACTGTCCTTGATCGTATCGCGGAGCAGATTGAGCCACAAAACCGTATGCGTTTTAAATCGGCTATGCGAAAGGCCATTAAGTTTCAGGCGCTCGAAGAAGCCTCTATTGATGCCATGGCAGATATTTTTACGACCGATGAGCTCACCGCCATGATCGCATTTTATGGATCAAAAGAGGGGCGCTCAGTGTCCTTTAAAACGGATGACTATGAACGCGCTTTACAGCCCGTTATGACTAAAATGATTGATAAAGCACTGTTGGATACCAAACTCGGCCAATAGACTTCCTGTCGTTATTATAACCACTTGAAATATAACACTTTTCTCGGCGGGAAAACCTTTGTTTTTTGCCCGTTTATGCTTGTTTGAACGCGCTCAAATTGCTAGAAATAACCATCATAAAATGAATCAAAAAATGATTAAGGATTTCGATCATGAGCGACAACGCTGACACTCTTCCCGATGGACCTCTTTCGCCTGCTGCCGCAGTGCCGAGCATCACAATCGAAGAGGAAATGAAGCAATCCTACCTTGATTATGCTATGAGTGTGATTGTCTCTCGCGCGCTTCCAGATGCGCGTGATGGTCTGAAGCCTGTTCACCGGCGTATTTTTTATGCAATGCGCGAAGGGGGCTATACCTCAGATAAGCCTTATCGTAAATCTGCCCGTATTGTCGGGGATGTGATGGGTAAATATCACCCGCATGGTGACCAGGCAATCTATGACTCGCTCGTGCGTATGGCGCAGGACTTCTCGCTGTCACTCCCGCTTATTGATGGTCAAGGTAACTTTGGCTCAATGGATGGTGATCCACCAGCGGCAATGCGTTATACGGAATCACGCTTGGGTAAAGCCGCCGAAGCGATCTTGATTGATATCGACAAAGACACCGTTAATTTCCGCCCCAACTATGACGAATCAACTGTAGAGCCAGAAGTGCTTCCTTCGCGTATTCCAAACTTGCTTGTAAACGGGGCAGGGGGTATTGCCGTTGGTATGGCGACAAATATTCCCCCGCACAACCTTGTTGAAGTTGTGAATGGATGTTTGGCCTATGTCCAAAACCCGATGATTTCAACCGAGGAATTGATTGAAATTATCCCTGGCCCTGACTTCCCTACAGGTGCGCAAATTTTGGGTAAAATGGGTATTCGCAGCGCGTACACGACGGGTAATGGATCGATCAAAATCCGCGCCAAGACCTCTGTTGAAGAAAAAGCGAATGGGCGCGAGAGTATCATCGTTCACGAAGTGCCTTACCAAGTGAATAAGGGCAAGCTCCTTGAACGCCTTGGTGAAGTGGCACGTGAAAAAATTGTTGAAGATATTGCTGAAATTCGTGATGAATCAGATCGTGATGGCGTGCGTATCGTGCTTGATTTGAAAA
Source organism: Alphaproteobacteria bacterium (assembly GCA_009995595.1). Lineage (GTDB taxonomy): Bacteria > Pseudomonadota > Alphaproteobacteria > Micavibrionales > Micavibrionaceae. Next base: position 309,013 of record JAACPE010000001.1, read on the forward strand.
AAGGCGCAAACGCAGATGTTGTGCTCAATCAAATATTAAAGCACACGGCGCTTCAAACATCGTTTGGCTGTAACATGGTTGCACTTGACCATGGTCGTCCGCGTATTATGATTTTACGCGACATGATTGAGGCTTTTGTGAAGTTCCGCGAGGAAGTCATTGTCCGCCGTACAATCTATGAACTCGGTAAAGCCCGCGATCGTGCCCATGTTTTGGCAGGCTTGGCAGTGGCTGTTGCCAATATTGACGAAATCATAGCACTTATCCGCGGCGCACAAAATCCGACAGAGGCACGTGAGGCTTTGCTTGCCAAGCGCTGGCCTGCCCATGATGTTGCCCCATTAATTGAATTGATTGATGATCCTGAACACCCCATCAATGATGACCAGACCTATCAAATGTCTGAGGTTCAGGCTAGAGCAATTCTCGATCTTCGCCTTCACCGTTTGACGGGCCTAGAGCGCGATAAAATCGCTGATGAATTACGCAGCATTACAAACGACATTGCAGGTTATTTAGCGATCTTGGCCTCACGCGAAAAAATGCTTGAAGTGCTTGTTGATGAGCTGGTTGAGGTACGTGAGAAATTTGGTGTGCCGCGCAGAACAGAGCTTGTGGACGCAGAATTCGAGAGGGATATTGAATCTCTGATACAGCGCGAAGACATGGTCGTCACCGTGACCAATGGCGGCTATATTAAACGCGTCCCGCTTGACACCTACCGCGCGCAAAAACGCGGCGGCAAGGGGCGTTCAGGTACAGCGTTAAAAGACGATGATTTTGTCTCAGATATGTTTGTGGCCTCAACTCATACACCGATTATCTTCTTTACCTCTCGCGGAATAGCTCACAGTCTTAAAGTGTGGCAGTTACCTCTTGCGTCCCCCCAATCACGCGGTAAAGCGCTTGTTAATATTCTCCCCCTTGAGGCAGGAGAAAACGTGTCTGTTTACCTGCGTGTTCCGGAAAATGAAGATGTTTGGGACAAACTGGACATTATGCTGGCTACATCGCATGGCTCTGTACGCCGTAATAAGCTGACTGATTTCCAAAATATCCGCTCAAACGGTTTGATTGCGATGAAGCTTGCAGAAGGGGAAAGTCTTGTATCGGTTAAAATCTGCGCCGAAGACGAAGATATCTTGCTCAGCACGAAAATGGGTAAATCCATCCGCTTCCCTGTCACCGACATTCGTGTTTTCTCAGGCCGTACCTCAACAGGGGTGCGTGGCATAAAGATGAAAGATAAAAATGACGAACTTATTTCTATGTCAGTCTTACGCCATGTTGACGCCACGCCAGAAGAGCGCACGGCCTACTTGAAAGCTGCGAGCAAGCTTCGCGGTGCTGATGAGGAGGGAGCTGAATACGAAGAAGGCGGTGATGTAACCCTTTCCGAAGAACGCTTTAAAGAGCTTCAAGAAAAAGAACAATTCCTTTTGACGGCGTCTAATGGTGGTTTTGGTAAACGTACCAGCGCCTATGAGTATCGTATCTCTGGGCGCGGTGGTATGGGGGTTACAAACATGTCACTCACCAAGAAAAACGGCGGCGAAGTTGTTGCCACTTTTCCAGTGACCGATGATCACCAGTTGATGCTTATTAGTAACGAGGGTCAAATGATCCGTATGTCCGTAAGTGGCGTGCGCTTTACAGGCCGAAGCGCCCAAGGGGTAACATTGTTCAAAGTGGCACCAGGCGAAAAGGTTGTCTCCGTTGCGTGGCTTGTTGAAGATGATGAGGAAGATGCAATAGATGCGAGCGCAGTTTCACCAGAAAATACGCAAGAGCAAGACGTCGCCCAAGAATCAAATTTTGAGACTAAAGAGGAATAAGCCATGGTTTATGTTTTTGTCGTTCCTTTTGTTGTTCTTGTTTTTCTATTCTTTTTTCTGAGCGCGAGCTTAAAGAAAAAAAAGAAACTTCAAGCTGCGTCCGTCTATGGCAAAGATACATTCGATGTTGAGCTGCCTAAAAATACTGATATTAGATCTTATGCGCGTGAGTTCTCTTTACCTTTAGTGACAGTTAGCTCAGCGGCTGAAGTTTTCTTTATGCTGGTCACGCCATATTTTGGCAGTCTGCCCACAAAAAAACGCATAGCCCTAAAAAAAGAAATAGAAAAGCTCTCAGGCGACCTTAAGATTGATAAAAATATCTATCGTTTCTTTATGAACGAAGCCGAAAAATACGAAGGACTGAATGACGACGAAGCCTCTGATAAATGGCGCGGTCAGTAATCGCAGGATAAGAAAAGATTTATTATGAGTACTTCAAAACGCATTGGGATTTATCCGGGGACATTTGACCCGATAACTAAGGGACATTTGCATATTATCAGACGTGCGAGCAAACTGGTTGATGTTTTAATTGTCAGTGTGGCAAATAATGCTGGTAAAAATCCTATGTTTGACCAACAAGAGCGCGAAGCGCTAGTTAAGGCTGATATTGCGACCATGCCGCGTATTAATGATTGTGACATTCAAGTGCGCTCCTTTGATAATTTGTTGATGAATTATGCGCGGGTAGTAGGGGCAACATCTGTTTTTCGCGGGCTTCGTGCTGTCTCTGACTTTGATTATGAATTTCAGATGACGGGCATGAACCTGCATCTTGCCCCAGAGATCGAGACCGTGTTCTTGATGGCGGCTGATCAATGGCAATTTGTTTCCTCTTCATTCGTTAAAGAAATCCATGCTCTTGATGGAGATGTATCTGATTTTGTAACCCCTGCGACTTTAGGGGCGTTGAATCGCAAACGCGGCATAAAAAGGGATTAAATAACTGTCATTTTGTTGATATTGCTCTTGCAATACGCATAAAAAAGCATTAATTAAACCCATCTAAAGCGTATTTTACGCCAATCGGCCTTACCAGAGGCCTTTTTCATTTAGAGTTTATGATGATGACCGGTTAGCTCAGCTGGTAGAGCAACTGACTTTTAATCAGTTGGCCGTGGGTTCGAATCCCACACCGGTCACCATTTCTCTTAAATATAAGCCACTTTTTCAGTTGTTTTTTTGTGCAAAAAACTTACTAAACCTCTTTCTACGCGCTACTGGATAAGTAGTAATCAAAACTATGCCAATCAATCAAGATATCCTAAATTAGCCTTTAAAGAGCAGTTTGATCATAAAATATATAAGGAAAACATGCGTATGACCCGAGTTTTGATCGTGGGAGCAACGGGGATGTTAGGGCATAAAATGGCCCTAAAACTGGCACAGAAAAAATATGAGGTTTTCGCAACGCTGCGCCAATCAATACCGCCTTTTTTCAAAAGTAATACTGTTGATACCTTAAAAATGATCGAGGGGGTTGATGCGTATGATTTAGCTTCTGTTCAATCTGCTATGGATCAATCAAAACCTGATTTTGTTTTAAACTGCATTGGTATCGTAAAGCAGCTTGATGAATCAAAGAGCGCCATCCCTTCTATAACAATTAACGCGTTATTTCCGCATCAATTGGCAAAAATAGCGAATGAGGCAGGAGCGCATCTCATTCATTTTAGCACTGATTGCGTCTTTTCAGGGACTAAAGGGCCTTACAAGCAAACAGATCCATCGGATGTTAATGATTTATACGGCCTTTCAAAATTCATGGGTGAAGTGAGCGGCGAGGGGGCTTTAACCATACGCTCATCCATAATAGGGCGTGAATTTGCAAAGCCTACAGGTCTTTTGGAATGGTTCTTATCGCAAAAGGGCAAAACCGTAAATGGTTATAAAAACGCGCTCTATACGGGACTGACAACCAACGCAATGGCAGATTTGGTTGATTTTATCATTCAATCCTATCCCACACTAAGCGGCCTGTATCAGGTGTCTTCGGAGGCGATTTCTAAGTTTGATTTGCTGCAGCTCGTCAACAAAGCTTATGGTACAAATATTACCATAAAACCAGATGAAGCGTTTCATTGTGATCGCCGTTTGGTTATGAAGGAGTTTTCCGATAAGACGGGCTGGTATCCAAAAAGCTGGGAGATAATGATAAAAGCAATGCTTGACGAGGATAGTCAGTATTATATAACAAACGCATAATTTCTTGTCATCTTCCAGAGAGCGTAAAGGGTTATTTTTATTATGAATTTTGAAGGTAAACGCATACTGATTACGGGCGGAACGGGATCTTTGGGTAAGGTTTTGCTTAAACGTCTGTTAAGCGGCAAAGAGGGTATTCCTGAGAGCATTTCGATCTTTTCACGCGATGAAGCCAAACAACACGCTTTACGTCTTGATTATACAAATTCTGACGCCTCGACAACAGATGAGGTTATTTATAATAATTTTTCGCGCCGTGTGAAATTTATTATTGGCGATGTCCGCGATTATAATAGCGTACTGCGTGCCATTAAAAATACCGATATCGTCTTTAATGCGGCGGCGCTTAAACAGGTGCCGACATGCGAATATTTTCCCTATCAGGCTGTCATGACAAATATCATGGGCGCTGAAAACATTGTACGCGCAATTTTGAACAATGATTTACCTGTTGAGTGCGTTGTTGGCATTTCAACTGACAAGGCGGCCAAGCCTGTAAACGTTATGGGTATGACCAAATCATTGCAAGAGCGCGTCTTTTTGAGCGCGAACATCGATTCAGGCAAGACACGTTTTGTTTTGGCGCGATATGGTAATGTTCTGGCCTCTCGTGGTTCTGTCATTCCGTTATTTCATCAGCAAATCAAGGCAGGAAATGACGTCACTATAACCGATAATAAAATGACACGCTTTCTCTTGAGCTTAGAAGAGGCTGTTGATGTCATCTTATATGCGGTTCGTCACGGTAATAAAGGCGAGACCTTTATTCCTCGCATCCCGTCTGCTCTGGTTAAAGATGTAGCGGAGGTTCTTATTGGCGATCGTCCAAACAAGACAAAAGTAACAGGCATCCGCCCCGGTGAAAAAATGCATGAGGCGTTAATAACCGAAGAAGAGGCGGCGCGTACAGTCACACGTGGCCCTTACTATGTTATTGCGCCAATCTTGCCTGAAATTCAGGTTGAAGAGGTTATGAAAGGTCCGTTTTTGGGGACGGAATACACCTCCGCCGATGATGTGATGAATTTGGAAGAAGTTCGAGATTTGCTAACCAAGCGTAACCTTCTAATTGAAAGCCAGAGCGGATCAGACAGAGAAGAGCTTTTACGATGAAGATTTTAACTGTCTTAGGGACACGCCCCGAAATTATCCGCCTGTCACTGATCATCAAAAAACTTGATGATTTATGTGATCATGTGCTGGTGCATACGGGGCAAAACTTTGACAAAAATCTATCTGATTTGTTCTTTGATGAGTTGCGTATCCGTAAACCCGACCATCATTTGGAAGTGAAGGGAACAAGCGCGGGTGACCAAATAGGCCAAATCATACAGCGCTGTGAGACTGTCTTTAACCAAGAAAAGCCAGATAAAATTTTAATCTTGGGTGATACCAATTCAGCGCTTTGTTCGATTATTGCAAAACGCATGGGGGTCCCTGTGTATCATATGGAGGCAGGCAATAGATGTTTTGAAGAAGGTATGCCAGAAGAGATTAACCGTAAAATAATTGATAGTTGTAGTGATATTCTTTTGCCGTATACCCACCGCAGTAAAGAAAACTTGTTCCGTGAAGGGTATGCCGCAAACCGCGTTTATGTCACAGGAAACCCGATTTTAGAGGTTATTAATCACTATAGCGCTGATGTTGAAAAAAGCACCATTTTACAAAAACATAATCTTACACCCCAAAACTATTTTCTGGCGACTATACACCGTGCGGGTAATGTTGATGTGCCAGCGCGTTTTAATCAGATATTAGAATCCTTAAATGCTGCTGCAAATGACCATAACATGCCAGTGGTCGTGAGTGTTCATCCGCGAATGCGCGAAAAACTTCAATCATCAAAAGATGTTGTCCTTGATGATCGGATTAAGCTTGTTGAACCTTTTGGCTTTTTTGATTTCATCAAACTTGAAAAAGAAGCTTTTTGTGTATTGAGTGATAGCGGTACCGTTCAAGAAGAATGTGCCATCTTTGGTGTGCCAAATGTCACTTTACGTGATGTGACAGAGCGGCCAGAAACAATAGATTGTGGCAGTAATATCTTGAGCGGTGCAAAAAAAGAAGATGTAATTCAGGCAATTAAAGTTGTGACATCTCTAAAACCAACATGGATTGCCCCCCCAGAATATCTAAACGAAAATGTAAGCGATACGGTGTGCCGTATTTTGTTTTCGATACAGAATAAATAATTTTTGGCGTTATCAAGGAATAAAAAGACAATGCCTCAACATGAAAAAGAATTTGCATCACAATATGCCGTTGTAATCAAGCCAAGAAGCTTTCAGGGTTATTGGAAAGAGATTTGGCAGTTTCGTGAAATTCTTTATATTTTAGCGCGCCGTGATATCGTTGTGCGCTATAAGCAAACGATTGTTGGCCTGCTTTGGACATTGATTAAACCCCTTTTAACGATGGTGGCCTTTACAATCGTATTTAGTAAAATCGCCGACTTGCCCTCAACAGGAATGCCTTATCCAGTCTTGGTTCTTGCGGGACTTCTTCCGTGGTATTTCTTTTCTAATACGCTCGGGGAAATGGGTAATTCAATTGTAAATAATCAATCAATGGTCTCAAAGATTTATTTCCCACGCCTTTTATTACCATTTTCAACAATTTCTGTAGGCCTTATTGATTTACTCATCGCGCTGGTTTTGCTTTTTGTTTTGATGATTTTTTACGGTATGGCATTTTCTGTGACGCTCCTTATGCTACCTTTTTTTATGGTATTTTGTGCCTTGGCTTGCATTGGGCCTGGTCTTTTGTTCGCGGGTATGAATGTTAAATATCGAGATGTGCGTATTGTTATTCCGTTTATAATTCAGTTTGGGCTTTACATCTCACCTGTTGGATTTTCCTCAACCTTAGTATCAGAAAATCTAAGAATGCTATATGCCATTAACCCTATGGTGAGCGTTATTGATGGCTTTCGATGGTGTATTAGTGCAGGGCAAACACCTATATTCTGGCCCGGATTTATGGTTTCATTTGCGGTAACAGCTTTTATGCTTGTTGTGGGCTTATGGTATTTTAGGCGTGTCGATAAAACTTTTGCGGATGTGATCTGATATGAATGTTTTAGAAATACGCGAACTTTCCAAAAAATATATTATTACAAACGCCGAAAAGCCGCGTTACAACACTCTTGCTGAAAAGCTTGATTTGAAAAGATTGCTATCCAAACAAGATAAAGTAATTCCCAATAAAAAAGAATTTTATGCACTTGAAAATATTTCTTTTGCTGCAAAAAAAGGCGAGCGCATAGGCATTATAGGTCGAAATGGGGCGGGTAAATCGACCCTTCTTAAAGTTATTAGCCGTATTACAGACCCAACAACAGGTATGATTGGCCTCAATGGTCGTGTGGCGAGTCTGCTGGAGGTTGGCACAGGCTTTCACCCTGAATTAACGGGGCGCGAAAATATCTTCTTAAATGGCACAATTTTAGGTATGCGCCATGATGAGATTTGTAAAAAGTTTGATGATATTGTTGCGTTCTCAGGGCTGCAGGAGTTTATGGAAGTACCCGTTAAACGCTACTCTTCTGGTATGTATGTGCGTCTTGCTTTTTCGGTAGCAGCGCATCTTGAAAGTGAAATTTTAATCGTTGACGAAGTATTGGCTGTTGGTGATGCTGCCTTTCAAAAAAAATGTCTAGATAAAATGGATGAAATTAGCAATAGCGGTCGAACGATATTGTTTGTCAGTCATAATTTATCAACTGTTCAATCTATGTGTGAGCGATCAATCTATATCAAGGACGGCAAAATAATTTTTGATGGTAAAACATCTACTGCCATACAAAAATACTTAGGGGATGGACAGGACAAATATTTTGGCCTTGGGTCATTTGATGTCACAGAATTACGCCGTCAGGGAACAGGAGATGCCCTATTTGAAAACGTAACCCTTGAGGCTGTTAACCTTGAAAAAGATGATGTGCCTGCAATGCGTACAGGTGATGATCTTGTGATTACGACTACGTTAAAAGGTATTAATACAGTCAAAGATACTAATGTCGCTATTATTATCTATGATATATACGGTGGGCGTATTATTGACGCGAATTTAGCTATTCAAGGGCAGTCTGTTTCATTTGCTCCAGGAGAAATAAAAAATATTACTTTTGCGCTGCGTGATGTGCTGTTAAAGCCAGGAGAATATGTTTTAGGGCTTTGGTGCGGAATTCCTAACACAAACATTGATGCAATCGCAGAAGCTATCCGTTTTCGTGTGGATGAGAGATTGTCCGCAAAAAAATTCTCAATTACTTTTGATGGTGTTTATCAATGCAATTACGACATACAGATGGGCTAAAAATAATGTTTCAAAAAATTAAAAATTTTCTCAAAAAATTCCCTTTTATAAAAAAAGTTTGGAACAGCTATAACAACCTAGTAACGTTGAATGCTCGTCTCACATATTTGGAGAAACGTGTCCATAATTTTAGATGGTTTGCTGTTGAACAAGCAGCGGATTATCTTGTTGGTGCGCAAGTTGAAGGGGATTATTGCGAATTTGGTGTCTATAAAGGCGAAACATTCGCCCATATGACAAGATATTATGAGGTCTTTCCTGATATGAGATACATAGCGTTTGATTCATTTGAAGGGCTTCCAGCTCCAAAAGGTATCGATAACGAAAATGGCTATGCGAGCAATTTTCATGAAGGGGAGTTTGCTGTATCTCAAGATCAATTTTTAGAAAATTTAAAATCAAAAAACGTGCCACTTGATCGTGTCATAATGGTTAAGGGGTGGTATGATCAAACGTTGAACGATGATACGGCAAATAAGCATAATATCAATAAAGTCTCTTGTGCATGGATTGATTGTGACTTTTATGAATCAACTGTTCCTGTTTTGAAATTTCTAACCAAGCGTATATCCGTTGGAAGTATTTTACTTTTTGATGATTGGAAAGTTTATAGAAACCTATCTGATAAAGGTCAGCAACTTGCCACTTCAGAATGGCTATCTGCAAACCCAGGGCTAGAACTAAAACCGCTTTTTGAGTTTTCTCATCACGGACAAGCCTTCACTGTAGCGAAGATCCCACAATGATAAAACAATGCCCTAATTGCAAGAATCAGACATATTTCGAACAGCCGCAAAAAGTTGATCTATCCCAAATTCTTGATAGATGGGAAGCAGAAACACTTGTTCGCTTTCAACCTTTAACAAGGTCGCAGTATGATGGTAAAATATCGCAATTATACTGTTGCTCGACTTGCAGTTTTAGTGCTTTCATTCCGCCTATGTCAGGAACGCCTGAATTTTATAACGATATAACAATTGATAGTGATTATTACGTCCACGAAAAATGGGAGTTTATAAAAACACGCGCTCTTGTGCAAAAACATGCGATAAAGACGCTTTTGGATTTTGGTTGCGGCGGGGGCGCTTTTTTAAAAACAATAACTAAAAAATTCCCTGATATAAAAGCTGATGGATTTGATGAAAATCCACAAGCCGCAATTTCTTTCAAAGACACAAATATTGGTTTTGTAAATAGTCTGGATAAAAATCGCGGTAAGGCCTATCAGATGATTACGGCTTTTCAAATCCTTGAACATGTTGAAAAACCGTTTGCGACCCTTAAGTCACTTCATGACACTTTAGAAGAAGATGGCTTAATTGTTGTGTCCGTTCCAAATACCATTGGCCCTATACGTCATTACACAGAAGCCCTGACAGAAATCCCGCCACATCATGTTAATCGCTTTTGTTATGCATCATTAAAACAGTTTTTGGAAAACGAGAATTTTAAAATTGAAGATGTTTCCTATGAACCACTTTCAAAAATCTTATGGGATTTTTATTTGCCTGTTATGGTTGAAAAATCAATGAGCAAAACAATTCTTCAAATATACAAAACGATTAAAGGTCCTAAAATTTTAAACGCTTTCATAAAGCTGCTTAACTTATCGGGTCTAAAAACAATTCCTGTCAAAGGACACAGTATTTATATTGTGGCAAGAAAATGTGCGGGATAGCAGGATTATATCATGCTGATATTTCCAATGATCGCCAAAAACGATCAATAGACGACATGACTCAGAGTATTTCCCCACGAGGTCCAGATGCTCAGGGGATTTATAATGAAGGGAATATCTCCCTAGGGCATCGTTTGTTATCAATTATTGCACCGAGCTCATGCTCTAATCAACCAATGCGCCGTGGTTCTCTTATTATTGTTTATAACGGAGAGCTTTATAACTATCGTGAAGAAAAAGAGCGCTTAGAGGCAAAAGGAATCCTTTTTCAAACCGAAGGGGATACTGAAGTTGTTTTGGCGCTTTTTGAACAAGAGGGCGTTTCAAGTTTCTCACGATTAAATGGTATTTTTTCTTTTGCAATATACAACGAAGAGACGGGAACGCTTGTCTGTGCGCGTGACCATTTTGGCATTAAACCCTTTTTATATGCCAAAAGTGGTAAGGGAATTGTCTTTGCCTCCGAACTTAAATCAATTCTTGCAAGTGGCGTTATAGACCGAAAAGTTTGTAACGAATCCTTATCCTTGCTTTTAAAAAAAGGAAGTGTTCCACAGCCGTATACAATGGTTGAGGGTGTTCAAAGTCTTATGCCTGGTCATTACATGATCTGCGAAAAAGATGATTTAAAAATTATACCGTATTATCAACTCAAACAAAGCAATATCAACTTTAATTCTGATCAGGAATGGCAAGAGGCTATTCATACCGCTATACGCAATGCAGTAAAACAACAACTCATTGCCGACACGCCCGTTGGTGCTTTTTTGTCGGGCGGCGTTGATAGCGGTCTGATTGTCGCCTTGATGCGTGAAATTTCTTCTAAGGTAAAAACTTATTCTGTCGGGTTTGAACATGAGAATGCTTTAGGGCATTATGATGAAACAGATGAGGCGAAAACAGTCGCTGATTTCTTGGAAACAGACCATCAAACCTTTATCGTTTCAGACTCACAGGCACAGAATGATCTTGTAAAGATTATAAAGGGCTTAGACCACCCAACGATTGATGGGGTGAATAGTTACTTTGTATCACAGGCAACATCAGCACATGTGCGAGTCGCTTTGTCTGGTACGGGCGCGGATGAAATTTTGGGAGGCTATGCGTGGTTTGAGAATATGCGTTCTTTTGATAACGCGTCTATTTTCGATAAAGTAAAGTACGCCATAAAAGGGCAGGGATATGTTGAATATTATAATTCACTTCATGCGTGCTTTTCCAATACTGAAGTAAAGTATCTATTAGGGGATCGCTATAAATCCGTTCCATATCCCATAAAACAAAGATTTTCTTATACCCATGGTGTTGCGCGCACAAGCGATCTTGTGATGGGTAGTTTTTTACAAAATCAGCTTTTGCCTGATATTGATACGGCCTCTATGGCGCATGGTCTTGAGGTGCGTGTGCCTTATTTAAATGTAGATTTAACGGAGCTATGTCTCGCTGCACCAGACCATCTAAAGCTGGGCATAAAAGACTTCACGGCGCCGCAGGGCAGTTATGCACGCGAAGGGACAAAAAAAGTCTTAATTGATATTGCCTGTGATTATTTGCCCGAAGGATTTGATATGCGACCTAAACGTGGTTTCTCAGTCCCAATGGAACGTTGGCTTAAAACAATTTGGAAAAGTGATGTTGAACAGGCTCTATCTTATGAAACAGTAAAAAATAGAGGGATTTTTGACCCTCAAGCAGTTGAAAAACTAAAGAGTAATGGAGCGCCATGGACGAAGATATGGCTTTTAATGGCCATAGAATTATGGTGTCAGCATGTATTATGTGATGATATAACCTCATGATGTCAGATCAGAATCAAAAAATTAGAATTCTTTTTGTCGGTGAGATCATTAGCTCACACGCGCAAAGCTGGATGAGGTTGTTGGATAGAGAGCCACAAAGCTTCGATATTCAATGCTTCACCGTACCGCGCGCACCGTACCCAAAAAACAGTCCCTTTAAAAATATATTCGATAAGTTTAGAAAAATAGATAGCCCCAAAATACCTGCGCTTGTTCATTCGAAAATGCTTGAATTTATTATAATGACCTATAAGCCGCATATTATTCACACATTTGCGGCGTTCCCAACCGTAGCTTTTTATATGCCAGTTTTTAAAAAATATAGGCATAGATTTAAATGGGTTTCGCAAGTGCGCGGCGGCTCAGATGTTTATATCAATAGATTTGATCCCGTAAAAAATGACATTTTGAGAGATCTCTTTAAAGAGTGCGACGTGCTTATTGCGGATAACGAAATAAATTATAACATAGCATCTGAGCTCGGAATTGATCCTTCGAAAAAATGGCACTATGGGATTGCGCCTGGAACAGGAGGCGTTGATCTACTTGAATTTTCTGCGGCGTTATCACCATCAAAATCTCAAAAACGTGTCATATGGCCAAAGGCCTATGAGGGATTTGAAAGTAAGGGGCTACCTGTTCTTGAAGCTATAAAAATTGCGTGGCCTAAAATAAAAGGCACGCAATTCATCTTCACCGCAGGGAATGCTGAACTTAATGGACATTTACGCTTTTTACCTAAAGAAATCTCAGATCACATTGACGTGCGTGATCGTATTGCTCGCCCTGAAATGCTTAAATTAATGCAACAATCACGCGTTGTAATGGCACCTTCATTATTAGAAGGTATTCCTAATACACTTTATGAATCCATGGCCGCGCAGTGCGTTCCTATTTATTCACCGCTTGAGACCTATCAGGATAAGTTTATTGATAATAAGAATATTTTATATGCGCGTAACCTGTTCCCACAAGAAATCGCCGAGGCACTTGTGACGGCTTTAAATGATGACGTTCTTGCTGATAAAATTGCAGCCGAAAATATCTCTTATATCGACAAAATAGCCAACCGTAAAAATATTGCTGACAATCTTGTCACACTTTATAAAAATTTAGGGAGAGTACAAAAGAATGCTAATAACTAATAATTGGGAGACACAATAGGACGTTATGTTTAACCCTAAAATATCGATTATTATTCCTGTCTATAATGGCGTGAACTATATGCGTGAGGCTATAGATTCTGCTATCGCTCAGACCTATGAGAACAAAGAAATTATTGTTATTAACGACGGGTCAACAGATGAAGGCCAAACGTTGGCAATTGCTCGCTCTTATGGGGATCAAACACGGGTAATTGATAAACCTAATGGCGGCGTTGCCACGGCGCTTAATGCGGGTATTGCCGCAATGCAAGGTGAATATTTTTCATGGCTTAGTCATGATGATGTTTATCCAATTGATAAGCTTGAGAAACAAGTCGCCTTTTTACAAACCCTGGAGGATAAAAATACGATCCTTTTTGGTGATTACACAATCATAAATGAAAAAAGCGAGTTCATGGGAAAATCTGATGTATCAGTTTTAGATACAAAGAACATGATGTTTGAACTCTTCGCCTTTCAATACATGCATGGATGTACGTTGCTCGTTCCAAAGAATGTGTTTGACCAGGTGGGAGATTTCCCGACTCATTTGCCAACTACCCAAGATTATGACCTTTGGGTTAGGGCTTCTTTACAATTTCCCTTCGCTTATGTTCCGGGCATTTTTACCCATAGCCGCCAGCACGCAGAGCAAGGAAGTCGTACGCTCACACACAGAAAAGAGCTTATTGGCTGGTACTTAAACCATTTGACAAAAATATCGCCAGAATGGCTTGATGCACGATATGAAAAGGAGGAGATTGAGGCAAAATATAAGATTTTGCTCCAAAAATTCTCAAATTTAGGGCTTTGGCCTGTATTTATACGTGTCTTAAATCAAGCGCAGCGTCATTTATCCTTTCAAAAAACGCTCAATTCTGTATGTTTCCTTATCGTATCACTCATACGATATTACCAAGGATTCCTAAAAGGAGCAGCGATAAAGATGATTCCCCTTAAAATTAAAAACATGCTACGTAAAAACCTGAATGCGCCACAAAAACAATCCGGCCCTTCTAATCTGGATTTTATCCATATTTATAAAAAGAACATATTCGGATCACGTGAATCTATTTCTGGTTCAGGCTCAACAATGAGAGAGACAACTTATATTCGTGAGGTCTTCCCATCTCTTTTTAAAGAGCTTGAGGTCAAGACACTTCTTGATGTGCCCTGTGGGGATTTTAACTGGATGCGTCATGTTGATCTTGAGGGTATACACTATATTGGCGGCGATATTGTCCCGCAGCTTATTGCAGATGATAATGAAAAATATGGAAGTGATACGATCAATTTCCGTCTTATCAATATTATTAAAGATGACCTGCCTAAGGCCGATGTAATTTTATGTCGTGATTGCCTTGTGCATTTGAATTTTGAAGATGGGATGAACGCCATTCGCAACTTTAAGAAAAGCGGATCAAAATATTTATTAAGTACCACTTTCACAGATCGTGATCAAAACGAAGACCTCTTTGGAATTTGGCGGACATTAAATTTACAAAAAGCACCTTATAATCTTCCTAAACCGCTTAAAATCATCAATGAAAAATGTCCGCAAAAAGGCTTTGGTGATAAGTCACTTGGCCTATGGCGCCTTGATGATATAGAAATCTAAAGGGACGTTCTTGATGCGTATTCTCGTCGTTGCAATGGCTAACAGCGTCCATACGACGCGATGGTTAGAACAGTTTGATGAAAACGATGACATACAAATTCTTGTTTTGCCGTCAATGCCATCACGGATTAGTTTTTCGCCAAAATGGAAACGTCTTCCACTTCTTTTGTCCAAATTGTTTAAAGTAAAGCGTGGTGTTTTATGTCAGTTCCCAATATCCAAAGTAAACACCGTAATCAATCTTACTCTCAAAGCGATTTTTAAAGATAAGTGGAAATTTTATTATTTGACCCAAACCATTAAATTTTATAAGCCTGATATTATCCATTCTCTGGAGTTTCAGAGCGCAGGCTATTTGTGCCTGAAGGCCCGTAAGAAAATAGGCGCTAGTTTCCCAACATGGATTGCGACCAATTGGGGCAGTGATATTTATCTTTTCAGGCACTTAAAAGATCACCATGCGACGATTAAAGAAATCCTCTCTCTTGCCGATTTTTATTCGGCGGAATGTCAGCGCGATTACGATATTTCCAGCGAAATCGGCATGCGCGCAAAGCCACTGCCCGTAATACCTAACTCTGGTGGCCTACACCTTAATAAAATTGATGGATTAAGATCTGAAAAAAAGACGAGCCAGCGTGATTTAATAATGGTGAAGGGGTATCAAATGGTTTTTGGCCGCACCCTTAATATTTTAAAATCTCTGGAAGAAGTTATGGATGTTATCAAAGAGAAGAACTATCGCCTTTGTTTTTTTTCTGTAACGGCGGATATCTCTTTATCTATAGAACTCTTTGCTGAAAAATATGCGCTTGATGTTGAAATTATTCCGCTTGAGCAATCGGTCCCGCATGAACAAATATTAGCGCGTCAGGCCAACGCGCGTTGTTATATTGGGGCATCTATCTCTGATGGGATTAGCACGTCTATGCTAGAATCCATGGCGATGGGAGCCTTTCCTATTCAAACCTGTACGTCATGTGCGAATGAGTGGGTAGAGAATGGAATTACTGGCTTTATTCCAGAATGCGATGACATTTCAGGTATGGCTTCAATGATCAAGATAGCTCTAACTAATGATGATTTGGTTGATAAGGCGGCGCAATTAAATTGGGATACAATTTGCAAAAGAGCAGATTACAAAGACATTGCAATCATTGCACACTCTTTTTATCAGACTGCTTATAATCATGAAAAATCAAGACTCTCTAATAAATCTTGAAATGTAACGCACCCAAGCTTGTGTGCATTTTTCTAGTATAAAACTTTTTGATTCTTCATACCCTTTATCACCGTATTCTTTACGTAGGCGAGCATCTTTTATTAATTCTTCCAAAGATTTTGAGAGCGCTTTGGGGCTTCGATCATGAACAAGTATGCCATTTTTACCATCATCAATAATATCCGACGTCCCTGAACAATCTTTAAAGCCAATAACAGGCAATCCATGGCTCATCGCCTCAACAGTAGACAGGCCAAAGCTCTCATATTTTGAAGGCAAAACAAAAACGCCGCCTGTTTGATAAACACCGTCCATATCGTGCGCTATCCCTGGAAGAGAGACTTGCGCGCTCAAACCGTGCTTTGTAATCAGCCTTTCAAGCTCTTTCCTTTCTTCACCTTCGCCATATATCGTGAGCGACCAGTCAGGATATTGGGTGGCAATAATTGAAAAGGCTCTGATTAAAATGGGATAATCTTTATCCTTATTCAGACGGCCCACACTGATAATAGATTTCTTGTTGGTGATATCAGCGCGCGCAAAATTTGAAATAATCGGGTTTGGCAAAAAACGCATTTTCGCTTGCATCGCTTTAGGATACAACTTCCCCACATTTTTTGTGGGCACAGTAATGCCACAAGATAAAAAGCTACAAAGCCATAATAAGATAAACTCAAATCGACGTTTTTTATAATATTGGGGGACAGTATGCTCACTGAGAATAATTTTGACCCCGCCCCCGAGCAGTGCCAAGGATATAGGTACAAACATACTATGCATAAAGGCAACAACCACATCAGGCTGTTCTTTTAAAACGGTGCGCCGCAAATGCCATAAGATTTTAGGGTATTGCCATATCTTTGTTTTTTCGGCGGTGTTGCTTACGCCCAAACAATGACGCTTCACTTGATCCCCTAAAGGGTAAAAGGGGGGACTCAGTTTGTTGTCGAATGTAAGAATATGCACATCCCAGTCTTGACGTGCTTCAGAGAGTGATGTGCTTAAACACGCAGCAAGTCGTTCTGCGCCACCGACAGAATTCACTAATGTTTTTATCGCAAATAAAACTTTCATTTTCGCCTAAGTTTGCCGCAACTACTTATTCACGCTCTTTCAAACAAACTCTATACAAATCATAAAGATTAAAAAATAAGAATGTTTGAAAAAGTGAAAACCTATACAAATCCTTGTTATTCCTTATCTTTTCAGGCTCAACGTTATCTTGTATACTTTGATTCATGCAACTGTACTCACACTGTAGAATATAGTAATATCAATACGTTAGGGGAGGGTCCTCCTCGAATTTTAATATTTTAGTAACCTTTTAGTGTCACACTGGTGTTTGATAGGAGCGAGAATAGCTCTTTTAAAGAAGGATTCTTATGGTAGGTAGCGTCGGCAATATTTTGTCGCCAGCGATTAGCAAACAGCTGGTTGCCTTGCAAAACACAGCAAGGAAAATTGACGCGTCCCAACTCCAGCTTGCAACAGGCAAGCGCGTGACATCTGCTCTAGATAACGCGACAAGCTTTTTCGCCTCTTTTGGTCTCAAAAATCAAGCCAGTGATTTTAACCGTCTTTTGGACGGTCTATCGCAGAGCGTCCGTACGATTCAAGAAACAGATAACGCGCTTCGTGCGCTTGAGAGTATTGTGCGTTTGGCAGAGGCGCAAAGCCAAGAATCCCTCATTGACCTAACGCAGCTTAGTAATGAGCGCGGCGAAGTCAGTGAACTGATTTTGGCGGATAATCCTTTTTTATATTATCAATTGAGTGAAGTGAACGGTGATGTCGTTGCCTTGAATCAGGGAAGTGCGGGCGCGATTATGAACGGCGCCTATCAAGGCGGCACGCGGCAAAACCAAGATAACCTTGTGTTCAGTGAAACGTCTCGCGCTGCGGGTTTTGATGGGGTGAATGACTATATTACCATTCCCAATAACAGCCAGTTTAATTCTGGCCCTGCTGAATACCCCGAGCGTACGGTTGAACTTTTCTTTAATGCTGATAATGCCGAAGGCGGCCGCCAAGTGCTCTTTGAATCTGGTGGCGGCACGAACGGTATGTCTATTTATATTGATAGTGGCCTTTTATACGTATCTGCGCGGGATAATGGCGATTATGGGCCTTTTAACATTAATGCGCCTATTCAATCGGGCGAAACCTATCATGTATCGCTGACCCTTGATGCGCCCAATGGTACATTCACGGGCTATTTGAATGGGGAGGTAATTGGCACGGATGTTGTGACCAAACCGTTGGCGGTTCATGGCGGCGCATCTGCATTGGGTCGTAACCAAGGGGGCGCCTCTTTCCATGATGGCCCCGGACCCACTGGCACAAGCCATTTTGAAGGCCGTATTTCTGAATTTGCGGTTTACAATGACGTCCTTAGCCAAGAACAAATTAAAGCGCGTTATGACGCTGCCTTAACCCAAGAGGTGAAAGCCGCCGAAGCTGCTGTAAAAGAAATACTCGATCAAATTAATGCATTAATTCAAGATTCAAGCTTTCGCGGCGTCAACCTCTTACAAGCGGGGGAGCTAGTGACAGATTTTAACGTGAGCCAATCTTCAAAGCTCATAACTAAGGGCGCAGATTTTTCGACGGAAAAAGCGGATCTTGATACATTGAACTTTAATGGGGCGCGTTACATCAATAGTGATATCGGTAAAATTAACAGTTTTATCAAAGATATACGTGAATTTAGCAGTTCGATCGCAACAGATTTAAGCGTCATTGAAACACGCGAAAATTTCACCCGTAAAACAATAAACACATTGGAAGCGGGCAGTGATGATCTTGTTCTGGCAGATCAAAATCAGGTTGGCGCGGAATTATTGGCCTCACAAGTCAGACAAGCTGTTCAGGTCAATACGCTCTCTTTTGCTGCTAATCAGCAAAATAGCATCGTCAATCTGCTCTTTTCTTAATAAATAGCGCCATAAAGGCGCGTAATCGCCCTTTATCTTCTCAAACACATCATTTTAAGCTATATTTGTACTAATACAGTTGCATTCACGCGTAGCTTCTTATGAATATCAATGGGTTAGGGGCGGATCGTACCCCGATTTTAGTCATTTTGTAACTATTTCCTGACATACTAAAGTATGGGGCAGGCGAGAAAAGCCTGTTTTAAGAAGGATTCTTAATGGTTAGTAACGCTGGAAATATATTAACGCCAGCACTAAACAAACAGCTGGTTGCCTTGCAGAAAACTGCGAGAGGCATCGACACATCCCAATTGCAACTGGCAACTGGCAAGCGTGTTAATGATATTACAGATAACGCACAAAGCTTTTTTGCCTCCTTTTCATTAACATCACAGGCAAGTGATTTTAATCGTCTTCTTGACGGCATATCTCAGAGTATCCGTACTATTCAGCAAGCTGAAAATGGATTGCGCGCTCTCGATCAACTTGTCCGCCGTGCGGATGTAGAGGCGCAGTCCGCGCTCAGTGATATTACAAAGCTCTCTGACATACGCGGGTCAGTGCGTGATCTCATTTTGGCCGATAACCCTGATATGTACTTACAATTAAATGACACAAGCGGCACGACCGCCATAAACTCAGGAACAGTCGGTAATCCCTTGCGCGGCACCTATACAGGCGGCGTATCCCTAGATGCGGGCAGTTTATATTTTAGTGATAGCGCAACCTCGGCGTTTTTTGATGGTGTGAATGATCGCGTCCTACTTCGAAATCGACCAGAGCTTAATACCCGCGGATCAGGCTATCCCGAAAAAACAATAGAGCTTTTCTTTAACGCTGAAGATGTAAATAATGGCCGCCAAGTCCTTTATGAACAAGGTGGCACAAGTAATGCTATATCTATCTACCTTGATAATGGCAGAGTTTATACAACGGTACGTGATGCTGGTGATTTTGGTCCCTTTGATATTAGCGCCAGTGTCGAGTCAGGTAAAAGCTATCATGTTGCTCTGACACTCGATTTTCCAAATAGAACATTTACGGGTTATTTAAACGGTGAAGTTATTGGAACGGGTGAGGTGACACGGGCGCTCTCCGCACATAGTGGAGCCGGTGCCATCGGGCGCAATGAAGGCGGTACTGTTTTTCACGACGGCCCAAATGGCGGTAATGGTGAATATTTCCGTGGCCGAATTTCTGACGTCGCCAGTTATAATGACGTCCTAAGCCAAGAGCAATTACAAGCCCGCGTAGACGCATCTTTAATAAAAGAAACGCGCGCCGCGCAGGAAGCCGTTCAAAAATTATTAGAGCCGATCAATCCACTTTTAGAAGATGCGAACTTTCGCGGCGTCAATCTCTTATCGGGTGATAATCTGCGCACAGATTTTAGTATTGATGGGCAATCAAATCTTATTTCAAAAGGGCGCAATTTTTCATTAGAAGCCGCGGGGATAGGGAGTCTCTATTTTTCAAAACCAAGCAGCTTTAAAGGTAATGTGAACAGCATTTCTAAATTTGCGAGAGACATTCGCGATTACAACAGCTCGCTCGCCTCTGATCTCAATATTATCAAAACACGGCAAAATTTTACGGAAAAAACCATTAACACGCTCAAATCAGGCAGTAATGACTTAACCCTTGCCGATCAAAATGAGGTCGGGGCAGAGCTGCTCTCGCTTCAACTACGCCAAGAAATTCAGGTTAACACACTTTCTTTTGCCGCAACCCAACAACAAAGCCTAGCTGATCTGCTATTTTCTGCACCGGGGGGCACCGCCTAAAGGTCAATAAATACCTCTTTTAAGCCCCAGATAAATAGCCTATAAGAAGCCATTCAACATTTGAAAGGCTTTTTGCTATGACTTTTTCAGCGCGTTTATTGATCGTTTTGTTCTCTGTCTTCCTTATTGCGTGTAATGAAGAAACACAAGCGGGCGCAGATGAAGGTCTTTATGCCCCTAAAGCCCCTGCAAATGCCGCTTTTATCCGTTTTGTGAACGTGAGCGACGCTGCTGTAACCGCTAAGGCTGGCGGTAAGGATTATGGCACAGTCGCGCCTCTTTCTGCCTCAAGCTATTACTTCTTCACAAAAGATAGCGCAGATATTACGGCGGCTGATAAAAAAGTAACGCAGGCGCTGAAAGCAGGTCAATATTACACCGCTATTCTTGGAGATGATCTAAAAATTATCGAAGATACAGCCAATATAAACCCTGCCAAGGCGACTTTGGCTCTATACAATTATTCAGATTCCATTATCACGCTGAAGGCCAAAGAGAACACAGCGACAATTTTCAACGAAGTAGCCTCAGGTGATCACACCGCCCGTGAAATTAATCCAGTTAAAGTTGATCTAACGCTCAATATTACCGGTAATGACACGCCAATGCCAATTGCCCCTATTATTATGGAACGTGAAAATCACTACGGCCTTGTTTATAATGGCGAACAAGCCTTCGTTATCACGGCGATTGTTGATACCACAAAATAAATGGTATTTTCGTCAAACATCTTTCTGTTTGCGTTTTTACCACTTTTTTTAAGTGTTTATTATCTAACTCCAAACCAATACCGTTCTTTGCCGATTTTAATTGGCAGTTACATTTTCTATGCGTGGTGGCGGGTTGATTTCTTGGCGCTATTCTTTGGGGTGACGTTATGGAACTATTTGATTTATAAGCGTATTATCGCCCCTAATACGAACGGCGCACGCTGGATGAAAATAGGGGTGGTGGGAAACCTTGCTGCCCTTGGATTTTTCAAATACTTCAATTTTGGCGTTGATAGCTTTAATCTGCTTCTGAGTGAAATAGGCTTTAGCCCAATTAGCGCCATGCAGGTGATTTTGCCGATTGGAATTTCCTTTTATATCTTTCAGGCGATTAGCTTTCTTATAGATGTGCACCGCAAAGACGCGCCGCATCCCAAGAATTTTTGGGATTTTGCGGCCTTTATCTCCCTTTTTCCGCAGCTCATCGCAGGGCCAATTTTGCGCTACAAAGACGTGGCAGAGCAGTTTCAAGAGCGCACGCACACTTTCGATAAATTCTCCGAAGGCGCTTACCGCTTCATGCTCGGCTTTGCGCAAAAGGTCTTGATCGCCGATAGCGTCGCGCCACTTGTCGATCAAACCTTTGCCCTCGAAAACCCTACATTCCTTGAAAGCTGGATTGGCGCGCTTGCTTATACCATTCAGCTCTATTTTGATTTTATGGGCTATTCGTCGATGGCAATCGGTATTGGCCTAATGATGGGTTTTCGTTTTATTGAAAACTTTAATCACCCTTATATCAGCCGCTCGATTACAGAATTCTGGCGCCGCTGGCATATTAGCCTTTCAAGCTGGCTCAAAGACTACCTCTATATCCCCCTTGGCGGAAACCGCAAAGGGCCGTTACGAACTTACATTAATCTATTTCTCACCATGCTCCTAGGCGGCGCGTGGCATGGGGCGAACTGGACATTTGTGATCTGGGGCGCATGGCACGGCAGCTTGCTCGCGCTGGAACGCCGCATGGGATTTAAGGACGTGAACTGGCCAAAAATTATGATGGCGCCGACACTTCTCGCCGTTATTTTGGGGTGGGTTATGTTCCGCGCCGATACGGTGGGGCAGGCCTTTGGCTTTTATGAGGGGATGATCGGCCTTAACGGCTTTGCCATTAGTGACGCCATGATCTGGCAGTTAAAATATCAGCACTTGGTGTTTTTGGTGCTGGGGTGGTTTATTGTCTTCATTCATCCTAAATTCTTTGAATACCGCCAAGCCATTGAGGGCAGCGCCGCATGGCAAACAATCGGCCATCATAAACCCATTATCGCCTGCAGCGTTATCGGCCTATTTATTTTAGCGGTAACAAAACTCGCCGCAGCAAGCTACTCACCGTTTTTATATTTCCAGTTTTAGTGTGAATTAAAAACTTGATTTTGGACCAGAGGGTATGATTTTTATTAAGCCATTTACGTGCTTTATGAAGTCAGCAAATGAATTATAGACAGCACGTTAAAGCGAATTCGTGAATTGGACCTTCTTTTATTATGTCAACAATATTCAAAGTTTATCATTTAATATCAACTAGATAGGAAGTTTTAAAACCCCTGATATCAGCCCAATTAAGCTCACAAAAACCACTAAAGCAAAGCTATGAAGCAGGAGAGAAGACATGTTTAACATGCGTTGCTCCATCGCCGTCCCTTTGCCAGAGAGCTTGGTTTTTTGACGCGTCCAGCTTTGTTTGTCCAATCGGAAGAAAACATAAGTTTTAATCAGTGAGCCATAAATCTGGTTGTAATAGAGCAAAAACGGATAGCTCCAATGAATTTCGTTTCGTGCACCAAGAAGCATGATCGACATCACCCAACGCGTAAAACCAATCCACACCAGATAAATCGCCAAAAAAGCGATTGAATATTTAATGCATAAAAATGTGACAAATACAGGGCCAGAGAGCGCCGTCCACATCGACATACGCTGATCGAGTAAGCACCACCATGTAAAGAACCCTGTCGTGTGCGGGGGGATATCAAGCGCACGCTCATTCGTACGAAGCATGTTCCCAAACCAACGGCGCATCAGCACAGTAGAGGCTTTCAGGAAGTTTTTATGCGGTGGGTGTTCAACAGTATAAATCTGCACATCAGGCACATAAAGCATAGACCAGCCATTTTTCAAAACCCAATACCAGCTTGATTTATCATCACCTGTTAAAAACCGCAGGCGGCCAAAACGCCAATGCTCCAGATAATCATCTTCAACCTGTTTAATAAAATCAGGATCAGTAATAATTGACCCTCTAAACATTGACATGCGGCCCGTCAGCGTCAAAACGCGCTTTGACAAGCCCATAGAGCTCATGAGCAATTGACGCTGTGCAAAGCGCAGCGAGTGCCACTGGCGAATAATCTTCGAGCCTTTGACTTCACATTCTTCATCGGTCGTGAGCGCGCCAATGTCTGGCATCATTTTAAAAAAGGTCGCTGTCTTTGACACAAGGCCATCTTCAAGCACAGAGTCGCCATCAACAACGGCAACCACGGCGTCACTGGGCGGCATATCGCGCGATATGGCACGAAATCCCTGGGCCAAACCATCACGCTTACCTGTGCCGGGTATACGCACAATCTTTAATTGCACGCGCTCTGGCGGATTGTATTGTTTGAAAAGGGTTTTCACCATCTTCTCATCGGCGGCTTCAACGATGGATGGCACAATAGTACAATCCACGCCGCACCGAATGGCTTCTTCGATCACAGATTTAAAAACGGCGAGGGAGGTATCTGTTTCAATTCGAAAGCTGGTCACAAGGAGGTAAACTTTAGACGGCATCAACTCTTTCGCATAAGCACGCTCTAATTTACGGTGTTTAGGAAAGACCACATTCTTATAAAGAAGCGCACGAATAAAATGCGTCATCCCCCAGCTATAGCGCCAAATCGCAAGTGCACCCACAATAAAGATAAACTGCTTTGACCCACTATCCAGTGCCTGCGCGGGCAACATCATGGCGGCAGCAATAAGGCAAAGTGTATAGATCAAAAAACCCCAAAGCCCCTTCGGGAAAAAGGTTTTTACCTCATCATCGCGGTTAAACGATCCTTTGCCGACTTGCACCGTTTCAGCTAATTCCTTACCAGCAGATTCCATGATATCCTTCTCTGCTCTCAATTGCGGGGTCAATCCGCACCAAATCAAGAACAGGTATTTTTGTATCATCAATAGATTGAATAATCTTTGAGAACTGCTCCCCATTATTACCAATCACATAAATCTCTGATTTTTCTTTAAGCTGCTCTGGCGTTTCCACAAGATTTTTTGAGATATGTGTAATTACATTATTAATATAATTTTGGTTTGCACATTCTACTCGGCTCGCATGGAAGACGTTCGGGTCATAAACGGAAAGGGTAAACCCTGCATCAAGAAGCTGGTTTGCTAATGTCACAAGCGGGCTTTCACGCAAATCATCTGTGCCGGATTTAAAACTCAAACCCATCATCCCAACATGCTTTTTGCCTGACGCTTTGATTTTCTCAAATGCACGTGTCACTTGGTTTTCATTGGCTTCGAGCAAAGCATCAAAAATAGGTGTTTTTAAACCAGTCGATTTGCCCTTTGCACGAATAGCACGCACATCTTTAGGAAGGCATGAGCCACCAAACGCAAACCCCGGCTTCATATAGGCGGTTGAGATGTTGAGTTTTGTATCCATGCAGAAAATATCCATGACTTTGTGTGAGTCTACGCCGCAGTCACTCAGGATGTTACCGATTTCATTGGCAAAGCCAACTTTCATCGCATGCCACGCGTTATCGGCGTATTTCACGCCTTCGGCGACATTAATATCTGTTTTAATGCGCGGTGCTTCGATCCCTTCATAAAGACCCATAATCATATCGGCGCTTTTTTCATCAATACCGCCAACCACAATTTTAGGCGGGTTGTAATAATCATAAATTGCAGTGCTTTCTCGAAGGAATTCTGGGTTATTTCCAAAACCAAAGTCTTTCCCCGCTTTTTTTCCAGAGGCTTTTTCTAAAATAGGCAGGCATAAATCCATCGCTGTTCCCGGAACCATGGTAGAGCGTAAAACAACCGTGTGGTATGCGTCTTTTGTTTTGATTACTTCGCCCATTTCCTGGCAGACATCCTCGATATAAGCCAGATCAAGTGATCCATCTTCGCGGGAGGGTGTGCCCACACAAATAAGAGAGATATCAGATTGAGCAACGGCTTCTTTAATATCAAGCGTTGCCGTTAACATCCCAGAATCCGTATATTTCTTAATCAACGTATCAAGGTCTTTTTCAATAATCGGTGAACGGCCATCGTTGAGGCACTGCACTTTAACAGGGTCCTTATCAACGGCGATCACTGTATGTCCTGTGTCACAAAGACAAGCAGATGTTACGGCGCCAACATATCCAATACCAAATACGCTAATTTTCATGGGTTTACTCTTTCAATAAATTTAATGATGTAGTGATGCCCCTTATTGATCATAATTGCGTCTTAAAAGCAACGAAAACCATTGTTTTAATTACAAAAAAATGATTAATAACGTCATGCAAAGGCATTGATAAAAACATGATTAAAAAACAGAATATATCTGGCGTAATGATGCTTATTTTCAGCATAATATTTGCTATAGGTGCTGTTTTTTCTATTTTTGCAACATCAGGCAGCGTACCTAAACCCACCTTAAACGAATTTCTCAAAGGCAAATGGACAAGCACCTATGAGAAAAAGTTTGATGAAGCGCTCTTTCATTACAGGCAAAGCTTAGATTTCTGGAACGTCGCCAATTTCAAAATGTTTAAAGAGGGTAAAGACGGCGTCATAATCGGTAAAGATGGCTGGCTTTTCACAACTGAAGAATTTGATCGCCCCAAGGGTTTTAACGATAATATAAACGCTAATATTGATTTTATTACCCAAACTTATAAAACTCTCTCTGGGCATAATATTGAGCTCTTTGTCATCCCAATTCCCTCAAAAGCAAGGCTTTTAAGAGAGAAGCTTGAGCGCCAAAAACTCCCTGCTTATAGAAAATCTATCTACGCTGATTTTATATCCTTTTTGAACGCCCAGAATATCCGCCATCTCGATTTGGCTTTCTATATTCAAGACCCTGAACGCTTTTTTCTTAAAACAGACACACATTGGACAGCAGCGGGGGCTGAGCTTACGGCTAAAAACACGGCGCAGCGTTTATTAGATCTCAAGCTTATTGATAAAAAAGGCGATACATTTGAAACAACACTATCCGATCCAAAAACCCATGAAGGGGATTTAATGCGTTATACGGTAAACGGCGAGGCTGCAGCCCGTGTTGGCCTTAATCCTGATACAATACAAATTCCACAAACAATTAGTACAACATTGAATGATGACTTGTTTTCTGACGCGCAACTTGATATTGCCTTGGTCGGAACAAGTTACAGCGCAAACAAAGAATGGAATTTCAACGGATTCCTTAAGCAATATTTGGGCGCAGATGTCCTCAATATGGCCGATGAAGGCTTGGGCCCTTTTGAAACCATGCAAAATTATCTACTAAGTAACACTTATAAAAACACACCCCCGAAATTGGTCATCTGGGAAATCCCAGAACGCTTTTTACCAGTTCATTATGATTTAAATATCTAAAGGAAAATCATGCTTAAAAAACTACCCTTACTCACCGCTTTATTTTTGGTGTCTTTGCCCCTTAATGCAATGGCAGCAACTATTGGCTGCCCTGCATTGGAGGACCCCAAAAACTATAAAGGCAACTCCGATTTTAAAAAAATTATTATGGGTCAAGAGGATTGGGTTTTTAGAACGAAGATTGATTTTTCTGATGACTTTGATTTAAACAGCGCAGGGCGCGAACGCTTTAAACGGTTTAATGATGCGCTGGCAAAACATGATATTGAGCTTGTTCTGGCTCTGGTGCCGACACGTGGCATGATGCATCATGATAAAATTAACTATCCCGAATTTGATTTTGAAAAAGCCAAGGCATCATATCTTGAACTTGCTCAACAAATCGAAGATCAAGGTATTGATGTTGCAACGGCGTTTGATGTGCCCCGCGATGGGGATGGATATTTTTACAAACGCGATCACCACTGGAAATCTGAAGGTGCAAAGCACATGGCAAAAGCCGTAGCTCAGAAAATCAGAGCGATGCCTTTCTACGACGGTTTGGCTAAAACATCTTTTAAAACAGAACCAAACGGCGAGCATAAGCAAAAAGGCACTTTTGAGGAGTTCATCGAAAAGCAATGCGGTCAGGATATCCCTGATGAGACGGTGACCCAATATAAAACATATGCCGAGTCTTCTGATGATCTATTTGGCGATACAAAGCCCGCCGAAATTATTTTGATTGGCACAAGCAATAGTGTGCAAGTAACGGCCAATGCGAACTTTGATGGTTATTTACGCGAGTTCATTGGCGCAGATGTTGAAAACCGCGCAATCTCTGGTGGCGGTATTGATTCATCACTCTTTAAATGGCTTATGGCCCCTGAATTTAAAGCCAATAAACCCAAAGTTTTGATTTGGGAAATCCCAGTCTATCAGGATTTAGATAGTGGATCATTCTACCGTCAGGCCATCCCAACGGCTTATGGATCTTGTAAAGGTAACGATGTTCTCTCCGATACAATCACGGCGGGTAAACAAAATGACTTGTTCAAGGCCGCCTTCAGCAATGATGTATCTGGTGTTAATCACTATGTAGAGTTATTTTTCAATGATTGGACAGAACGTAAATTGCGTTTTAATGTCGAATATAAAGACGGACAGAAAGATTCTCTTAGTATACGCCGTGTCAAAAAATACGCCCCTGACGGTAAATTTTTTATAGAACTTGATCAGGGAATTACAGCGCCGATCAAAAACATATCTCTTTTATTGCCAGAGGAGTATAAGGGAAAAATAGAAGCACGTTTATGCGCGTTTAATCAATAAAACGGATTAATGTCTCACATCAAATAAATAACTCAAGTCACCGCCAAGGCGCGATGATTTGAGGGGTTCATATTTTTTGACCCATTTTTTTAAACTATGTGTCTTGTACCGTTTATAATATGGCGCCATCCACGATAAAGACGCGCTTGTAACAACACCGTCCATATCCTGCGTTTTGCCTGATTTAGCTGTGATATAAGCTTGCTTTGAATCAAGGTCAGTCACCACGCGTTTCACCAGCTTATGGATTGCGCCGTTATTCTCTCCGTATAAATCAACGCCATTTTGCGCCGCTGTTTCCGCCATCATAATAAGCGGAGAGAGCGCAAAGTTGTGATACAAAAAAGCTCTCCCTTGGCGCTCCAACTCCAGGGGCAGCGTCCCATCTTTTTGTATATCGGCAACCCCTTTCTTATATTTCAAAACAGCCCAATTGAAATACTCAGGCTCGTTAACGGCAAATCCCGCCGCCATGACGCCCCACGCCGCCCAATACATATGATTATTATTGCGCGATTTATTGTTTGGATACCGCGCATAATCCGTCATGACTTGATCAGCAAGCGCCTTAATCCAGTCCTCAATCTCTTCTTTATCCGAAGGCGGCATAATAACCGACTGGCTTAACAACGAATACTGCGTTGAAATTGTAGCAAGCGCCCATTTTCTTAAGGCTTCCCCTTGAAAGCTCTCCTCGACGCCGTAAAGGGCGTCCCTTTTTGCCCAATCATGCATCCATGTCAGGGCGCAGAAATTCATGTCGGCGCTTTTGCCTTTGGCAAGATTATTGCTCCAACCGACAATATGTATTTCAAAATCTCGGATATCACTAATCTGTTTTTTATATAGTGTCTGCGCCTGTTCATCGACAATCGAAACCCCTTCGCTACGGTCTGTGTAAATTGAATCAAAAACCATAGATTGCGTTGGCTGTGGCGGCTGCGGACATTGTAAATTTTGAGGGAACCCGCGGCGCGTATCATGCTGAGTATAAGTATAGGGGTTATCAAGATAAACCTTATCCATCGCCATGGTCGCACACCCATTGAGCAAAACAAGACTAGAAGTCAGGCCAGATATAAGATATAAGCTTTTTTTTAACATGATGTATCTATAAACCAGTTTTATGGTTTAAAAAAGACACAACAAAACGGGTTGGCCTAAAATGTCTAAGCTCCTTAAATCTCTTGCGTTTTTATTTGGTATCGCGCTGTTGATTGCGGGTCTTTATCATATCTGGACCTACCAAGGTCACTTTGTTGATACTGTCACCCAAACGCCAATTACTATGGATCACAATCAATATAAAATTACCCCCCTTAAGGCCGATGAGAGCAAACGTATCCCACCACCCAGTCTTCCTGATATATCCGCCTTTACAATAGAAAACATGAAGGCAGAACTGCCTGAAGTTGCTCCTCTTAAAGCAGGAACAATGGTTCTGAACAAAGGCTTTGTATTTGTTCGTGCCGAGCTAGACCAATTTGGTCAAATGCAAAATATTATCGACCCTTTGTCAATAGTGATTGAGGAGGGCGTATATAACCTAAGCTCATTGACAAATGCTATTAATGATCCGCGTCTTCTTAAACAAATTGACGAAAAAACTTATGTGCTTCATGTCCCTTTATCCGTCAATAAAGGGTCTTCTTTGATAATCAGCGATAATCAAAAGCTTTTTATGAGTGTGAACACAGGGGGCATTATATCGAATTTTGGTAATATCTATGTTATTGAATCCTCTATTTTGGGTTGGAATACAGAAACAGATCAACCTGCATTATACGAAGCAGAAGATAAATTTCGCCCTTATATGGTTTCTTGGTGCGGATCAAACTTAAATATTGCAGGCTCAAAAATCGCACATATGGGGTATAACAGCTCTAAGGCTTATGGTCTGACATATACGTCATGTACGGATACACTTTACCGCGAAGAACTACCAGATGTTACAGGCGGCACAGGCACGATCATTGATAATCATTTCTCTGACATGTATTTTGCTTTTTATAGTTATGAGGCAAATGATATTGCCATCATACGCAATATCTATGAAGACAATATCGTTTACGGCATTGACCCGCATGACCGCTCGGAAAACCTAATTATTGCCTATAACGAGACCCGCCGCACAAAAGAAAAACATGGCATCATTATCTCGCGTGAGGTCAATAACAGCTATATTTTTAACAACCTAAGCGAAGACAATAACGGCTCTGGTATTATGATTGACCGCAGCAGTCGCAATAACATTATTGCCTATAACACCGCGCAAAATAACAAGGGGGATGGGCTTACTTTTTATGAAAGCCCTGATAATCTCTCATATCAGAATACACTTGTGAACAACGAAAACTCTGGCCTACGTATCCGTAACAGCTGGAACATAATATCATATAGAGATATCCTAAATTATAATGATAAGGCAGGCGTGCGTTTATACACGGCAGACCTGATGGAAAATGAGGGTACAAAACATCGTGATCCTGAGTATGATCCCTTTACTGAAAATGCTGAATTAAAATTATATTATCCTGAAATGGTTGGAAATATTAACGCGCATTTTAAAATGACAGATGTTGACCATGTGGAACTGATATCACCAACATTCTACAAATCACCAAGCCAGATGTTCTTGGGCGATTTTAGAGATATGAATGGAAAATATATTGATCTATTGGCGATACCAGATCAGGGCATTGATATCAAAAAGCAGAAAAAAGAAGGTCTCTAAAACCCAATTCTAAATTCCGCTGTGCCGCGATAGGCGCGCTCGTCTTCGCCATTACCATAGGCATCCCCAGCTTCAAACGCACCGAAGCGAAAACGCAGTGCGCTGTTGTTAAGGAAATCTGTATCAAAATCAATTTCTTCGCCCAATCGGATATTAATACCCAGATCAATCTCTTGGCCTAAATATTGATCTGTACCGTTTGTCGGTGCGCTTATACTTGATGAGCGTAAAGATGTTTGTTCCTGGGCGAGCCAGTAACGGTAATAATTCACGTGCAAATCGCTATGGCTATAAAGGGGGAAACTCACCCCTGTGTTCAAAACATGAATATTGGATAGCTCAGGTCTGAACACTTCGCCATAGTTGCGCTGCGTATCGGTGGTGAAGGCTGAATCAAAAATACTGGTGTTACCATGAAGGTCCGTCTGCCTAAAGGCGCCGTTTGTACCCGTCCCATCATCATCACCAGAGCCATAAGCATAGCCCAATTTAAATACAGGGCGAAGCGGGGCGTTCAAGGCAATATTCACTTCTCCATCCACCGCCCATCCAAAAACATTGCGGTCCATATTGGCCGTTACGGTGCGGTTGGTTGATCCTGCAATGCCTGCACTGCTTGTCACCGTTTCTTCACCAATAACGGTGAGCGCATCGGCGCGGTATTTAATATTGCTTATTCCCTTTTGCTCTGGGGCAGGGATGACCCCTTTGGCACGAATGCCCGCCCAAGTCAGATTGAAATCTTCATCATCACGATCATTGCCATCAATCGTTGCGCCAATATTCTCTGTCCCTGAATAATCGTTTTCATATAAAAAACGCGCTGACAGGCTAAAATCTTTATGCAAATACCGCTCTACCTCGCCTAATAAACGCAGGCGGTCTTTTTCGTCTTCTTCAAAATCACTATCTTTGCCGACGCGGTAATTGCTGAAATTATTGGCAAGCGCCAAAAACCCATTGGTCATGGTTGTGTCCATAGAAAGCCGTATCGCATCCGTGTCGCGATTCCACAAAATTGTGCGGTCCTCGCGAAAACGCTGGCGTCCCACTTTTAAGGAAAGGGAAGGGGTGTTGAAGATATTGTCAAATTCAACCCAGGCGCGGCGCATTTCAAGAAAGGCATCATCGCGCTCATCTTCGTCATCATCTGTGTTTGATGACGCTTCTCCCGTACTTCCAAAACCACGAAATTCTGTGTACGTCGTGATATTTTCCGTAGAGTAAAAGAAAATGCCAAGGCGGCTATCTATAATATTAGAGGATTCAAAATCAGTATCACGCTGTCCAAGGTCAAAATTTTCTTCGGCGGTATATTGTGTCAAAACCGTGCCGCGTACGCGATATTTTTTGCGGTGCTCTATAGGAGGCTCAGATACTTTTTCTTCCTGGGCGATAGGCTGTAGTAAAACAGGTTTAATCCCTGCGATTTTTTCAACCTTTTCCCCTGCGCGTTCATATCCTTTTTGATGCGCGAGCGTAAAGTAGTTCAGCGCTTCGGTTTCTTCTTTTTGTTTTTCAAAAATGCGCCCAATCATATAATCAGCGCGTGTGTGTCCTCCCGCAGAGGCAAGGCGATACCATTTAATAGCCTGCGTTGGGTTTGGCTCAAAACCTATGCCGCGTTCATACATTTGACCAATCTCAAACATCGCGCGTTCATTGCCGCTATCGGCTTCTTTTGACAAAAACTTATAGGCTTCTTCAGGGTCACTCTCAATGCCGCCGCGGCCTTGGGCAAGAGCGCGTCCATAATCAAAATTCGCATCATCATATCCCGCATTCGCCAAGGCACGCCAATGAGCCACTGCCGTGGCATAATCATCAGATTTAGCGGCCTGTCTTGCTGTATTAAAATCAGGAAAGAGCGGGTCTGAATTTGTTGAAGCACATACCGCCGAAAAGCTTACTGAACTTAAAAGTCCGGCGAGGAGAATAGTTTTTGCGGTATGATGGGTCATGCGATCAACTTATTCTTTATGCGGCGGCGCGTCCATAGACGTCATCAAAGCGGACAATATCGTCCTCACCTAAATAATCGCCAGATTGCAGCTCTATATAACGAAGGGGCTTATTGGTCGGGTTTTCAATACGGTGCACTATCTTGGCAGGAATAAAGAAACTCTCTTGCGCTTTAACAGTATGAAATTCGTCTTCAAGGCGAATGCGCGCTGTTCCCTCTAATACTGTCACCAGTTCAGAGCGATGGCGGTGCATCTGGAGGCTCATCATTTGTTTA
Source organism: Alphaproteobacteria bacterium (assembly GCA_009995595.1). Taxonomy (GTDB): domain Bacteria; phylum Pseudomonadota; class Alphaproteobacteria; order Micavibrionales; family Micavibrionaceae. The sequence continues at coordinate 342,204 of JAACPE010000001.1, forward strand.
GGGTCAATAGTCGTTTCCTTGATTTTATAACCACCCCCATGTGACACAACGCGGAAATTACCCCATGGCCGGCGCTCTGCCGTAGGGTCAATCGTTTCGGGCGCGTTTTCTTTTTTAAGCGCCGTAACAAGCGTCTTCATCGACATGCTGTCTGTTTTATCTGCAATAAGAATAGAATCGCCATTTTCAATGATCGCAAGGTTTTGAACACCAATCGTTGCAACCAACATTGAAGAAGAACGGATAAGGCAGTCTTTTGTGTTCACTGCTGCAACGCGTCCTTCGAGAACGTTTCCATCCTTATTTTTTTCTTTAATCTCCCATACGCTCTCCCATGTCCCAACATCGGACCAACCAATGTTGCAAGGAATAACTGCTGCCTTATCTGTCTTTTCCATGATGGCGATATCAAAAGGCATGGAGGGCAGGTTCGCATAAACATCAGGGTGAATAGTTTTGGATCCCAGTAAGCGGCCATATGAATTACGAATAGGATCCATAATAGCAGGGCAAAGTTTATCATAGCTATCCATGATGGTTTTTACTGAAAAAACGAACATACCGCTGTTCCATAAAAACGCGCCGCTTTTCATATATTGCTGGGCTGTTTCTAAGTCAGGTTTTTCAACAAATTGGTCAATATGGCAGGTGCGCCCCTCGGCATTAATTGGATCACCGATGCGGATATAGCCATATCCTGTTTCGGCACGATCAGGCTGCATGCCAAATGTTACAAGATACCCTTGTTTGGCGGCCTCTACGGCCTCCATAAGGGCGGATTTTAACGCGCCCATATCTTTAACAAAGTGATCCGCTGGTAAAATCCACAAGATTGCATCATCGCCAAAGTTTTTTGTGCGTGCATTGCCGCATAAGCAATTGCCGGCGCTGTATTGCGCGCCATAGGCTCGGCCAGAAGGTGATTAACCGCATCAGGTTCAAAATCAGCATATTGAAACAGGGTTTGTTTCTTAATGTTGTCGCCTGTTACCGTAATCACTTGCTCTGACTTGGCGTTTGAGCATTTCAGTGCGCGATCAATTGTATGTTGAAGCAGAGGTATTTCATCATAAATAGGCATAAACTGTTTTGGTGAGTTTTCACGGCTTAAAGGCCATAGGCGCGTGCCCGATCCACCGCATAAAATAACGGGGATGATTTGAGGCATATTGTTTTTGTCTGCTTTAATCATAGAAACCTCCTAAAGGCTTTACATTCTTACAGATGAAACTCAACAAAGGCAGGGCGATCCATATTATCGGCAGATAAAGGTTTACTCGGTTTAATTGTAATTAAGCTCTGTGGTTGTTCACCAATAAGGGCGACATTAGTACCTGCCTTCATATCGATCACTTTACCTTCAATTTCTATGCCAGCGCCTGCGATACGGACAATAGCGCTTGTACCAATCTTAATTTTTGATGCGTCTGCCATCGGGACAAAGCTTTCAATCATGACATTGGATTGACGCGGAATAAGCGTGAAAAGCGAAGATCCTTCGGCAAAATAACCATTTTCAATGGCTGTTGATTCACGGATAAAGCAATCGCAAGGACTAACAACTCTAACAGAAACACCAGAGGCGGCATTTGTGATTGTGCCAATTGTTGCCCCTTTATCAACAGTGCCCGCGCCCGCAGCAATAAGGGGTGTATACACACCAGAAGCAGGGGCAAGAACACTCATTGTTTGGGCGTTGACTTGGCTGTTGGCTGATTTAATAACCAACATATTATCCAAAATATTATTAAAGATGAAAAAGCCAAGGCCAACAGTCGCCAAGGCAAGCAAGGTGTAAATACCGTATTGTTTTAATTTTGCACCTTTTGAGCTTTCAGCGCCTGCGCCGTGTTTACGGACATTCACAAAGTTTTCGCGTGAGACAACGTTTAAGATTTCACTAGCGCTCACAATATCACCCGCCATGAATGATTTAATGACGTGGTTTAAAATAGAGACCTGATTTTGGTTTACATCAATAAAACGACAGCCTGTGAGCTTGTTTTTCTTATCAACATGGATTGCTTCTGCTTTTAATTTGATATCAAGCGCAAAATCCATAAAAGGCAGAACCAATTCAAACTCAAGCGTTTCCCCTTTTTTAGGCGCAGGATCAAGACCAAAAATGCCAAGGCCACCTGAGGAGAGGTCTTTAATGCTGTAACGTATATTGCTCATTTGAATTTGCGCTGGCATCTGAAGGCGCACAAACTGGCGCTGCGCTTCTGATTCATGAACGATTTGGTCTGTTAGTTGGTTAGTTTGCCCCACGATATTTAATCCTTCGCTAATTATCTTTTTATGACGATTTAGATATAGTGAATTACAAAATAAAGCAAGCACTAGCATGCTATAAACGCTTAATATTAAAGGATTAATTTACCTTCACCATCCGCACCGCTTTAATCACAACGTGAGAGTTTGATGTGACGCCCAAACTGTTCATTTGTGCCCAAACGATGGGGTCAATTGTTGTGTCGGATGAGGAAATTGTGAAAATCGGCGTTCGTAAGTGTAACGTTCCCGAAAATCCAAGAGGCCAAGCATTCACATCATAAGGTGACATTGCTTTATATGACCCGCTGGCGTTTAAAGTGGGTTCTAGGCAGGCTGCTGTTCTGACGTTCGCACTAGAGAGTATTTTAATTTCTGCCTCCATGTAATAGTCATCTCCCAGGGCAAATCCTGATGTAATATCAGTGGCTTGAAGTTCCCATAAATCAAAACTACGGCTATTGGTATAACTGACATGAATAAATTGATGGCCTTCGGGCGTTTTTGTCACTGTCCCATTCAGGCCGGAATAACTGTAAAAGCGCCAATTATCGGCAACTTGGGCTGATGTAAGCGGGCTTGATTCACTGCCGCCAGTGCCAGACAGGTCACTGTTTAAACCAAGGGCGCAGATACTCATGTCAGGAATAGCATTTGTACCAAAAACATTATCAAGCGCGTCTTTCATGTCGAGTGCTATTTGATACGCGCCAGCAGGGGTTGGGTGAAGATATTTTCCGCCCTCATCATCAAATAAATAGGTATCCGGATTATCCCCTGTGCTGGTCATGTTGTCATAAATATTGACGGGTGTAACGCCGCTAACGTTCAGGCTCATAATGTAGCTGCGTAAATTATTTGATAAGGTTTGTTGAGCGGTGGTTAGCCCATTTCCGTTATCTTGCGTGCGGGGCAAGGGCGTGCCGATGACCATTTTCGCACCTAATGTCCCTGTGACATAAGCGATAATCGCATCCAGATCTGCGATGAGATCAGCGTAAGAACGAGATCCCGTAATGTCATTTGCAAACGGAATATAAAATACTAGATCAGGCGCAGGGCTTAGGGCGGCGAGATCTGTTATGTTTGAAAGTGTTGATGCAATTGCTTGGCCTGATGCACCCAAGTTATAGGAAGGGTCATAATAATAACGTTGCCCCGTTAGGGCGTTGAGCCATGTCATGTAGCCTTGAGAGGTAAATTCTTGCTTATTTGATGAATCATTTTGCGAAGTGATGCTATCGCCAATCAAGGCAACGGTTTTAAGGGCGCTATCGATTGACGCAATAGGCGAAAGTTGTGAGGATGTGTTGGTTGCCGCGCATGTCAAGCCGCGGCCAAGGCTGTGAAGCATGGCAGTCTCCTGAAAGTATGATGAAAGAGGGAATTTAGACGCATTTATGGCGTTTATGAATATATTCCTATCACGATATAGTGATGATGTCAAGCTATTGCGGTTTTTTGTGAATCCCTTATATCTGTAGGGGTAATATTAATTTGATCGTTAAATAAGGATGATTATGTCGCAAGCAGCCGCCAAACCCGCAGAAAATAAAAACGAAAAAGATATGAAAGATATCGTTGCGCTATGTAAGCGCCGCGGGTTTATCTTTCAGGCCTCTGATATTTACGGCGGGATTAATGGATTTTGGGATTATGGCCCGCTGGGGACTGAGCTTAAGAATAATCTGCGTGATTATTGGTGGAAGAAGATGGTCACAACCCCGCCCGTTGGCCCCGACGGACACCCTGTGCAGATTGTTGGGCTCGATAGTGCGATTATACAAAATCCTGCCGTATGGGTTGCCTCGGGTCATGTTGGCGGCTTTTCCGACCCTATGGTGGATTGCAGAGAGACGAAGAAGAGATATCGCGCGGATCATTTGATTGTTCTCATACCAAATGACGATACTCCATGGATAACTTCTATTGCGGATGATGAAGAATTTCTGAATGCTCGTTTGAAAAAAGCCGCTAAAGGTAAATCTATCAATGATTATAAACAAAAGAGTTTAATTGACGTTGATCTTTCAGATTATCCTAAAATTTTAGCTCCAGATGCTAAAGATAAAGGAACGCTGACTGAACCTAAAGAATTCAATCTCTTATTCGAAACAGGAATTGGGGCATCTGAAGCTGATAAAACAACCGCCTATCTGCGCGGGGAAACGGCGCAGGGGATTTTTATTAATTATAAAAACGTGGTCGACAGCTCACGCGTGAAAATGCCCTTTGGTATCGCGCAGGTGGGTAAGGCATTCCGTAATGAGGTCAACCCGCGTAACTTTATTTTCCGCTCACGTGAGTTTGAACAAATGGAAATGGAATGGTTCTGCCATCCTGAGGATGCGCCGACATGGTTTGAATTTTGGAAGTCTGAACGTAAAAAATTCTGGGAGTCTATTGGCCTGAGCAGTGAGAATATTCTTATGCGTGACCACGCCGCGGATGAGCTAGTATTCTATTCAAAGGGCACCTGCGATATTGAGTATAAATATCCCTTTACCGATCCTGATTTTGGGGAGCTGGAGGGGATTGCCAATCGCGGTGATTACGACCTAACGCAGCACCAAGAGCATTCAAAAACTAAGCTGGAATATCTAGACCCAGAGCGTAATAACGAAAAATATTTGCCTCACGTTATTGAACCTGCCGCTGGATTAACGCGCGGTGTTCTTGCGCTTATATGTGAAGCATACACGCCTGATCCAAATCGCCCGAGCGGTGTGTTTTTAAACTTTGATCCGAAAATGGCACCAAAAAAGGCCGCAATTTTACCACTCATGGCTAAAGATGGTCATCCTGAAGTTGCCGAAAAACTCTATATGGAACTGCGTGAGGAGTTCGCCGTCGATTTGGATATTAAGCAAAATATCGGCAAGCGTTACGCCCGCCAAGATGAGATCGGCACGCCTTACTGTTTCACTATTGATGGACAAACATTAGAAGATGGCACAGTGACAGCGCGTGAGCGTAACACCATGGCGCAAGAGCGTATTGCCCTCGATAGTGTTGCCGCATATTTGCGTGAAAAGCTTAGATAAAACAAAGCTTTAAATCTTTATTTCCCTTATTTTAACATTTTATTGTTAAAATAAGGGATGGCTCGAAAAAGACGTAAATCTATTCGTAAGTACCGTACAAAAAATCAAAAAGCCGCCCTCGCTGCGGCTCTTTTCGGTGGCGTTTTTACAATGATTATTGTGATGATATATTATTCGGCGAGTATGCCGTTATTTCATTCAAAACAACAATCAACACATCAGGATGTTTTACTCTCTGAGGCTTATGCGCGTATAAATAAGTAGGTTTATTGTTCCAAAATTTCAATCAAACCAAATCCCATGATCGTATAGAACGATACATGTCGTCCGCCAAACAAGATGGCAGGTTTAGGCGACGATACGGGGATGACGCGTAACTCTCTTGCCTCAATTGCCGCAAGGCTTTTTTCTAAATCATCGGTTTCATAACAAGTGTGATAAATAAGTTCGTTGTATTTTTTAAGAATATTATCAAGCGGCCCTTCTTCCTCACCTTTGGTGATCAGTTCAACAGCAGGTTTTTTCGCGGCGGTGCACAGGCGCAAATTTACTTTTTGCTCTGGGTCATAAAAGCGCATGCCTTCGTCATAGCCAAGGCCTGTTAGAAACTTGAGAGCTTCTTCTTCTTTTTTGAGCGCAAGGCCCATGTGATGAAAAGTAAGGCCAAATTCGTTCATTATACTTTTTCTAAAACATAGGCGACGTTAATGGAAAGCTCTGCTGCTTGGGATTCTTCTAATGTTTTGCCCTCATAGGGTAAACGCAACGGTGTCTTGATTTTAAGCCCAGTGCCTTCAATCATTTTTTCTAACTCATCGGTTGAGCGCCATAAAAAGATATGATCAACTGCAGGGGCGTTAATGCAAGTCGTGACATAAATATAGGCATCATCTTTAGCAAGCTCGGCAATACGTTTCAAAAAAACATCGGGTTGTTCGACATGCTCTAAAACTTCACCCATGATAATGGCATCATACGTGCCAGCTTCGAGTTCTTTGGCCTCAAGGAAGTCCATCAAACGAAGCTCATACTTGTCTTTAAATTCGGGTTTGAAATGCTCTAAGATTGCGCCAGTTTGTTCAATACTGGCGGGGGAGATATCAATCCCCAGAAAATGATCAAATGACCCTAGCTCCATGGCCTTCATCAGGTAATACCCATGTCCAGGGCCGATATCCAAATACTTACCGCCGCGATCACGCGGGGCTGTCTCAACAAATAAACGACCCATGTCCAAATGGTTTGGCCAAAGGAATGAAGTGATAGCGAGGCCATACATATATTTGTTCATGTAATCCTTGTCGTCGTATACGTGTCCCGCGACATCGGCGTAAGATTTATGGCGGTATTCTTTATGCTTCATAAAATAAAGCTGCTCGCGGAAGGTATCGCCAACAATCGTTAAATATGAATCGGCCATATAGGGCAGGTTTTGCCCCTTGCTCTGACAAAATTCGAGGTAGCGGTCAAGGATATCAATTTCTTCATCTGTGACATGATCTAGTGCCTTCGTGATGAAGCTTTTATGCATCGGGTTTTCATCAAGGATAATATCAATCAGTGTTGATACATTATCTGGTAATGTTTTTTGTGTGAGGTCTGCGGCAGAAGTCATACGGGCATCTTTCTTGTGTTAAAAGCCTTGGTAGATAAATGGTATTTCAATCGCGCTAGCGAGTGCGGCGGCTATGATTGTAACGGCAAAGAATAGCCCTGTCAGCATTTCTAATAAGTATTTATTCATTGTTTGCCCTGTAATTGGTTGAGTTCGCGCGTAATATAGGCTGGTAAGTCGCCGCTATCGCTTAAATGGAGATAATCTGTGAAGGTGAGAGTGGTTACAATATCATTAGGGATTGATAAAAAGCGGATATTATCGGCCTTATTTTGATTTGCGATTATGTTGATTTGATCGATCACGCTTTGTAACGCAACGCGCGCCTCTGTACGCTCTAACTCTGGCGAGGTAGGGGCAATATATATGAGTGTTGGGATGTTGCTTTGTTTTATATGGCTAAACAAATTATGCAGGATTTTTTGCCCCCAAACACTCTCGGAGATATTGTTTTGTGCCATCGCTTTAATTTGCCATTGTTTTGCATCAAAGGCGGTGAAATCAGTTTTGGTTTCATATCGTTGTGATATCCAAAATAAAAGCGGTTGATCATAAGAGAGTGTCTTGGCTTTCTTTTCTTGTGCCGCCTTCGGTATAGCAGGTTTGTCAGGTTGTGCGAGTTTGAGGAAGTCATAGCCATTAGCAATAACAGTGTGATGCCGTCCAACTGCACCCCAAAGCATATTTCCGGGCGAAGCAAGAAGAGGAATAAACGGCCAATCGGTTTGGTTCATCCATAAAGACACGCCGCTATTCATCATATTTGTTTTGAAGAAAGCCGATTTATCATTCATCACCCAAAACGGGTTTATGACGACAATCATGGCTTTAGGGCGGCGTTTAATGGCATCAAGAGTCATTGTGTAGCTATCCAGTAGACGGCTTGCCATCTTGATAGATACAGCGCCTTCAGGCGGAAGAAAGCCATAAGAGCCGTTATTTATAATAGCAAGTGATGATCCACCAACCCAAATAAGACTGTCTGATAAATCTTTCTTATCAAGGCGCATATACCGTGGATCTGATGGCGTGCTGGCTAGCGGCGTTAAGTTTTGCGCTGTCATTTCTTTTGTGAAGGGAAGTTGTGGGGGCATCTTGGGTGCTACAAAATGGGCAATTACTAAAAAAATAAATGTCCATAAGATGATGCGGATGATGCTTGCTCGATTAGGGGTAAGGAAAAACGGCGTAGCGAATTTTTCTAACCATTTTAAATCATGGGGTGCATTTAAATTCATGATCTACAACCCCACCAGTGACAAATAAAACGCAGCTGCTTTTTCCAGTGGCATGACAAGAAGGGGGAAGCTGAGGGCAACAAAAAGATATGTTCCTAAAATCTTCCCCCAATTTATAATTGAATGAGCCTCAGTAACTTTGCCGCGCTTATCGCTGTGATAACGATGTATTATAAGGCCTATGCCATGATAGAGCGCAAATAAAACCATGCCCCATGAAATATCATGCCAGAGCGCAATGACAAAAATTGTACCGAGTGTTGCAATATATTGTGTTTTTTTTCGGTATCCACCAAGGGGGATAAAGGCGTTGCGTTGGGCAAAGCGCGACAGGCTCATGTGCCAGTTGTTCCAAAAATCCGCAATGTTGCGGCGAAAATAAGGGAAGCAGAAATTTTCTTTGAGGCGATAGCCATAAAGCTGCGCCGACCCAATTGCAAGGTCTGAAAAACCAGAAAAGTTTAGATAAAAGAACCATGTGTAAATAAATAAGAAAGCCCAAATTTTGAGCGTAGGCGCGGTGTCATAAGTTTGAAAAATAACAGCGCTTTTTTGTAAAATGGCGGCGAGCAATAGCACCTTAATAAGACCAAAGCTGATACGCATGAACCCTTCATACAGATCATTGGCATCAACACGTTTATGGTTTTGAATTTCTTCATATTCAATAATCGGGCCAACGACCTGAACGGGCGGAAAAAAACCATAAAAGAAAATCTTGTTAAGAGGCATTGCATCGAATTTGCCAAGCCATGTTTTTATGAGTAAATCAGCGCCCCTAAAAGTCGCAAAAGATAGGCCGATTGGTATAATGATGGCGCGGGCTAAATCTACCTTCCACAATGTATCAGACATCATCTTGATACCTTCATTGGTAAGGAGATTAAAAAGCGTGGTGAAATCTTCATACGCCAATTTCCAGCCGATCATGGGTGCAAGCATAAGAATGAGGCATAGCCAAAAAACGGGTGTATTAAATTTATGCTCATTTGTTCGCGCAACAATCTGTTGCAAGATGAATGTGACCGACCAGAAAACAAGATAAAAAAGAACAAGGCGCGGCGCGATAAAATAAAGTAAATACGCTCCAGATAACGTCATTACTGTTTCACGAAAAAAAGCATTTTTTATAAAATGAAGAAGAGAAACAAGCACGAGGGATAGGGCCAGTAGATCAATAAAAAATGACGCGCTGTTTATTTCGGCAAACATCTAAACCGCCAGTTTTAATGTGATTGTGACCTCATCAGGGGCAGGCTTGATGTCTTCGATATTACAAAACCACTCATCGGCATTGGCGATGAAGTTGTGATCAGGGTAGAGCGTTCGGACAAGGGCATTTTTAGGTGTTTCGATATAACGCCCTTTAAGGATTTTAGCGCCCTTTGTCTCCACAGCCTGTGCAATTTTATTCAAGAACGATGTTTCCGCACCACGCCCCAAGACACGGCAGCTCATCATCAGGCTATCAATATGCCATGTGACAGGAGTTTCTTTTTGGACTATGGCAACGCCAACAAGGCCATATTCACCAAAGCGGTCTTTGATCGTCATGCCCATAACAAGCGTATTCTCATCACGGCTTAACATTTCAACCTCATCTTGCGTGCGGCGGATTGTGGTGAGGTTGAATTGATTTGTTTTGTTAATAAGCTGCGTGATGCGTCCTATATGGTGCGGTTCTGCTTCAAAAATATCAATCTCAAGGCCGAGAGATTTTCTAAATTCTTCTTCGGATAGCCCTGCGCTTTGAATTTTGCGTTTGCTTTCAGCCATCATCATATCGGCGCGTTTTTTATCCTCGGCTGAGAGTTCCGCAATATCAAACAAGCCTGTATTGGTAAGCAGGGCAGGTAAATCGGCAAGTTCTTCGGGCACTAAAAAACAGTCCACCATAGGCAGACGCTCCCGCACTTCAGCGATTTCTTTGGGGTTGTCGTCTACAAAGACGCACGCATCAACGCCAATGTTTAAGTCATCTGCTATCGCCTGAATACTCTGAGCTTTAGATTCCCAATGCACCTGCCAGCAGGAGATGTGATCGCGTTTCAGAGCCATGGCGTCATGTTTATCAAAGACCTCAAAGACATCGGCTTCGTTATTTTTGCTGGCGATGGCAAGAAATAATCCTTTGCTGCGTAAATGTAGACAATATTTTTGAAAATCGAGATAGGCTTTTCCTGGAAAATCTTGGCCAATTTGAATGCCGCCAAGGCCATCTTCACCGATTATACCGCCCCATAATGTGTTATCACAATCAAGGACAATGCATTTTTTCGCCGCAATAGTTTGCGCGGCAATGATACGGGTGATTTGGGTCGAGGCTGTTTTCCAAAAGGATAAGGCATAAGGTTGTTTGTACAAATACCAGCTTCGCGCATCATGTGAAACGTCATGCCCTGCAGCATTTAAAAGCCCAGCAATATTAAGTGTTTTTATGCCATGTATATTTTTAATGCCCTCAGCCCACCGTGAGAAATAAGACTGATATAGCGCCAAACCTGTTTCAGGCTGTTCTAAATCGCCAGCATGAAATTCTGGAATAGACGGGTAGGGTGGATTGGAAACAATCAATGTGCCTGTGTAATTGTCACGCAAAGTCTTTATGCTTTGCAACAACTCATCAATGTCTTGGACACATTGCTCGGCGTTCATGGGATCGGGGGTGATGTCCTCAATGCGCCAAAGAATGACCAGGATATCTGTTTTTGTGCCTAAGATGGGCTCTGGGTTCATGCCTAATTGGATAAGCTGATTATAGTGTGCGACTGCAAAATCAGGTTTTTCAAAACCTTTTGCCATTAAATCTTTGGAAAGCAGGCGGGTGAGGGGATCAACAGTAAAGGATCCAGCAAGGCCTATGGTGTAGGCGCGTGCCATGGTTTAGACCTCAATGCCTTTATCTTTGAGCGCTTTACGGGCTAGGCCAATGCTAGACATTTTCATGATTTCTTTAGTTGAAAGCTGACATTTGAACGTGTCTTCAATCGCGGCCACAAGGTGCATGGCGGCAAGGCTATCCCATGCGCCGACGCTTTCTGGTGTGCTGTCATCATTAAGAGTTTCGGCGTTGACCTCTAAAACATCGGCAAAAAGATCAATTAACGGGTCTGACATGTGTTTTCCTTTTAGAATCAAATATGATAAGAAACTATAAACCAACAAAGAGCGGATTAAAATGAGCGAACATCAAATAATCGACCCATCCCCAGATGTCACAAAAATTACATTATTAGGGAAATTAAAGGGTTTTTTCCTCGCAGGTATATTGGTGACGGCTCCTATTAGTATTACGGTTTATGTCACATGGGGGTTTTTGAATTTTTTGGACAGTAAAATTACGCCGCTTATTCCTGCGGCGTATAATCCAAATACATATCTGCCTTTTTCCATGCCGGGTCTGGGGCTTCTAATTGCTGTTATCTTTTTTATCAGTGTTGGCTTTATAACCCGAAATTTTTTGGGTCGTTTGCTGGTTCGTGTTTCAGAATACATCGTAGAGCGCCTTCCGGTAATCAGCACAATTTATGGCGCGGTCAAACAGATTTTTGAAACGGTGATGGCGTCGCAATCTGATGCTTTCAAAGAAGTGGTGATGTTTGAATATCCACGTAAAGGATTGTGGGTTATGGGCTTTGTTACAGGGCAAACCAAAGGCGAAGTGCAAGCCTTAACGTCTTCTGAAGTGGTGAATGTCTTTTTGCCGACAACACCAAACCCAACATCTGGTTTTTTGCTTTTTGTCCCTAAAAAAGATCTCACTTTTATGAAGATGGGTGTTGAAGAAGGGATCAAGATGATTGTCTCGGGCGGTATTATTACGCCGCCAGAGCCTGAACCAGAAGACATTTTGAAAAAGAAAAAACTGAAGAAGAAGTAAGTATAATTAAAGGGCTTATGATGTGACGCTTTATCATGGCGTGACACTTGATGGTGTTGGGCGAGAAGGCGATAATGGGCGCAGGCACCCAACGATTGAAGACGGTGTGATGATTGGCGCAGGCGCGCAAATACTTGGCGGTATTACAATTGGCGAGCACGCAAAGATTGGGGCGAATTCTGTTGTGACATCAAATATACCTGCGAACGTAACTGCACTTGGTATTCCTGCTCGTGTCGTCGGCGGTGATAATAAAGCGCGCGCTTATGGTCTGCCGAGCATGGAAGAACTCGATAAGCTGTCCGCCAAAGTAGATAGTTTATTTGAGAATATGCAAACCATCAGAAACAATAAAAAAGACGCAGCATGATGAGCGCGTCTTTTTTAAAAGCTTACAATTACATTTGTAAATTATTTGCCGCCGCGAAGACTTGGGCCTGACACGGGGGCGGTAAAATCAAATCTATCCGCAGCGGCCGCACTCTCAATAGCCTCACCAACACTTGCTGCGCCTCTAAACTGATCCATGCCAAGTTGTGCTAAGGCTTGCTCACCAGCTGTTAGACCCGTCGTAGGGCGTGTTGTATAGAATTGATCGCTTTTTGGTGTGTCACCATTCACACGAATAATATGAGCTGGTAGTTTTGAGTCCCTTGGAATGATTTCTCCAACCGTTGGCTCAACTCTATCTGCTTCAGTCAGCATAAGAGCATGAGGGCGAGAGAGTTCAACAGGTCTTGCCGCCGCAGTAAAATCAGCTTTTGGCGTAACAGTACGGCGGACAGACGCTCCGACTGTTTTTTCCGTTACTATAGCTTCCCCTTTTAATTTCTTAAGAGCATCTTCCATAACCAAGCTTATTTTATCATTAGGAACGCCCTGATCTTTGAGGAAGTCTTTTAGAACTCCATTAGTGGCTTTACCTGTTTCCTGAACATGATCTTTTAGACCATCATAAATACTTTTGGGGATTTGCCCGTTTTCAAACATTCTGGCTTGGGCGGCTTTAATAGCCGCTTCGGCGGCACGTTGGGGTGCTTGGGCTTCATGCATCTCTTTTGCGGCTTGCTCTGCGGCGCGCTCTAAGACAGGTTTGATGATTTCAGCGGTTCGTTCAGACAGTGCTGCTATCTCAGAGTCAGTTAAGTCAACAATTTCTGGTTCTAAAACTTCCGCTCTGGCAAGAAGTTCAGCTTCGGTTTCTGGACCTTCTTGTGTCGTATCCCCATCTCCATAAATGATGTTTTGTTGACCATAATCCTCTACTAAAGGTTGCATGAACGACGCACCAGACGTTCCTGAAACTTGGTGTTTAGGAGCTTCTACTTCGTCAGAAACAGGTTCTGCCTCTGGTGCTTCAACAGGCTGTTTTGCCTGATGTTGTGCAGCAAGTTGATCAACGTATTGTTGCGCCTTAACACGCGCTTGTGCCATTATTTCAGGAGTAAACTCATTTTTATTGTTTAAGACTTTTGGTCCTTTGATACCTGTAGTCTCCGGTAAAATTTCTGTGAAAAGCACTTTCATGAATGCTTTATCTTCTGCCGTACCTGTAAGCGTAACACCGCTTTTCATCCAATTTCTATTTTGCGCGGCAATCAAGTACCAATCATTTACTTCCTGACCAGAGAGATGATTGTTCGTATCAACATGAGTAATTGAGTCTTTTGTAACATTAAAAGCGTAGCTGTTGTCGCGGGCATAAAATGTTGCCTGCCCTTTTTCTGCTTTACCAGCAACATTTAAGCGTGAAGCAAGATCACCATAGGATGGGTTTTTATTAAAGACAGCCTCGTTATAAAGCTTAGCCTTCCGTGAAAAAAACTTATCGTCAGAATAAGCTAGCGTTAGGGCCTCACGAAATTTTCTTAAATTGGCTTGGATTGCATCAACATCAGAGATTGCTTCTTGGGCAGAACGGGCGGCGAGTTCTGCACGCGTTGCTTCTTCAGCCGCGGCTTCATCTCTGATGCGCGCTAGATCTGCAAAAGCATCTTCTGAAGGTCTTGCCCCTGCAAAAACACCAGCGCGTTCTAAAACGGGAGTTCCACCTTCAATAGTGTCAAATTTAGCCATAACTTTTAAACCCAAACCTTTACTTAGAATGCTTCAAAATAGCAAAATTATGATAAATAAGCAAATTTTTCTCAAAATATAAAGAAAATCAATGCGTTAACCAGCTCTAAGCGTTTTGATCGCTTGATCTTGTTCGAAAAGGTATAAAAGAGTCCTGAGCGCTTGTCCACGTCCTGTTTCGAGGGCGGAGTCCTTTTCCAGCAATAATTTAGTTTCTTGACGCGCGGTGGCGAGTAAATCGCCATGGACTGCTAAATCAGCAAGCTTAAAGGTAGGCAGACCGCTCTGCCGTGTGCCTAAAATCTCACCACCGCCGCGCAGCTCTAAATCCTTTTCCGCAATAATAAAGCCATCTTCTGTTTCGCGCATAATTTTAAGGCGCTCTTTGCCCGCTTTGGATATTCCTTTGGCATAGACCAAAAAGCAAAATGATTTTTCTGCCCCGCGACCAACGCGTCCGCGTAATTGGTGAAGCTGCGCTAAGCCAAAGCGCTCTGCTTGCTCAATCACCATGATATTGGCCTCTGGCACGTTAACGCCAACCTCGATCACGGTGGTGGCAACAAGTATTTTTAATGCACCACTGGCAAAACGTTCCATAACGTCGTCTTTCTCGGCAGCCTTCATGCGGCCATGAACAAGGCCAACCGTATCGCCGAATAAATCACGTAAAATATCGTAGCGTGTTTCGGCGGCCTCTAAATCCAGAAATTCACTTTCTTCGACGAGGGGGCAAACCCAGTAAACACGGGAGCCTTGTGCGATTTGTCGCCCAACAGACGCGATCATGCTCTCTATTTTTTCTTTGGGGATCAAAAGCGTGTCAATCGGTTTACGTCCGGGTGGTTTTTCATCAATGCGGCTGACCTCCATGTCACCATAGGCGGTGAGGGTGAGGGTGCGCGGGATAGGGGTCGCCGTCATGACAAGCACATCTGTACCGCGTCCCTTATTGGATAAATTAAGGCGTTGATGCACGCCAAAGCGATGTTGCTCATCAATGACGGCAAGGCCTAAATCATGAAATTCTATGCTCTCTTGAAAAAGAGCGTGTGTGCCGATAACAACCTGCGCCTCACCATTTTTGATTTGCTCTAGTAATGCCTCGCGCTCTATGCCTTTATTGCGCCCAGTCAGTGTGATGGCGCTCACACCTGCGGCTTTGAGCCATGGGGCGAAGCTCTCGCCATGTTGTCGCGCTAGGATTTCGGTGGGGGCCATGAGAGCGGCCTGTCCGCCGCTCTCGATCACATTCATCATGGCCAGAGCGGCGACAATAGTTTTACCACTACCAACATCCCCTTGCACGAGGCGAAGCATACGAAGGGGTGATTGCATATCACTATCAATTTCTTTAAGGACACGTTTCTGCGCGCTTGTTAAATCGAACGGCAAATTTTTTAAGATCGCATTGCGCTTATCATGTTTTTCAGGCCAGGCGCGGCCATTAAGTTTGCGCTGTTTTAGGCGCATCAGACCAAGCGCAAGTTGGTTTGCTAAAAGCTCATCATAAGCAAGGCGTGCGCGGGTAGGGTGCATTAGTGACAAATCACTCGCATCATGAGGGTTATGTATCTCAACCATCGCTTCTTTCCAACTCGGCCAAGATTTTTGTTTTATAAATGCCGTGTCACCCCATTCATCGAGATTTGGGATAAAGCCAAGCGCGCCTTTAATGGCTTTGCGTATTGTTTTATTGGTCACACCTGCCGTTAGGCCGTATATAGGCTCTATGGTTTCAATAGAGCTTCGGTCTTCTGGCTTGCCAATGGCATCGGGATGAACCATTTGAATCTGGCCTTGGTAATGTTCAATCTTGCCGCTAATAATCCGAATACTGCCAACTGGTAATTGCTTGCTGAGCCATTCTTTGTTGGCATTGAAAAACACCAAATCAATAACGCCCGTCCCATCACTGCATTTTACGCGAGACGGAAGCCCCCGCCGCGACGCAGCATTTATATTTTCAATGCGCACTTCGATAGTGGCGATTTTCTCATGCGGTGCTTCTGCGATCATGGGAGAAAAACGCCGATCAATAAAATCAATAGGTGTATGGTGCAATAAATCTAAAATTTTAACGCCGCCCAAAAGCTTCTCAAACAGCTTAATCGTTTTAGGGCCCACACCTGGTAAGGTGGTGACAGATCGAAAGAGCGGATCAAGAGCAAACGGGCGGGCCATATATTTTTAACCCTTCTTTATAGACTGTCCCAATTTAACGGCTTTGGCGCTAATACCAATAAGCAAAAAGCCAAGAATAATGAGGGCTATCGGCCAGCCTGTGACATCAGCAAAATATTGATCTGTAAAATAACCAAGATAACCAAGCACGGAGAAGGTGGAAACAAGAAGGAGCGTGCGGCTTTGAACGCGAACACTTAAAATCATCATGCCAATTGCAACAGGTAGATATAAAATATCAATCCCTGTGTAGTTTTCAATAAGCGCAAATGACGACCATAAAAACCCAAGGCCGCCGATAAAATAATAAAACGCCGCGATAGAGCGATGCTTCGTTTTATCTATAGTAAAGGCAAACGTTAAAATGGAAAGGCCAAGCGAAATACCATAAAGGTCACTTGGGACATGAGCACGATCCATGATTAAGCCAAGTGAGCCAAGAAAGAATAAATAACCAAAGAATAAAAGTGAGGTTCGTTTTAACGCCGCAAAGGTAAGGAGAAACTGAAACGCCAAAATTCCAAAAACAATGATAGCTGCCAGTTGGGCATCGTCACCGCTGGCATATTCTTTTAAAAACACGAACATGCCTGTTGGTAGTAAAATCGAAGCTTTGAGGAAGAGTGGCGTTGAGGCCTTCTCGTATCTTATGTCTTTAACAGTAATAACCCCAAGGATAAAAGCCACTAGCCCAGGCCCATAAGAAATAAGAACGCGCGCCGCGCTTCCAAGGTCGCCCCATATCATGGCAGTGAGTAGACCTAGACCCCCAATAATAAACGCACCACCGAGATAGCCCATTAGGGTGACCAGCCAATTGCCGCTCTTATCCTTTACAGACGCATTAACAATGCGCGCGCCAATTTCATCAAGCGTGATATTGTGCTCTTTTGTAAGAGTAACAATTTGATCTAAAGCCGCGTTTTTATCCATGACTATTCCTTCTCGGCGATAACCCAGCCAATAAACTGCGCGTTGTAATGAGGGGTATTAGAAATTGTGACGCTCTTGTGGCCGTTATTCATGCTTAAGTTATTGCTGCCTCTGTTATAACCGCCGCCAAACATTTCCGTCATCAGATTGCCACTTCGTCTATAATTGCGATCAAAAGAGTATCCATCAGGGCTTGTTCTATTGGGTGAAAAACGAAAGGTGGCAAGTTCTGGTATTAGGATTTCTTGTTTTTCCGCGCCTTCTTTAATTTCAGGTAAATCTATGATGTTGTTTTGACCTGTTTTGGGGTCGAAAACATATAACTCTGGCAAAGTAGGATTGTTACGATGGTTTTCTTTTTGTGGAGGGACATAGCTCAAATAGACTTGTTTGTTTCTCAGAATTATTTGATACGCATTATTATAGCTATAACTATCATTGGCAACATAGGCGACTTTGTATTCTGGATCAGGCGTTGAGGCCTTTTCTATCTGCGTTGCAGCAAAAAATAGGATGGT
This sequence comes from Alphaproteobacteria bacterium, assembly GCA_009995595.1. Classification (GTDB taxonomy): domain Bacteria; phylum Pseudomonadota; class Alphaproteobacteria; order Micavibrionales; family Micavibrionaceae. The sequence continues at coordinate 359,966 of JAACPE010000001.1, forward strand.
TAAAACCAGCGGCAGAGCAATTCCTGCGACAAGAACTAAATTTTCTTTCAAAAAGGCTTTCATTCTTTGTTTCTCCCTATATAAATCTATTTATGACATTAGAAGACACAGAAAATAAGCGCAAGCGCCTAATCTTTCGCTCTTGGCATCGGGGCACGCGGGAGATGGACTTGATTATGGGAACTTTTGCCGATCAAAACCTAGCTGGATTTGATGAAAATGCGCTTGAGCAATATGAACATATTCTGCAAATGCCCGATCCAGACCTTTATAACTGGGTTTCTGGGCGTGAAGCAGCGCCCGCAAACACCATAACCCCTGTCATGCAAAAACTTCTCGATCATCATGTCGCCAGCAAGCTCCTCAATAAAAACTAAACCTGTGGATAATCAGCGAAAAACCACAACGATTTACGGTGCACCAGAAGGTCACGATGTCCTATTGCTGGCGGAAAAAGCACGTGAATTGGCAAACACGGATAAAGTGCTCGTTCATATTGCCGTGGATGATACACGTTTATCAAACCTCGCAGATTTGTTTAAATTTTTTGCGCCTGATGTGGATGTGGTTGAATTTCCTGCATGGGATTGTTTGCCGTATGACCGCGTATCGCCCAGTAATGATATTGTGGCAAAACGCGTTGCCGCCTTATCCCGTTTGGTTGAGTGGAACGTTGAAAAAAAACGTTATCCCAGAGTGTTAGTGACCACGATTAATGCGGCAATTCAACGTGTACCACCAAAGACGCAATTTGAAAAAGCAGGTTTTAGCGCCTCTAAAGGGGGTACGATTAATCAACAAGATTTGTTGAGCTTTCTCTCTAGTAACGGCTATATGCGTACCGAAACTGTTCGTGAGGCAGGGGAGTTTGCCATTCGCGGCGGTATTATTGATTTATTTCCTTCAGGGTATGAAAAGCCAGTACGCCTTGATTTGTTCGGTGATGAAATTGATACGATCAAGACGTTTGATCCTTTAAGTCAGCGCACAGAAGAAAAGCTTGAGAGTTTTTCATTACGCCCCGTCACAGAATTTTTTCTTGATGAGCAGAGCATTTCGAATTTTCGGTCGGGCTATCGTCAGGCTTTTGGCACTGTTAAGGCCGGCGATCCGCTTTATGAAGCCGTATCCGAAGGGCGGCGTTATAATGGCATGGATCACTGGTTACCACTTTTTTATGATGGAAAAATGGACACCATATTTGATTATATCGAAACGCCCATTACCGTAATGGACGCGCAAGTAGAGCAAGCACGTGGGGAGCGTCACGCGCAGATTGCTGACTTTTATGATGCTAGAAAAACGTTGGAAGCTGCCGTTTTAAAACGAAAGCCTACAAAACAAAACTTCAAACGCGGTGAGGGCAGTGATGTCAGTATGTCAGGCGCTGTGTATCACCCGCTCAAGATGTCGCGGCTTTATGTAATGGATGAGGAATGGGAGTCCTTGATTCATGCCCATGCACCGGCTCAAATTCTATCACCTTTTAAAATGCCAGAGGCAGCCAATGATGGCGACAGTGATGGGGGCGGTAAAAAAGGACGTGATTTTGTCGATATCCGCGCTTTACCTGATGGTAATGTCATGGGTGAGCTTAAGCGGCATATCGAAAGCATTAACTTTGCCGCTCGTAAAGTAATGATTGCGGCCTATAGTGAAGGGGCACGTGATCGTCTGAAAGTGATGCTTGAGAATGCAGGGCTTAACCATCTAAAAATAGCTGATAATTTTAAGATTGTTGAAAAGCTAGGGGCGTTTGATGTGGCGCTCACGATTTTACCGCTTGAAAGTGGGTTTATAAGCGACCATCTCGCCGTTTTGACCGAGCAGGATATTTTAGGAGATCGTCTTGCGCGTAAAAAATCCAAGCGTAAAAAGGCCGATAATTTCTTAACCGAGGTGTCATCTCTTGATGAGGGCGATTTGGTTGTCCATGTGGATCATGGGGTGGGTCGTTTTGTTGGGCTGACGACATTGGAGGCCGCAGGCACTTATCACGATTGCCTGAAAATCCTCTATAGCGGGGATGATAAGCTTTTTGTGCCTGTCGAGAACATTGAAGTTCTCTCTCGATTTGGTTCTGATTCAGAGACGGTTCAGCTTGATAAGCTCGGCGGAGCAGGGTGGCAGGCCCGTAAGGCGAAGGTCAAAAAAGACTTGATGCGTATTGCCGAACATCTGATGAAGATTGCCGCTGCCCGTATGCTGCGTAAGGGTGAAAAGCTTAGCGTCGATAGTCATCAATACCAAGAGTTTGCAGCGCGTTTCCCCTATCATGAAACGGAAGATCAGCTTAGAACAATTGAGAGTGTGATTGAAGACTTGGCGGGGGAACACCCCATGGACCGCCTTGTTTGCGGCGATGTGGGATTTGGTAAAACTGAGGTTGCGATGCGCGCCGCTTATGTTGCCGCTTTATCGGGTGTGCAGGTGGCGATTGTTGTGCCAACCACTTTGCTTGCGCGTCAGCATTATGCGGGATTTGTGAAACGCTTTGAGGGGTTAGGTATTCGTATTGGTCAGCTCTCACGCATGGTGACGGCTAAAGAGGCGGCGATCACGAAAAAAGGACTTGTCGATGGCTCTGTTAATATCGTGATTGGCACGCATGCGCTGTTTTCGAATGATGTGAAGTTCGCACATTTAGGCCTTGTGATTGTTGATGAAGAGCAACGTTTTGGCGTGAAGCAAAAAGAAAAGATGAAAGAGTTTAAGGCTGATGTTCATGTTTTAACGCTTACGGCGACACCGATACCGCGTACCCTTCAAATGTCATTAACAGGTGTTAAGGAAATGTCGCTTATTACGACGCCCCCTGTTGATCGGCTTGCAATACGTACGTTTGTTTTGCCCTATGATCCGCTCGTTATTCGTGAGGCGTTGTTGCGCGAGCATTATCGCGGTGGGCAGAGTTTCTATGTGTGTCCGCGTGTCAAAGATCTCAAAGATATTGAAGATGAGCTTAAAGAGCTTGTACCGGAATTAAAAACAGTATCCGCCCATGGGCAAATGACACCGACCGAGCTAGAAGATCGCATGAGCGCGTTTTATGATGGGCAATATGATATTTTGCTCGCCACGCAAATTGTTGAATCGGGACTGGATATCCCAACCGCCAATACAATGATTGTGCATCGCGCTGATATGTTTGGATTGGCACAGCTTTACCAAATTCGTGGACGGATAGGTCGCTCAAAAATGCGCGCTTATGCTTATCTTACGCATGATCCCTATAAGCCTCTCACGCAGCAGGGGCAAAAACGTCTCGAAGTTATTGAAACGCTTGATACTTTAGGCGCGGGGTTCCAATTGGCCTCACATGATATGGATATTCGCGGTGCAGGGAATTTGGTAGGGGAAGAACAATCGGGTCATATAAAAGAAGTCGGCGTTGAGCTGTATCAGCAAATGCTCGAAGAAGCCGTTGCGATGGCAAAAGCGGGCGTTGATATTAATGATGTCAATAACGCACCAGACCAATGGTCGCCGCAAATTAATATTGGCACTTCTGTTTTAATTCCAGAGGCTTATGTTCAAGACCTAAGTATTCGTATGAGCCTATATCGCCGTTTGGCTGATTTAGAAAATGAGCAGGATATTGAAGGATTTGCCGCAGAATTAATTGACCGTTTTGGCCCCATCCCCAATGAGGTCGAGAATTTGATGGATATTGTTAAGATCAAACGGCTTTGTAAAATTGCTGGTATCGCCAAAGTGGATGCAGGGCCAAAAGGGGCCGTTATCGGTTTTTACAAAGATGTGCCGCCTAATGTTGAAAAACTGATGATGTGGTTAACCTCAAAACGAGGCGCCGTGAAGCTTCGCCCTGATCAGAAGATAGCCCTTGTTCGTCAATGGGATACGCCGAGCGAGCGCGTGAATGGCGTAAAGGCGCTGATGAAAGAACTGGCAAATCTCTAGTATCTTAATAACCGCGGCTCAAAACCTTCCTATTATTTATAAATATGGTACACTTATGGATATAGGAGAACGCCCATGAGTCGCGAATACGCCATTAAACGCATTAAAGAAGCCCTTCATTTGACCCGTGGGAATGAAACCAAAGCGCGTCAGCAAATTGCTGCGTGGTGCTTGGAAGATATGAAACTGCTATCTGCTTTAACCAAGCCGCACATGATGGGTATTATTGCACACGCTGTTGGACGCGTTGTGAGTGGCAAGACTGAACCTCAAGAAGTCACATCGCCTTATATTAAAGCCGCCAGTGAAAAAGAAGGATCATTCGGTATGGAAATCCTAAAAACAATTGCGGGCGGTGAAACCAATCAATTTGGTCAAGAAAGCATGGGACGACCCATTCGCAAGCAAGGCGCTTCGCAACAGCATATTGATGCCATACGCCTGATGGTCGAAAAAAGTCAGTCTAAGAAGTAGCTCCAAATTCAATGAGCGCGGTGCAACACCCAATTACCCAAGATGATATTACGCATTTTCTCAATCAACAGGGTTGGGGTGAGGCTACGTATCAACCACTTGGGGCTGATATGGGGCTGCGTCGATATGCGCGTTTAAAACGTGGCAATCAAACTGCTTTATTCATGGATATGTCACGGGCGGGGATATTAGAAACAGGTCTAGATGCCTTCGTGACGCTCGCACAGCATTTTTCAAAAAATGGGGTCAATGCCCCTAAGATTATTGCGTATGATCTAGATACAGGTCTCTCCATAATCGAAGACTTTGGCAGCATTAGTTTTGGGCAAGCACGTAAACAAGGTGAAAGCGACAGTCTTATATACCAAAAAGCGACAGATGTCCTGATGGCTATTCGTGATAGTGCAAAAGCAAATACGCTTGAATTAAATGGTTACCAAGACACACTTATTCGTAAGCGCCTTCATCAATTTGTCGATTATTATATGCCGCTGGGGGCGGGGCGGTTAACCACACAGGCCGATCAAGATGAGTTTCAGGCCGTGTTAAAACAGATTGAAAAGACTTTGCCGCCATGTCCCATGGCGATATGTCATGCAGATTTTCATCTTGAAAATTTGATGTGGTGTCCTGATAAACCTGATGGATATGGTTTGATTGACTTCCAAGACGCATTTTGGGGACCGATGCCTTATGACTTGCTCAATTTATTAGAAGATGCGCGGCAAACCGTTCCAGCAGATATCAAACAAGCGATGAAGGATCGCTATTGCAACGGCATGAATAGCGAAGATCGCGCGGTTTTTGATGATTGGTATACTTATATGTCGATGCATTTTCATTGCCGCGTTATTGGTTTATTTATTAAATTCGCCAGAGAAAACGGCGGCACTCAGTTTTTAGATCATATTCCACGTCTGCAGGAATATATTAGGAATAATCTACAAAATCCACATCTCAAGCCCTTGCAAGAGTTTATGTCTCGTCATAAAGTTTCTTTTGAAATTATTCTATCGTAACGCCATTGAAAGGGCTTATTTATGTCTATTCTTGCATCCCGTTTGTCACGCATTAAACCATCTGCAACGTTGGCTGTTACAGCAAAGGCCAAAGAGCTTAAAGCGGCGGGAAAAGACATTATTGGTCTTGGTGCGGGGGAGCCAGATTTTGATACGCCTGATTTCATCAAAGATGCTGCCAAAAAGGCCTTGGATAATGGGCAAACGAAATACACCAATGTTGACGGAACACCGGAGCTCAAAGCTGCGATCATCGAAAAATTCAAACGCGATAATGGTTTAGAATATAAGCCCAATGAAATTACCGTGGGCACAGGCGGTAAACAAGTTTTGTATAACGCCCTTATGGCGACATTAAACGCAGGTGATGAAGTGATTATCCCTGCACCATACTGGGTGTCTTATCCTGATATGGTTTTATTGGCTGAGGGTGAACCTATTATTGTTGATTGTCCTGCGCAAGCCAATTTTAAAATGACAGGCGCGCAATTAGAGTCCGCTATCACGCCTAAAACAAAATGGTTTATTTTTAACTCGCCCTCTAATCCAACAGGGGCAGGGTATACTTGGGATGATTTAAAAGAGCTTACAGATGTTCTTGTGAAACACCCTCATGTTTGGATCATGACCGATGATATGTATGAGCATCTTGTATATGATGATTTTAAATTCTGCACTCCTGCCGAAGTTGAGCCAAAGCTTAAAGATCGTACATTGACGGTGAACGGGGTGTCTAAATCCTATTCCATGACAGGTTGGCGTATCGGGTATGCAGGTGGCCCTGCGGAATTGATTAAAGCGATGGGCACAATCCAGGGGCAGAGCACGTCAAACCCGAGCTCGATTTCCCAAGCTGCCGCTGTTGAGGCGCTCAATGGTGATCAATCTTTTATGAAACCATGGATTGAAGCGTTTTCCGCACGCCGTGATTTGGTTGTTAAGATGCTGAATGACTGCGATGGGATTGAGTGCCCTAATCCAGAAGGGGCATTTTACGTCTACCCATCATGTGCAGGCTGTATCGGCAAAACGACACCTGATGGTAAGGTGATTAACACGGACGAAGATTTTGTGAGCTATTTGCTTGAAGCAGAGGGCGTGGCGACAGTTCATGGTGAAGCCTTCGGCCTAAGCCCTCATTTTAGAATTTCATATGCAACGTCAGAGCAAGCCCTTACGGCAGCTTGCGAGAGAATAAAGAAGGCATGTGCAGCGCTAAGCGGTCAAGCGAAGGCCGTGGCATAGACGGTATTGCGTTATAAGCGCCACTTGCTGCGGCATAAAAGCGCCGACCTATATGACTTGCGGGTTGAACAAATAAACGATCAAAACTAGGCCAGTGTTTTTTGCTCTCTTCAGGCTCGGCTTGACGGATAGTTTTTGGAAGTTTTTGAACTTCTGGAATAAGCCTTTTTATAACGGCCATTTTAAATTTTCTAGCATGTTTGTCTTCTGTCAGAGGGTTGTGTTGTGTTGGTGATAGAAAGATAGGAATCCCAAGCGCATTGGCTATATCCTGTTGTGGCTTGAGAGAGGAGTATGGGTCATTCTCACCTGCAATTAATAGCATATGAGTTACAGGTCTGATGCTCGGGTCATTTACTATTTGGTCTCTGACTTGTCTATGTGGCCTGCGCGTTTCTAAGATTTGCCCATATGTAGGGCTACCGCGTTCGCTCATAAAGGATTTATCCATTAATTCTTTGGGTGAGGGTACGTCTAACCGTACAGCAAGATTTTCTATACCTTTGTATGCTGCTTGAGCAAAAGCAATAGATAGAGGACTGAGGAAAGATTTACGGGGACTATGAATATAACTGCCAAGTTTTTCTTTTACAGTTTGTCCAGCAACATAAAGTGCAATGCAGGCATCAAAAGAGAGCCTTGCAACTTGTGATGAGGAATCAGGTCTAAACGACCACGCCTTTTTTAGGACTTTTCCTGTATTTAAGTAGGCCAACCCAAAAAGTGTTTCATGAGGGAGGTAGTGTTTGTTTATAGTTGCATATGCAGTAAAAAGATTTTGCAAAAACCAATTATTGTGACGCGCCGCATTGGCATTATCCATGAAAATAGCTTCGCCAGTGATAAGCTTGAAATGTGCGTATTGCTCTCTCGTTTCTGGATGTGTTGCCAGGCCAAATAAAGTTCCACCGCCCGTAGAGTGCCCTTTGGCCATGCGGGGTATTTCTAGGGGAAATTCTGTATACAGGGGGGAGTCAGGTGATGTGAAAAAATAGTGCTCTAATCTTTTGTAAAAATCCATGTACCCTAAAGATCGTGATGGATTAGGGAGGTTCAGCCAGACAGTAGAGATACCATGCTTTTTGTTGGCTTTTATTTCTTTTCTAGACACCGCATGATCTGGTTTTAGTCCAGACACAGCCCCTTCAACTGCATTTGTTTGCGTTGCTCTGGCAACATAATAAGGAATATCGAGCCCTTCAAATTTAAAAATCCCCTCAGACCAATTAGACGGGAGGGGACGTGACTTATGACTAAAATATAAATTGGTGTGTGTTTGTGGGGGGCGCCGCAATTTTGTAAATAACCCCGGTTTTTCTCCGGGGAGGGTGTTGGGTGCTGCTACCAATGGGCAAAATCCATCCGAAAATGATACATCATCATCTATTTTAGCTAGCGGGGCATCTAGAGCCATGTATTCCCTCTTCGAAAGCGAGTAATTTTATAATTACTTTCTTGCGATAATTATGCGTTCTTTTTTATAAAAAGCAAAAGAGAAATTTTTTAAAAAGGATTTATTATCATAACTTTGTGGAAAACCTATTTGGAATTTAGTCTTTTTTCCCTAAGGTAAAAAGACGGCGGACCCAATTTTCTTTTTTAGTCTCTGTTTGAGGGGGTTGTTTTTTGCGGTCACAGTTTCGCACTAAAATGTCACAAACATGGTCAAGCTGACTTTCGTTTTCCTCCATGATGGATTCTGCAAAATCACGAAGTTTTCTCAAATTTTCAGGTGATCCATCATCAATTTCAATATTGGGTGTATCAGGGGAGCGATCTAAAATTGTTTTGTTAAACATATAAAGATCATCTCCAAGCTCTGTTACAAAGCTGTGCGATAAGGCGCTTTCTGAGGCATGAAAGAAGATATTGATAAGGGGCAAATCATTCACAGGGTCTACAACACCCAGCGATCCATATTTATTCCATTTGTCTTTTGTGATGGAGCGGTTGGCATGTCCTGTTCCAAGACCTATCATCACGAGTTTCTGATGGGGGTCTAGCTGTTTTCTTAGGGACCCATAATAAGACACGCCCGGGTTATCAAAGATATTACCATCAATTCCAGCGTATTCTTTAACCCCGCGCTCATCATTCCATTCAATAGGAAAATGATGGCAAGGAAAATAAGTGGGCGCGGCGCAGCTTGCCATGACAGCGTCATAGAGACTCACATTTGGGGTATTGTTTAAGCGGTGCTGGCCATTATTAAGCCTCATGTTTCTGAGCCATACGGCATGCCCGCCTTCTTGGGCGTAATGGCGCATCCCATTTGTTGGGTTCGCTGTGTAGAAGCCATCAGGCGTGTTTGCCCCGTTAATGCTATAAAATGGAATAACTAAACTCTTTAAACTGTCTGAGAGTCGTGCATCTCCATATAGGGCCTTCAGCGCTGTACCCAGGTTGTTAGGATTATAATGACCATGTTTAAAAACACTCTCAAGTTGAGAAAACTTCGTCATACGATTGTTAAAATCATGGAGAAGGCCGCGCAGCTCTCGAAAACGATCGCGCGGGAAAATATTTTGTGCCTCGCGTTCATAAAAACGCACCAAATGCCGTGCGTGATATTTGCAACGATCCGGATGGTCAGGGTGAGGCAAGGTCATTGCGGCGTTTAATATGGCACCTGTTGAAGGCCCGCAAAAAATATCGACCATCTCGCTCATACGATGCCCCGTCTTTTTTTCTATCCGTGTCATGATATGTGCAGGGATAAGGCCACGAAGGCCGCCGCCATAATTAAACAGGGCGATCACAGGTTCTTTTGTATCGTTTTGAGTGTTGGGTGCGGTCATAGGAAAGTCAGAAAACCAGTCTAGAAAGAGAAAAACAAATCACATTCTGTATTATGCCTATACTTGGCTTGAATGCAAAGAGCGCGGAGAATTTTAGGCAAAAAAAACCGGGCCAAACTTCCATAGGAAGCGCCCGGCGAGTTGAACAGGGAGGTTTCACGTCATAGACGTAGGATTATAAAATAACCCTTATTGCACTAAGCAATGATGGTCTTATAGGGATGTTCGTTTGCTTTTGCTAGGGAAAAATTCACTTAAAACAAAGTTTTTTAACATGCATGTGTATAGAGTAAAGCGCGATGCCTTAAAGCTGATTGAGAAGCAAAGCGCACTAAAAGTTTGTTTTTGTAATGTTTTTGAGCAAGAACTCACGTAACACTTCAATGCGGCTGGAATGCTTACGCTCTTCTGGATATACATAGTACATTTTCACTGGTGGGCGCTCAATAGAGGGTAAAACAAAATCAATATTATCATCACGCGCGATTAAATAATCGGGCAATGAAGCAAGGCCTGCTCCACTGCTAACAGCTTCGTAAATAGAATAAAGTGAATTCATCCGTGTAAGGTTTGGATTGTTCTCTGTCTCAACACCTGCTTTTTTAAAGAGCCAGTTTGGTTCAATAAAGGGGGCGGTTCCCCCCTGTGTGTAACCAATTAAGGAGTGATTGCGTAGCTCTTTCGTAGTCTTTGGCAGGCTATGTTTGGCGATGTAATCACGGCTGGCGCATATATGAAAATGAATATCGGTCAAGTGGATTTGTACCATGTCCGCAACGTCTGTTTCATAAAGACGAATAGCCGCGTCTGCCTCACTCATGCTGAGGTTAAGAACGCGGTCATCAAGAATGAGGCTCACTTCTAACGCGGGATAAAGCTCTTTTAATTCTCTAACCTGCGGGGCGAGCCATGTTGAGCCAATAAATTCTGGTACAGTAATTCGCAGTGGCCCAGAGGGAAGCGCCTTTGAATCGGCAAGTTGGCTCTCAATCATGGAGAGTTTAGAAAAGATTTCACGCGCCGTTTTGGCAAGAAGCTCCCCTTGCTCCGTTAAGATTAAACCGCGCGCATGACGATGAAAAAGTTTAGTATCAATACTATCTTCAAGAGAGCTTATTTGGCGAGAGACTGCAGATTGGCTTAGGCCGAGCGCTTCGCCGCCATGAGTAAAGCTACCCGCCTGCGCTACAGCGTGAAATATTCTGAGTTTGTCCCAATCCATTATGCAGCTTCCTCATTATTCTGGTTTGCTTCTAGTGTGGCAATAAATTTATCAGCTTCAAGCGCAGCCATACAGCCCATTCCCGCGGCGGTTACGGCCTGTCGGTAGGTCTTATCCTTCACGTCCCCTGCGGCATAGACACCTGGAATATTGGTTGCTGTTGAATCGGGGGCGGTAATAAGATAGCCCTCTTTATCCATATCAAGCTTACCTTTAAATAATTCTGTCGCTGGGTCATGGCCAATCGCGATGAAGATACCATCGAGATCAATTTCTTCAAGGCTCCCGTCTTTTGTACTTTTGAGACGCACGCCAGTTACACCAGGGTTGTCACCTTGGCCGATTTCAACGCCAAGGATTTCGTCGACTTCTCTGTCCCATTTAACGTCGATTTTAGGGTGCTTAAATAGGCGATCTTGCATAATACGTTCTGCACGCAGTTCATTGCGGCGGTGAATAAGTGTTACTTTTTCGCACATATTGGCTAGAAAGAGCGCTTCTTCAACAGCAGAGTTCCCGCCACCAACAACAGCAACTTTTTTATTCTTAAAGAAAAATCCATCGCAAGTGGCGCAAGCAGAAACACCCATATTCTGGAATTTTTGTTCTGATTCTAAGCCAAGCCAACGTGCCTTTGCTCCTGTTGTTATAATAACCGTATCGCCAGTGTAAGTTGTTCCAGAGTCATCGGTTGCTTTAAAGGGATGAGAAGAGAAATCAACGTCAACAATATTATCTTGGATAGTGACTGTCCCTACATTTTCGGCCTGTGTCCGCATTTGTTCCATAAGCCATGGCCCTTGGATAGGATCAGCAAAGCCTGGGTAGTTTTCGACCTCAGTGGTTATTGTAAGCTGTCCTCCGGGCTGAATCCCTAAAAACTGAATAGGCTTTAGATTGGCGCGGGCAGCGTAAATTGCGGCTGTGTAGCCTGCAGGGCCAGAGCCAATAATAAGAACTTTTGTATGTGTATTGTTTTTATCGGTGTCAGACATTTGGAACTCCAGTAATTTCGTTATTTTTTAATGCGCGAAGGCGACCTTCACAAGGCTGTTTTTAAACCTATCCACCACAGTGTATGACAATATGGTTTGACTAGCTATTCGCTAAATAAAGGGCAAGGGTTACTCTAAAGCCCCATTTTCTTAACTATTTCGCGTGCTATTTTTTGTGCATCATGAAGCGGCTCATACTCCCATTGCTCAATTGACCCATCAAAGCTTTTTATAACACCACGTTTTTTAAGATGGTTGTGAAAGCGATTAAACTTATTGGAGCCACCTTCAAGGGGGACAATATAGACAGGCTTACCTGTTGTCCCTGCATCAGAAATCATCGACGTACTTTCTTCGGTAACAATAATATAATCCGCCCAAGCGAGCATGCCGAAATAGGGGTTTTTGCTCTTGTGATCCCAAATGAAATTATAAGTTTTACCTAATTGATTTTCAATGATTTTTTGGCATTCTATGGATGTTCTTCTAGATGTTGTAATCATCAAAGAGGCTGTAATGAGTTTAAGCTGATCGCATAGGTTATGCGTTGCTTCTGGTGTTAGTTTATAGCTATTGCTATCGCCGCCAATAAGCACTGCTATGCGCGGGTTTTTTAAGTCAGAAAACTGCCCGTGGAATTCGCTTTTTGCCGCGGCAAGGCCAGGCATCGTGATACGGTTTGGCGCGCCATCGGTTACAATGACGTTGTTGCCCCGTGTTTTGTCGTGATGCGGTACCGCAACCAAATCAAATTGTTTTGGATTAACGCGCGGGTCTTGGATAAAAACGACAAAGCTTTTTCCTTTTGATGCTTTTTTAATGTAACGCGCTGCTGATATGGCTTTTCGCCCTGAGGCAAGGACAAGATCGGGCCAAGGGCCGTTAAATTTTGGTGAAAAAGTCGATGCACGCTCAAAACCCAAAATAGGGGAGAGTTTATTCCATGGAAATGTAAGGGATATGCGTTTAATATCTGGCGTAATACCTAGGGCTTCTGCGACCCCTAAACATTGGTTTTCCGTGCCTGCCATGCCTTCGGTCACAACCCAACAGGTTAATGAATTAATGTTTTTAGCCATAAAATAATTAACTTCCTTTATTGTGCGAAAAACGCTTGAAGTTCGCAGAATGGAACTTTATACCAATGTTTAAGCAAATCTCACAATAAAGATACTCATTTCAGAAAGAATATTTCATGCGCCGGATTAAACTGGATAAAATTGATCGTAAAATCCTTCATGATCTTCAATCCGATGGACGTATTACAAATGTTGAGCTTTCTAAAAACGCTGGAATTTCTGCGCCGCCGTGCTTGCGTCGTGTGAAGGCGTTAGAGGAAGCGGGGTATATTAAAGGATATTTTGCGCGCCTTGATCCCCAATTAATGGGATATGGCATTACCGTTTACGCGCAAATCAAGCTGAATTCTCAATCTGAAACTGATTTGAAGAAGTTCGAAAAGCAGTGCAATGATTGGCGTCAGGTGCGCGAGTGCCATATGCTCTCAGGTGAAGTTGATTTCTTGCTTCGTGTTGTCGCCCGTGACTGGGAGGGCTATCAGGCTTTTCTGACGGAGCATTTAACAGCCGCAGATAACGTGAGCTCTGTTAAAACAATGCTCCTTATCCGTAGTTCAAAAGAGCGCCCAGGCGTGCCTGTTGACACTGAATAAGCGATACGAATAGCCTTAAACGTATTTCACATCTAAGATTTCGTAATCAACCTGACCACGCGGGGTTGTAACCTTCACGCTATCTCCTGTTGCTTTACCAATAAGGGCTTTTGCAATTGGTGATGTGATGGCAATCATGCCCTTATCCGCGTTTGATTCATACTGACCAACGATTTTTAGGGTTTTTTCTTCATCTGTTTCTTCATCAACAATTTTAACCGTTGCGCCGAACTTGATCGCGTTTCCACTAAATGTTTTGGGGTCAATCACTTGTGACGCGCCAATAGCTTGCTCTAAGTCTTTGATGCGGGCTTCGTTCATGCCTTGTTGTTCACGGGCCGCATGATATTCCGCGTTTTCTTTCAAATCACCATGCTCACGTGCCTCGGCAATCGCATCTACGATTTCAGGGCGTTTTATGGTTTTGCGCATCTTTAATTCCTCTTCAAGCGCTTTAAAACCTGCGGGCGTGATTGGAAACTTATCCATTGTCTTTATCTTTTCATTTAAGGGGTAAAAATAATAAAGCCCGCATTGGGAAAACCCATAAGGCGGACTTCTATTAGCCGTAATATAATGGATAGCGTATTAATCGTCAAGATCATGATATTCAGCCACTTAACACACTATATTTAGAGAAAAAGCCCCCTGAGTCATCAGAGGGCTTTTTTAAATATTGCCATAATAACTTATTCAGCTGGCGTGAAAGGGAGTGATGAATGATGTGCATTGATACGCAGATTGCCGTTTTCATCCATCATGTACCCAAAAGTGAATTCTACTTTAGTCTCAATATCGCTATCTGCGGGTGTGAAGAAGTAGTTTCCCATTGCAATAGCTTCTGTTCCGTGAACGATGATTTGCTGCTCACCCCAACGGACTTTTTTCCATGGTTTGATGGCAAAGCCTTTATCCTCAGGAATAATACCGCCGACAAAGTAGGAGAGCGCTTCTTCTTTTGTTTCGCGGAATTGATCTGTTGATGCCAAAGTTGGTTTAAAAAGGACTTTTGAAATATCGTAAGCATAGAGGGTATCGATATGCTCTTCTGCTGCTTTTTTATAGTCACCTTTCTCAATAAAGGTTTTACTTATGTGTTCAATCCCTGCGCTCCATTTTGCTTGAGCCTCAAGCACTTTTGCTTCAGTAATTTCTGCATGTGCAGATGTTGACATAAGCATAGCAGCAGCTAAGAGTGTTAATATCTTTTTCATGTCTATTTTCTCCATAAAAGTTAAAATATTAAGAAATATATCACGCAATCATAATGAGAAATAGTTACAACGTTGTAAGATCAGATCCTTTTTTAGGCAGCTTCGGTATCCTCATTTATTTCGGCGATTGCTGGAAAATAATCCTGAATAGGGGTGACGTCCATATCGCGATTTTTCATGGAACGAATGGCCTGAACGCCTGCACGCGCAGAAGTCATTAATGTGTAATATGGGATTTTATGTGCGAGCGCTTGTCGGCGGATAGAAAAGCTATCGGCAACCGCTTGTGGCCCTTTGGTTGTGTTAATCATAAAATCTATATCTTCGTTAATGATAGCATCTACAATGTGGGGGTGACCTTCCATAACCTTGTTAATCCGTGTTACCTCAAGGCCAGCCTCTTGAAGAGAAGCGCAAGTCCCACCCGTTGCAACAAGGGTAAAGCCCATATCTTTTAGATCTTTGGCAAGCGGTATGAGCGACTCTTTATCACTGTCTTTAACAGATAAGAACACCTTTCCGCTTGTGGGTAAAACAACACGCGCCGCAAGCTGCGATTTTGCAAACGCTTGCGCAACATCTTTATCAATGCCCATGACTTCACCAGTTGATTTCATTTCTGGCCCTAAGATTGTATCTGTGCCCGGAAAACGGTCAAATGGGAAAACGGGCGCTTTAACGGCAGTGTGCTCAGCACTCATACCAATCAGCAAGTCTTTAAAGTCAGAGAGTTTTTCACCTGCCATGACGCGCGCGGCGATTTTGGCGACTGGCACATTAGTGGCTTTTGCAACAAAAGGGACGGTACGTGATGCACGCGGGTTCACCTCGATGATAAAGACATCATATTCACCTGTTTGTTTGTTCCGTTTTAAGGCAAATTGCACATTCATCAATCCCTTCACCTTCAGCGCTTTGGCGAGCATGATGGTTTGACGTTCGAGCTCTTTGACGGTTTTAAACGGAATAGAGTGCGGCGGCAGGACAGAGGCGCTATCGCCAGAATGCACGCCTGCTTCTTCGATATGTTCCATGATCCCAGCCACATAGACCTCTTTGCCATCGCAAATAGCATCAACGTCCATCTCAATCGCGCCCTTAAGATATTTATCAAGTAGCACAGGGTTTTTACCCGAAACATTCATGGCGCGGCCCATATACCGTTCAAGCTCCTCCATGTTTTGCACAATCTCCATGCCTTGCCCGCCCAAAACGTAAGACGGGCGAATAACGAGCGGAAAGCCGATATCTTCAGCCATGTCGAGCGCTTCTTGTTTAGAATGAGCAAGTCCATTTTTAGGCTGGCGGAGTTTTAGTTTCTTAAGCAGTTTTTGGAAACGCTCACGATCTTCGGCGAGATCAATGGCATCAGGATCAGTGCCCAAAATACGCACGCCGTTATCTTTAAGATAATTTGCAAGCTTAAGCGGCGTTTGCCCGCCAAGCTGAACAATAACGCCATAAACTTCACCATTTTCACTTTCGGCGCGGATAATTTCAAGGACGTCTTCCGCGGTTAGTGGTTCGAAGTATAAACGATCTGCAGTGTCGTAATCAGTGGATACCGTCTCAGGATTACAATTGACCATGATGGTTTCATAACCAGCCTCTTGCAGGGCATAACATGCATGAACGCAGCAATAGTCAAATTCAATACCCTGACCAATGCGGTTTGGGCCACCGCCAAGGATGATCACTTTTTTCTTATCTGTTGGCTCGCATTCGCTCTCTGCGGGGTTCATGCCGTTGCCTTCGTAACAGCTATACATATAAGGCGTTTCAGAGGGGATTTCTGCCGCGCAACTATCAACGCGTTTATAGACAGGATGAATATTATGCTTAAGGCGCGCCAGTTTAACGCTTTCCTCATCGCTCCCAACAATCTTGGCAAGGCGGGCATCAGAAAAGCCCATTTTCTTGATCTCCAGCCATTTTTGTGGTGTTTTGGGCAGGCCGCTTTCACGGATTTCTGCCTCTTTGTTAATGATGTTCTCAATACGCTGTAAAAACCACATATCAATTTTACAGGCGGCGTGAATGTCCTTAAGGCTCATACCAAAACGCATGGCTTGGGCGACATAAAGAATGCGGCGCGGCGTAGGGACAGAGATCGCGGCGCGTATTTGGTCTATATGTGGTGCAACACCTTTTTTTGTGTCGCCAATTTTAATTTCGTCAAAGCCAGTGAGGCCTTCTTCCATGGAGCGCAATGCTTTTTGGAATGACTCTTCAAATGATCGTCCAAAAGACATAGCTTCACCAACAGATTTCATAGACGTGGTGAGGCGTTTTTCTGATCCTTTGAATTTTTCAAAGTTAAAGCGCGGCATTTTCGTAACCACATAATCAATTGTCGGTTCAAACGAGGCCGGTGTTTTGCCGCCTGTGATATCATTTCCAAGCTCATCAAGCGTGTAACCAACGGCAAGTTTTGCTGCAACTTTTGCAATTGGAAAACCCGTAGCTTTTGACGCCAAAGCCGATGAGCGTGACACACGGGGGTTCATTTCAATAACAATCAATCGTCCGTCGGCGGGGTTAACGGCAAATTGAACATTTGATCCCCCTGTTTCAACGCCAATACCGCGCAACACAGCCAGAGAGGCATTACGCATGATCTGGTATTCTTTATCTGTGAGCGTGAGTGCAGGGGCAACAGTAATTGAGTCTCCTGTATGAACACCCATTGGGTCTACGTTTTCAATGGAGCAGACAATAATGCAGTTGTCATTTTTATCACGCACAACTTCCATTTCATATTCTTTCCAACCGAGCAGAGATTCTTCGACCAAAATTTGATTAATAGGTGAAGCGTCAATACCTTCGGTGGTGATTTGTAAAAATTGGTCTTTATTATATGCAATACCGCCCCCTGTACCACCCATGGTGAAAGCGGGACGGATGATCGCAGGGAGGCCAATTGTTTCAAGGGCAAGGTCGGCTTCTTCGCGATTATGGGCGAGCATTGATTTGGCAGATTCCAAACCCAACTTATCCATTTCTTTTTTGAAAAGATCGCGATCTTCGGCCTTGGCGATAGCTTCTTCATTGGCGCCAATAAGCTCAATACCCAGTCTTTTCAGTGTTCCATTTTCAGACAGTGCAAGCGCCGTGTTGAGGGCCGTTTGTCCGCCCATGGTCGGAAGAAGGGCATCAGGACGCTCTTTTTCCAAAATCTTCGCAACAATAGCGGGTGTGATAGGTTCGATATAGGTTGCATCGGCCATTTCAGGGTCGGTCATAATGGTGGCTGGGTTGGAGTTTACCAAAATAACGCGGTAACCTTCTTCTCGAAGGGCTTTACAGGCTTGCGTTCCTGAATAATCAAACTCACATGCTTGGCCAATAATAATTGGCCCTGCGCCAATGATGCAGATGGATTTGATGTCGGTACGTTTTGGCATTTTTCTCTCTTACTTTTCTTCGCTATGATTTTCTGACTTGTTTATATTCAATATCTTCATTGTTGCAATAAAATTGCTGTAATCATCAGTCCATGGTTTTGTATTGGTTTCAAAGCTTTGCCAATTTTTGGCCTGTAATTTTTGTGCAAGGGTAATATTGTCTGTGATAATCGCCCATTCGCTGGATAGATCATAAGGATTTTTGTTTTCTTCCCAATGGTGGCGTTTTGTTAAGAATATATCACTGTTATGATCGGCAAGCGCAGATAAGGGGCCGCGCAAGTCAAGATGCCTGTTTGAGATATTGATGACGATGGAGCCATTATCAGTAAGCTTACTTTTATAGATGTCAAATGCTTCAACCGTTAATAAATGCGCCGGTATAGAATCAGAGCTAAAGACATCAAGAAAGATAATGTCATATATGTTTTTATCTTTTTCAAACGCCAAACGGGCATCGCCAATAACAACCTCGTTATCCCCGCATTTTTCCAAGTACGTGAAATACTCACGTGCTACTTTTTCTACATGGGGATCAATCTCATATGAAACGGTCTTTGTTCCGCTTGAGTTGTAACAAATCAGTTGTCCTGCACCTAATCCTAAAACAGCGGTCAGTTTTGGTTTGACGATATTCATTACATCGCCAACAGGCCCATTTGCGGTATAATATCCCCATGGTTGATGTGCGGTTTGTTCATCAAGAGGCTGAAAACCGTGCAAAGTTGTCCCATGAAAAAACATGCGCGCTTTTGATTCAACATCAGCATAAAGTGAATGGTTCTGTACTTTTGTTACGCCAAAGAAGTTTCGATGGATATGTAAGTAATCTGAGGTGTTTAAGAGCGTAAAAACAAAGGCAATCGCGCTTATCAAAAATAGTATTCTTGTGTTCACTGATGCAAAGAATAAAAGAACAGCAAGGATTAAAAACGGAACAGATCCAAAGGGTCCAAATCCTATATGCGCTGCTGCGACTATGGCGGCAATAACCGGTAGCGCCAAAAGTATTTTTGAAAGAGAGCGTGGAATTTTATCTTTGAATGACGGACTAAGCAGAAGGGATAAAATAAGGATCGCCTGAAACTCATACACATCATTAAACAATGTCGGGGCGATAAAAGCATTAAAGCCGCCGCCTATTGCACCGCCCAAGGCCATAAATAAATAAAATTCAGTGAGTTTATTTGTAGAGGGTCGATCATTTGCAAGCTCGCTATGCAATAACATTGCGCTGATGGTAAAAATAATCAAATATAGGAGGGCGACACCTAAAGAAATCAGCGTGCTTTCCCCTTGAATATTCGCCATGCCATGCACAAGGATAAGCACAACACCAATCGCGTGCATCGCCGCTAATTTTGATGTCTTAATCTGCCCCCGTTTTGCAAAAGCAATGATGTTGGTTAGCAAATAAAGACTAAGCGGTATGACCCATATCATAGGGGCAGAGGCAATATCTGTTGTAATTTCTGTTGTCACACCAAGCATAAGGCTTGATGGGATGGCAGCTAGCATGAGCCATCTCAAGCGGCGCTTCCATGAAACGGGATTAGTTTTATCTGTTGTCTCAGATTTTGGCTTACCAAAGAGTTTTAGGGTGAAAACACTTTTGTTCGTCTTTAAAATTAAAAGAGCGCAGGCAATAACGCAGAAAAATAAAACACCATAACTCACCATCCAAAAATAGCTTTGGGCGCTTAAGCCTATAAGGGGTTCAAAAATGAGCGGATAGGCAAGTAAGCCTGTAAAACTACCTACGTTACTGGCGGCATATAGATAATAAGGGTCATTTGCAGTTTTGTGCTGGCTGAATGAAAAGAGGCGTTGTAATCCGGGTGCCAAAGTTGAAAGCGCCAGAAACGGAAGCGCAGCGGAGAGGGCTAATTGCACGAATATAATGAGAGGGGTAATCGCCTCATGCGCGCCACTTTTGTATAAAATAGGTAAAAATAAAGCGCCTGGGATAAAGACGCTTAAAATAGCTAGAGCATTCCACAGGGGCGTGAGCTTGGAAAAGATGTAAGCAAGTCCATAGCCAACAAGCAAACAGACCTGAAAGAAAAACATCGCCACAACCCAGCCAGCAGGTGAGCCTCCCACATGCGGGAGCATCATTTTACCAATCATAGGCTGTACAGAAAAAACAAGAGTAGCGGAAAGAAAGAGCGTAAACGCAAAGAGGTAAGGGGCTATTTTTGTTAACACTGTTCGGCTTTCATAATTTGTTTTACCGAAGATGACTAATTAAGCCATTAACCGCACTATATCAATGCTAAATGCTTAAAAAAGCCAATCCGTTCGCAATTATTTCATGATAGGGCTTATTTTATGGCCTCATTTTAAATTTTCTACTTTTTTTAACGCTTTTGTATTATGATTTTTTCCATGACACATAAAGCAAAAAAGATTGTTATTATTACCGAAAAATTGATTGTTGAGAAAGTGACGAAGCTTATTGAACAGTGCGGGGCAACAGGATACACGATTTTTTCAGCAGGCGGTAAAGGCAGTCGTGGTGTGCGCTCTGAAGAGCGCGGGGGCGTGTCAGAAGCCTATGCCAATATAAAAATAGAGGTGATTGTCACCAACGAAGAGTTGGCGCACGAAATCATCAATAAAGTCACTGAAAAGTACTTTTCCAATTATTCAGGCATCACATACATTGAAAATGTTGAGATTGTCCGTCCTCAAAAATTCTAACCCTTAAGCCTTAAAAGACAGCTTCGGCCATCGCGATAAATAGCGGAATACACACTGCAATCGCAATCGGTGTCCCGATACTTGTTGATGCACCGATATAGCAAGAAGGGTTGGCAGTCGGTATGCCTGCTCTCAATGTTGGCGGGCCAGAGACGTCAGAGCTTGAGGCCGCTAATATTGATAAAATCACTACGCCGCCCGGACTAAACCCAACTGTGACATGGGCAATGTACCCAAGGCCAAAGCCAATTAAACCATGGATTATAGGGGCACAAAGTGCATAAACGGCAAACCAATGCGCAACTTTCCGTAGCTCTTTCAGACGGGTATAAGCTTCCATACCCATTGTTAACATGAGTATCGAGAGTAGCCCCTTAAAGAGCGGGTCGTAAAACCCTTCAAATACTTTTTCCGTGTTGGCAAAAAGCCCGAGCGCCATACCGAGCAATAGCGCAGAAAGGGCGGCGCTTCTTAAGCTATCTGTAATAATTGACCACGCGGTAACTGGCGTTTCACTCTCTTTGCCTTCAGCAGCGTTTTTCTTGGACAGATAGAGGTTGGCAAGAACAATAGCCAAAATCAGCGCTGGGATATCCATAAACGGATAAAGTGCAGGCGCCCATGCTTCATACGTCATACTGTGTTCTTCTAAAATCGACATGGCGGCGGCTAAGGTTGAGGCGCTGACCGCGCCAAACAGGCCTGCCGTTGCAAGGCCGTCTTCTTTTTTGATACTTTTAATTCTGGAAAATAAAAATGCGCCAAGAACTACAATCACAACGCCGATAATAATTGTCATCAATGCGGGCAAAAGCATATCAATCAGATTGGCATCTTTAATTTCCATGCCGCCGCTAATGCCGATACGCATAAGAAGCATGAAGACTGCGAATTGATATATTGCATTGGGAATTTGTAGTTTAGAGCCAAGGGCGGCGATCAGCATTCCACCAATCAAAAACGCTAAGGCAGGCGATTGAAATTGCGTTATGAATTTTATGGCAAAATCTAAAATAATATCCATGAGGACTTCCTATTTTGTTTGTCTGCTATCTAGAACATTTTCTTCAATGCTCATAAGGGTAAAGCCATTTTTATCCGCGTTGTACTCAAACAAATCGCCTGATTTCATATCAAACTGCCATGCTTTTATGCTAATCCGTTCTTCTTTAAGGGCTTTTTTGACGGAAGGATAGTTTTTTAAGTTTTCCATACTCTCCAAAATTACGCCTTGTTCGGTATGGGCGATAATATCATCTTGATTATTGCAACATGAAACGGCCTTTGTATGGGCATGGCGTGCCACTTCAATAAAGCTTGAGATTTCAGGATCATCAAGCTTTTCGGCTAGCGCCTTGATAGCGCCGCATCCCGTATGACCCATGATAATAACATTTTCGATATTATTATATTCAAGCGCGAATTGAAGCGCCGCAGAGAGCGCTGTCCCTTGGCGATAGGGGCGGACAATCGCGCCCATGGCCTTATGCGTAAAGAAAATACCGGGCTGCGCCCGAAAGATCGTGACGGGGTTACAGCGTGAATCAATACAGGAAATAATGAAATACTTTGGGTCTTGCCCCAACTCCGCGAGCATCTGCATCCGCGAATTTTCTGTATCATAATGATACTTCTTAAATTCTTGCAGTCCTTTAAGCAGGTCTTGGGTCATTTTACAAAATTTCTTGATTTGTATGAGTATCTATAAAATCGTGAAAACTAGAGGGCCACTTTCTTTCGACACTAAATTCTTCATAATAGCTCTTATAGTTTATCAATGTCGCTAAAATATAACTTCTAGCAACATCTTTGATTTCTAATTCAAAATTGCCGCCTAATTTTTCAAGTTCTTCATACTTAAAACCATGTTTTAGAATATTTTTCACATAACGAACTTGCTTAAGGATTGCTTCAACTTCTCCTACTTTATATAACTGGAGAAGATTCTTTTTCATTATATTAAATGCTTGGTTTTCTTTTTTTAAAATTTTGTTCAAATATTCTTCTGCGGCACCCGCTAAAGTAACTGAAGGAATATATATTTCCTTATTGTAAAAATCGATAGCATAGTAAAGCTGTGTTTTAGCTATGTGATCATATTCCATCACGCCGCTTTTTTCTCGTTGATCATATCAATGAAGCGCTGGAAGAGATAATGGCTGTCTTGCGGGCCGGGGGAAGCTTCGGGGTGGTATTGAACACTAAAGACTGGTTTTGTTTTATGGCGGATCCCTTCGTTTGTGCCATCAAACAAGCTCACATGTGTGACCTCTGTATCTTCAGGTAAGCTCTCAGGGATTACCTTAAAGCCATGGTTTTGTGAGGTGATTTCTACCTTACCCGTTGTGTTGTCTTTAACTGGGTGGTTCGCGCCGCGATGGCCTAAATGCATTTTCTCCGTCTTTGCGCCAAGGGCAAGTGCGGTAAGTTGATGACCCAGACAAATACCAAAAATTGGCATATTTTGATCAATTAGCGCTTTAATCGTCGGCACGGCATAAATACCAGTCGCCGCAGGATCTCCCGGACCGTTGGATAAAAACACACCATCGGGTTTATGATTCATAATATCTTCGGCAGTGGCGTTGGCAGGAACAACCGTGACTTTACAGCCAGCAGAAGCTAGGCATCGCAAGATATTGCGTTTCGCACCAAAATCCATGGCGACAACATGCAGCGTTGGGTTTTCTTGTTTGCCGTGACCCTTACTCATATCCCACAATGTTTCATCCCATGAATAAGTTTGCGTGCAGGACACTTCTTTAGCCAGATCAAGCCCTTCAAGGCCGCCCCAAGCGGCGGCTCTGGCTTTCAGGTCTTCAATATCGAACTTTCCATCTTGGCGGTGGCATAAGATACCGTTTGGCGCGCCGCTGTCACGGATGCGTCGGGTTATTGCGCGTGTGTCAAGGCCGCAAATACCCGGCAGGTCATGGCTTTTGAGCCATTTATCAAAATGTTGTGTGCTTCTATAATTCGATGGGTCTGTGATGTCTTCGCGGATAATCGCGCCGCATGAGGCCACATTGATTGTTTCAATATCATCACTATTTGTGCCAACATTGCCGATATGGGGGAAAGTGAAAGTGATGATCTGCCCTGCATAAGAGGGGTCAGTCAAAATTTCTTGATAGCCTGTGAGTGAGGTATTAAAGCAAATCTCGCCAATTTTCTCTACTTCTGCTCCAACGCCACGACCATAAAAAACGCTGCCATCGGCTAAAACGAGGGCGGCAGTCGCATTATCGGGTATGTCAGTGGAGGAGGCTTGCTTTGAGGCGTTTTTTAGCATAAAAAATCTTTCCAGTATTGGGGCTTGAGGATTCAGTCTCACTGGAAGAAGATTTAGTACATACTTTAGCCAAAGATTGGAAGAAAAAAGTGACAAAAAGAGAAGATTTCAACAGCGCGCTCAAAGAAGCCCTTAAAAGTAAAGACCAAGTCGCCCTGTCAACCATACGTCTGATTATGGCCGCTTTGAAAGATCGTGACATCAGCGCGCGCGGTAAAGGGCAGGCTGAAGGTATTGATGACGCGGAAATTCTCTCAATGATGCAGTCTATGGTTAAACAGCGCCAAGAATCTGCAAAAACCTATAGTGACAATGGCCGCCCAGAGCTTGCGATGCGTGAAGAAGCAGAAATTATGGTTATCCAAAAATTCTTACCCATTCAAATGAGTGATGATGAAGCGGGCGCTGCAATTGAAGAAATTATCGCCGAAACAGGCGCCGACAACATCAAAGATATGGGCAAAGTCATGGCCGTCCTAAAAACCAAATACGCTGGCCAACTCGATATGGCTAAAGCAGGTGCTATGGTAAAGGTAAAATTGGGTTAAATCGCAAATAAGCCAATCTTTCCGCTATATTCTGGTAAATTCTTTTGCTAAACATTGTAAATGAGTATTCCTGCGCGTTTTTTAGATGAGCTGCGTACGCGTCTCAATATCTCTGATATTGTGGGGCGAAAGGTTCGTATTACGCGGGCAGGACGTGAATTTAAGGGCTGTTGCCCTTTCCATCATGAAAAAACACCCTCTTTTTATGTAAATGATGATAAGCAGTTCTATCATTGTTTTGGCTGTGGGGCGCATGGGGATATCATTGGCTTTAGCATGCAGCACGATAATCTGTCTTTTATTGAGGCCGTTGAAGTGCTTGCCCAAGAAGCAGGCATGCAAGTGCCAGAGCAAACCCCCCAAGCACGGGAGCAAGCTAAGAAAGAGAAGGGTCTTCATGCCCTTATGGAAGATGCCACGCGCTGGATGGAGGCGCAATTACGCGCTCCTGAAAATGCGCAGGCCTATCGTTATATTGTTGAGCGCGGTCTTCCTGATGAGCTTTTAAGCGCTTTTCGTGTGGGATATGCCCCTGCAGAACGTCAAGCGCTTCGCAATTTCCTAAAATCACAAGACTACACCGATAAACAAATGATAGAGGCCGGCGTTTTACGCCCCGCAGGTCAAAATGGTGAGCCTTATGCATTTTTCCGTGAGCGCATCATGTTTCCCGTTATGGATCGCCGTGGGCGCGTTATCGCCTTTGGCGGGCGTATCCTGCCCGATAATCTGCGTCCGCCTGACCAAGGGGATTATGTTCCCGCCAAATACATGAACTCTAGCGATACGCCACTTTTTTTCAAAGGCGCTATGCTCTATGGCGAACCGCACGCCCGCCAAGCCGCAATTGATGGGCAAGATATTATTGTTGTCGAGGGCTATATGGACGCGATTGCCTGTTTTAAAGCAGGGTTTCGCGGCGCAGTTGCCCCAATGGGAACCGCGTTAACCGAAGAGCAAATTATGGTCCTATGGAAGATGATCCCATCAGAGATCAAAGTGCCGATTTTATGTTTTGATGGCGATAATGCAGGACGTAGAGCCGCGCAAAGAGCAGCAGATCGCCTGTTGCCCCACCTAAAAGCCAATCACAGCGCCCGTTTTGCTTTCCTCCCCGATGGGCAAGACCCTGACACATTGGTTAATAGTGGGGGTAAAAAAGCTCTGGAAGGGATTTTAAAAGCCGCCATGCCGCTTATTGATTTTTTATGGCTCACCCATACGCAAGGCAAAGATTTTTCAACGCCTGAGGCACGGGCTGGGCTCACCAAAACCTTGGAAGACGAAGTACTACGTATTGCTGATCGCGATGTGCAGCATTATTATCGCCAGGCGTTTCGTGATCGTATCCGACAGGCATTTAATAGCTATGGGGTCAATGCTAATAACGTCGGAGCCAGCTATGCAAAAAAAACTAACACTAAATACCTAAGAACTGGCGTTCAAAGCGCCCCTGTGACCAATTTACGACGCCCCTCATTTCAAAAGGCGCAAAGCATCAAGCTGCCCCTTTTGGCCTGTGTCATCAATCATCCTCACATCTTTGACTATGTTGAAGAACGTCTTGGGGTGTTGGATATGGGCGAGGTGCGTTTGAACGCTGTCCGTCAATGTGTTTTGAATGTGATTATCGAAAATAACCCAATAGATCGCGCCAATCTTATTTCGAATATAGAAGACGCGGGCTTTAGTGATGTCCTTCGCAGTGTTTTAAACTCTTCTGTTTACACTCATGCTGGTTTTTGCGCTCCGACAGCAGATGAGGACGATATTATTTCTGGCTGGGATAGAGCGTGGAGCGCATTATCGCAAATGGAGGCAGAGCAAGAGGATAAAAAGCGCAACATAATAACTTAGGGTTGGTGCTCTGATTATTTTCCAATATCAATAAGACTTGCAAATTAGGTCACCCATCGTTACAAAGGCTTTGATTTTAAAAGATTTTACGCATTTTTAGCGAATCAGGTATAAAAGGAACTCACCGAAATTTTAAGGATGAGAATCGGTAAAGAATTTGGCAGTTAAGAAAAAACCAGTAGCAAAAAAAGCCGATAAAAAGACTGTGACAAAGTCGGCTAAAAAAGCGGTGGCTAAAGCACCAGCTAAAAAAGTTGCTGTAAAGAAAAAAGCTCCTGAAAAAAAAACAACAACAAAAGTGGTTAAAAAGTCACGCGTAAAAGATGTTAAAAAGGCGACAACAAAAAAGACTCCTGCTAAAAAAACGCCAATAAAAAAACAACCTGAAAAAAAACAGGTAAAAAAAGAAGCAATAAAAGCTCCTAAAAAAGAAACAAAAACTAAAGACGACACAAAAGCGGTAAAGAAAATAAAAATGGTCAAGACGGCAATAAAACAAGCCCCTGTAAAAAAAGCAGAAGCAAATAAAGCACCTGCAAAAAAATCTGTTGCAAAGAAGGAAGCACCGGCAAACGTCGACCCTGAAGAATCTTCTGACGATTCTGGTGATGAGGAAATAAAGCCTAAAGTAAAGGGCACATTGGCGCAGATTGTTAAAAAACTTGTCAAAAAAGGCAAGGATAAAGGTTACGTCACTTATGACGAACTTAACAAAATGCTGCCTGCAGAAGAATTTACTTCTGAGCAAATTGAAGATGCAATGTCGACTCTCTCTGATGTCGGTATTCAAATGACAGAAGGCGATGATTCAGAGGACGAAGAGGAAGAAGACAAATACGAATCTGGCGGTAATATTGCCTCTGACGACACCGGACGTACCGATGACCCTGTTCGAATGTACCTACGTGAAATGGGTACTGTTGAGCTTCTATCACGCGAAGGTGAGATTGCAATTGCCAAGCGTATCGAAGCAGGGCGTGACATGATGATTGGCGGGATTTGTGAGAGTCCGCTCGCTATTGAATCTGTTATTGCATGGTACGAATCTCTTGAAAAAGGTGATATTCTTCTTCGTGAGATTATCGACCTAGATGCGACCTATAGCGGCGAAGAAGTTGATCATTCTGAACGCGCTCTTGCTGTTGAGCGTGGTGAAGAAGTCCCTGAAAAACAAGAAGACAGAGAAGAAGATAAGGAAGAAGAAGAAACTGACGAAGAGAACATGTCTTTGGCAGCGATGGAAGAAGAGCTTAAGCCTCAGGTCTTCAAAGTATTTTCTAAGATCAAAAAGACTTATAAAAAAATTCAGGCTGTTCAAAAAGAACGAATTGACGCCATCGTTCAGGGCAATGATCCTGATGAGGCGACCAACAAAAAATACAGAAAATTAAATGCCGAGATGGTTGACCTCATGGAAGAGGTTAAGCTGAATAACGCGCGTATCGAACAACTTGTCGAGGCACTTTATAAAGTAAATCGTGAGCTTGTTATGGTGGAGGGTAAGCTCCTTAGGATGGCAGTGGACGCAAAGATTAATCGTGAGAAATTCTTGGAAGAATATTACGGTTCAGAAATGGATCCAACATGGTTGGACCGCGTTCGTAAGATTGATGCAAAATGGGAAAAATTTGCAGAGAAAAACGAAGATAAAATTATAAAAATTAAAGAGCAGATTGCTCTTGTGGCTGAAGACTCGGCACTGCCCATCAAAGAGTTTCGCCGTATTGTTGCGACAACACAAAAAGGCGAGCGCGAAGCTGCACGTGCCAAAAAAGAAATGGTTGAAGCAAACTTGCGCCTTGTTATTTCTATCGCTAAAAAATATACAAACCGCGGGCTTCAATTCTTGGATTTGATCCAAGAAGGTAATATTGGTTTGATGAAAGCCGTCGATAAATTTGAATATCGCCGTGGTTATAAATTCTCGACCTATGCAACATGGTGGATTAGACAGGCGATCACGCGTTCTATTGCTGACCAAGCCAGAACAATTCGTATTCCTGTTCACATGATTGAAACAATAAATAAGCTTGTGCGTACAAGCCGTCAGATGATGCACGAAATTGGCCGTGAGCCAACCCCGGAAGAGCTTGCAGAGCGTCTTCACATGCCGCTTGATAAAGTGCGTAAAGTCATGAAAATCGCCAAAGAGCCCGTATCATTAGAAACGCCAATTGGTGATGAAGAAGATTCATCCTTGGGTGATTTTATCGAAGATAAAAATGCAATTTTGCCGGTGGAAAGTGCGATTCATTCAAATTTGCGCGAAACGACAACACGTGTTTTGGCATCCTTAACACCGCGTGAAGAACGTGTGCTTCGTATGCGTTTTGGTATCGGTATGAACACGGATCACACTCTCGAAGAAGTGGGGCAGCAGTTTAACGTGACACGTGAGCGTATTCGTCAGATCGAGGCAAAAGCGCTGCGTAAACTCAAACACCCCAGCCGTTCAAGAAAACTCCGCAGTTTCCTCGATACGTAAACGTATAAAAGGGACTTTGTTTTGTTTTATCAAAAACTCTGGAATATTGCTGTTCTTGGGCCTTTATTGTTTGTACCTATACTTGCAGTAGAGTTTCCGCGTATTCTTGCTTATCTGCCGATTTTGCCAACATTAATCGGCGGCTTTATTGTTTTTAAAACTAAGCAAAAAATAACTTTTCCTAAAACACCTCTTTTATTGATGATCCTATTTTTTGGTTATGCTGTATTTCAATCCATTATGTTTGCCGTTTATGGTGATGAATCTTTAGAACGCCTCATAAAATTACTTCCCATCTTTCTTGTTGGTTATTTGTTTTTATGCGTTTTATATGCGGGGTCACACTTTACTTCAAAACACTTCTTAAAATACCTGCTGTTTGCTTGTGCTATTGGCGCTGTTTTTACAGTCATTGAAATACTATCGCGTGGGTTTTTCTATGAGTTCAGTAGAGAGACTTTTCAGGGGAATTTTGTTTATAATCGCGGGGCGGTAACCATCACATTTTTAACATTGTGCGCGTTCTTTTTGACGAAAAATAAACAGTCAAAACTCGTTGTTTTACTATTAGTGCCGCTTGTTACGATGTTGTTTTTTGTGGAAAGCCAGTCCTCTCAAATCGCACTCATTATCGGCATTTTCTTATATTTTCTATATCCCGTGTCTAAAAAAATATTTTGGGTTCTTTCTTATGTTTTTATTGCGGTGTGCATACTGGCGGCGCCTTATTTGGTGACACTTGGCTTTGATGCCTTACCGGATAATATTTATGATTATGAACCACTCCAACAATCGTTTGTGGGCCATCGCGCCGAAATTTGGAACTTTATATCCGCGCAAGTATTACAAAATCCATTATTTGGCCACGGATTAGAATTTACAAAGTTTTTTGATGGCTTTGAGTCTGAGCAACGCTTTTTGAAATCCAGTAGCGTGCTCCATCCTCATAATTTTATTATCCAGATATGGATTGAGTTTGGTCTTGTGGGGATTTTAATGGCGATTGGGTTTCTTGGCGTTCTGATGAGGGCGCTCTTTTCAATAGAGGATCTATTTTTTCGCCGTGCTGCCTTTACCTCAACGATGTTGATCTTGCTGGTCTCTTGTTTTTCATATGGCATGTGGCAAAGCTGGTGGTTGGGGCTTTTCTTCATCGTAGCAGCTGTTTATTGCGCTGTTGCTCAAACGGGGGATGAGAAAACGAAAAGCGCTTGATTTCTATGCCTTAATCTAGGATAAGAGTGCGTAATGGGCCTGTAGCTCAGCTGGTTAGAGCAGTCCGCTCATAACGGATTGGTCGGCGGTTCAAGTCCGCCCGGGCCCACCATTATCCTTAATAAAAATATAGAAGAGCTAATAGACATGGTAGAGCCAGATCTAAAACCTGCAATACAAGGAAAACGACGCGCTGTGAGCGATTTTGTAGAGGGCACAGCGTTTGTAAGATTCATTGTTGTGCTTATTCTGATTAATGCCGTGACCTTAGGTTTGGAAACAAATAAAGATATTATGGCAAGTTATGGCTCTATTGTTTATGTTATAGATAAATCAATTTTGGCAGTTTTTGTCTTTGAGTTGCTGCTCAAATTTTATGCTTATCGTTTGGGATTTTTCAAATCTGGCTGGAATGTATTTGACTTTATTATTGTTGGAATTGCCGTTCTGCCAGCAAGTGGCTCATTTGCCGTTCTTCGTTCTTTGAGGATTTTGCGTGTTTTACGTTTATTGTCAGTTGTGCCGCAAATGCGCCGTGTTATCAGTGCGATTGGCTATTCAATACCTGGAATGATGTCGGTTATCAGCGTTCTTCTTATCATCTTTTATGTATCCGCAGTTTTAGCGACAAAGCTTTTCGGCATGCACCCAGACCCACAAATGCAAGAATGGTTTGGAACAATAGGGGCCTCTGGTTACACCTTGTTCCAAATTATGACATTAGAGAGTTGGTCGATGGGGATTGTGCGCCCAACTATGGAAATATATCCGTTGGCTTGGATATTCTTTGTTCCTTTTATCATTATCACCAGCTTTGCTGTGCTTAACTTATTCATTGGTATTATAGTTGATGCCATGCAAATGGTTCAGGTAGAGCCCCGTGAGCAAGACAAAGCAGAGATTAAAGAGTTTACCCGCGACGAATTACAAGAGATTCATAAGCGTTTTGACCTCTTGCAAAAGGAAATACAAGACCTTAAGAAGTAGTTTCTATGAAAACATATATTTTTAGCGCCCTGTTAGCGCCTATCATTTTGCTATCAGCATGTAGTACCGTTGAGCAAGCAGGATCACAAAAGTCATTTTATAAAATTTCCGAACAAATGCAGTGTGTTCCTTACGCACGGGAAGTATCAGGGATTTCAATCTACGGTGATGCCCATACATGGTGGGGACAAGCCGCAGGTAAATATAGCCGTGGGGCGCTCCCAAAAGTTGGGTCTGTCATGGTTTTATCCAAAACATCCCGTCTCAAACATGGTCATTTAGCGGTTGTCAAACGCGTTGTGAATAGCCGCAAAATTGAGGTTGAACATGTCAATTGGGGCGATGATATGAAAACACGCAAAATGATTTATAAGGCCATGCCTGTGATTGACGCCTCCGATAATAATGATTGGTCTTCGGCCCGCTTTTGGCATTACCCAACGAGCACGTTTGGGAGCGCTTATCCCGTTAGTGGTTTTATTTATAAACCGATGAATAATGAAACCTAATCCGCTTTTATATAGTTACCGCCGATGCCCCTACGCGATGCGGGCGCGGCTGTGCCTTGTGAGTGCACAAATTCAATGTGATGTAATTGACGTTGATTTCAAAAATAAACCTGCACATATGCTCAGTATATCACCCAAAGGCACTGTTCCTGTTTTACAAACCCCTACGGGTGAGGTGATTGATGAAAGCCGCGCCATTATCATCTGGGCGCTCTCACAGCATAATCCAGAAAACTGGTTTGATTGTGATAAACATCTGGCGGATTCACTTATTGATCAAAATGATGGGGCGTTTAAGGCCGCGCTTGATCGGTATAAATACCCTAATCGTTTTCCTGATGAAGATTGCTTCAATGCGCGCGAGAGAGGCTTAGAGTTTCTATCAATCCTTAATGACCATCTTTCAACGCAAGCTCAGTTAATGGGCGATAAGGTTACAGTTGTTGACATTTGTATCTTCCCGTTTATTCGTCAATTTGCAAATGTTGATATATCATGGTTTGAAAGCCTTGATTTAAAACCATTGCAGGCTTGGCTCAATGGCCACCTAAACAGCGCTCGTTTTAAATTTATCATGAAAAAACAGACACAAAACCCTTCCTTATTGTTGCCATAGCCGTAGTAACTTTTTCGTGTCTAAGACGAATAATAGGTGCTTAGATAATAAAGCAGGAAGGCAGTTTTAAATGATCAAAATTCACGATAGAGATTTACGCGGCAAAACCCAAATTGGTTGGCTGGATAGTGCGCATGCATTCTCATTTGGTCATTTTCAAGATCCTGCGCGGATGGGTTTCAAATCGCTGCGCGTATTTAACGATGACCGCGTTATCGGCGGCGCGGGGTTTTCACCACATAGCCACGCTAACATGGAAATCATAAGCTATGTTCTTGACGGGGCGCTCGCGCATAAAGACAGCACAGGGACGCAAGGCGTTATTAAGCCCGGCGATATTCAGCGCATGAGCGCAGGATCAGGTATAGAGCATTCAGAATATAATGCGTCAAACGATAATCCTGTTCATTTCCTGCAAATTTGGATTTTGCCAGAGGAGAAAAATATTACGCCTAGCTACGAGCAAAAGAATGTCACTGATAAAATAAAGCGTAATCAGTTTGTTCTTGTCGGTGACCGTCATGGTACGGACGGCGCTGTGACTATTCATCAGGATGTAAAAATGTTTGTCGCCCATATTGATGCGGGTGCAGAGATTAAGCATTCTTTTGAAAAAGGGCGCGGTGGATATATGCATCTTGCGCGCGGCCAAATCACCCTTAATGGAGAAACCCTTAAAGAAGGCGATAGTGCTGAGATAACTGAAAAAGACTTTGTAACTATCAAAGGCGCGGCCAATTCTGAAATCATTTTGTTTGATATGATTTAAGAGTTTTTTGAACCAAATACTTTCTTCAATAAATCCGTCGTGTGCCTTACGGGGTCGCGGCGGATTTCTCTTTCCTGCTCCCCAAGGTAAAAGAAAATACCATCAATGCTTTTATCTAAAACATAGTTTGTCAAATCGCCTTTGATATCGGGGGCGAGGGCGGTCGCAAAGGGAATATTGCTATAGCTTGCGACCATTTTATCATAAGATTGCACTACGCCTGCCTGCGCTATGGCGTTATTAATGAAGGGGCGCATTTTGTCGGCTAAAAGGGCTGACGTTTTACCTTCGAAATACTGCGTTGCTGAATTATCAGGACCTTTATAGATACTCATGACATCGTTAAAACTCATATCCGAAATGGCCGTTAAAAAAAGCTCTTTGGCATGCGGCGTTGCGATTTCGGCGGCGCGATTAAGGCGCGTCTCTAAGTCATCCATCAAATGCGACATGCCGACTTTTTTCATCAGGCTCTGCACTTTGGCTAGGTTTTCTGGCAAAGGGATTTTAATTTTTGGGTCTGCAAGAAAGCCATTTGTTTTCCCTAATTGCCCAACGACTTCATTTGTTCCTATGCTCAACGCTTGTTTGAAGGCCGAGGATATTTCTTGATTGGTCAGTCCCGCGACGTTACTTGATCCAAAATCAAATATTTTACCAATAGAAACGCCAATGTCTGAGCCACCAGAACCTATAGAGCCTCCAACGCTGCCAATAACAGATTTGCTACTTTGTACCACTTTTGCGCCCGTTTCGGACATCTGACAACTGCTCAGCGTTATAAGGGCAAAAGTGGGGAGGAGGGCTACAAAATATCTCATAACCGCAAAATACACCCCAACAGCGCTAAAAAGCGATAAGTGATTGACAAATACCCCCAAATCCTTATAAATCCGCGTATTCCTATGAAAAGAGTTGCGACTCTTGTTGTAGCAGGCCTTTAAGCCTTCTCAATCCATAACGGCAATTAGGACAATAAACGAACCTTAAAAAGGACTATAAAATGAGTGAGAAACGCCCAAAATCCAAATATAAAATCGACCGCCGTTTAGGCTGTAACCTATGGGGTCGTCCAAAATCACCTTATAACTTGCGTCAAACGGCCCCTGGTATGCATGGTGCGCGCCGTGCAAAGCCGACAGATTATGGTATCCAGCTTTTTGCCAAGCAAAAACTTAAGTTTTACTATGGTAACATCGGCGAGCGTAAATTCCGCCGCTATTTTGCTGAGGCAAACCGTATGCGCGGTGATACAGGTCAAAACCTTATTGGTCTTCTTGAACGTCGTTTAGATGCCGTTATTTACCGTGCCAAATTTGTTCCTACTGTTTTTGCAGCGCGCCAAGTCGTTAGCCACAAACACATCACAGTGAACGGCAAAATTATCAATATCCCATCTTATCTAGTTAAAGAAGGTGATGTGATCGAAGTGCGTGAAGTTGGTAAGAAAATGGCCCTTATTGTTGGTGCTGCTGATCTCCCTGAACGCGATGTTCCTGAATATATTGATGTAGATCACAAAGCGCTTAAGGCGACGTTCCTTCGCACGCCGCAGCTAGAAGATGTACCATATCCATCAGAAATGCAGCCACAGCTTATCGTCGAGTTTTACTCACGATAAAAAAGCTTTATTTCATGGGTTTAGCCCTGATATTTTCAAAAAATTAACAAAAAGCCGCCCAAAGGGGCGGTTTTTTATGGTGTGAGTGGTATAAAAGCAAATAAAATCAATGCGTTAATTTGTTTTTAATAGTCATAATCTATTATAATGGAATTATGGCAGGGCACGATGAAATTACCATAGATAGACCCGATGTTGTGACATCTGATATGGCTGTGGAACAATCACGTGCAGGCTTTAACATTCTTGACCAAATTGTTAAAAACCCCCAAGGGCAAATATCCCCCGAAGATGTTGAATCAAATTTAGGAACTAAAGATTCTCGCGTGCTTATTACAGAAAGCATGGAGATATTTGAGTCAGTTTTGAGTCTTAATGAAAATTGCACGGCTACAATTGTTCAGATTGAAGGATATGCGGTTGAAAATGGCGGAACAATTGCTGTAACGGCTGCGCATTGTGTTGATGAATACGCGGGCGATGAGCTCACTTTATATGGCAGTTTTGTTAATGATGACGGTGCAGTTGAGAGGTTCACAAGGCAATCTAGTCAAGTTTGGGTTCATCCTTTTCATGGTGATTTTAATCGGGCGTTTGATCCTGGAACGGTTAATTCTAGTGCCGATGTCGCCTTTATATATTTTGATGAACAAACGCCGCCTTTAGTCACGCCAGCAGAATTTGTGCCAATAGACGTTGATGGCGTTGTCATTGACTTGGCCCAAGCCATAGAAACTGAAGCTGAGTTAGGAAATTTAACCGTTGAAGAACTGATAAATAAATATGAACAAGGTTTTATAAGAGACTATGAAGACCTTGTTGTTCCATCAGAAGGTTTTTCAGGTGACCAAGTAGGGCTTACTGCCGACCCAAGAGCAATGATTCTGGGAATGAACGGTTCTCAGACTATTACTACAGATGCCGACTATGCCCAAGGAGCCAGTGGTGGGCCTAACTACTTAGGTGTAACAGCTGATGATGGCGTTGTTGAGATTCAAAGAAATGCTGAGGGCCAACCGCGAATTTTTGCTGTTAATAGTGCGGGACAGGGGGCATCCAGCGAAAACCCCAACCCAGATGAGGCCTATGTCACGGCTCTAAAACCAGAATTTCTGAATACCGTGCCTTTCTTAAATCCTGTATATGATGATGGAGCAGTGTGTGAAACGCAAACAGGTATTATTAATAACCCAAATGGGGCAAATATCCGATATGGTGATGGGGAGATTTTTCAGACTTTAATACCTGATCGTAACGGCCCCTCAGCATTGCCTTGGGGGGTAGAAGTTGATATTCACTCGGTAACCGAAAATTATTTAGGGGAGCAGTGGGCTCTCGTTACAGGGCCGAATGGTCGTACAGGCTATGTGAACTCTGATTTAATTAACGCTAACGAACAACGATGTTCTATTCCACTAAATGCGCCGTCTCCATAGTGCAATTTTATTTACATAAATATGTTAATTTGTTATAGTCTTTCATGAATTTTAAAAGTAGATGGAATAATATGTTAATATATGACAAGGCGTCCATTGTCATCAACATTGGTATTACCCTTCCCACTGCTATTTATCTTGCACATATGATCATGAGTGATTCTTTAATGGGCTCAGGTGATACCAATATTCGTCTTGCCTCAAGTGTAGGGCCACATGATAATCGCGTCGAAGTCGACCCATTAAATGATATTTTTGATACAGTAGGGCGCTTATTAGCTTCAGGCTCAGCATGTACATTTACTAAGATAGATATGGCTCATTTTACACCGCTGAATGGAGGTAATGTTCTTTTGACGGCGATGCATTGTTTGCCAAAGAATGACAGCACGTCAATAAGTGTTCAGGGTGAATATGTTGACGATTTAGGTAATGAAGTTACCTACCAAGCAAGCGTGACAGAGGTTTGGAAACATCCATTTTATAACGACTATAGGCAAATTGTTGGAGCAGAAGATTCACTCTATACGCCTTATGATATTGCTCTTTTATATGTCCCTGCAGGAACTCCGCTTGATAATGTAGAGCCCGCAATCTTTCATCCCTATAATTTTGAACAAAGTGAATATAACAACCGCGCAGGGATGCGTGTGGCTTCAGTGGGATATTCTGCAGATTTTAATGCGCTTGCATGGGATCCTGATTGCCAAATCGAAGTAGATCGATACCAAGATGTTATATCAAATTGTGATATTACATCAGGTGCCAGCGGCGGGCCAGTAGCAGACATTTTAACGCAGGCTTCTACGAAACTAAATGTTCACTTTGTAAATGGTGGAGCTTCAACGGGGACAGACAGTGCTCTCCATTCTTATCTTGATGAACGCTTTGTAAATACTGTGGAATTTGTAACCTCAGATAGGGACAATACGCTTACCTGTGCAACAGTTAATACGATGACGTCACAACGTCGTTACATGGGCCCTGGGACAGAGTATCAAGTCTTGCGAGCGCGTGATAATTTCAACACTGCAGCCCCGTTATATCCGAACCATTTTGTTGTCACATATGGTGAGGTGAACATAGGCGGGCAGTCTTGGACAATGACGGGCGCTATTGATAATGTGGGAGCAACTGAGTTTAGAATGGGATATGTTCCAACACGTGCTTTAGTGCCAGCGGCATGCCCTTAATTATAATTTGTCGGGAGCTTTAAATTGTTGAATAGATTTTGTTTCTAACACTTCAAGGTTTCTTTGTTTTATAATTTCTTTCAGCACATTAATACGCTTTTCGCTATCGGGATGCGTGGACATGATGGTTGGAATATAATCAGTAATACCATTATCCAAAGCCATGATCGCCTCAAAGAATTCTGTTGCACCGCCAGCGTGGCCATAAACGCCTATCAATGCTTCAAGGCCAGTATAGTCAGCCTCTTGTTCGTGGTGGCGGGAATAGCTCAGCTCCCCCAATCCAAAGACACCAGATAAAGTGGTAAGCACCCCTTGATCTTGCCCCGCAAGTAAAGCAGAGATTGCAAGTCCTGCAAAACCAAAACCCATGCCGCGCAAATGATCACGGTTTTTAAAATGCCCCAACTCATGTCCGAGAACAAAAACGAGGGCGTTTTCGGTTTTTAAACTATCCAAAAGTCCCCGTGTGACAACGATAGTGCCACCTGGAAGTGCAAAGGCATTGGGATCAGCTTCATTACTCAGCAGGACACGAAAATCATATCCCTCAGGTTTAATTTCATCAGGAATTTTATTAAACAAACGCTGCACATATTGTTGAGCAGGGTCTTTATTTTTTCCCTTTGCATCTATGCTGATGTCACGGCTAACGTATTGCTGTGTTATGCCTAATTTATTCCACAGCCATATTTCACGCTCTACTGACATGCGCGTAATAAAAAATTCAAGAGTGATACCGATGATGAGATAAATCGCTCCAATAATAAGAAGCGTTTTTGTAAGGAGAACAAAAAATTCTTTCAGTGGATGCTCGTCTGATAAATTTACAGTGTCATCAAAATGTGTAGGCTGGAATTTGCTCATTTGAATTTGTGACGACGCTTTCATCAAAACTGTTTAAATAAATGGCTGTCCCATAGGCAATAGACTCAACTTGTGTTTTACCGATTTTGGAAAATTGTATTCGTGTACATACAACCATGTCGGCGCCAATAGCTTGTTCGCGCATGCGGATGATTGCTTCGCGGCGGGCTCGATCAGTTAAGCTTTCGAAGGCGGAAATCCGTCCCCCAAAGATAGAGAGAACACCGCCTAAAAACATTTTAAAACGATCTGCCGCAATTACGCAGCTACCATGCACAAACTCAGTGCGCTGTGCTTTTGATAAATCCATTGTTTTAAACTGATCGACAACGTAAGGTTGATTAATTAACGCTGCCTCACGGGCACGAATGCGCTTGAAGTGGTTTTTTTCTGCAATAGAGCCAGTGATGTAGGCTATAAATAAAAAACCAAATATAATAATAAGATCAATCATCCCTATATCACCTTAACAGCAGTGCCATAGGCAAAGACTTCGGCGGCGCCAGCGGCAACGGACGAAGTGGCAAGACGCACATTTACAATTGCGTTCGCACCGCTTTTTTGTGCTTGTTCCACCATGCGACGCATAGCTTCTTGGCGTGATTCCTCTAATAATTGTGTGTAGCCCTTAAGCTCTCCACCGAAAATATTTTTAAGGCCAGCCATAAAATCGCGCCCTGCATTTTTTGCACGCACTGTACTGCCTGTGACAACGCCATAATGAATTTCGATTTGTTTACCTGGAACGGCTTCTAAAGTAGTGATGATCATAATTTCCCCAATATTAAAATTAATAACGTTATTATAATCCCCTATAATAATAGTGCTGTCGATAAAATAATTATTGGAGTTTATTGCCAATGAGCGCAGAGAGAATCCCTTGAAGTGTTTTGATTT
Source organism: Alphaproteobacteria bacterium (assembly GCA_009995595.1). Classification (GTDB taxonomy): domain Bacteria; phylum Pseudomonadota; class Alphaproteobacteria; order Micavibrionales; family Micavibrionaceae. The sequence continues at coordinate 398,925 of JAACPE010000001.1, forward strand.
CTTGATCTGTTGGTTCGGCGCGGGAATAAAGGCTACGAATGTTTCTAATAAGTGTTGGGCGCAAATCCGGGTTGCGAAAGAAATGATGTTTTTCCAGTTCGTCTTCAAGGCGCGATAAATACCGATCAAATTCCTCATGTAAAACGGGAATACTGTCGCCAGTGGGTAAAAATTTTTCAGGCGCTGAATATTGGCTCTTTGACCATTCATACGCACAAAGCAAAACACCTTGTGCAAGGTTGAGCGAGGCGAATTCTGGATTAAGCGGAATTGTGATAATGGCGTCTGCCTGGGCGAGTTCTTCGTTTGTTAAACCTGTGCGCTCTGCTCCAAACAAAATGGCGGTTTTTTGTTTTGTTGTATGACGCTTACGCATGTCTTCTATGGCACTTTGCGCTGTAAAGACGGGCTTGACCATGTCACGGGGGCGCGCCGTTGTTGCATAGACATAGTTGAATTCTTTTAGCGCATCAGACACAGTACCAAAAACCTGAACAGGAAACATTTTGTCAAAAGCCCCAACACCGTTGGCGATTGCTCTCTCATTTGGCCAGCCGTCACGCGGGTTGACAAGGCGCATATCGGTGAGGCCACAATTTAGCATTGCCCGCGCACTTGCCCCAATATTTTCACCCATTTGCGGGTTTACAAGAATGATAGCAGGTTGGACGTGAGGTGATTTGGGCATAAAGATAGCTTATTATTTAGAGAATCGAGTGTTTTGTGTCAAGTTGATATACCTCCGTATATCCAATTTTAATAACTAAATCAATAGGTTATTATAAACTTCTTTACATTTAACTCAGCTCAGGTACAAAAGGGACAATCATTAATAAAGTGTTAACAAATAGGAGTGAAAGATGAAGTCTTTCCGTCATATGAAGATTACTGGTATCAAAAATGCTGGTTTCGATGTTATGGGTGCATTCTCCGAATTAGATGGCCCGCGTAAGATGGCTCTTTTTGATCGTTTAAACGATTCAAGAAAGACATTTTATAAAACAGTGACATTGTTTTGGCCTCAGGCACAACCTAAAGATTGTCGTGAGTTAGAGCGTTTCATAGTACAGCGCCTTGCTGCCAATGACCTTTAACCTGTGCTTACAACCAAGGAGATTATAATATGCCTTACGTAAGACGAAGCTCACGCCACATGAGCACAGAAAAGAAAGCAGCCTTTTTTGGCTTGTTTCTTTTAACAATTCTTTGTGTGTCAATTATTATGGCTGCGGCAAATGCCTCACCTTTTGTTTTGGGAACAGAAATGAATGGTGATGGCAGTGTTGAATATCTCTGCCTTGGTATGGGATGCGATAGCGTCTTTTAAATTTAGGCTTATAAACCAATAAAATAATGCGGCTGATCCAGCCGCTTTTTTATTTTTTAATGCTTTATGCGTTTAAACGCGCTTTGGTTTTTTCTTCGCCAAGAAGTGGCATAAGATTAGGCAGCTCTGGTCCGTGTTCCATGCCCGTTAATGCTTTACGAATGGGCATAAATAATGTTTTGCCTTTGCGTCCGCTTTCTTCTTTAACTTGGTCAATCCATGTCTTGAATGTGTTTTCATCCCACGGAGCAGGGGGCAAAAGAGTTGAGGCTTGCGCAGTGAAATCTTTATCCTCTGCATCAATGATAGGGGTAACATTACCATGTACCATGTCCCACCATTCTTTTGCATTTTCCAGCTTTTCAAGGTTCGGGCGAATAGCATTCCAAAACGCCTCATCCATTTCTTGAAGGCCCATTTCACTCAGGCGCTCTTGAACGGCGCTAAACTCTGTTGCGTGCAAGATTTTTGCATTCAAACGCAAAAGCTCTTCTGAATCAAATTTGGGTGTACTACGTGAAAATTTTGAAAAATCGAAACTTTCAATAAGAGGCTCAACACTTGTGAATGCTTCAATCGGATCAGATGACCCCAAGCGTGCCATGAGTGATACAACAGACATAGGCTCAAGGCCTTCTTTATTTTGAATGTCGCGAATGCTTAATGAACCCATACGCTTGGATAATTTTCCACCTTCGGCATCAGCAATAAGTGATAAATGGGCAAAGTGCGGAAATTGACCATGAATGGCTTTAAACATTTGGACGTGCGTTGCCGTATTAGAGACGTGGTCTTCACCGCGTACAACATGAGTGATTTCAAAATCAACATCATCAATGACGGAGCAAAGATGATAGAGCGGCGTGCCATCTTCACGAAGAACAACAGGGTCTGATAAATCAGACGGGTTAAATTTAACGGGGCCGCGAATAAGATCGTCCCATTCAATCGCTTCTTCATCCATTTTAAAGCGCCAATGCGGTTTACGCCCTTGCTCTTCATATTTGGCTTTTTGCTCATCGGTTAAGCTAAGGCCTGCACGATCATAGGTTGGTGGCACGCCCCGATTAAGCTGTGTTTTGCGTTTCAAGCCAAGCTCTTCTGGTGTTTCATAACAGGCGTAAATACGGCCATCCGCTTTTAGCTTTTCAATCACCGTGTTGTAGCGTTCCAAACGGAATTTTTGATTTTCTTTTTGATCCCAATTTAGACCGAGCCATGTCAGACCTTCTTCAATCGCAATTTCGCATTCATCACGTGACCGCTCACGGTCAGTGTCATCAATCCGAAGAAGGAAATGTCCATTTTGCTGGCGACAAAAAAGCCATGTGATAACTGCGGTACGCGCGTTACCAGCATGCAAAAAACCAGTAGGAGACGGGGCAAAACGAACTTTGACGAACATTATAAAACTTTCTTATATTAAGTCATATTAATTATCTTGTTTGGCAATTTTTTTCAATAGGATAGGTTTTATTTTGCATTGACATAATTTTATTATTTTTTATAACTAGTTTCATGTCGAAGAATAAAAAACCCAAAATGTCTGCAGATTCCTACGTTAAACATGAGGCAGCCCCGATTATCTTTCATGTTGATGTGGATAGAGAGCTAACAAATATAGAGGCTCACGCTGTAGTGTTTCAATTAGGCGGTATCTTAAGCCGTAACTTTAGACTGTCTGCAGAGGAGGCTATGACTAGAGTAGACGAGGCATTTTCTGGTTTAAGGCCCTCTCTGAGAGAAGATTTGCCAGAAGCGGCTGATACAAGAATTATAAAATCTAACTATGATATCGCGATGAGTAGAAGATCGAGTCCTTTACTGCATGGCATTTCAATACATTTCTATCAAAGGTATTAACCCCTAAATTTATTCGTGATCGGATATCGCCTATTGCGGCCAAAGGCTTTGGGGGTGATCTTTACCCCGGGCGGCGCTTGGCGGCGCTTATATTCAGCCATATCCAGCATGCGCCATACACGTTGCACAAGCTCTTTGGGATGTTTGATATCATCGGGGCCTAAATCTTTTTCAATAAGGCATTCAAGGATATCGTCTAAAATATCATAAGGGGGCAGACTGTCTTGATCTGTTTGATTAGGCTTAAGCTCGGCACTTGGGGCTTTGGTGATAATACGTTTAGGGATCACCAATGATTGCTTATTACGCCATTCAGATAATGCATAAACTTGTCCCTTATAAAGATCTTTAAGCGCATTAAAACCGCCGCACATGTCGCCATATAAGGTCGCATAGCCAACTGCCATTTCAGATTTATTACCAGTAGAGAGCACCATTTTACCATTTGCGTTAGAGAGCGCCATTAAAGTCATGCCGCGTGCGCGTGATTGAATATTTTCAAATGTTGTTCCTGCCTTTGTGCTATCCACATGCCCATGAAGCATCGCCTCGTATGCCTTCATCGCGGGTTCTATCGCGATGGTATCAAGGCGAACCCCTAAAAGCGCCGCGCACTGGGCCGCATCATCTCGGCTCTCTTGCGATGTATATGGGGAGGGCATCATGACACAATGCACATTTTCCGCACCCAATGCATCAACAGCAATTGCCGCCGAGAGCGCGCTATCAATGCCACCAGATAAGCCAATCAAAACGCCGGGAAAGCCATTTTTTGTCACATAATCCTTAAGGCCTAATGTGACGGCGCTGTAAATTGCTCGGAGTTCCGTTGTTTTCGATCTTAAAATTGGTGCATCGACAGTGCTTAAAAGGGCTTCTTCAAACAATGGAAGCTCATGCGTTATAGCGCCTGTAGCGTCCATAATAAATGATCCTCCATCAAAAACGAGTTCATCCTGGCCGCCAACTTGGTTGACATAGATCATGGGCAGACCTGTATCTTGATTGCGAATTTTTGCGTGCATCAGACGTTGTTCATGTACTTGTGTGTGATATGGACTGGCATTGGGCACAACCAGAATTTCCGCGCCCATGGACGCTAAATGATTGGATACATGGGGATGCCACATATCTTCACATGTCATAATGCCAATTTTTGTGTCACGGAAAACATAAGGTTTGGGCAAGGGGCCTGCATCAAAGACACGCTTTTCATCAAAAACCCCATCATTAGGCAAAATATGCTTATAGGTTTTAAATTGTATTTTCCCATTACCGATAACAAGCGCCGCATTACGCAATGCTCTACCATCACGCCATGGCGTTGAGACGATAAGGTAAGGGCGATGATTGCTGCTTTCAACAACAAGCTTACCAATCATGCTTTCAATACTATCTATAAAATCAGGCTTTAAGACAAGATCATCGGCGGGATAGCCGCATGTCATAAGCTCTGGAAAAACGATGATATCTGTATCTTGCGGCGCGTTGTCACGCACCGCACGCATTTTATCAAGATTACCGCCAAGATCCCCAACCGTAGGGTTGAGTTGAGCAAGGAGAATATGCGGTAATTGGGACATAGATTATTTTATAATAGAGCCTTGATTAAAGAGCAAGCACAGGATGTTTTAAAGCTTGTAAGGGCTGTTGCACCGTTGAGGCTGATATAACTTCGCCTTCCTCTAAATCGGTTGTTTTGGGGGCTTCACCATTTTCGGCACTCTTAATCATAGATTCTATATCATCTAAGCATAAGCCTTCACTTTTTGGGTCTTTCATAACTGTTTCTAGCTTATCCTGTAAATCAGGCAGTTCTGTACCTTTTTCTTGAAGCTTGGCTAAGCGATTTTGTAAGTCTTGAACTTTATCAATCATGGTTGTCATAGCAACTTGAGCATCTTGCCAATGGCCAAGCATACGAAGATGAAATGTGCTTTCACCAAAGGCGCTGTCAAGAATGGCATCATGTCGAGCCTGAAGAAGAGCAGCAGCTTCAGCAGCTAAATCTTTAGCTATAGCTTCTGCGGCACTAAGAACACCAGAAGATTGAAGTAACGGAGCGCCTGCTGCAGCGACAACTGACTTTAAAAATGCTCTTCTATGCATATACACACCCTTAATTTAGATTTCATTATGGATAACATATGACCTTACGCATGTCCATAATTATTTACATAACAAAAACTATTTCCTCAACGCTTTCAACTCATCAGATACTAAAAAGGCTAGTTCGAGCGCTTGGTTGGCGTTAAGGCGCGGGTCGCAAGCGGTGTGATAACGGCTTGAGAGGTCTTCATCTGTGATATCATCTGCACCGCCGACGCATTCTGTCACGTTCTGCCCTGTCATTTCAAAATGAACGCCTCCCGGATGTGTTCCTTCATTTCGGTGAACTTCAAAGAAGCCTTTAACTTCTTTTAATATGTTATCAAAACGTCGGGTTTTATAACCGCTTGAGGATTTTTCGATATTGCCGTGCATTGGGTCGCAAATCCAGACAACATTGCGGCCTTCTTCTTTAACGCGGCGCACGAGTGGGGTCAGCTTTTCAACAACCTGATTACAACCCATACGGGCAATCAGCGATAGGCGGCCTTCTTCGTTATTGGGGTTGAGCTTATCAATGAGCTTAATGAGAGTATCTGCATCAAGCTCCGGTGGGACTTTCATGCCAATTGGGTTATTGATACCGCGGACAAATTCAATCTGCGCGCCGTCTGTGTCTTGTGTCCTTGCTCCAATCCATAGGAAATGGGCTGAAGTGTCGTACCATGTATCCGTCGTACTATCGACGCGTGTCATGGCTTGTTCATAGGGGAGCAAAAGCGCTTCATGACAGGTGTAAAAATCTGTTTCGCGCATACTGGGTACGTTTTCCCCTGTTATACCGCATGCGCGCATAAAGGTGAGGGCGCGGTCAATATCGGCCGCCACCTGCTCATAGCGTGCGCTCAGGGCACTTCCCGCAACAAAATCAAGGTTCCAACGGTGAACCTCATTCAGGTCAGCATAGCCCCCTTGGGCAAAAGCACGCAAAAGGTTTAATGTTGCTGCCGATTGATTATAGGCGCGGATCATACGTTGTGGATCAGGCTCACGCCCTTCTGCTGTGAACTCTAAACGATTGACGATATCCCCGCGGTAACTGGGTAATGTCACATTGCCTTGCGTTTCATCATCGCTAGAACGTGGCTTGGCAAATTGCCCAGCAATACGGCCCATTTTCACAATCGGCATTGCCCCGCCAAAAGTCATCACTACAGACATTTGAAGCAACACACGAAAAGTGTCGCGAATTTTATTTGCGCCAAACTCGCTAAAGCTCTCAGCGCAATCACCGCCCTGAAGAACAAAGGCTTCACCGCGACAAGCCGCCGCAAGCTGCTTCTTAAGATTACGCGCTTCGCCAGCGAAAACGAGGGGTGGCAATTCCCCGATAATTTCCTCAACACGCTCAAGCGCAGCTTGATCTTTATAATTGGGTAATTGTTTTGCAGGCTTGTTACGCCATGTGTCGGGTGTCCAAGGCTCTGGCTGCTTTTTTACTGTTTTTAGGTCTGGTTTTGTCATGCACGATTTTTACGGTAATTCGGCACGCTTCGCAACAAATAAGCGTGTTTATTGGATGTTTTAGCTCCGCATTGTGACGAATTCTTCCGCGCTTGTGGGGTGAATGCCAATTGTGCGATCAAAATCGGCTTTTGTGGCTTTGCAATTAACCGCAATCCCTATGGCTTGCATCATCTCTGGGGCGTCACGCCCACAAATATGGGCGCCGACCACAATATCTGTATCCTGATCCACAACAAGCTTCATAAAAGTGCGCTCATCACGTCCTGATAGCGTATGAATCATGGGTTTAAAGTTGGCGGTAAAGCATCTGATATTGCTGTATTTTTTGCGGGCATTCTCTTCCGTAAGGCCCACATTGCCAATCGGCGGATTTGAAAAAACGGCTGTGGCAATATTATTATAAGAAACCATCCGCTCTGGCTGATTATTAAATAATCTATCGGCTAAAACATGACCCTCAGCAATCGCCACAGGGGTCAGCTGAACACGATCTGTCACATCCCCAACAGCATAGATATGGGGGATATTGGTCTGATAATCCTCATTCACTATAATTTGGCCATTTTCTTTATGGGCAATTTTAGCGTTATCAAGGCCTAAATTTTGCGTATAAGGCACGCGGCCAATTGCGGAAAGCACTAAATCGCACTCAATTACATCATTATGATCTGTTTTTACGTGTTTTTTTTCATTTTTTTGCGTTATTTCATCAATATTTGTATCTAAAATGATTTTTATTCCCTGTTTTTTGATTTCTAATGCTAAAAAATCACGTATTTCTTGGTCAAAACCGCGTAAAATCTGATCGCCGCGGTGGATTAAGGTGACTTTAGATCCCATGCCATGAAAAATATGGGCAAACTCAACGCCAATATACCCTGCGCCCTCTATGACGACATGTTTGGGAAGTTCTTTCAGGTAGAATGCATCATCAGAGACAATAGCGTGTTCAGCGCCCTTGTAGCTTGGCTTACGAGGTTTGCCCCCTGTTGCAATCATAATCTTATCTGCCGTGACAATCTTCCCATCGATATCCAATTTATGGGCGTCAACAAATTTTGCATAGCCACGTATGAGGTCAACCCCAGCATTTTTAAGTATTGTTTCATAAATACCGTTTAAACGACTGATTTCTATATCTTTATTGGCTATTAGTGTACCCCAATCAAAGGTCACATTATCTATCTTCCATCCAAACCCTTTGGCATCTTGGATAGCAGGGCCAAAGTCTGAGGCATAGGCCAATAATTTTTTGGGCACGCAGCCAACATTCACGCATGTGCCCCCTAAATTTGCGGCTTCGGCAATCCCAACTTTGACGCCATGGCCAGCCGCAATTCTTGAGGAACGGACGCCGCCAGATCCTGCGCCGATAACGAAATAGTCGTAGTCATAAGATGTCATGTCTTTTTAATCCTTTAATTGTGCCGAATCCCATCGGCGATGAAGCCAGAGCCATTGTGCGGGGCGTTGTTTGATCCAATCCTCTAGTAAATGATGCGTTTGAGCAAAAAGTTCTGCCTCACTCACACCTTTTGTTCGTAGGGGCGGGTGAATGGTTACTTTAAATGATGCGCCTTTAACCCGCTCAATTTGCGCGGGAATAAGCGGGCAATCAAATTTTTGTGCAAGCTGTATATAGGCCGGGCTGGTCATTGCAGGAGCATGAAAGAAATCGACAGGCACACCCTCATTGTATTTCTGGTCAATCAAAAAACCTAAATGCTCTTTATTACTCAGGCGCTTTACAATCTGCCGCGTACCGCTTTTGGATTTTGGGATCGGCTGTAAAAGACCGCCCAGATTGCGGCATTTCATTAGCAATTTATCAGCAAGCGGGTTATTGGGCGCGCGGTAAATGGAATGTGTGATATAATTTTCCTGAAGCGCTGCGGCGAGGGGGCATATCTCCCAATTCCCTAAATGCGCGGCAAAGATAATGCTGGCGCTGTCTTTCGAAGCCTGTAAATGCTCCACACCGACCAATTGAGTGTGGTTCTTGGCGAGTGTCTTTAGATGCGGGTATTCGGCAAAAGTGCGCCCCAAATTATCCCACATACCAATCAATATATCTTGATGGTTTTCCTCAGGTAGAGCGTTTTGAATATTGCGAAGCGCTTTACGCGATGCTGCCAAATGCGGGCCAATTGCCCGCCCAAAAAAACCGCCAATGGCAGAAGCCCAAGACGCAGGCATGACTTTAAATAATCCAAAAAGGATTAAAATGAATAATGCCTCAAGAGTATAACGCGCGTTCTTCATGATCGGTTTTTGTGCAAATTAACGATTTTTTGAATAAAAGTCACAATGATATCCTCATTACGAAAGCGTAACTCAATGGGCAGCGTTAATATCGTCTCGTGAAATTCTTTTGGAATACGCATTAAGTCTTTCTCGGTTGTTATCACCATCGCTTTTTTGGATTTTGCCTCAGCCATGATTGCCTCTATTTCCTCTAATTTATAAGGATGGTGATCGGCAAAAGGATGCCAGCCGATAACATCATAATTTAATCGCTCTAAGGTTTTTTTAAATTTCTCAGGACGACCAAGGCCAGCAAAGGCAATATATTGTCTGTTTTTATCGTGATCAGGCTCAAGAGGATAAATAAAAGCAGGATATTCCAACAGCTTCGTTTTTAGACTGCCGCCAATGCTTATAATACCGTCACAGCGCTTCATCGCCGCGCCTATTGGCTCACGCAAAGGTCCTGCTGGGAAGATCTGCCCATTGCCAAAGGGCTTTTCGGTATCAATCACAAGAAGCTTAATATCTTTGTGAATACTTGGGTTTTGAAATCCATCATCCATGATAATAAGATCCGCGCCTTGCTTTTCGGCGACTTTTGCGCCTTGCGGGCGGCTGATGGAGGCAACAGTAATTCCTTTACGTGCGAGCAAGAGAGCCTCATCGCCTACATCTGTATAACTATGCTTGTTTACATCAACAAGCGTACCGTTCACGCAGTCTCCACCATAGCCGCGTGTTAAAAAGACAGGCTTTTCAGCAATTTTCTTTTTAATGACCAAATCATAAAGCGCAAGCGCAGTTGGTGTTTTACCACTGCCGCCCATGACAAGATTACCAAGGCAAATAACAGGGACAGAGGATTCATAAGGCGCTGTTTTTTTTGCCAAGAACTGATAAAGGCGATGCATTATTAAATACACAACGGAGAGCGGGTAAAGCATATTGCTTAAAGAACCTGATGACTCGTACCAAAATTTGGGTGTTCTTAATGGCATGGTTTACTTTTTCATCACTTTATTTAGAAGGGGTGTAATATGTCCCATCACATCATCAATCATCGAAAGCTGGCGCTGTGTGTACTCAAAGGCATTTTCTTGCGCTTTCTTTAAGACAGTTTCATCACCAAGCAGTGTTGTGAGAGCCTGAACCAATTCCTGCTCATCTTGGACACGCCTTACAGCGTGCGCCTCGATCATATCATCAAAAATTTCTTGCTGATACTGCACATTTGGCCCAGTGAGCACAGCGCAGTGTAATTGCGCGGCCTCTAAAGGGTTATGACCACCGCCGCCATCATCACTAAAAGACCTTCCAATCATGGCAATAGGGGCTGCTTTATAAAAGAGTCCCAATTCCCCCAATGTATCGGCAACATAAATCTCATCCTTTACGCTCGGCATAGCCTTGTCAGCACCACGCAGGATTAGGCGCTCACACCCAAGCTGTTTTTTAAGCGCATCCCGCCGTTCAGGGTGGCGCGGGACAATAATAGTGAGGATATGGGTAAAGTGTTGTTTAAGTGTATGATGTACGCGGGTAGCAAGCTTTTCTTCGCCGTCATGCGTGCTGGCATATACCCAAAAAGGACGATCGCCAATCGCTTGTATGAGGGCGTTATAATCATTTTCATCATAAGGGAGCGCCAGCGCGCAGTGTTTGATGTTGCCAACATGATGAACTGTTTTGGCGTCAAGCTTTTCAAAGCGGCGCTGATCTTTTTGAGTTTGCGTCAGGATGATTTTAAACGCCGATAAAATTGTCTTTGCTGTACCTTTAAAAAACTGCCAGCGCCGAAAAGAGGAATCAGATAATCGCGCATTGATTAAAATGGCGGGAATTTTCTTCTTTTTAATAAGCCCAAGCATGTTGGGCCATAACTCAGATTCAAGCCAGAGGGCGGCGCTTGGCTTCCAATAGGCGATAAAGGATTTAATCCATTTTGGATGATCAAGCGGGCAAAATTGATGAATTGCGCGTAAAGGCAGACGCCGCGCCATAAGATCAGCAGACGTTACCGTGCCCGTTGTAATCAATACATGAATACCGGGGTAGGCTTCTAAAAGACGGTCAATCAGAATAAGGGCAGATTGTGCCTCTCCAACACTTGCGGCATGGATCCAGATTATATGACCATCTGGACGCGCTATTGCTGAAATACCACGTTTTTCGATAACACGTTCAGGGTCTTCTTTGCCCATTTTCACACGTTTTTTTAACAGCAAAATTAATACTGGCGCGGAAAAACGTGTTATTATGTTATATATAAAAAGCATGCGGCCTATTCATTATATGGTTTATTTTGTGATAATGGCCTTGTTTGTAAGCCCTTTAAAGGGAAAAAGTAAATAATTTCAACTTATTAAGAAAGAGGCTTTTTTCTCATGCGTCGCATATTCACCCGTCCCAAAGGACCAAAGCAAAGCCGCGAGGAAATTGAGAAAGAGGCTTTCGCTGCCATGCGTAAAGCAAAGGCAGCGATTGACCCAAATGTGCTTGCGCGGATTAAAAAGGCGATTGAAAATAGCCCGATGGGTGAGCAACTTATGGGCGGCTTAAGCAAAGGAAAAAGCGCAGTAAAAAAGAATACTCAGCAAGACAGCGCGGACGAAAAAAAGAAAAAAGCAATGGAGGCCGCTCGTAAAGCCCATGAAAGTGTTGTTGCACAACAGGCAAAGCTAGAGAAAGAAGTTGAGACTGTAGATCAGGCAAAAATTCTTGATATTGTTGCCAAAACCTTAGAATTAAACCCGCATAAAAGCGGGCTTAAAAAGGGTGTTAAAGAAATTTTGTTAGGCAAAAATTAGTTCATTGTGCATCCAGTACCTTTAACATAGGTGCATCCTGGATTTGAACAAACACCGTCTTCATGTGTTGTTCCATCGGCAGCAGCTACCGTAACTCCAGTTAAAATAGCTGGGCCCGTTGGTTCAGGTATATCTGGATCGCTTGGGGTAGCTCCAGGAGTATACCCACATTGCCCTGCGCGTGTTTTGTGTCCGACATCTTTAAATATATTTGTTACAGGTGGACGTGTTACAGCATTGTAGAAGCCAGCAAGAGCATTGTGAGATACGTTCCAGTTCGAATAAAGAGCTGAGCTAGGGCCACCACAAGACATACTTGCGGGGAATTGGCGCGTATCACGATTTAACCTGTATCCTGTTATAGCAGGAGAACCATTAAAAGCGACAAGAGTATCTAACGGATAAAAACCATCTGTACTTTCAAAGTTTGAATTGTCTACAAAGTTAGCGCATTTGGATGTCCTCCAAATACCAGCCATCATGTTACAAGTGCCATAGCTTCCTGAATACAGTGTGCCACTTAAATTCATATTCGTATCAGCAGGTGTCGAGCTCATTAATCCAGCGCGCCCCCCCAAATACGTATGATCAAAATTGCCACTTAAATAGACTTTAAGCGCGTCATAAACGGCCCGCCCCATGACGGCTGTTAGGCCCATTGTTGTAGAGCCTGGGTCAATAATCGGTGCGCCGAAATAACCAGTATGGCTAAAGATTTGTCCGCCATTAATCGCCGTATGAGACAAGAGGCGGTCAAAGCATGTGTACTCCATGACGCTGTCGGGTTTGAAGATCAAGTTTTGATTCATCATGATTTCTCGTTCAGCCTCTTGCCAACCGCGGGTTTCTAGAACGCGCCAATAATTTGAATCACATGGTTGTGGCGCAATCACGGGTTGCGCGAAGGATGGAGCTGATACGGCACACAAAGTGAGTGAGCCGAGCGCCGCATATTTTAATTGTTTTAAAATTTTCATTTTCATCATCCTATATTTATTTTACCTGATTTAGGGGCACTTTAGCAAAAACTCTTTTTCTTATTCACATTTTGGGCTGGTTATCCCTGTTGCATTAACATTTGTTTTGAATGAACATCCTGGCAAAGTACAAAAACCATCAGGGCCATTTACCCATCGACCATCTTTATCGCTAGCAAACCATAAATATGTTCTCACGCCTGTCATAATCGCAGGCTTAGAGTTACACGCAGCAGTAGGGTTAAGGGCGTCGTAATGCGTATCTATTGGATCCCATGTGATATTTTTCCCCTCGGCCAAATCAATCATCGCGCCGCTAATGCATGTCGGGTTTGCGCATTGGGCAAAAGCCGTGTTAATCGCCCCAAAGAGGGGAGAGAGTACAAGCGCCGCTGTGAGTAGTATTTTTTTATTCATTTTTAATTATATACCATAACATCTTTTTCTTGCAATTAAGGCCCGCACGCCATACTTGCAGGGTACTCGCGGGGGTCAAAACTGATTAAATCATCAAATCGATAAAAAGGTGTGTTCAGATTATTACATTTTGCTGCTTGCCAAACGTTCCTCATGACGTTGCACCCACCACTTGGCGCGCTAACGGCGGCTGTTTCACCTAATAACCCATGACTAAAATTCCCAGAAAGGTAAGAGGCAGCGGCAAGGCTGACAACAGTTGATAAAGATCCATCTAGTGACGTTGAGCCCAAACTGACATTCACAGTGACTGTTTTCCCAAGAATATCAATCGTACGCCCTGCCCAAAAATCAGTTGCGCTAAATAAAGGCCCTGCTTGCGCGCCAACATTGGCTACATATTGATCAAAGCATGTGTAGGTGAGAACACTATCTGCTTTTGCTATAAGGCGTTGGTTAACAATGTTTTCACGGCGTGCTTCAAGCACACCTTGGTTGACCATGGCAATCCACGTGTCATTGGCACAGCCAGAAGATGGTTTTGGTGCAGATGCAGCGGATGTTGTTGGTGGAATAGCGGCTTCCGAACCTGGCGTGCCATTTGGCTCTGTCCCATTTGGATCAGGCGGGAAAGTCATTATTGCACCAGGGTATGTGACAGGCACAGGGGTGTTTCCTGAATCTTCTACTGTAATGTCGGGTGTTGGAACTGGCCCTCCACCTGATGGTGTAGCAGGGGTCGCAGGCGGGGTGGAGCCATCACATGTATCTGCGTCCGTTGGGTTATATTGACCGGGGGGGACCTGGAACGGGTCGATCCCTTGGGTGAGAGACATGGATGTATAGCCATTCGGAGGACTATTGGCTGAACCGCCAGTTGCTCTGGCATCATGGTTTTGTGATAGTTGTTGAAGTACAGTTGGGTTACACATATCGGCGGGACCATTACCGAGCAAACAAGGGCCAGAAACCCCCTGACAACACTTACTCGTGTCGCTTGTTCCCCAGACACATTCTGGGTCCATGGCACGTGGACCTGATCCAGCGTCAGCATAGACTTCATAGTGTATGTGGGGCGGGGTTGTCTGGGCGGCGCCTGTTCTGCCGTTTATAACCATTTGTCTATCTGCGTCATATCCATTTAAGTGTGTAAAACGAACCTCGACATTATCATTACATCTGTACCGTGTGTAATAACCATAACCCGTTGGCGCCTGTCGCCCCCACAAAGGAGAATTTCCGTTCATAACAATATGACAGCCAAGCTGGTTGCTTACTGGGGTACAGAGAGGAAGCATAATATCAACACCTAAGTGCTGTCTGCCTCCTGGCCTAGGCTCAAGCCATGCTAAAACTTCTGCGCCTTCTGCGGGGTTTAAAATTTCACAAACATTGGGGTTTTGGGCGCTAGCGATATTAAAAGGTGTAAATATTAAGAAGAATCCTATGAGTATCACCCATAAGATCGTGTTTTTTATCAATATGTTCTGTTTTTGAATCAAATGCACATTCCCACTTCTATAATAATAGCCTGAATGTGGGTTGGAGCGCAAAGTTTTAGAGGGAAATTAGAATTCTTTTTGTTCATAACGATAGGAGTAAGGGTTCCAGCCGAAATTTTTGCTTAGAAAATCGTTATGTTTTTGATTATAAATGATTAAATCCAAAATACCGTAAGTTGTCTTATCGGATAGTTTGATTTTATAAGCAATGATGTCCAAAAGAAGAATAGGTTGCCTATTTTTAAAAGCCACTATGTGGTGCGGACACATCGTTTTTATGCTGCAACGTGATGGTTTAACAATGTACTCATCCAAAGCATCATCGTTAAGATCGACCTTCGCAAGGGTGAAGTCACTGTTTTGTCCCTGTAATTGCGAAACAAACTGGATAATCTGGTTTTCTTTGTAAGTTATAGCCGCGCCAAATACGGGGGTCTGCTGCGCTGAAGCCTCAAAAGGGATGAGCGCAATAACGCAAAATATTGATAAATATAGATGTTTTGCTGTTAAATCAGGCTTATTTTTCTGGAAGGTCGATATCCAAAATGGCCATGTTAAAGTCATATGATACTTCGCCTTCGTCTTCATCTTTATAGACTACACCAATAAATTCACCATTTAAAATAACTTCAATAGAATCGGGTGTTTGTGCACGCGGGCGAACAGCAAGGCCTTCATTACCAAACTTACTGCGAAGGTAGGCTTGAATTCGAATAAGTTCATCGGGCGTTATTTCCATTTTGTTCTCCGCAAGTGCTGGCATGATTATGTCTCTATCTCGTTAATGTTCATTTGTTTTAGAAGGCTTTGGGCACAGAATCAAGGAAGAATAACGCCCAATTCAGTATTCTACCGCTCACCTTGATGCATCAAACCGCTTACAACCCGTTCATAACAAGATTTAGACAATATTTTTCTGTTGTCATAGGAGCTGATATCTATAGGGCTGTGAAAAGTTATTTCTAAATCAGCGCCTTTACTTTTGGCGATCGCCCATAAATGCGGTGTCAAATCCATCTCTCCATACCATGCATATTGATTTCGGTCTTTGAGTGATTGGATAGGGCGCGTATCAACTTTAACTAAATTGGTCGTAAAAGGTTGGATAATCATATTATTCTTTGAGTCTTCTTTTAAAAAAATATCAAAAAGGCTTGATTTAAAAGGAAGAACAGCCTCTCCCGAGCTGGAGGTCCCCTCAGGAAAGACGATTAAAGAGGTGCCGTTATGAATCGACTCTTTCATTTGCTGTAATGCCTTTGCTGCCTTGGCTGGGGCGCGGCTGATAAAAATTGTTTTTGCAATTGTCGCCAGAAGGCCAAGCATAGGCCATTTTTGAACTTCTTCTTTTGAAATAAACGTCGCGCTTAAAACGCTGCCGAGCAGCGGGATGTCCAAGTAAGACAAGTGATTGCCGATGAACAGAACCTGTTTGCCTTTAACAATCTCACCTTTGATTTTTTTACGAATACCAAAGATAAGGCAGATTGACCCATGAAAAAGCTTTGGCACAACGTAACGAAAGCGTGTTTTCATGAAAAACAGACGCGTTAGCCCCAAAAGCGGCAAGGTAATAAGGCAGATAATCGCCAAAAGAAATAATTTTATGCTTGCGATAATTATACGCATCAAAATACCTTTTTTATCAATGCTATAAGGCTGCTTTTTGATCTGTTGGCATAACTTTGTTTGTTATGCGCTCATAATGCTTGAGGTATTTTTGTGTGATGTTGGCCGTTGGCATGACAATACAGACATCAGTTGTATTGAACTGCTTATCAATAACCGCTCCATCTCCAATAGAGGCCCCAAGGCGGATATAGCCCTTTATGAGCGGGGGCAGGGACACAAAAACACGTTTTGCGTCTAGTGATTCTTTTGGGTGGATATTCATATCTAAAAACCGCTCTGGAATGGCTTTTGGGCGCACATTCTTATCGGCCAAATGAAAATGATATAAATAAGACAGTTGCTCTGACAGCGCATTAACATCCGTACCGTGAAGGCTTGCGCACCCAAACATCATGCCAATATCATGATCTGCGACATAATGGGCAATACCTTCCCACATTTTTTGTAAAACGGGGCGCGTTCGATAGGCAGGCAAAACGCAAGAACGTCCAAGCTCTAAAAGTGTTGTGCCACTATTTATAAGGGGCTGAATGTCGTATTCGTCACTGGTATAAAAGCGGCCATGCTTTTGGGCGACAGATTGCCTTAAAAGGCGATATGTCCCGATAATCTGGTTTGATTTTGGAAGGCCCTTATCGACAACAACAAGATGGTCGGCAATCGCATCATATTCATCAATATCACGCTTTTCTCTCAGCATTTCTTCATTGGGTTGTGCGCCGTATTCATCATAAAAGACAGTATAACGAAGGGCCTGCGCCGCGCGGACCTCACCATCATTAATAGACAGTCGAATTTCAATATTTTCAGGATCGTAAGGAAATAAGCTCATATTGGTAGATTAAGCATTCCGCGAATTGGGTCAAGCGCTATAAGCGCGGCATAAGAGGTTATAGACATCGCTCGTCTCACAAAGTAAAACACAATCATGAAGCATGTTTTATTTGTATGTACGGGAAATATCTGCCGCTCGCCTAGTGCCGAGGCTGTGTTGCAACATTATGTTGATATGCAAGGTCAATCGGCGGCATATTTTATTGATTCTGCGGGAACTCACGGTTATCACGTTGGCGATCCGCCTGATAGTCGGGCGATAAACGCCGCCGCCATGCGCGGTATTGCCATGGATGATCTGTATGCCCGCAAAGTAAAGATTTCTGATTTTCATGATTTTGATCTTATCGTTGCGATGGATAGGGGGCATCTCAAGATTTTAAATGATCTAAAGCCTCAGGGAGCAAAAGCGGCACTGAAGCTTTTTTGTGATTATTTACCCCATAGCAAAGTTCAAGACGTGCCCGACCCTTATTATGGGACAGAACAAGGGTTTGAAGTTGTGCTCGATATGCTCGAAGAGGGGTGTCAGATTATGATGGACGCGCTTTAAGGGTTGGTTTTAGCCTTATTGTTTTCCTGCACCTGTTTAATCAAATCACGGATTTCGCCCTGATCATCCAGATATTTAATAAAGGGCATTTGCGTAGCACCATCCAGACCCAAAATAAGACGGTCATACCCACCACCATCTTTCATAATAATCGTTGGCGAATCTTTTTGACCATAAAGGCGGGTTAAATACCGTAGTTGATTTTGCCGATCATGGAGGCCAAATAAAGTTTGACCTTTTTCCGCGCCTGAACCATACGCCCCCATCTGAGCCGCCGTTTTACCCTCTTGATCAAAAAGGAATAGGCCGCCTGATTCTTGATAATTACCTATAAAAGCAACCCGTTTGTCGGCGTTGTTAAAAAACTGCGCGGTTGTGAAATCTTTGTTGTAAAGTGTGGCTTTGACTTGTGCCTGTACTGCAGGGATTTGCAAGATCAACGCGCCACTTAGGCCCCCAAGGAAACTAAAAAGAGCAATTAAGACGACATTTTTCATTTTGTTTCCTTTTGGGATAGTGCAGTTTGAAAGAATTATTGGCTCGATAAGGGCTGAATACCAAGTAAGATATAAGGGTCAACCATTTGTAGTGGCGGCGGCGCGTTGAAATCAGATAGATAAGGGTCAGCGCCGCATGCGCTTGGTTCTGCGCCACCACAACTTCCAGCCGCATCACTGTCGCCGCCACAAGAGCCGGCAGAATCGCCGCCGCCACATGAGCCGGCGCTTTCTGCGCCACAGCTTCCCGCCGAGGCACTCGCACCACAGGCCCCTGCAGAATCTTCAGGGGGAAGTTCATTGGCTTGGGCACGGGTTGATTGTTTGCCTGTTATATCGCCTTCATCAATATTCGCCGCGGCAACTGCAGCGTTTGTTATTGCTTGGGCGTCTGCAACACACTGCGCTGCATTTTCTATACTATTGGCTATGTCCGCCGCTGCGCTCTCAATGGCTGCTTTCATACGCGCCTCGAATAAGATAGATCCAGACGGCGCATTGATATCTTGAATAGAAACCGTTGGGATGATTGTATTTTCTTGCAACGCGTCATCGGGGTTTAAAATCACCAAATCTGTTGTCATAACGGAGATAGGCGCTTCAAAAAAGCGATTATCATTGAGCGTTGTGTCCACAGCAGTCTTATTGAGTAATAAAGTATCAGCAGAGGAAAAAATCACTGGTTTTTTGTCTTTATCAATGGGGGTAACCCGCCACACATAAGTATCGCCGTTTTCATCTTTGCGAACGGCGCTTAAGGGGAGGCGCTTCAACGCATAAGTTTCTTTTGTGATGATTGTTGCTATATCGCCAAGCTGCTCTTTATCGAGCGCGCCATCAAAATTAAGGCCAGCGCTAATAAATCCATTTTGATCCGTCTCACCAATAAAGCCAATTTCCACATCCCTCAGATGTATGCTGCCATCTTTGTTCATTAAGATAACTTTGTTTTTTAACGCAATCTTCTCTGAGGATGGGGTGTTTCTTGAAAATTGAATGATTTGATTGATTGGATCAAGCTTGGCGTTAACTGTTGTGATTAGTGGCCCAACGCTGGGATGACCTGCAACATAAGAAGTATCTCTTAAGTATTTATAATCTATGGCGTTTTCAGTTTGGATAGCTGTATCGGATGTCTCTTCTGTTTTATCGTGAGACGGAGTTTCTTTAGGCGCGATTGGCTGTTGTTGTGTAGAATCAGTCTGGTAAAAGCTACGCCCAAAAACAAAACCGCCAATCGCTATAACAACAAGTATAAAAATTATAAGAGCTTTGTTTTTAAAGGGCTTCACGAGATTTCCTTAGCGGATGTAAACGTGAACTTCGCTCGTCCGTGCATCCGCACTTGGGGCATATGATAGATTGATTTGATCCATCGTAAGACCCATTTGTTGAAGCTCACGCAATACTTGTTCTGCATTACGACGTGCCTTTGTGCTCTCGATAGCTACCTGCGCGGCGTTACCGTTTGTCGGGTTCACAGCAATAAGGTCAAATTTTGCATTTGGATATTTCTGCAACGCATCTTGAACAGCAACATAAAGGGGCTGTTTGTATTCAACATCTGACTTGTCAAAACGAATTTTGGCAAGTGGGCGAGGCTCGCTTATTTCTGGTGCGACTATTGGGGCAGGCGCAACCATTTGAAGAGGCTCTTCATAATAAGGCGCCTCGAGCGGCATTGAAGCAATAGGAGCAGGAGCAAATGTAGCAGGAACCATCAGATCACTGACTTGGGCCGTTGCATAAGGGTTTCTGGCAAGCGTGCGGCCAAATAAATTGCCGCTGGATACAGCAAGGGCGAGTGTACGAATATTGTTCTTTTCAGAATTTATATAGGCCGTCGTACGAGAAATATTGCTGTTTACTTCATTAAGAAGGCGTTCAATAGTGATGATTGAGTTGTTAATTTGGTCTTCAAGTTCTGATAAACGGGCGTGATCTTCTTCAATAGCACCAGAGAGAGAATAAGTCTGGCGTGCCATTTCAAGCAAGAATGACCCTGCAGATGCCGCATCGGCTGTTTCAACACCTAGGGCATTCATCATAGAAAGGTTTTGCGACAGTGTTTCAAGGCTGCCTTGCGCTGTATCAAGGCGGCGAATAAGCCGAGGATTCCCCGGCGTTGTACCCACTTGAAGTTGTGTATTAATTGTTGCAACACTCGCGTAATACTCCGCAGCCATACTACGAGCTTTACCTTCTAGCTCTTTTAATCTGTTTGTCAGGTTACCTGCACGTGCTTGAAGGGCAAATAGATCCTTGCTTATCATTTCAACTTTGCCGCCAACAACAGTATTACGCTCATCAAAAAAATCAGCGCCAGAGATTTGATTTGCTGTGATTTCTGGCATTCTAACGGGGCCATTACTAAACTGCATCGGGTCGGACGCGGGCATCACTTCGTTTGTAATGACTAGGACTGGCTTTTGCGCCATATTCTGAGCCATAGTAGGCATCGCGACCATAAGTGTCGGTATGCTGAGGAGGGCGGCGTTAAGGAGTGTACGATACATGTCTTTTTTCATAACTTTATATGTTTTAAGTGATAGTCGGATAAGCGAAATAAAAGCAGATTCCATCGACAATGTAAACTTTTCATACGGTATAAACAGAGAAAAGGGTACTTTATTGTAAGTTGTCCTGATATATTTTTGGTAATTGCGGGTTTTTAAGCCTCCTTAAGGTTAGCCAAAAAATTTGAAAGCCTGTGGTTTTAACACTTGCAATCATTTTGCGCCTTCGGTAGTGTCCGCACGTTCTTAAGGTTATATGCTAATCTTATGCACCCGTAGCTCAACTGGATAGAGTACCTGACTACGAATCAGGCGGTTAGAGGTTCGAATCCTCTCGGGTGCACCATTTTCTCCTTTATAATTAATGATTTACATGGCTGTTTCTGTTATCTTTTTATTAACGGTTTTGCCTTACTCTATGTCTTGTTGGTAGAGTATTTCCTGTGTAATCAATTTGTTAACTATTTCCTGCAATTCTGTTGTTTCAAATCATTTTTCTATGGTTTGAGCAAATTTATATAGGGTAAGCGATCAACTTAATGGCTGGTAATTCCGACGATAACAATACAACTCTTGTTTTAGAAGACGATGAGATGAAGGATATTGAGCACACATCCATTGACGATGTCGTGGTTGAGGTTCTGTCTATGGAAGAAATGGACATGAACCCGGATATCAGCATGAATCCCGATGCCATGAAAAATAAATCTACTGGGAGGGCGGTTGAGGCCGTCGGTGGTCGCGGCTTAGATTTAGCAGATGGAAAGAATAAAGAAGGCAAACTCCCTTTAGGTGAGCAAATGGTTCAAATGGGGCTTATTGATGCCGACCAATTGAACGTAGCCCTGCAAGAGAAAAAATTATCAAACAAGATGGTGGGGGAAATCCTTGTTGATCTTGGTTTTATTGATTCAGAGACTTTGGCGTCGTTTTTGGCAAAAGCCGCAGGTTTTGAAGTTTTTGACCCTAAAGCAGCTATTATTGATGGCGAAGCGCTCGCTGTTTTGCAAAAGAAATTATCCTTAAAGCATCTTGTGCTTCCTTATATGATGGATAAGGAAAACATCTATGTTGCGATGGCTGACCCTTACGATGTTGTTGCGCTTGATATGCTCAAACGCTTTATACCTAAGGGTTTAAAAATCAAGCAGACAGTAACAACGGCAAGTATTCTCGAAGATGCGATTGATGCAGCCTATGGTTATGCAAGCTCAATCAAGGTTATTTTAAAAGAGCTTGAAGAATCTGGCGTTAAAGACGTTGATGTCGCTGATCTTGATGAAAGCGATGCTTATTCACACCCTATTGTCCGTCTTGTGAATGCACTTATTTATGACGCTGTGAAGCTCGGCGCCTCTGACCTTCACTTTGAGCCAGAAGAAAACTTTGTGCGTTTGCGTTATCGTGTTGATGGTTCACTCTATACAGCGCAAATTCTTCATAAACAACACTGGGATGGGATCGGGCAACGCCTTAAGATTATGGCATCGCTCAATATTGCCGATAAGCTTGCTCCACAGGATGGTCGTATAGAAATGGATATGGGCGGACGCCGCGTCGATTTCCGTGTGTCTTCATTGCCAACCGTGTTTGGCGAAAACATTGTTTTACGTGTTTTGGATAAACAATCGAGCATTATGCCTCTAAAAGTTCTTGGTTTTAGTGAGGTTAATAAAGAGCGTATTATAATGGCGCAAAAACGTCCCGAGGGGATTATTATTGTGACGGGGCCAACGGGCTCTGGGAAAACAACAACGCTTTATTCAATGCTCAATGAAATTAACGATGTTCAAGTAAATATTCAAACGCTTGAAGATCCTGTTGAATACTCTTTGCCGATGATACGTCAAACCGCGGTGCGTGAAGGTGTGCTTAGTTTTGCAGATGGTATTCGTGCGCTCTTAAGGCAAGACCCAGATATTATCTTTATCGGAGAGGTGCGTGATCCAACTACGGCTGAAATGGCATTACAGGCAGCGATGACAGGTCACCAAGTTTATACATCGCTTCACACAAATGATTCTTTTGGCGCAATTCCCCGTCTTTTTGATCTAGGGATGAAGCCTGGGATGATTGCAGGTAATATTGTTTCTATCTTTGCTCAACGTCTTGCGAGAACGCTGTGTAAAACCTGTAAAGAAGAATACAGGCCGACAGATGAAGAATGTAAGATTCTTGGTGTCACAGACATTCCTGATCTTTTTAAGGCCAAGCAAGGAGGCTGTGATCAGTGTGGCGGCGTTGGTTATAAAGGCCGTGTCGCCGTCGCCGAAGTCTTGTTGTTTAACGAAGCGATGGATGAAGTTTTGGCTAAGGGTGGTATGAAAGCGGAATTAAAAGACCTTGCCATCGAAAATGGTTTTAAATCCATGAAAGATGATGGTATCTTAAAGATCCTCGAAGGTAAGACCGATTTCGCTGGTCTTGCAAAAGTTGTTGATGTCACCAAAGATTAAAATCATAAAACGGAGAAACTGTGGAAAGATATAAGTACAGAGCAACAAGCCGGAACGGAAGACCCATAAAAGGTGTTCTTGCAGCAGCGAGTGAAGCTGACCTTTTTCACCAGCTTCAGGCAGCGGGCATGGAGCTTGTGCAGTGTTCTGCTATATCATCTAAGGCCGCTGGTGGATTTTCACTAGGTCGACAAAAAGTCAAATTGCGCGATGTAATCCAATTTTACGTGCAACTTAGGCAGATGCAAGGGGCGGGTATTCCTCTCCTTGATGCGTTATCTGATATCCGTGATACGGCGGATAACAGTACTTTTCGTGATATTATAGCAGAGTGCCATCGTGACGTATCCGAGGGGAGTTCTTTTTCTGAGGCAATGTCTAGACATCCTAAGGTTTTCAATGGCTTACAAGTTTCTCTTATGAACGCGGGTGAGCAAAGTGGGGATGTAACGTCATCATGTGATGAATTAATAGTCTTTTTAAAATGGGTTGATGGGATGCAATCGCGTGTTCGAAAAGCAACGCGCTACCCTATGATCCTGATGGGAGCAGTTATTTTAACAGTTGTAGTTATGATGGCATTTGTTGTCCCCCAGATTGTAGAGTTTTTGGACGAGTTGGGGCAGGAGCTGCCATTACCTACGCGCGCATTGATGGGTACTTCTGACTTCTTTGTTAATTATTGGCAGTATGCTCTATTTGGCCCAATAGGTTTTGTGGTTTTTTTGGTCACCTTGCGAAAAATGTCTGATTGGTTTTCATATCAGGTTGATAGTGTGATGTTAAAGGCGCCAGTTATGGGGCCATTGATTCGTAAAATTAACATTGCACGCTTCACTCAGACTTTTGGTGCGTTATTCAGTGGCGGTATCGACGTGCTTTCTGCACTCGAGGCGAGTTCGGAAACTGTGGGTAATAAAGTTCTAAAAGAAGGTCTTATGAATGTTCATGGCTTTGTTAAAGCTGGTGTTCCTCTGTCCGAAGCACTCAACAGAAGTGGCGAGTTTCCTAGCCTTGTCGTGCGCATGGTGCGTGTAGGAGAGGAGTCTGGAAACTTGACAGAAGTGCTCAGTCAGGTATCGGAGTTTTATACAAACGACGTTGATGAAGAGGTTCAAAAAGTTATTACGATGATTGAGCCTTCCCTTACCCTTATTCTTGGTGCTATGATATTGTGGATTGCTGTTGGTGTATTCGGACCAATTTACGCAAGTTTTGGAACTATGGACTTTTAAACTACTCATTCGAAGGGCCCTCGCCGTGTCTTTATTATCATCCTCCCGAACCGTTCTTCTTATGGGCGATGAGGGGCTTCATATTTATAAAATTTCCAGTAAGACCGCACAATTTGTGCGCAGTGTTGCATGGGATATTGCAACGTTTGAAGTTGATGTAAAAAACGCCCTCATTAAACAATGTGGCAAGTCGTCTGTGTTAATTTTGAACGATATGGTGGAGCAGCACTACCGCAAAGAAGAGCTGCCTAAAATCAGTATTTTGGATAAATCGAGCGTAGTAAAAAGACGACTCAGTATAGCGTTCCCCAATTATCCGATTCGCGCCGCGTTAAAATTAAAAGCAACAACAACAAACTCTACATCTGGTGGAACGTATTTATTTGCTGCAATGCCCCTTTCAAGTGCTTATTCTAAGACCTTGGCGGCCATTCGTATGGCGGGGGTTGCAATATCTGGATTTACGCTTTTGCCCGTCGAGGGGGCAGCTTTTGTTAAAACGCTCTCACAAAAGTTGGCAAAAAAAGGCGAAATTAAATCTAAATGGTCTATTTTTGTGGGTCAGCATCAGGGTGGGGGTGTGCGTCAAATTGTAACGCGCAATGGCGAGCTTGCATTAACTCGTATGACACCCGTTGTTGATACAGATGTTGAGCCTGACTTATGGGTAAAAGAAATAGCCTCAGAATTGCAATCTACTATGAGTTATCTCGGTCGTTTTGGCTACAAGCCAATTGATGGTCTTGATATCTTTATCGTATCAGGTGAGGAATCAAAAGATCTTCTTGAGCGTTCAATCAACATCGAAGCTAACATACATTGTTTGACATCTGTTGAAGTTGGAAAAGTCCTCGGTGTTAAGTTAGCACAACCTGATGATTTGAGATACGCAGATTCTATTTATGCTGCGGCAATCGCATCTCAGCGCGCTTATATTTTGCCAATGCAAAATCCTGCTTTGGAAAAGGAAATGATGCCCCGCCGCATCGCGATGGGAGCTTCTGGCTTGTTGTTTCTAGGGGCGCTTTTTTTAGGGTACCAATCCTTTAAAGGATGGAGCTCTATTGAAGAAGGAAAAAATAAGCTTGCTCTTCTAAAGCAAGAAAAAAGCAATCTTCAAATTGAATATGATAAGACACTGAGGGATACAAAAATCCCCGGTTATGATCTTTTATTGGTAAAAAATACAATTGATATCTATAAGGGTCTACCTCAAACAAAAGATAGTATTTTGCAAGTCATCAAAAATATAAGTGATTCTCTTGGGGGTGATTTGAAGCTAAGTGAACTGGTGGTTAAGACTAGACAAGCAGAAAGAACTGTTGTTATTGATCCGTATGCTTATGTTACAGATGATAAAGTCGAACATCAGAGTAATCGGTTGGTCGAAGCTTTTGCCGAATTGACCTTTTCCTACAAAGTGGACACTGAAGAAGCGCTTATCGCAGTTAACAAACTGCGAGATGACTTATCGAGACGTTTTACAAATTATGATGTGACGGTCATTAAACAAGTTGGAAATCTGAGTTACACTGGAAGCATTGTCGGCGAGACAAAGACTAAGTTTGAGGGTAATCCAGACACATCTGTTAAAACAGACTACACCGCAGAAATTTTGATCAAAGAGAAATTGTAGAGATGAACGGCATAAGCTTTAAACAAATTTTATTATTTATAGTTCTGGCGACCTCAGTGGGTTGCGGGTATTACTATTCTTATATTTATTTAGCGCCAGCAAAGCTTGCAGCGCAGAGAGAAGCAGGCGCTGAGCAAGGAGCAATTTCTTCTATGCGCCAAGAGATGGTTGATCTTCAGGCAGGTTATGACAAGTTTGTTGACATTAAGGATGAGTTTGATCAAATCCAATCCTTAGGTTTTTTCGATGATCAAAATAGATTAGAGGCGCAAAATTTAATTCGCATCATACAAGAGCAGAGTCGTGTTATTTCAGCAAAATACTCTATTAAACCATTAAATGAGGAACAAAACGAGGCTGCAAAGGTGGCTGGTAAAATTCTTGTTGCTACTAATGCCGATTTTATTATTCAAGCTGTTGAAGATGCGGATATATACAACTTTGTTTTTATGCTGACAGAGGGGTTTCCGGGGCATATAGACATTCAGGAATTTAATATTAAGAAATTAAAAGACGTTACACAGCCACTTCTAAGACAAATCGGGTCAGGCGACGCGGTTCCTCTTGTTGAGGCAACGATGAAGTTAACTTGGCGTACTTTAAAAGATGACCCTCAAGCAGTGCAGGGGAGAGAATAATGTTTAAAATATTTGCCACGCTCGCTGTTTTTTTGTCTGTTCTTGCGCTCCCTCAATCAGTACTTGCGCAAGCTAGCGCATCGAAAGAGGTTTTGTTTGAAAGACTAAAACAACGCATTTCTGAACGTAATCCTGGTGTCGTGCCAAGCACTATTGGCCCTGTCTTTTTTACAGATTCTGAAATAGAACTTGTTCGTAATGCAAGAAAAGGTCTTGTGACGCGTGCGCCTACGCCTGCAGAACTAAATGAATTGACTGGCGAAGAGACCGCAATTCCGTTAGGTCCACGTAATATTAAATTAGGCGGTATTGTCTACACAGGTGAAAAAGACTGGACTATTTGGCTCAATAATCAACAAGTGCGACCTAATGCAATTCCTTCAGAGGTCTTGGATCTAAATGTATATAAAGAGTACATTGAAATCGAATGGTTCGATGAATACACAAACAAAATCTTCCCCATTCGGATGCGTCCCAATCAAACATTCAACATTGATTCTCGCATTTTTATTCCGGGTTAAAACAAATGGATAAACAACCAATCCTCTCTGTAAAAGACCTGTCTTCTGGTTATAAAGATCGCGTCATTTTTGAAGATCTTTCGTTTAATATTAACCCTAGAGAGGTCTATGGCCTTGTTGGCTTGAATGGTATTGGTAAGACAACACTTATTAAAACAATATTGGGATTAAAAGACCCGATTAAAGGAGATGTTATCGTATCTTCTATGCATGAGGGTAAAGCGTTTAATAAAAGCGATATTGCCTATTTGCCTGAGCGTTTTGACCCACCATGGTTTTTATCAGGGTATGAGTTTTTGAAATTCTCTCTTTCTCTCTATGGGAAAAAAATTACTTTTGATGAGGCTGCCCATGCCGCAACGGGCATCTCTCTTGATCCAAATTATCTAAAAAAACGTGTTAATGCCTATTCTAAAGGGATGCGCCAAAAGCTTGGTTTGCTGGCAACTGTTCTCACGCAATGCCCTATCATGATTCTTGATGAGCCCATGAGTGGTTTAGACCCAAAAGCGCGTAGTGAAGTTAAAGCTCTTATTAAAACAGTGAGGGAGCAGGGGCGCTCAATTTTAATGAGTTCCCATATTCTGGCAGATATTCGTGAGCTTTGTGATCGTGTTGCTGTCTTTGATAGCGGTGTTTTTGTTTTTGAAGGCACGCCCGCAGAGATGTCAACTAAGGGCAAAGATCAGAATTTAGAGACTGCCTTTTTAAATATTTTACAAAATAACAACCTTAAAGCGGCTTAATCGCTTGTAACCCTTTTCTTGTTTGAATTTTTACTATATTATCACTGTAAGATTTTTAAAATTCCTTCCCGTTTTACGCCCTGTAAAACAACAAATGAAAAAGTCATAAGCATGAAAAATACGCACCTAAAACACTTTTCTCGAATTCTAACTTTGACAGCGTCCGTTGCTGTTATTTCCTATGCATTACCATCACACGCTCAAAACTATGATAGCGGTGAAGTCATCCAATTGGATGTGGATCAACTGGACATGCCAGACGTTCAGGTGAATGCAGAAGTGGCACCGATTGACTCTTCCGTTGAGACAATTGTGTCAGAAATGCCTGTTGTTCCAGAAGTTACAACAAATGACTTAATGCCTGAGGTTGCTGTTACCGCGCCGCCCGAAGTTGTTTTGGGAGATGTTGTGCAGCCTGTCGTCGATACGGCGCAAGAGGTAAGTGGCCTTACTGATGCACTAAACACAGATTTTCAAGATGTTGAATCATCTGATAACAACCAATATTTTGACTCTTTTTCAACAAATGACGATAAATTAGGCAATACAGCGCCGCGCCGCGTTGATCCAAGGTTTGAGCCAGGTTCTAAATACATCGTTGTTGAAAGAAATGCCTCTGCAGGTTCGCAACAATCTATGATGACTGCGGCTAATCGTGCACTATCCTTACGTCGTTATTCTGCAGCTTTGGAAATGTTCCAGGAACTAAGAAAGCGCAACCCTAACGATAGAAATATTCTTTTAGGTCTTGGTATAGCGCAGCAGAACTTAGGCTTTAATGATTCTGCTATCGCAACCTATCGCTCCCTTCTTAAAATAGACCCGCGCAATGTTGATGCGCGCGTTAACATGCTTGGAATTTTGCAAACACAAAATCCAGAGCTTGCATACCAAGAGCTAAAAGCACTTTGGGAAGATAATCCAAGAGATTCAGGTATTGCCGCCCAACTAGGTATGGTGAGCGCTGAGCTAGGGAATACAGATGACGCCGTCCGTTATTTAGGTATTGCATCAAGCATAGATCCAACAAATCCTGCCCACTACTATAATATGGCTGTGATCTATGATCGTGCTGGCGCTAAAAAAGATGCTGTAACGCTCTATGAGCGAGCATTAGAAGTAGATTCTCTCAGCTCAAGTGCTAAAGGATTATCGCGCGATACAGTCTATGACCGTTTGGCAACGTTACGACGTCTCTAAACGACTTTGTTTTTAGATATCTTTATCTTTGTTCTTCTTGGGCTAGCCTTAGGAAGTTTTGCTACGGCTGTAACGCATCGTGAATTAAGTGGCCAATCGTGGTGGGCAATTGGAAGAAGCAATAAACATCAGACTCACTCACAATGCCCAACATGTGGCCATAGGCTTGGTTTAAAAGATTTAATTCCTTTTTTTTCATGGATATTACAACGTGGAAAATGTCGTTATTGCAATGCGCCAATTTCAAAATTTTATATTCTGACAGAAACATTATTTGCTCTAATTTGTGGTCTTATCGGCGCTGTGCTTAGCATCAATGCAATTTCTTTGTTAATTTCTGCCCTTCTTCCTTTTTCCTACGCTTTTTGTTTATTTTTTTATAAAAAGAAAGCGTTTTCCTTTAGGCTTTTGTTAATTATTCTAGGTCTATTATGTATGGTGATAGGGGCAGGTATCGTCTCATAATTATGTTCATGCATGATTTTGGAGAGTATCATATCTGTTAGTCTAAATAGTAATTCCGGCGTACTACTTTAAAAATTGAAATTTTAGATATTGTTTTGCGACTGCTTTAATGAAGGGCGCGGATATATTATTTTAGGAGACAACCAGTGGACTTAACTCAACTTCTTGCTTTTACAATGCAAAACGACGCTTCAGATTTACATTTAAGCGCAGATAATCCGCCTATCATACGTAAAAATGGGCAAATGAAACGTGTTCAATCTGATGTTTTGTCCAGTGAAGATATTCGCCAAATGCTCTATTCCGTAATGACAGAAGAACAGCGCGCAGAATATGAACGAAATTATGAGATCGACTTGGCTATCTCTTTTGGTGAAAAAGCTCGTTTTCGTGTGAACGCCTTTACTGTGCGCCGCGGAACAGCAGCCGTTTTTCGTACTATTCCATCCGACATTCCGACAATGGCTGATCTTGATTTGCCAGCGGCAATGAAAAAATTTGCTGACTTGCATAAGGGTATTGTGATTGTTACAGGGGCAACAGGCTCTGGTAAATCAACAACACTGGCGGCGATGATTAATCATATTAATACCAATCACTCCAAGCATATTCTTACGATTGAAGATCCCGTGGAATTTTTCCACACTTCTAAAAAATCACTCGTGAATCACCGCGAACTTGGTCAAGACACACATTCATTTAAAGCCGCCCTGAAAAGCGCATTGCGTGAAGACCCCGATGTTATTTTGGTGGGGGAGATGCGTGACCACGAAACGATTTCGTTGGCGCTAACGGCTGCGGAAACAGGTCACTTGGTTTTTGGTACATTGCACGCCAATACGGCTGCAAAAACCGTTGACCGTATCATTGACGTGTTCCCTGGCGGAGACAAAGAAATGGTGCGTGCCATGCTTTCAGGCTCTCTAGAGGGTGTTATTGCCCAAAGACTTCTTCGCCGCGCCGATGGATCGGGGCGTGTAGGTTGTTTTGAGATTTTAGTTGGAACAAATGCGGTGCGTAACCTTATTCGTGAAAACCAAATTCCTCAAATTTTCTCCATGATGCAAACAGGGTCGCGTTACGGTATGCAAACGATGGAAGATGCCGTGAATGCACTTTTAGAACAAGGTGTTATCAGCCCGCAAGAAGCAAAATCTGCCCTTATTAAAGCCGAAGACGAAGGCATGGGGCTTGAAGAATACGATGAAGATGAGGCAGATAATACAAGTGGTAAAAAAGAAGAGAAAGAAGATGGGGGCTATTCCTTCTAATGGACACATCAACAATTTTTTCTTTTTTAACGCAAATGAATACAGTGGGCGCAAGCGATCTGTATTTAACTGTCGGTCGTGCCCCAGTTCTGCGTGTCGAGGACGCTTTTCAGACTGTCGATGCGCCGTCACTAGACCCAGAGTCAGTGCAGGAAATCATCTATAGTATTCTCACAGCAAAGCAGCGGCGGGAATTTGATGTTAACTGGGAACTCAATACCTCTTTAGATATGGGCAAGCATGGTCGTTTTCGTATCAATGTGATGCGCCAACGCCAAAATCCAAGCTTAGTTATACGCCGTATTGTGTCAAAAATTCCGACAATTGCGGAATTGAACTTACCGCCGATTTTACAAAATTTAGCCATGGAACGCCGTGGCCTTGTTTTAGTAACGGGGATGACTGGCTCTGGTAAATCAACATCGCTTGCCTCAATGCTCAATTACCGTAATCAGCATAAAGAAGGGCATATCATCACAATCGAAGACCCTATTGAATATTATCACGAGCATAGTAAAAGCATTATAACACAGCGTGAAATAGGTATTGATACTGAATCTTATAGGACAGCGCTTAAAAATTCTTTGCGACAGCGCCCAGACGTTATTTTAATTGGTGAGATACGCGATAAAGAGGTAATGGAGCAAGCCCTAACGATTGCAGAAACAGGGCATTTATGTCTGGCCACTTTGCACACAAATAACGCCTATCAGGCAATTGAACGCGTTGTAAACTTCTTTCCTGAAGAACAGGGGCAACAAATACGCCTTAATTTGTCGATGAACTTAAAAGCAATTGTCTCACAGCGCTTAATACCGAGTATAGAGGGGGCCCTTGTGCCAGCTATTGAGATTATGATTAATGAGGCACTGGTCCGTGAACTCATCGCTGAAGGGCGTTATGAAAAAGTAACCGAAGTGATGGAGAAGAATACAAATATAGGTATGCAAACTTTTGATCAGTCCATATTGGCGCTTTATAAGTCAGGACTAATAACAGAGGAAACAGTTCTTAACCAATCCGACAAAGTTAGTGATATTAAGGTCAAACTTCAGCAAATCAAAATGGGTCAGAATTCGGGAAGTTTACAGAATATGGATACTTCTTTGCTCAAAGTGTCAGATTAACAGCTTTAAATTACTCTAAAGACTAGTCTTTTATTTAAAATTTAGATATCTTAATAGGGTGATTCTTATCGCAATACCCTTTGTGATATATTCAACTTCAAATTAGCACGAAAGACGTTCTGTCATGTCATCTTATGAAATAACACCTTTACTCCCTAGTTTTAAAAAGATATCGGGCGTCTCAATGGCCGCCTTATGTTCTGTTTTTATTTTAACGGGTTGCGAGCTTGCCAATAGCTACACCAAGCAAGATCGTGAAAAAGGCATGGAGTTTCAAGATTACCGCGATGCGCTAGCGCCTCGCTTGCCGGAAGTTGATACGGCTGATTTAAATGATCAAAATGATATTCCACCCTTAAAGCCTTACGTATCATCACCTGATGGCAATTTACGTTCTATGCCAATTGTTTCTGTGTCTTTGAACCAGACTGTACCGCTTAAAGACGCACTCTATGAGATTGCAGAGCAGGCTGAATATGACGTGGAAATCGACCCGCGTATTCGTGGCTCTATTATCTTTACCGCGCGCAATAAGCCACTCGATGTTGTGATGGAGCGCATTTCTGATATTGCTGGTCTTCGTTATAAGATGGAAGAAGACTTTATGCGTATCGAACTAGATACGCCTTACCATAAAATTTATAGAATTAATTATCTTAACATAATCCGTGAAAATTCAGGTTCTGTTGGGAACGATATATCTGTTGTGTCAGGGGAAGGGGGAGATACAGGGTCTAATTTTAGAGCAAATAACACAAGTAAATCAGACTTTTGGGCAGAGTTAAACGGGAACTTAACCCAAATTTTAGAATCAAACCGTGATGCCAATAGGCTCTTAAGCTCTAGAACGCCTCAGGTCACTGCTGTTACAGCTGTTGATCAAGGTCAAATTCAGCCTGTCCTTATCACCGAAGGTGACGTTACAACGGGCGAAGGGGCTGAGGTTCAGGTTCAGGCACCTAATGTTCAGCTTCAGGTTGGTGTTATGGATGATGAGGAGGATACAGAAACAACTCCAACAAATGATCCTTTTGCTGCGCGTTTTTCTATTAACCAGCAGGCAGGCGTGGTCTCTGTTTTTGCACCACAGCGTTTACATAAACAAGTTGCTGATTATTTGAATGAAATTGAGCAATCTGTTAGTTCACAAGTTTTAATAGAAGCAAAGGTTCTGGAAGTAACACTGGATGACCGTTTTGCAGCTGGTATTGACTGGTCTCAGGCTTTTTCTGGGGCAAAGGGTGTTATTGGTTTTGATACACCTGGCGCGCTTGTCCGCGGTGTAATTGATCCTTTACCTACGCCAAACTCAAACTTTAATGCGTCGTTTGATTTTGGAGATATCCAGCCTGTTGTTGATGCTATCTCAAGATTTGGAACAGTGTCTGCTTTATCTAGTCCTCGTTTGACGGTATTAAATAATCAAACTGCTGTTATGAACGTCGCTGAGAACGTTGTTTACTTTGAAATTGAATCTGAACTTGAAACTGGTGATGTTGGTGGGCCGCAAAGAACATTTTCAACGACCGCTAAGACTATTCCTGAAGGTGTTCTTATTAATGTCCAACCCTCTGTTGATAGGGACCGTCAGGTCATATCACTTGCATTAAGACCAACGGTTACAACAGTTACTGATTTTGTTGAAGACCCTAACCCTGATTTGGCTTTAGCAGGTGTGATATCGCTTGTTCCACAGGTGAATGTCCAAGAAATAGATTCAGTTGTGAATTTGAACAATGGCCAGGCCATTATTATGGGTGGCTTGATGCAAGACAAGACAACTGCGGGGCAGGGTGGTGTCCCGATTGTTTCAGAAATCCCTATTTTTGGAAGTCTTTTCAAAAATAAGTCTGACGAGATTGAAAAAACAGAACTCGTTATTTTGTTAAAAGCTACGATTGTCGAAGGCGGAAACACCGTTCATAACACCGACAAAGATTTGTACCGTGAATTTTCACGTGATCGTCGTCCTTTTAAACTTTAAGTGATAAAAAGAAATAGTATTAGTAATGTCCAAAAACCTTATCCTCTATGTCTTAACGGCAGCTTTACGAGATAAGGTTTTTATTTCTTTTGCTCTTATGGCGGCGGTGAGTGTCAGTCTTTCTATATTTTTGGGAAGTTCCGCCGTTTTGGAAAAAGATCAATTTTCCGCTGTTTTTGCGGCAAGTGGTTTACGCTTTGCTTCAGTGCTCGCCCTTATCCTTTTTGTTGTCTTTTATGTCCGTCGTTCATTTGAGACCCGTGATGTTGAATACATGCTGACAAAGCCTGTATCACGTTTGGGTTTTGTTATGTCTCATACTGTTGCTTTCATTATCTTGTGCCTTTTTGCAACAATCCTTGTGTCAGGATCTTTGTATTTTATGATCCCCTCGGTGACGGAGGGGGTTGGTAGCTTGAGCGGCTATATATTTTGGTGCATGAGCTTGCTTATTGAGCTATGCATCATGACCAGCGTCGCCTTATTTTTTGCATTAGTCTTAAACAGCGCGGTATCCGCCTCTCTCATTACAATTGCCTTTTATGTCCTCGCGCGTTTAATGGGGCAGATATTAGGAATTATTGAAGCCGTAGGTCAGGGCGGCATTTATAAGCTTCTTGAGCAGGTCATGCTCGTGATTTCTATGTTTATTCCGCGCCTTGATTTGATGGGGCAATCCTCATGGATATTATATGGGCTTGATGAGAATGTTAATCTGGCGTTTATACTGATACAGGGCGCTGTTTTTTGTTTCCTAATTTTTGCCGCAACAATGGTTGATTTTGTCCGTAAGCAGTTCTGATGCAAAAAAATCACAAGACACTTTATTATCTCATATTTGTTTTTGCTTTGTTTTTGAATGTCAGCTTTTGGGTCTATTCAAAAACAGTTCAGACAAAATGGGCCAACGTGCCGCCCGTCCCAAAATCGGAAAGCGCCACCATGATGGCATTATCTGATAAGCAGCTTGCATATCGTGGGTATAATACGATGCTTCAAAATATAGGGAGCACAGGGGGGTATGTCGCATCACTTTTGGACTATAATTATGCTGATCTAAAGCAGTGGTTTTTTCTGCTCGATCATCTCGACCCTGTCTCTGATGTGACACCTTTTCTTGCTTCTTATTATTATGGCGCTGTAAAGGATAGTAAAAAACTTGACCATGTTCTGGATTATCTTGCGATTGTAGGAACGCGTGATTTTGGCAATAAATGGCGCTGGCTAGGGCATGGTGTATTTATTGCCCGCCATATTCAAAAAGATAATGTGCGGGCTTTAGAGCTGGCCAATATATTGGCTGCAAACCAAAACCCTGATATTGGTATTTGGGCAAAACAAATGCCCGCAATTATTCAGCAATCAGAAGGTAATACTGAAGAAGCTTATAAGATCATGATTAATCTGATCCAAGATAGCTCAGAAACCCTCCATCCTAATGAAATCAACTACATGGTCGATTACATCTGTAATACCATTTTAAAAGAGGACACGACCCTTCAAAAGCCTGATTTTTGTGATAATCTATAAAAATGTTTGAGTTTTTAAACACGGTTAATGTTCAATTCACGGGGCGTGAAATTCTCTCTTTAATTGGTTTATCACAATGCGTGTATATTTTGGTCTATATGCTGTCGCGCGTAGGTCATAAAATTCAGGCGTTAATTCCTATTTTATTCTTCTTTTCCCTTGGCGCGGCTTTCTTCCTTGATGTGGCAGAGCGGTATTGGGGACCCTATTTATCTTATTATGGCGATCTTAATTGGTTTTTTTGGTCTTCTTTACCACCGCTCAGCGTTTTATTAATTGTTCAGATTGCAAATATGCGAAAATTACCAAGCTGGCCCTTTTTTTTAATCCTCGCCTTTTTGCCAATCGGCTATATTGCCGCAAAATCTATGGTTACGGCGGAATCTGAATGCGTTGATGATGTGTGTTTGGCATTTTTTGAATGGCTGATGATTGGCTCTGTTATTATTGGATCTATTTGCTTACTGTCAATTTGGCTAAAAAGAGGCTTACTCGCTACTATTCAAAAGCAAAAACGCGGTAAAGAGCGTTTATGGCTGACAATATTTTTAATTATTCTCAATGTCATCTTACTAACGAGCGTGAGTGCTAATGCCTATGGTTTAATTATTTTGTCAGAATTGGTGAGTATTCGCACGATTTTAGGGTTTGCGTTTGTTTATTTAGCATCCACTTCGCTCTTTCGGATTTATCCGCTCACTCTTAATTTTAAAAAGGTAAATATGAGTGGCAGTTTGAATGAATCAGAGATTGCCTATGCCAAAAAAATTATGGATTTATTGGAGATAGAAAAAATTTACCAAGAACCCAGCTATGGACGATCCCATTTAGCAGCAGAAATTGGGGTGACAGAATCATCTTTATCCAAAATTGTGAACGGATATTTCGAAAAAACAGTCCCGCAACTTTTAAACACTTACAGAATAAAAGATGCAAAGCAATTATTGCTTCAAACTGATGCTGATTTAGGTGTCATAAGCAAAGAAGCTGGCTTTAACTCCATATCAACTTTTAATAGATATTTCAAAGAGTTAGAAGGCGTTTCTCCCAGCGTTTATCGTCAATCAAAACAGGGGCAATAGTCACTGCGTTATTCTGGCTGCTCAAAACGTCATTTTGACCAAACAGCCCTAAAAACTTCATATTCCGTTAAGATTTAAAACGATATGATTGAATTTGGAAGAAAAAATTAAAGCTTTGTAATTTGGTGGTTTACCTGTATTTTGTTCGCAGAGTTATTCTACTCAATCTTTCCAAACTATTTAGGCTTTAAATTCTAATCTGGGTCTAATTTAATCTTTTATTAACTTTAGGAGAAAACTATGAATACATTACAACCAAGAAAAAGCGAGGCAGGTTTTACACTCGTGGAATTGGCTATCGTTATGGTTATTATCGGTCTGTTGATCGGTGGTATCTTAAAAGGGCAAGAACTTATCGGTAACGCCAAAATCACATCCCAAATTGCTCAGGTCAACGCTATTGAAGGATCAATGTCTGGATTTAGAGATAAATACGGCACTGTGCCAGGTGATATGTTGAATGGTGCGGGGCGTATACCTAACTGCCCATTGGCTACATGTGGAGCTAATGGTAATGCAAACGGACGTATTGATTCCGTTCTTGTAACTGCAGCTCAAGCTAACAACGAAAATATGAATGCGTTCAGACAGATGGCAGCAGCTAATTTCTTGACAGGTGTTGATCCTGTTGGCGGCCTTGCATATGGTGCAGGTTTACCCGAAGGTAAGATAGGCGGCGGTATTCGTATTGGTTTTTCAGCTGCTGGTGTCGTAGATGGTTTTGATGATGGAGCGGCAGGTCACTATCTAATTTTGAACAATACTGCCCCAGGTACTGCTATTACTGCAGCGCTTGCGCAAACGGGTGGAGTTGTTGGTGCGGATCAGGCTGCAAATATTGATCGTAAGATGGATGATGGTCGTCCTAATTCAGGATCAGTGCGTGCAAGTACAAACGGTGCCGGTGCAAAGGGTTGTGTTTCTGAGGCTGGTGCTGCAGGTCTCTACAACGAAGCAATTGGTACTTTGTGTGGTTTGACATTCCGTATCCAAGGTTAATCGTTTAACTGCATAGAATTTGAGAAAGGCCGCTTTATAGCGGCCTTTTTTATTGCGTTGATTATTAAGCATCGTTTATGCGTTTAGTTCGATAATCAACGCATCACCCATGGCGCTTGTTGATATGGCGCATCCTTGATTATTGGCAATGTCGAGGGTGCGAATGCCTTTATTCAAGACACGCTGAACGGCATTTTCAATCTCGCTCGCTTCAACGCCGCAATCAAGGGAGTATCTAAGCGCCATAGCAAAGCTCAGGATAGTTGCAAGCGGGTTTGCCTTGCCTTGTCCTGCTATATCAGGGGCAGAGCCGTGTACGGGTTCATAAACGCCTGGTTTACCTGCTGTGCCTAACGACGCCGATGGCAACATGCCGAGCGAGCCCGTGAGCATTGACGCCTCATCTGATAAAATATCGCCAAACAGGTTGTCGGTCACAATCACATCAAATTGCGATGGATTACGAAGCAATTGCATCGCACAATTATCCGCGTACATGTGCTCTAATGTGACATCGCTCGCTTCGGCCTGATGAAGGGCCGTTATATCCTCACGCCATAATTTGCCTGATTCCATGACATTGGCTTTTTCGCAAGAGGTGACTTTGTTCTTACGTTTACGCGCCAAATCAAAGGCTACACGGCCAACGCGCTCAATCTCATAGGTTTCATAAACTTGCGTGTTTACACCGCGGCGCTGACCATTCCCAAGGTCCTCAATGCCGCGCGGCTCGCCAAAATAAACACCGCCTGTGAGTTCACGGACGATTAAAATATCAAGTCCTTTCACAATCTCAGGCTTTAATGATGAGGCCTCAACAAGGGCATCGAAAACAAGGGCAGGGCGCAAATTCGCAAATAGCCCCATTTCCTTACGCAATCTTAAAAGACCGGCCTCTGGGCGCTTGTTATAGTCAACATTATCCCATTTTGGCCCACCAACAGACCCCATGATGACGGCATGTGAGGCTTTACATTTTTCAAGTGTTTCATCCGCTAAAGGCATGCCATAACGATCATATGCCGCGCCGCCAATGTCGTCTTCGTGAAGCGTGAAGTGAAAGCCGCGCTTATCTTCAAGCCACTTCATAACTTTACGCACTTCTTTCATGACCTCGGGGCCAATACCATCGCCGGGCAGAACCGTTAGGGTGAAGTTTTTATCCATCAAATCCTCTATAGTTTATTGATTATGATTTTGTTGCCGCAACCGCGTCGATGGCGATGTTATATCCTTTGCGGATATTTTTAATCTCAAGCACGCCGCGGGCGGGCTTATGATCGCCAAATTTTTCAACATAGATGGCGTTGATGGCCGCCCAATCGTTGATATCCGACAAATAAATTGTCATGCGGGCAATTGTATCAATGTCACCGCCACCAGCGCGGATAATGGCGAATATGTTATTGAGAACTTGGCGCGTTTGCTCCTCAATACTGCCTGCGGGCTTATCGGGGTGGACAGGATCTATCGGCAGTGTTGTTGCCGTAAAGATCAATCCCCCCGCGATTGTTCCTTGCGAATAATGCCCTGCTGCGACTGGCGCTCCATCTGTCTTAATGGTTTTGGTCATATGGCTTGTCATGATTTTAGTACAACCAACTCCGTTTTTCTTTATCGCCTTTTTCAAATTCGGCAATATGGGCTTTTTTCTGTAAGGTCAGGCCGATATCATCGAGGCCATGAAGCAGGCTGAATTTGCGCGACGCATCAACCTCGAAGCTAAAAGATATTTTATTACCGCGGGTTATGGTTTGTTTTTCTAAATCTACTTCAATAAGACCATCAGGGTCATTTTCCGCCTCGGCCATCAAGGCCTCGACTTGGTCAGCGGGCAGGGCAATGGGCAATATTCCATTTTTAAAGCTATTATTATAGAAAATATCAGCAAAGCTTGGCGCGATAACACAGCGTATGCCCATATCTAAAATCGCCCATGGCGCATGTTCACGCGACGAGCCACAGCCGAAATTTTCGCCCGTAATTAAAATAGACGCGCCTTTATATTCTGGTTTATTGAGCGGAAAATCAGCTTTTTCACTGCCGTCTTCATTATAGCGGATATCATGAAAGGCATGAATCCCAAGGCCTGTACGTTTAATTGTTTTTAAAAATTGCTTAGGGATTATGATATCGGTGTCGATATTAATCATGCGAAGCGGGGCTGCGATGCTTTTTAAAACTGTAAATTTTTCCATGTCCCCAAGAAAGCAGGAATAGCGCGTAAATTCAAGCGTATTTAACGCTTCATTCGCCTTTTAAGAGAGTATATTTTGCCCTGTTTTCAGCTCGCGGTGATGAATATAGTGGTCGAGCATCTCATCAAATGCGCCAACATATTTTGCGTTACCATCATAATCAGATAGACCTTTCATTCTTAAAAGAGCCTCTTTTTCTGTGCGCCTGTCTACGTGATGGCCGCGCAAAACAAGATCACCGTCTTTGCAGTCAACAATGCAAAGCGCCTTGATTAACCGACCCATTTCATCACCATGACGCTTGGCGTATCCCTGTCCATCTAAGCGCTCATGATGAAACATCTGAAGAGCGGGTATGACAATACGCAAATGCGGGTGATGTTGTACTTCCAAGGGCAAATCAGCAATAGCCTCTAGAAAAATTTCAGTGCCGCGGACTGTGTGAAGGCGTTTTTCTGCACGCTGATCATCCGTTGGGCGATAGGGTAAATTCCATATATCCTCATTATATGCATTATGTGTTTTGCCTAAATCATGAAATAAATTGGCGGCATGAAAGTTGTTGGCGGCCTTTTTGCTAAACCCGAGTGCGTCCGTCAAAAATTCATGTCCATCTTGCGATACGCGGCGTAAATGCGCCGATAGTGCCGCTCCATAACTACTCGTATTACAGCAATAGCTCTCAATCCTATGCCACAGCTTGGTTTCAATCTGATGAAAATGCGCTGTTAATAGGGGGTCTGTTTTATAATCATAGCTTTCAATGATTGAATCGAGCTCAATCAGGTCTATTGTTTTTACAAGGATATTGATGGTGGGCATTGTTAAGCGCCGCTTTCTGGTGGTAAAATCTATTAACATATATAAAAGGTATGCCTGCATTAATGGGCACACAAGTTACAACGCCATTACAGTTTTGTAATTTATGCCGTTAGCGTGTGCGTAGCAGGAGTCCAATTTGGGTGCAAGTGTTGTTCTAATTCGCCCTCGTGATAAAATTCTTCCTCATAGGTATATGTTTGCATTCCATTAAATACTGGGGCGTTCATAGCCTGTAATTGTTGTCCAAAGCGCCGTAGATAGTCACTTTCAACAGTATCAGGATCATAATAAAAATCTTCGTCTTTATAAAAAGCGCCTAAATATTGTTTTACAAAGGCCACTTGGGCGTAATCATGTACGAAATTTTCACCGATTATACCATCGGGGTCAGTGTAGTTATCTTTGAGAGTCAAAGTAGGAAAAGAAAGGGCTGTTTGAAAGATTAGCGTTTGAAAGGCCCGAATAGCCTCACGGTAAATCGAAGTTTCAACACGCCCTTGATCACGAAGAGCGAGCAGGCAGCCTGTATGAATACTGAGCATCTCAATACTATATTCTGCGTAAGGCAGAGCGGTTTTCCCATCATCTGCGTTGACATACTGGCAATCTTCTGGGGTTTGCGCTAGATAATCCCCCTCATCTTGTGCAAGCGCCGATATAGCAGGCATGCAAAGCGCAAAGGCCAGCCCTAAGACAGGTGTGTTTTTCATTGTTTTATTTGTCATAGTATTTATATTGTTTTATATTTATTTAGGGATTATTGCAATCACTATGTTTGTTTTAATTTGGCAATTATTAACAAAAAGTAAAAAAACATTTGACAGTTATGTAAATTAATGAGATAACCTTGCCAGAATTTAAATTACGGCGTAATAAACAACAAATAGAGGATTCAAAAAATGAAACAAGCAGGTTTAAAAGCAACTTTAGCATTAGTAGCGGGTCTTGCCGCATCGCCAGCACTGGCAATTTGTAACATTACAGTTGAAGGCACTGGCGGCTTATTCACTTCTGATAGAACAACAGCGGCTGCTATTACTCACGAAAATATGGCAGAGATTGCACAGCGTGCACAAGCCCGTGGCATGAATAGAACCCTCGGAGCACAAGGCTGGGGGCGTCCATTAGGTGGTGGAGTAGATATCGTATCTACGACTGTCAATGTTTATCCTTTCTCTTCTGCAGAAAGAGATTGTGCTCGTGCTTTTGAGAGAGCTATTGATGAAAACCCGGGAAGAGTTGTTGGCGCGGGTTTCTTGTGCAATAATCCAGAACCGCAAACTGCTATAAGTGGCGGTGCTCCATTCCAGCCGCGTTGTGGAAGATAAATTTAAACCAATACTAGAAAGTACAGAGTAATGAAAATTCTTACAACAAAAGGTACATTATCTGCTATAGCACTCGTTGCAAGTGTGAGCGCTGTTTCAGCGCAGAGCTTTACTGACCTTGTTCAAGATATCCCAGGAGTGTCAGTAGGCTCTCTAGATTGTCCTGATGTTGTGGTTGTTGATATTCCTTTTTGTACTGATGAGTGTGGGCAGTTTTTAAGAAATGAGAGAGCCAGTGCGGTTGCTGAAGCCTTTGCAAAGGCGGATATCAATGGTGACGGAACCACTCTTGCTTATGTTACTGGATATGCCTCACGATTGGCTTCCGAAGCACATAACCAAGCTTTAACAGACGGGCGCGTTGCTCTTGCGTCGCGTCTTGCCAGAGCTGAGGGAGCGCAGGTTGTTTTCACTGCCTCTTATGGTGAAACACGTGCAAGCGGGACAGAGGTTGCAGATTTTCCTGCCGATCGTTCCGCCCGCATTTTCTTTACAGAAGTATCTGGCAATATTGTACAAAGCCCACAAGGTGATATCAGACCACGTGATGGTTTAAATGTTATTGGTTACAGTGCGCCATCATGCAATGGCCATCTAAGATCTGGGCCTAGAAACTAATATCAATAATAAATTTAAAAAACGCCTTTGGGGATTTCTCATGGGCGTTTTTTAGTGCCTGAATTAGGATTATAATCTTAATTTTAGTGTATTGTCAAGAGTTTTGAGATTGCCTCGCGACGCTCGCAATGACGTTTATATTTTCCTAAAGCTCTCTGATATCCGTTAGTTTTCCCGTGATGGCAGCGGCGGCGGCCATTTTGGGGCTCATGAGGTGGGTTCTGCCCCCGCGGCCTTGGCGGCCTTCGAAGTTACGGTTTGAGGTAGAGGCGCAGCGCTCACCGGGTTCGAGCTTATCGGCGTTCATGGCAAGGCACATGGAGCAGCCCGGCTCGCGCCAGTCAAAGCCTGCTTCGATTAAAATATCCGCAATCCCCTCGGCCTCGGCCATTTCTTTGACAAGTCCGGAGCCAGGAACAACCATGGCGAGTTTGATGTTATCGGCGATCTTTTTGCCCTTTGCCACGGCGGCAACGGCGCGGAGATCTTCTATGCGGCCATTGGTGCAAGACCCAATAAAGACCTTATCGACCATAATATCGGTGAGCTTCGTTCCTGCGGTTAAGCCCATGTAATCAAGCATGCGTTCGACTGATTTTTGTTTGGCCTCGCTGTCAAAATCTGACGGGGCAGGGACGTAAGCCGTGATAGGCAATACGTCCTCTGGTGTTGTGCCCCAAGTCACGGTCGGTGCGATATCTTTCGCATCCAGAACGATTTCTTTATCATAAGTTGCGCCCAGATCAGAGTGCAGGGTTTTCCAATAGGCAACGGCCTTGTCCCATTCTGCGCCTTTGGGCGACATGGGGCGGCCTTTGAGATAGGCGAATGTTGTTTCATCAGGGGCGATAAGCCCTGCGCGCGCGCCGCCCTCTATGGACATGTTGCACATGGTCATGCGCCCTTCCATGGAGAGGCTTTGAACGGCTTCGCCAGCGTATTCCAGAACATATCCTGTGCCGCCTGCCGTGCCAATTTCGCCAATGATCGCCAAAATCATGTCCTTTGCGCCCACGCCTTCGGGGAGTTGCCCGTTCACAGTGATACGCATGGATTTAGCGGGTTTTTGGATAAGGGTTTGTGTGGCGAGCACATGCTCGACCTCTGACGTGCCGATACCAAATGCCAGTGCGCCAAACGCGCCGTGAGTAGAGGTATGGCTATCACCGCAGACAATCGTGGTACCGGGCTGTGTGAAGCCTTGCTCTGGCCCGATAATATGCACAATCCCCTGGCGTTTATCGAAGATATCAAAAAGCTGAACGCCGAATTCTTCGCAGTTTTTAGAGAGGGTTTCAACCTGAAGGCGGCTTTCAGGCTCTGCAATGCCTTTGGAGCGATCCGTCGTAGGGACGTTGTGATCGACAACGGCCAATGTACCAGAAGGGCGCGCAACGCTGCGTCCAGCCATTCTAAGGCCTTCAAATGCCTGCGGCGAGGTAACTTCGTGCACCAAATGACGGTCAATATAGATGAGCGACGTGCCGTTTTCATCGGTATGAATAACGTGATCATCCCAGATTTTTTGGAATAAGGTGCGCGGAGCGTTTGTGTGTGTGT
Source organism: Alphaproteobacteria bacterium (assembly GCA_009995595.1). Taxonomy (GTDB): domain Bacteria; phylum Pseudomonadota; class Alphaproteobacteria; order Micavibrionales; family Micavibrionaceae. The sequence goes on from JAACPE010000001.1 coordinate 443,089, forward strand.
CTTTTGGCATTTTTATATCTTTATCATTAAGCAATTTATCCCTTATAGCGCGAAGGGCAGTGGCGTTTCAAGTTTTATAACCCACTGCTAACATGCTGATATTATTATGTGATTTGATTAACCCAGTTCGTTAGCTTAAAATTTGTTTGTCGTTATCCATTTGTTTATCTTTTTTATATAAAGTCATTATTGAGATAATATCATAAGTAGGTATTAAATCCTATTTATTAAAGGCTTGACTTTAATTATGTAAATATATACTATACGGAACAATTATAAATCAGGAGTGTGTGATGGGAATTAAAAATTGGGTAATGGCTGGATTAGGGCTTGCGGGCGCAACAGCTGTGGGAGCGCAAATACTCGATGATGGCATTGAAGGATGCCTAGAAATTAATGGTCGTGCCCATTTTCAGATGGACGATGGGTCAATTTCAGAAAATCCAATTGGTCCGCTTCAATTTACGGATGATGGGGCTTCATGTATTGTTTCGCATGGTGGTGGGTCTGCGCCAGATGTTTATCCTCTTCTAAACTCACAATTTGCAGCGGCGCGTCTTGCAACTGAGTTAGCCGGTAATACAACTGCTGAATTTCAAGCTTTAGAGACAAACAACATAGAAAGCGGAATAATTACTCCTTATGATAGTGTAGAAGCTGTTTTTGAAGGCGGAGAGGTCAGATTTTTTGATGAAGCTGGTGAGGAAGTACCGCTTCAGCCGATGGCTGTCCAATTTGCAGATGCAATCCATCATGTTTATCGGGGTGATGAAACCCATCCAGACGGACCGCAGGCGGATACGGATGAGCTTGGAACGGCAGTCGTGGTGCATCGCTCTGATGCAGGGCCGCTCGTTGCGGTGGCAATACCTGCGAGACGCATGTAATAATTAATAGTATATAGAATCTAAAAAGCGCCTGATCTGATGATCGGCGCTTTTTTGTTTGTTGTTTTATTTTTTCTGTATCAGTAACTTGCGTCGTTTTCTTAGTAATGACGATTAAATTATTCAGCTGATGCTTCTGCTGCTTTTGCTGCTGCTTCAGCTGCGGCGGCTGCTTCGGCTTCTCTCTTCGCCGCTTCTTTTGCGGCGAGTTTATCAGCTTTCATTTTTTCTTGTGCTTTACGGCCTTCGGCACGTTTTGCGTCTTTTTCTACTTTTTTCGCAGCGCGGCGTGCAGTTTGTGTCATTTCCTGACTTGCGGCTTTGGCAATTGCAAGATCTTCCATGCCATGACCTGTCACGCGCTCAGAAATACGGGCAGCTTTACCACGACGATCACGCAAGTAGTAAAGTTTTGCACGGCGCACTTCACCGCGGCGTACCACTTCGATGCTGTCGATTCTTGGTGAGAAAAGCGGGAAAACACGTTCTACACCCTCACCAAGGCTGATTTTACGGACGGTAAAGCTCGCATTTGGGCCAGTTGTGCCAGCGCGCGCGATACAAACGCCTTCATACGCCTGGACACGTTCACGTGTACCTTCACGGATTTTCACATTAACTTTTACTGTGTCGCCCGGCGAAAAAGCGGGAATATTGCTGTTTTCTAGGAAAGCTTGTGTTTGCTTTGCCTCAAATTTTTGTAATGTATTCATATTGTTATCCTTAATTTTTAATACTTTACGCGAAGCTCGATATTCAACGGGTATCCGAAGGCAGCTTCTTTCTTGTTTTAACCATAAAAACAAGGCGGTTTATGACAGAAACCTTGACATGACGCAAGAATTTTATTATTTTACGTAATAAAAATTAAGGTGTGCATATGAGTAACAAAAATACCTACACGATTAGTTTGCTAGAAAAAATAACACAATTGCCACATCATTTTGATAGGGCTGCGATAGTAATGGACAAGCTTGGTGTAAATGATTTTGCATTTTTTGGGGGCGCGGTAAGAGATATGATAGCGGGGCGCAAACCAAGTGATATAAATGTCCTTGCAACTATGCCCAGAAACGATCCCTTTTGGATGTCCGTTCGAAAGGAGATTGAAAATTTTCCAGAAACTAAACTATTATCTACAAAGGTTTTTCATTCTTCTGGCGCGTTGCAGCAAATTTTTCATGATGCGGGATTAAGATTTGTATCTGCAAATCGGTCGCCTAGGCACATGGCGGTTAAATTCATTCACGCTGCAAAATCCCCAAATCCACTAGAAATTGATGTCAACTTTAATGACAGATCTGTAGCAATTTCAGAAAAGTTTCCAGTTGCAGAATCTCCAGCGCACGCAATGGTTTTAACAAGAGATGGCAGGTTATATGGCGAACAGAATTCAATTGAGCATGCCAAGTCCAGCATTTTTGAAATTCGTTCAGGTCTTAGCCCCTTTTATTTAATAAAAGCACTTATACGGTACGAAAAAATTAGAGCGAAGATTCCAGAAATGACTGTACAGACTGAGATTGGTGGTAATTCTAAACTCGTTGATGCATGGACTGCGATAGATCGTCTAACAGGCATACCTCACAAAGCTGCGTTAGCACTGCGAGCTTATAGAAATAAAATTACTGAACCAAGTGACCGTGTTGTTTATGACAGGGGCTTTGTTAATCCAATAAATCCGGCCTCACGGCCTCAGTAATTTTTAGGCTTTGTTCTTTGCGCCATTTTTCGATTTCGGCGTGGTTGCCGCTTTTCAGGACATCTGGGACTTCATAGGTCTGCCCGTTGCCTGCTATCCATTCGGATGGACGGGTGTAATGGGGGTATTCGAGCAATCCGCAAGTATTTGCGCCAAAGCTCTCATTATCTGCCGTATCGACATTGCCCATCACACCATCAAGAAGGCGGATACAGGTATCCATGAGGATCATTGCGGCGGGCTCTCCGCCAGACAGAACATAATCACCGATTGAGATTTCTTCGAAATCATGTGCGTCAAGAACACGTTGGTCAACGCCTTCATAGCGACCGCATAAAAGTGTGATGTTTTGCTGCGTTGTTAATTCTTTTACACGGGCTTGGTTTAGCACTTTTCCGCGGGGGGAAAGATAGATTTTGCGCCCTTGTTTGGCCTGAGGGATTGAGAGAAGGGCGGCCTCAATTATATCAGGGCGCATCACCATCCCTGCGCCGCCGCCATAGGGCGTGTCATCGACAGTCTTGTGGTTATCTGTCGCAAAATCCCTGATATTAATGGCGCTGAATGACCAATCTCCCCGCTCAAGCGCTTTGCCAGCTAAAGACTGGCCGAGCATGCCTGGAAACATATCTGGAAAAAGTGTGAGGAGGTTAAAGTTCATCTTGATGTTGTACCCAACCGTAGCCTAAGCGGCAAGGCGCAATTTTGCACCAACTTGGGGCGTTGCAACGACTGTAAGGTTGGGGTGGCGCTGTAAAACACTGGCAGGCACATCAGTTGTAACGCTGCCATGAAGCGCGCGCAGGGTAATCTCTGGTTTATTGGTGAGAAGAATAATTTTTTTAGCTTCCATGATTGTCCCTAGCCCAAGTGTTAGGGCCTGAGGGGGGACGCCGCCAAATTGGGCGCAATATTTTTGATTGGCGGCAATCGTTTCAGGGGTAAGATCAACCAAATGCGCCCTTGTGTTAAAATCTGTTTTTGGTTCGTTAAAGGCAATATGTCCGTTAGGGCCGATGCCAATAACGGCGATATCAATACCACCTGCGTGACGAATGGCGTTTTCTATACGGTGGCATTCATGATTGGCTTGCGCTGTGGCATTAAAAACAAGTTGTAGATCAGGTTTTAACTTTAGGGCTTTGAGCAGTTTTTGCTCAATCTCGAATGGATAGGAGCGGGGATCATCGTATTCAATCCCATAATATTGATCGAGGTTGATGTAGTCAAACATGGGAAAGAAAGAGCGTAATTCTGCTATTCTTGTATATAAAGGCTCTGGCGTACCGCCCGTTGGAAAGATTATTGTGGGGTTGGGGCGATGATTATCGTTCACTGCTTTAACAACTTGTTGAAAAGCGATATCGCCAAAATCTTCATGATCGAATAATTGATAAACGCCCATCACTACCCATAAAACTCTAATATTAATCTAATAATCCCTCGGGAATGCGGATTATGACATTGTCTTTATTTATTGTCATAAGTGTTTCTTCGCAGACTGGCAAGTAAAAAGAGGGCTGGCCTTTAGGTTTGATGTCGAGAAGATCGCTTGCGCCGAAGTTTTCAACGGCAATGATTTCGCCGATAGTCATGCCGTCTTCATCAATAGCAGGTAGGCCGATGAGGTCAGCGTAGTAAAATTCATTATCGCCAATTTCGGGAAGGGCGGTTTGTTCGATATAAAGCGATGTGCCACGCAAGGCTTCGGCGCCGTTGCGTTCGGTGATCCCGTCTACAGCGGCAAGCCAATGTCTGGCGGTGGCATTTTTGGGTGTAATTTTGAGGGTCTCATCACCTGTTTCCGATGTAAATAAAGCGCCCTTAATAAGGTTGAGATCTTCAGCATACACATGAAGTTTCACGAGCCCCTTAATTCCATGAGCCGTTGTTATCTTTGCAACGCAGATTCTTTTGTTTTCTGTCATGAGAACAACAAGTTATCATTGCGAGGCGGGGGTGAAGCCGACGCGGCAATCTAAATTTATGCAATCTGGATTGCCGTGCTTCGCTCGCAATGACGATTTGTTTATGGTTAAGCTTTAGGCTCTTCGGCTGGTGCTTCAGCAGGAGCTTCTTCAGCAGCGGCTTCAACAGGAGCGGCTTCTTCGGCTGGCGCGGCGGCGGCTGCTTTGGCTTCTTCTTCAGCGGCTTTTGCAGCTTCGGCAGCTTTTTCTTTTTTCGCTACTTTATCAGCAATACGCAGTTTAGTGGCTTCTGAAGGCTCACCTTTTTGCGGGTTATTGCGCGCTGCGGGCATTGGCGCAAGACCAGCTTTACCCAAGAATACCGCAACACGGTGTGATGGCTCTGCACCTTCAGCAAGCCAGTGCTTAATACGGTCTTCGTTCAGGTTTACACGGTTTTCATCGTCTTTTGCGAGAAGGGGGTTGTAAGTGCCCAAACGCTCGATGTAACGACCGTCACGTGACATGCGTTTGTCCGCAACCACGATACGATAAAATGGACGCTTTTTACGTCCTGCTCTTGATAGTCTCATTGCTAGTGCCATTTTAGTTCTCCTTTTTCATAGTCAATTTGCAATTTCGGTTAAACTTGTTACTTCCGTTTCCCTTTTTTTACTTTGGGTTTACGGTTTTTCTTCGTGCCGCCGCGTGTGGGCATACCGGGCATGCCGCCCATTTGTCCCCCGCCTAAACCAGCAAGGCCAGGCATACCGCCGCCAAGACCGGGCAGGCCAGAAGGAGCGCCTGCACCGTCGAAGGGATTTGCGCCGAGTATATCGTTGCCTTTTAACGCGGCCATATCCCTGCCAAGGTTGTCAGGGTCCATGGATTGGGCCATGAGCTCAAGCTCTTCGCCTTTGCCGCCCATGAGGCTCTTCATCTGTTTCATCATGCCGCCCATGCCCATCTTTTTGATCTTTTTCATCACGGCGGCCATTTGCTGTTGTTGTTTACAGATTTTATTGATTTCTTGCACGGTTGTGCCTGCGCCTGCGGCGATACGTTTTTTACGAGAGGCATTTAAAAGCGCTGGTTTTTCCCGCTCTGCCTTTGTCATGGACAAGATGATCGCCTCGTGTCGTTTGAGGATGGTGTCGTCAAGGTTTGCTTCTTCGATTTGTTTGGCCATTTTGCCAAGGCCGGGGAGCATCTTCATGAGCGCTCCTGCGCCGCCCATTTTGGTCATTTGACGCATTTGCATCAGCATGTCGTTAAAATCAAACTGACCCTTTTTGAATTTTTCGGCCATTGCCGCCGCGTCTTCGTTTTGAAGGCTTTCTTGCGCCTTTTCAACGAGGGAGACAACATCGCCCATGCCTAGAATACGCCCCGCGATACGGTCAGGGTGGAAGGGTTCAATCTTATCCCATTGCTCACCCGTCCCCATAAGCTTAATCGGCTTACCTGTGATGCCGCGCATGGACATTGCCGCGCCGCCGCGCGCATCGCCGTCGATACGGGTCATCATTATACCTGTAATACCGACTTTTTCGTCAAATTCGCGGGCGACGTTGACGGCGTCTTGCCCTGTCATGGCGTCAACAACAAGGAGGGTTTCAGTTGGATTTGCGAGCTTTGAAATTTCCGCAACTTCGGCCATCAGCTCTTTGTCGATAGACAGGCGCCCTGCGGTATCAAGCATGACGATGTCATAGCCGCCGAGGCGGGCCTCGTTCATTGCACGTTTTGTAATCTCAATCGGGCTTTGGCCTTTGATGATCTCAAGCGTATCAATGCCTGTTTGCTCACCAAGGACTTTAAGCTGTTCCTGCGCGGCAGGGCGCTGCGTGTCGAGGGAGGCCATCAGCATTTTCTTTTTATGCTTATCGGTCAGGAATTTGGAGATTTTAGCCGTAGAGGTCGTTTTACCAGAGCCTTGAAGGCCAACCATCAGGAAGGCAGCGGGGGTCGCGGCTTTTAAGTTCAACTCTTGCTCACCATCATGCCCGCCCAGCATCTCCACCATGGCGTCATGGACGATTTTCACGACTTGTTGCGTAGGGGAGACAGATTTAATAACGTCGGCGCCAATAGCGCGGGATTTGACGATCTCGATGAATTCTTTAACAACAGGCAGGGCGACATCGGCCTCAAGGAGAGCCACGCGAATCTCACGCGCGGCGGCATTTACGTCATCCTCAGTGAGGGCTCCTTTACCGCGGAGTTTATCAAATATGCCGCCTAATTTATCGCTAAGTGAATCAAACACTTAAATATCCTTTTTAATCCAAAAATTTAAATAGCAAAAATAGCCCCGATGTGCGTAATTTCGCAGGTCAGGGGGTATCGCTAGACACGGCAAAAACAATATGTGCCGATGAATTAAGGGTGTTTTAGGGACTTAGGCGCTTAATGTCAAGGATTTAAAGCCCGCCAAGGCGGCAGGTAAAGGTGTCGCCAAATTCTTGGCAGGTCATGAAGCTCATGCCTGAGGCGTTGAACATGAGAAACAACATCACAATTGTAAAAACCGCCATAGCGGCCACAGCGATGCCGCCCCAGAAGGATTGGCGTTTTTCGGCGCGCATGAATTGAAGAAATTCAATGTATTCCGCGCTTTCAGGGGCTGATTTTTTTTGAGGTGGGGGCGCCATATCGTTGGCAACAACGACATTCTTCATATTCGGGGAGATCAAAAATTTTTGTCCAACAAGGTTATTCATGATATGCCTCTTATCCTAATGTATATATCAATTCACGAAAGACGATGCGATGCCGCAAAGAGATTCTTACGCTTTTACTAAAATGCATGGGCTTGGGAATGACTTTGTCATATTTGACGCCAGAGTCAAGGATATCCGCCTGACACGCGATGATATTCGGGGGATATCTGATCGCAAGCGGGGGGTGGGGTGTGACCAGCTTATTGTGATTGAAACATCCAAGAACTTTTTTGAAACCAATTTTATGCGCATTTATAACCCTGATGGGAGTGAGGCCGAGGCCTGTGGCAACGCAACGCGGTGTGTTGCTGATATTTTAATGCGTGAGGATGGTGTCGATCAGGTTGTGGTTGAAACGGTTGTCGGTGCGCTTAATTGCTCTCGCGGGGGAGAAGGGTTCGTGACCGTGCAAATGGGTGAGCCGAAGTTGAAATGGAATGAAATTCCGCTCTCCCAAGATTGTGATACGTTGCATTTGCCCTATCCAGTGACAACGGGAGAGCCGAGCGACCCTGCCGCGGTTTCCATGGGTAATCCGCATTGTATCTTCTTTGTTGATAACATAGCAGATAAGTATGGGGATGACGCGGTGGAAAAGTTTGGAAAACGTTATGAAACAGATCCTTTGTTTCCCAACAAAACAAATGTTGAGTTTGTTGAGGTTCTCAGCCCTAACCATGTTCGTATGCGTGTTTGGGAGCGCGGCGCAGGGATTACGCAGGCTTGCGGCTCTGGTGCGTGCGCCGTGGCTGTCGCGACGATAAGGCGCGGTCTAACGGGAAGAAAAGTAAGAGTATCCCTTGATGGGGGAGATTTATTCATTGAATGGCCTGATGATAACGCCCAAGTCGCAATGACAGGGCCCGTGGCGTATTCGTTTAACGGTATTATTAACATGGAATAGTTTTTTAAAAAGCGCGACGATCATTAAACGCTTGCTGCGTTGTTGAATCGTATGATCCGTGGTATAGGTGTACTTATACGAGCAAAGCTTTTTTAAGGAAAATATCATGGTATTTTGGCGCAAAAAGAAGAATGAAGGCATGCAAGATCAAGAGCGTGCAGATGATGAATTGCTTCATCACAAAACGGATCCCGAATTATCACCGCTCATAGAGGCAGAAAATGATCTTGCCCCCGATAATGTCATGGCAAAGAGTATGAATGCCATTGAGCCAAGGGATCTTACCGATGCACATACAACGCCTGTTCCTGACCATACCCCTGTTGATGATTTTAAGGAAAGTGAAGACCTTAAAGATCATACGAATGAGGGTGGATGGTTTTCTAGACTATCAAAAGGCTTGTCAAAATCATCGAATAAATTGGGGCAAAGCATCACGGACGTGTTCACCAAGCGTAAACTTGATCAAGAGGCGCTCGATGAGCTTGAAGAAATTCTGATTATGGCGGATATGGGCCCAAAGACTGCCGCCAAAATAGTCGCAGCATTCTCAGAAAATCGCTTTGATAAAGAGATTGAGGAATCCGAGATTAAATCGGTTTTAGCCTCTAGCATGAGTGATATTTTAAAACCTGTTGCAATCCCGCTTGATATCAATGGCAAGAAACCTTTTGTCATGTTGGTGTGCGGCGTGAATGGGGCGGGAAAAACCACGACTATTGGTAAGCTCGCGCATGAATATCATATGAAGCAACACAAAAAGGTGATGATTGCGGCAGCGGATACGTTCCGCGCGGCGGCGGTCGATCAGCTTGAGGTTTGGGCAAAACGCGCACATGTGCCGCTAATTAAAAAAGACATAGGCAGTGACCCTGCGGCGGTTGCGTTTGAAGCATTAGAAAAAGCCAAGGCGGATGATGTTGATTTGTTGATGATTGATACGGCGGGGCGTTTGCAGAACAAAGCCAACTTGATGGAGGAACTGGCCAAGATTATCCGCGTGATTAAAAAGCAAGATGACACGGCGCCACATGCGATTGTGCTTGTGCTTGATTCAACCACGGGGCAAAACGCGCACTCACAGGTGCAGAACTTTAAAGATGTGGTGAATTTAACGGGGCTTGTTGTCACCAAGCTTGATGGCTCTGCCAAGGGCGGGGTTGTTGTATCGCTCGCGCAGGAATTCGGGCTGCCAATCCATGCCGTTGGCGTGGGCGAAAAGATTGAAGACCTTAGCCCGTTTAAGGCCGAGGAGTTCGCCAAGGCGCTTGTCGGTGCGTAATCAAATTTTAGTCATTCTAATTCATTGAGTTTTCATGTTTTTAGGCCATAATAGGGCATGATTAAAAAGACAAAACCTACGATTTATTCCGATGCAGCCTCTGCCGTTCAAGCGATCTCTGATATTTATCAGGGGCAGGTAGATCACCTCTGCAAAAGCTTTGATGATTTTACGGCGGGAAAAATTCCAAAACAAAAAGTGCAGGGGTTCTATCCGTATTTGAAGATCGAGGTTTTTGATAAGGCCAGAGTGGATACCCGTTTTTCTTATGGGTTTGTTGCAAAGCCGGGGGTTTATCTCACTTCATTAACGCGCCCCGACATTTTTCATCATTATTATACAAATCAGATTGAATTGCTTATTAAAAATCATGCTGTGCCTGTTGAAGTGGGATTGAGCGAAAAGCCCATTCCTATTCACTTTGCCCTTGGTGAGGATTTTCACCTTGAAGGCGATTTGACCAAGGAGCAAATGGTTGCCATGCCGAATTTGTTTGACCAGCCTGATTTGGATTTGATGGATGACCAGATTGCCAATGGATATTTTCAGCCCAGTAAAGGAGAGCCTTCGCCGCTTTCGCTTTTTACCGCGCCGCGCGTGGATTTGAGCTTGATGCGTCTGAAACATTACACAGGGACTAATTCAAAACATTTTCAGAACTATGTTATTTTTACGAACTATCAGTTTTATATTGATGAGTTTATTAAGATTGGTCATGCGCGTGCGGGGCATGATGGATACACTGAATTTGTTATGCCGCAGGCCGATAAACGTTTGCCGCAAATGCCTGCCTACCATTTGAAACGCGCTGATGGAGCGGGGATCACGATGGTGAATATTGGTGTTGGGCCATCCAATGCCAAAACGATTACTGATCACATTGCCGTCCTGCGTCCGCATGCTTGGATGATGTTGGGGCATTGCGCGGGTCTTAGAAATTCACAAGAGCTTGGTGATTATGTTTTGGCACATGGATATTTGCGCGAAGATAATGTTCTTTATAAAGACTTGCATCCGAGCATTCCGCTACCTGCGCTCTCAGAAATTCAAATTGCACTTGAAACGGCAGTGAAGGAAATTTCGGGTAATGAGGGGCATGATGTGAAGAAGGTTATGCGGACGGGAACAGTCGCAACAGTTGATGATAGAAACTGGGAACTGCGATCATCGGTGCGGCAAAATCAGCGCTTTAGCCAAAGCCGTGCGATTGCCCTTGATATGGAATCAGGCACGATTGCGGCCAATGGCTTTCGTTTTCGCGTTCCTTATGGGACGTTGTTATGTGTCTCCGATAAACCGCTTCATGGGCAATTAAAACTGCCCGGTATGGCGGATAAGTTTTATCGCGAGCGCGTGGATCAACATTTGCAAATTGGGCTTCGTGCGATGGAAATTCTGCGCGGGATAGGGCCAGAGAAATTACATAGTCGTAAGCTCCGCTCTTTTAACGAAGCCGCCTTCCAATAATATCTAGCGTTGTTTGTTCATTTTCAGACTAAGCTTTGTCTTTCTTGCAAAATGACAAAGCATGCTTATTATTAAGTAATGCGAATATGACTGTTAGACGGTGATGTCGAGGGAGTTGCCGCGGTCAGCGGACGTGCCAGAGGCGACGAATGGTGTATCGCGGCTCGTTTGGGCGCTAGTGACATTTGTTGTCACATTACTTGTTTCTGTGCGATTGCTCTGGTTAACCTGACTTTGGTCGTTTGTGTTTTGAACAGGGTTACGGTTGGCTTGCTCGTTTTGTTCGCTGCGTTGTGTGACACCAGGATTCAAGGCTTTATTGACTGCAAATTGTTGCTGAAAGCCATTTTGTACTGATGTGACCATTTATGAAACCCTTTAGTATTTTGAATTATTATTTACCTGAGATTTAAGTATACACGCGCTTTGTTAAGAAAGTCTTAGGACTTCAAGGTGTGATCATAGCGTTTTTCTTTAATAAAATCCTAAAAATAGATGGCATTTTAATAAAATAGTAATCTTTTATAGGTATATTAGGGGCAGATAAGGGAAAAACCTTACTTAAAAAAAACAGGGTAGAATAAAAATGTATTCGGGGTTCATCGAGAAAAAACCAGAGATTGGTCAGCTGCTTGTACGGCTTTACGACAATCATAAGCTGTATTCTATATCAAATGGCCCAAGCGAAACAGCCCGTGAAGAATTGATTGGCATTTTTGCTGATTTGCTGGAGTTAAAGCTTAATCCCTCGGAAACTGAAACAATTACCGATGTTTTAATCGGCATTATCACACAGGCGGAAATTGATTTGCGCGCCGCGCTATCTGAGCGCTTAGCGGCGCAAAACGATGTGCCGTTGCGTATGGTTTTGTATCTTGCGAACGATGAGATTGATGTGGCCTTGCCAATTTTACAAAAGAGCAAAGTCTTAAGTGATATGGACCTTGTCTATATTGTTAAATCTAAAAAAGCCGATCATGCGCGGGCGATTGCAAAGCGTCCTAAAATGACAGATATCCTTATTAATGCTCTTGCTGATACAGAAGATTTGCTAACGGCGATTAGCCTGGCGCGTAATGTGAATATTACAATCACCAATTATGCGATTGATAAGTTAACAGATATGGCAAAAGTATCTGAAGAACTTGCTGAGCCATTGATTGACCGTAAAGATATTCCCAAAGAAATGATTGCGTCATTATATCACCATGTCGGGCAGGCGCTTAAAGACAGTCTTGATAAGAAATTTGGGGCGCAAGAGACTGCTTCTGCAAAAGAAAGTATTGATGACATCTTATTTGAAATGGAAAATGACGCGCATCCTGATTTTATTCCGGATATGGCGATGATGATCCGCGCCGATAATATGATGGCAAAACGCCTTATTACGGCGGATGTTATGATTGATAATTTACGCCGTGGTCAGACGAGCTTTTTTGTCGCCTTATTTTCTGTTTATTGCGGTTTAGAAGCGCAAACCGTTGTCAATATTTTAAAACAAAAATCAGGACAGGGACTTGCGATTGCGTGCCGTGCCGTGGGTATGATGAAGCCAGAATTTATTAATATCTTTTTGCTGACACACCGTATTCGCACAGATGGATCAAAAGTTATTCATAAGAGTGAGCTCGGCTCTGCGCTTAAGTCGTTTGATCGCATGACACCAGAGATGGCATCACAAATCTTGAACGGTAAACGTCATTAAAGTGAAACGCTAGGCGGCTTTTGATTGAGCCGTCATGAGCGCAGCAACGCCAGGTAAAGTTTTACCTTCCAACCATTCCAAAAAAGCACCGCCAGCGGTTGAGACATAAGTCATGTCTTTGATGACTTTGGCGTTTTCAAGTGCGGAAACGGTATCACCGCCGCCTGCGACGCTGACGAGTCTTCCGCGTTGTGTGAGCGCAGCGACTTTTTCAGCAATCGCATTTGTACCGCGATCAAACGGTTTAATTTCAAACACACCCATAGGACCGTTCCAAAGAACAGTTTTACATTGGTCAAGAATACCTTCGATATGGGCGATGCTTTGTTCGCCAATATCAATAGCGCTCATCGTGTCAGGAAAGTGATCAAGGGTAACAGTTTGATAAGGCACCCCTGCGCCAAGGTCTTCGACAACAACGCAATCTATTGGTAAAACAATTTCGCAATTATTATCTTTTGCTGTTTGGGCGATGCGGTTTGCTTCATCGAGCATATCGCTTTCGCATAAGGATTTGCCAATGTTGTGCCCTTGGGCGAGAAGGAAGGTGTTGGCCATACCGCCGCCTAAAACAAGATAGTCGACTTTTTGTACGAGGTTGTTCAGCACGCTCAATTTTGTAGAAATTTTTGATCCGCCAACAAGCGCAGCAACAGGCTTTTGCGGTGCTTCGAGGGCGTTTTGTAAAGCGTTTAATTCAGCCTCCATCATTAACCCTGCGGCAGAGGGAAGGTGATGAGCGAGGCCCTCAGTTGAGGCGTGGGCGCGGTGTGCGGCGGAAAACGCGTCGTTTACAAAAACATCACCCAGGACGGCGAGCTGTTTTGTAAAAGCAGGGTCATTGGCCTCTTCGCCAGCATGAAAGCGCACGTTTTCTAGTAAAAGCACATCACTTTCACCCATACGGGCAATCATCATTTTTGCCGTATCATCAATGCAATCATCGGCGAATAAAACAGGGGTCTCCCAAATTTTTTCTAAAACAGGGATAATAAATGAAAGGGAGTAATCCGTATTTTTCTCCCCATTGGGGCGACCAAAATGGGAGAGGATAACGATCTTTGCTTTTTCTTTTTTCAGTTTATCAATCGTGGGACGAAGACGGTCAATACGCGTTGTGTCCGTGACCATGCCATCAGTTTGCGGCACATTTAAATCGGCGCGCAGCAAAACCACTTTACCGTTTACGTTAAGATCATCAATAGTTTTAAAAGTCATTTGTTTTTCCGTCTGTTTATTTTAGCAAATTGATTTCATTGTCTCTGTGGCCTCAATAAGGCGCGAGCGTATAGGAGGATCCATCGCAGAGTGACCGCCATCAGGGACAACAATATATTCCGCCTCTGGCCAATTGGTATGTAGTTCGTGCGCGCTTGCAATCGGGCAAATCATGTCATAACGCCCTTGAACTATAATGGTCGGAATATGCCTGAATTTATCAATATGATTTAGCAGGCTTGTTTCTTCGGTCATAAGTTGATTATAGAAGTAATGTACTTCTATTGTGGATATGGCCAGAGCGCGTGCGCGTTGTTCGTCGGTTGTCACAATCTCGTAATTAGGGATGAGGGAAGAACAGGCACTTTCATATAAGCTCCAGTTTATAGCGGCCTCCATCTTGGTTTTATCATCCCCGTTCATCAGCCGGTCATGATAAGCCTCTAGAATATTGTCGTGATCTTTTTCGGGAAGAATAGAGACAAATTGCTCCCACGGCTCGGGGAAGATGGTGTTGAGGCCATAAAGAAGCCAGTCAATTTCCGCTTCTTCCATCAGGAAAATACCGCGTAGTACCATGCTTTTGATACGCTCGGCATGTTTTGCGGCATAGGAAAGGGCGAGGGTACTACCCCATGAGCCGCCAAACACATGCCATTTTTCAATCTTTAAATGCTGGCGCAGTTTTTCAATGTCACTCACTAGATGCGCGGTTGTGTTATTGATCAGGCAAACGGGCGGGGTTGATTTTCCTGCACCGCGTTGATCGAACAGAATAATGCGGTAGTGATTGGGATCGAAATATTGGCGGTTAACAGGGCTTGTGCCGCCTCCAGGGCCGCCATGAATGAAAAGAACAGGCTGGCCATCAGGATTGCCGCTTTGTTCCCAGTAAATCTCGTGTGGTTTTTCAACAGCTAAAAACCCAGATGAATAAGGGCTGATCGGGAGAAATAAATCCATCATTGGTGTTGGGCGGATGGAATCTGGCTTGCGATGGTGCATTATTTCCCTTTCTGGCCTTTGTCATAGCTTAAAATATTAAGCATGAGATTAGACTTGCTATACGCCGCTGTCAAACGCTCTGTATTATTGAATAATCTCAAGATGGTGGATATCTTCAAGCTCTAAAAAAGGGCCGTTATACTCGCGCAGCCAGCCGCGAACACGGACTTTTTTGCCTGAGATGCTTGTTGGGCTGATGCCTTGTTGAGAGAGTTGTTTACGCTGTGATGTATTAATCATAACAGTGAAATCACTGCGCCAGTTATCGCCAAAATTTAGGTATAGATTGTTTTTGACTGATGCGGCATTAACAACGCGCCCCTCTAAGATTACAAAATCGCCAAGATGATTGGCAGCCTGATCAGGTGTCATCATTTTGAAGGGGCTGTCTTTTGCCCATAAGCCAAGACCAGCAGTACGCGCTTTTTCTTCTTGAGATAACATAATAGCGTGCAATTGCGGGTTTGTTGGCTCGGTATAAACGCGGGCAAAACCCTTATCAATTAAAGCGCCCTGCAGCCAGAGTTCCGGTTTATCGCCTGCTTCTGTCTTCAGACCTTTGACGAGAATATGGCCTAAATCGTGATTCATGCGATTAATTCGCCCTTTTTCTGCCTTACGGGTTTGGTACACCATAATATCACGTCCCGCCTTAGAGGATTGACTGAAAAGGACTGCTTCTAAAAAGGCTTTAGCTTGGAACGAAAAATCAAAATCAGGGTTTGTTTTGTCAATAGGCAGATCAATACCCGTGAGGCGGACAATTTTTCCGTCTGTTAAGAGCAAAGTCTGGCCATCTATAATCTTGTTAATTTTACCTGAATAGGTATGTTTAAGATCATTGGCCTCGGTTAGAAATGAAAAAGGATTTTCCTGTGCGATAGAGGGCGCAGAAACGACTAGTAACAATAAAACAATAAGGACACGCAGCATGAAAACACTATGGAACAAAGAAGGGCTTTTTAGCAAGAAGGCATTTGGATTGCTGGGCGTTATTGGATTGTTGGGCGTGGCGGCGTGTAGTGTGAACCCTGCAACGGGAGATCGTCAATTTACGGCGTTGTTACCTGCCGACAGAGAAGCGGCAATAGGGGCGCAAGAACACGCAAAAGTTGAGGCGACGTTTGGTAAGTTTATGACAGGACCCATTTCTGACTATGTGTCACGCGTGGGGGCAAAGGTTGCTGCCAATACTGAACGCAGTGACGTGCAATATAAATTTTTTGTGATTGATAGCCCGATTGTCAATGCGTTTGCAGTACCTGGTGGTTACATTTATGTTTCGCGCGGGCTTTTAAATCTTGCCAATACCGAGGCAGAGCTTGCGGGTGTTTTGGCGCATGAGGTAGGGCATATAACAGCACGCCATGCGGCAGAGCGTGACTCACAGGGCTTTGTCGTCGGTTTAGGCGCCGCCATTATTGGTGCGGCCGCGAATGCGCCCGGCGTGTCACAAGCGGCAGGGCTTGGGTCAGAGCTTTACATCAAATCTTATTCGCGCGGGCAGGAGCATGAGTCAGATTACCTTGGCGTAAGGTATTTAGCGCGGGCAGGATATGACCCGATGGCAATGGCTGATTTTTTACGCAGTCTTGATGCTCAAACGAAATTGGATGCACGGCTTGCGGGTAAGAAAACAGGGGAAGGCGCCAATTATTTTTCAACACACCCTGTGACGGCAGATCGTGTTATACAGGCGACGCAAAAGGCACAACAAGTTAGCGTTGAGAGGCCAATCGTTCGCCGTGACGAATTCTTGCAACAGATTAACGGCCTTGTTTATGGCGATAGTGCCGATCAGGGATTTATTCGCGGGAATAAGTTTTATCATACGGCGCTTGGCTTTACCTTTACGATGCCCCAAGCGGCAAGGATGGTGAATTCCCCAACAGCGGTGAACACACAGCATCCCAATGGAACGATTATTGTTTTTGATATGGGTAAAGATCAAAGTAATTCTGATCCGCTTAGCTATATTAAAAATGTGTGGCTGAGAAATAAAGATGTTGCCAATGGGGAGAGCATAACTGTGAACGGTATGCGCGGTGCAACGGCGGCCTTTACGGGGACTATTCAAGGCAAGGCAGCAACCATTCGTCTTGTTGCGATTGAATGGAGGCCAGGAGAGTTTTTCCGTTTTCAAATGGCGATACCGAAAAATGTATCGAGCGCGTTTATGGATGAACTTAAAACAACGACATATAGTTTCCGCCGTTTAAGCGAGTCTGAAAAGCAATCGATTCAACCCAAAAAAATCCGTCTAGTAACGGCGCGCAGTGGCGACAGCGTTGCGAGTTTAGCAGCGCAAATGGATGTGGATGAGCTTAAGGAAGATCAGTTCAAAGTTTTAAACGGATTGATTGGTAACACGCAAATAATTTCAGGGCGTCTTTATAAAATTATTTCTGATTGATTACATATTCATTGAGGCGTAACGAATTGTTTCCGGAGCAGGTGGTGGTGCAGAAGGGGCGACACCACTTAATGCTACGGCTTCTCTAATCTGGCTCATGAATTCTCGCGCGGCAACATCCATACCTGCTTCGGCGGCGATATCATCACGAAGGCCAACGCGGTCTTCAACAATACCTGTCGAAATTTGTGTGAAGTAAGATGATAGCGCACCAGCATATTCTGCCTCAGATACAATACCATCATTCGCCAAAGCTTCTTGGAGTGAAGAAGAATAGGCTATTGTTGCGGCTGTTGCGCTTTGTGTTGTTACAAATTGTGCAATATCGTCATTGATTTGGCCTTCCACGCGATCAATGAGCGCAGGATCAACGCCCATGGCGCGGGCTTCTTCGATGACTTGGCGGATATGCGCCATATCATCATTTGCAACACCGTTTAATAAGACATTAGCATCTGCAACATTTGTAACAGCGTTAAATTCAACAGTTATGACAGAAACATCAGGCGCCGATGTGATAACAGCTGGGGCTTCATCTGGTGCAGGGGGCGTCAATGGAGCAGGGGCAGCGCGCGGTGTGAATAAGCTCTCATCGGCAACCATTCCTTGAATATGAAGTGCCCCAGCATTCGTTGTTTCTGGGTCCATAACAATAGCAGCAATTTCGGGAACAACGATTGCGATATGCGTATTTAACGCCATGCCATCATAATGCGCATCTGTGATTTCTATTTCACCAGCATCGGCCGCGCGTAATGCTTCGCCGTAACCATCCATGACGATTGTTGCAACTTGTTGAACAGGTTCGTCTGTAACGGCTTGTCCGCCCTGAATTTGGGCTTGAGCGTAAGCGGCCTCAAGATAAGCATTTTCATTGCCTGCGCCTGTGAGGGCAACCATTGTTGTAAATTCTGCCGCGGTGTAGTTCCCTACTTCGGTCGTTAAAACAACATCTGGATTGACGTAGTCTGCATCACGGCGGGTTAGTGTTGCATCACGAAGAACGCGCTCTGATTGTGCTGCTCGGGCAATGTCGTAGTCTGACGCATCGGCTGGGAGTTCAATTCTGTAATCAGCTGTGCCTTCTTCAACAAGAGCATCCAACGATCCATACATATTGCCATTTGAATGATGAGCTTGGAGATATTCGGCGCCGTAGACGCGCTCTGGATCCATTTCGCCAACACGCACTTCAATGTCTGTCACTTCATAAAGTGAAGCAATAGACGCTTCGATTGTTTGGATTTGTTGTGTTGGAAGACTAATACCAGCTTCGCCATTTTCATTGGCTTGAAGCACAGCACCAAGAGTTACAACAAGATCTGTTGCAGGGCCTTCTGGAACATCTGTTTCACCGCCTAAAACGGCAACGATTGTTGTTGCTTCTGTAATGGCTTCCGGGTCGCCTATACGGGCGCGGGCATTAATGCCATCTAATTCTGCTTGGGTGTAATTGCCCAACGATGTTGTCGCCAGAACAATACTCGGGTTCACGTAAGTCGGATCAAAGTTTGTTGTGATTTCTGTATCTGCTGCGATACGTGATTGTCTTTCTTGGAATGCCAATTGTGATGGTGAGGGCTGGTATAAAGGCTCTGTGCGATTAAGGCCAGCAAGCTCTGTTTGAATGAACGAAACTGAACTCTCTGAAAACCCATACTCGCCAGCGTTATAGCCAGCAAGGGCGCTGTTATAAGCGGCCTCAATTTGCGCTGTGACTTCTGGGTTTGGTGTTTGGCTAAAATCATTTGCGCCGCGAATAAGCATAAGATCAGTGAGTGCAGGCTCATATCCATTGGCAGCCAGTGTAGTTAGTTGCGACACTTCGTCAGCGGTGTAATTTGAAGACAGGCCGCTTACTGTGATATTTGAATTTCTGTAGTCAGGGCTTTGTAGTGTTCTCTCAGCATCAAGCGCCAATCTATCTTGGCGACCCATAACCACATTATAATATTGTTCACCTACGCTGAGGGCAACAGGAGCTGGCTCTGCGGGTGCTTGTCCAGCAGGGGCGATGCGTTCAATAATGCTTAAAGGGAGGGCGTCAATAGTAATGGCCCCTGAATTATTAAGCCCAACAATCTCGGCAGCAAAATTAGAGAGTGCTACTTGTGCTTCGGGCTGACGCGTTGGGTCGATCATGGCAGAGAGATAAACGATGTCCATGACAGCAGTTTGGTTTCCCAAGCGGGCTTGCTGGAAAGTTTGTTGAATACGCTCTGGCGTGATTTCTTCGGCTAACTCTGTAACGGCAGGGTTGTACCAAGTTGAATTTGGGATGGTGCCTGCAAGACTTGCTTGACCGCGAACAAGAACATCTCCAGACGCTATTTCAGCAGCGAATTGCTGAGCGGCTTCAACGATTTTTTGCACATCAGAAGTTACATGGCTATCAAGTGATAGGCCTAGTCTTTCTGCTTCGTCTAATGTGAGTGTTGCCACTTATTCTCTACCCTTACTTTAGCGTGCTATCTTTGTGATATGCTTCAAATTATAAGTAATTATAGTAAATAAAGTGTTATTAATGCGAATTTAGTCTATAAAGCATTGATATATATAGATAATTATGCTTCCATTAATTCAAAAATATCGCCAGAAACGTGAATCCCTGCTGCCACAAGCGATCCGCCAAAGCCGCAGCCTCCATCCAATGAGGCGGTTATGTCGTTTAATTGGACCCCCTCATGGCGTGGGTCAAACCCCCTTATGACTTTATCGAAAGGCTTATAAGCGCCTGCCATATTATGAAAGCTCTCACCTTGCCACCATAGGCGGTCATTTTGTTCCTCAAGGGGCAAATTCGGGTCAAGACCCGCATTAACAAAAAGCGCCGATTTTTGATCATTTATTTGCGTATAAGCGGCGCGATTGTGATGGGTCATGAAGGTTTCAAAACCATCTTGTTTTCGAAATTGTGCCTTTATTTTATGCGTCCAACGGGTAAGGGACATGATGCCTTCGCGCGCCGCAGTAATTCCTTCATGGGGGCAAATATCATAGCTTTTCATCAGCGCGCTCATGCCTGAGCCAAGCATCCATAATAGCGTATCAACAGGGTCACGGCAAAATTGGAGCTGGGTCAAAATGTGAATCATTTCTTCCTGACCGCCGCGTAAGTAAGTGATGTCATTGGGCCTCATGCCATGAATGGCCAAAACGGCGCGGCGAAAAATTAAAAGCTCATCAATGACTTCGCGTGATTGATCGCCATGGCCTGTATAATTGCCCAGATAAACGAGGCGATCACCAGGCGCGATGCGCTCATAAATAGCGTTATGAAGCCCCTCTAGGCGTGTGCAATCGCCATGGATACTTGAGACAGCCCAAATGCGATTGGGCGTGCCTAAAGACCTAAATTTATTATCATTTTGCAATGTGCACATTGGTGGCGTGAACCTTGGCAAAGGGTGAATGGTATACAGGCAGGAAAGAACTTCCTAGAATCATTCTATTATATAGTAAAATCAGGGGTTTGGGATATTAATTACAAAAATGTTAAGGATGTGTGCTTCTTAGACCAATTTTAGTGATGCAAGAAAGACTGTCCCTTAACTGCACCTCTGATCGTGCCTCAATGGCTTCGGGTGTTGACAGTATGGCAGATATCATTTGCGCGAAATTTTGTTGTTTTGTGAGGACATCAATTGTGGCTTGTTCTGATGTTTTAGGATCAATTCCTTGTGAGACAGATCTTAGTTTATGCACAAACTGGGCAAGTGCAGGTGCGCCCCTCATTTCAGTTTTAAGACACATCAGGTTAAACCGTGAGGCAGGACAAACGCCAGTAAAACTCTCACCAGAAGGGCTCGTCCGAGGCCGTTTTAGGACATTGAAATGACGAATATTATTGATGGCGGCTTCTATATCATTTGGGTCGGGGTCTCTATGAGTGCTGCCTTTACATGATGCCAAAAGGGATGAAACTGCAACGGGCAGGCGACCATCCATTAATGCTTGAGCCTGTGGATGGGCAATTAACTCTAATGTTTCGCGCAGACCGCTGTTTTTTAAACTTGTGTATTGTGGATTTGTTTCCAGTTCTCGTTCAATGGCTTTGCCAAGATCTGTGACCGTGCCTGCAATCCATTTCATCGCAAGGCCATATTCAGGGTAATTGCGCATGAATTCATAGCCATCAATAAGTTGTCTGTTGTTCAGATTAACGTTTGATGTATCAGGGTTTTTATCTTGGGGGTATTCCGCACGATGAAAATCCCGATCAATATGCATAGGGCTGCTTTCTTCATGCGATTTATTGCCAAACGAAGCGGGCATGATGGCGGGCATAAGGTGAGGATGGTCGAACTCCCTTACGCCCTCATCAAGTGTGAGTTGGGTTAAAGCATTTTCGAGGGCTTCTTTTATAGACCATTCAGGAAAGAGCGTATTAAGCCCTGCACTGACCGAGGTACGGTTTGTAAGCGCCATCAGTGTGGCATCTTGCCTGTTTAAAACGCCATTTTCAAAGTCTTGAGATAGGATGTGTGTGTAAGCGCGTTCGCCTGGGCTAGATGGAATTTTACCATTACTGACGCTATGAAAAGGGCAACCAGACGCTTTTTCAAATTGAGTAGCAGGATAAGCGGCATAAGTCTCTGCGGCTTTATCTAAGATTTTGCGGGCAATGTTTCTTAACGCAATATTCATATTTATGGAAACATAAACTATTTCTGATTGATCGCGCAAATTTCAGAATCAAAAACGAGATAAAAGACAAAAAAATCCCCGCACCAGTTAAGGGACGGGGATTAATACAAAGGAGGTTTGACGTTTTAACGTCGTGTACTAAGCAACGGGGTTAGGCTGCTTTTGTTTTTCTCATTGGCTGTTCTTCAACCAAAAGGGCATCATTGGCAGCTTTTTTGGCTTCCTGATCAATACCCATAAGTTTTTCAAGGCGAATAATCGCTTTATCTTCTGTTGTTTTCTCAACAATCGCAACTTCACGTGCAAGACGCTCCATCGCTGATTGGTAGATTTGACGCTCTGAGTAAGATTGCTCTGAATCCGCTTCGTTACGTTTAAGGTCACGAAGAACTTCTGCAATCATCACTGGGTCGCCAGAATTGATTTTGAGTTCGTATTCTTGGGCACGGCGGCTCCACATAGTGCGGCGCAAGCGTGCGTTACCCTGAAGGGTTTTCAGCGCGTCTTTAAGACGTGATGTTGTGCAAAGCTTACGTAGACCGGATTCTTTCGCCTTCATCATAGGGATCTTAAGGCGCATACGATCTTTTTCGAAGTTGATTGCGTAAAGCTTGATTTCCATACCAGAAATACTTGCAGTCTCAATACCTTCGATTTGTCCAACGCCGTGCGCCGGGTAAACTACGTAATCACCTTTTGCGAAATTATCATTATCAGCCATGCTTTTATTTACCTTTCAGAGTTAATATTTTTTATAGTCATTTTCACCTGCGACATGATTGCAAGAGCCATGCCGTTTTGGTGTTCCTATAGGAAACGATTGGTTGTTTTATCTGAATAATTCGTGTTTATTGCAAAGGTCTTATTTAAATGCCCGTTGCGTCACGCCCTGTTCAACCGCTCATCGTTAAGCTATGGCGAGACTATAGTTAATTTTTTATTAAATTTCAACTAAAATCTTTAAAGCTCTTGTATTTCAAGGGGTTTTGGCGTGTTTTGAAAGCTAATTTTAACAGAATTAGTCGCCTTCTCCGGGGGATTCGCTGAAAAATTTCATCTTATCGGGGATGGTCTTGTATTCTTCGGCGGTGGGGAGGGCTTCTTTTTGTTGTGTGATAACAGGCCATTTTTCAGAATATTTACGATTCATCTCCAGCCATTTCTCGGCGGCAGGATCCGTGTCTGGCAAAATGGCGTCAATCGGGCATTCTGGCTCACAAACGCCGCAATCAATACATTCATCGGGATGAATAACAAGCGTGTTTTCACCTTCATAAAAGCAATCCACAGGGCACACTTCCACACAATCAGTGTGTTTACACATAATACAAACATCGGTAACAACGAAGGTCATGCAGGTGCTTTAAAGGAAAGAGTCCCATTTTTCAAGAGGGCAGTTGCACCAATTGGAAGAGTTATTAGACGATCCTCGTGGCCAAAGGGGGCATCCATAATAATAGGAATAGTTAAGCTGTCAGTATGTTCCAAAACAATATCTTTAAGGCTAAATCCAAAAGGGCGGTTCTCGCTGTCTTTTATGTCGCTGAAACTTCCTATGATAAGGCCCGAGATGTTTTGTAAAACGCCCGCATTTTTTAAATGGCAGAGCATCCTGTCGTAACGGCTGATATGATCGCCGACATCTTCAAGTATGAGAATGGCATTTCGGGTATCAGGGAGGAAAGGTGTGCCGAGTAATGTTTGAAATAGGCTTAAATTGCCCCCTAGTAATACTCCTTCTGCTTCACCATCTCTTACAATTTTACAGCCAGATAAATCGATAGCACCAGTATTGGCCGATAACATCGCCATACATTGATCATAATCGGGGTGATTTTCGAGTTCGCGGAATAAAGGGCCGTGATACCCGATAAGTCCTGTCATTTTATAAATAGCATTGAGCAGTATTGTCAGATCACTATAGCCTATAAGTATTTTAGGGTTTTGGCGGATCAGATCAAAGTCAATTTTATCCATCATCGTACAAGCACGGTTGCCCCCACGGGAGCTAAAGATAGCTTTGACATCCGGATTGGCAAAAAGCGCATTAAGTGCCTCTGCCTTTTCTTGACCTGTTCCCGCAACTTGTCCGACACGCTTAAGCGTTTGTGGATGTATATAGGTTTTATATCCTTTGGATTCTATAAAAGCTTTAGCCTTTAAGACGTCATCTTCTTCAACCCAACAAGACGTCGACATAACGCCAATTGTGTCACCTTTTTTTAGAGGAAGAGGAAAATGAGCCATAAAAATTATTATGCCGCATCTTCTTGTTTTGTCGACTGAAAAGCCTCTAAGGCACGGTCACGAGCGGCAGGGTGATCGACAATTGGCTCGGGATAGGTTTCACCCAGTTTTACGCCAGCTTCGGCTAAGATCATTGGCGGGGCTTCCCATGGGGCGTGAATATGGGTGCTGTCAAGCTTGGCCAGCTCTGGAACGTATTTACGGATATATGCGCCGTCTCCATCAAATTTCTTACTTTGTAAGAGGGGGTTAAAGATTCGGAAATATGGGGCTGCATCGGCGCCGCATCCTGCGATCCATTGCCAGCTTGCGGAATTGCTAGCAAGGTCTGCATCAAACAGGCAGTCCCAAAACCATTCTTCGCCTTTATGCCAGTGAATGAGAAGGTTTTTAACCAAGAATGACCCAACAATCATCCGCACACGGTTATGCATATAGCCTGTCTGGTAAAGCTCGCGCATACCGGCGTCAACAATGGGGTAACCTGTTTGCCCGCGTTGCCAACGGCGAAGGTCTTCACTGTTTTTATCCGACCAAGGAAAATTATTAAATTTTTGATTTAGGTTTTCCCATGTGATCGTAGGAAAATAATAGAGGAGAGAGTAGGAAAATTCGCGCCAGCCTAGCTCACTGAGGAAATGGTCACGGTCTTTTTCCCACCCTTCAATTGTTCCGCGTTGTTTGGCGGCGTACCATGCGGTGTTAGGGGATATAAGCCCATGGCGTAAATAGGCGGCGAGGCGTGATGTGTAGCCATCAGCAGGGTGGTTGCGCCCTTCTTTATAATTGGAGAGGCCAGAATCAAGAAAATCATTGAGGCGTTTATTTGCTCCTGTTTCCGATATATCCCAGTTTTGGATAATCTCATCGCCCCAGTTGCGCGTGGGCAGTAAATCCAGATCAGCAAGCGAGAGATTGCTTTTATAATCCGAAAAAATCATATTGGTTGGCTTGGGTAAAGGCTCGCGCGGTTCTTCGGCGCTTAGGCAGCCGCGTTTATAATAAGGGGTAAAGACTTTATAGGGCGTGCCGTCGTCTTTTGTGATCTTCCATGGCTCCCAGAGGAGCGAGCCATTATGGCTTTGTCCTGTTATGTTATTATCATCGAGCCAAGATTTAATCTCTTTGTCACGTTTAATCCGCCATGGCTCGTAACATCTGTTCCAATAGACGCCTTTTGCGTTTGTATCGGTGACGAGGGTTTGGATAATGTCTTGTGCTTTGCCTTTAAATAGTTGGAGCGTTCCGCCCAAATCTTTATTGAGGGTATAAAGGGCGTGATGCAAAAAAACACGCGAGGCACCGCCTATTTTCCAGTCGCCAGCGTTTTCATCATCAAGGATGAAGATAGGGAGTATTGGCTCTCCAGAGGCATGAGCAGCGTGGAGGGCAGGATTATCGGCAAGGCGCAGGTCTTGGCGAAACCAAACAATAAGAGGGGAGGCTTTGTCTGTCATAACCACACGCTATAGCGAATTGGGCAGGATAAACAGTTAAATTTGTTTAACCGTCTGTGGTAATTTTTTCTATCAGATGTTGTAAAATTTCATCTGATTTAAGGTTGGGCACTTGGCATGTCCCTGCCGCGTGGTGACCACCCCCGCCATATTGCAGCATAAGCTTACCCACATCTGTTTTGCTTGTTTTATTTAAGATAGATTTTCCTGTGGCAAAGACAGTGTTTTGCTTATTCTTACCCCATAAAATATGGATTGAAATATTGCATTGTGGGAAAAGCGCGTAAATCATAAAGCGATTTGCCGCCCAGATTGTCTCTTCCTGACGTAGATCAAGAATAACAAGATTGTCTTCAACATGGGCGCATCGTTCAATTTGCTCACGCGCTTTTTGGGCGTGTGATTCGTACAGCTCAACGCGCTCTTTCACGTCAGAGAGGGCAAGAAGCTGATCGACATGCTCTGCTTCGCGGCACTCATCAATCAGTTTCATCATAAGTTGATAGTTTGAAATATTAAAATCGCGAAAACGCCCTAATCCTGTACGCGCATCCATGATAAAGCTTAAAAGCTCCCACCCTTGCGGATCAATAATGTCATCGCGCGTAAAAGCAGCAGAATCGGCCTTGTCAACGGCCTCCATCATGCCACCTGTGAGTTTGGGGAAGGCCGCATCGCCACCAAAATAATCATAGACAACGCGCGCCGCCGATGGGGCATCAGTGTGAATAACATGGTTTTTCGGTTTGTCTTTAACGCGCTCTGCCTCACTGGCGTGGTGATCAAACGCAAGATAGACGCCTTTAACATATGGCAAGTTGGTTGTGATGTCGTTTGGGCCAACCTCAACAAGACCATCTTGCATATCTTTTGGATGGGCAAAGCTGATATCATCAATGATGCCAAGATCTTTCATAAGAACGGCGCAAACAAGACCGTCCATGTCAGAACGAGTAATCAGGCGATATTTTTTGTTTTCTTCGGGAAGGATTT
Source organism: Alphaproteobacteria bacterium (assembly GCA_009995595.1). Taxonomy (GTDB): domain Bacteria; phylum Pseudomonadota; class Alphaproteobacteria; order Micavibrionales; family Micavibrionaceae. The sequence goes on from JAACPE010000001.1 coordinate 469,646, forward strand.
TTGCAGCAGCGTTAGACATTCAATGACTCCTTGATATGAAAAGGCGCATCGCCCTTATGAATTAAATACGCCTTATAGTGTAGGGTTAAGGCGTAAAGAAATAGTTACTCGGTGCAGATTAGGAAGCTGCTTTTTCGTCTTCGTCGTCCTCATCATCCTCATCATCATTATCTTTTGATAAGGCTTTCTTGAGGCCTTTTTTCTTTTTCTTATCAGCCATAACAAATTTTGGCTTTTCTTTACCTTCAACAACATCTTCGCTGATGACCACGCTCTCGACGCCTTCCATGTCAGGAAGTTCGAACATAGTATCAAGAAGAAGGTTTTCTAATATCGAACGCAGACCGCGGGCCCCAGTTTTACGTGCAATCGCCTGTTTCGCAACAGCGATCAAGGCATCATCAGTGAATTCCAAAGTCGCATTTTCCATTTCAAATAGACGCTGATATTGCTTTAAAAGCGCATTTTTAGGCTCAGTAAGAATAGAAATTAACGCTTCTTCATCAAGGCGCTCTAAGGGAGCGATTAGCGGAAGACGGCCAATAAATTCTGGAATAAGGCCGTATTTGACCAAATCTTCAGGCTCAATAGTTAAGAGCAGATCTGCCTTATCTTCATCATCAGGCTGTTTTACATCAGCGCCAAAGCCGATGGATGTGCCGCGGCCTTTATTGGCCAAAATCTTTTCAATACCCGCAAACGCACCGCCACAAATAAACAGGATGTTTGAGGTATCAACTTGCAAGAATTCCTGCTGTGGGTGTTTACGTCCGCCTTGTGGGGGGACAGAGGCGACTGTTCCTTCCATCAGCTTCAAGAGAGCCTGTTGCACGCCTTCACCAGAAACATCACGTGTTATGGAAGGGTTGTCAGATTTACGGCTGATTTTGTCAATCTCATCAATATAGACGATACCGCGTTGTGCGCGCTCGACGTTATAATCAGAGGCCTGAAGAAGTTTGAGAACAATGTTTTCAACATCTTCCCCAACATAACCCGCTTCTGTCAGTGTTGTGGCATCAGCCATAGTAAAGGGTACATCAATAATACGAGCAAGAGTTTGCGCCAAAAGCGTTTTACCACAGCCTGTTGGTCCAACAAGAAGAATGTTTGACTTCGCAAGTTCCACATCTGAGCCATGCGTTGCAACATGTTCAAGGCGTTTATAGTGGTTATGAACAGCAACCGCCAAAACACGTTTAGCAGTTTTTTGACCTATTACGTAATCATCGAGCGTCTTTTTAATTTCTGACGGTGTTGGGATACCATCATCGCCATCACGGACAAGCTGAGATTTATCTTCCTCGCGGATGATATCCATACATAGCTCAACACATTCATTACAAATGAATACATTTGGCCCTGCAATAAGCTTGCGAACTTCATGTTGGCTTTTTCCGCAGAAAGAACAATAAAGGGTGTTCTTGCTATCGCTGTCGCCTGATGAACCTGTTTTGTCTGATTTACTCATGAAAAATGCCTTCTATATCTTCCGATTATTAGAATCTTATGTACCAAACTATCTTGCGAATATGGGTGGCGCAAGAGGTGATTTATAACAATTATTTAAATTTAATGTCTTTCTTACCCATGTATATTTAGCTTTAGTTCCAAAAGGTTAATATGATACTAAGATATTTCATAAATCAGACGCAAATGGGTAAAATTACGATGAGTGCCGTCACATTAGAGGAATTAAAAGAAAACTTTACCCTTTTTGACGATTGGGAGGAGCGGTACAAGTATCTTATTGACCTTGGGAAAGAGTTGCCGCCGATGGATGATGGCCTGAAGAACGAGCATACAATCGTTAAGGGCTGTACCTCACGCGTTTGGATGGTTTGCGAAACAACGGATGAGGGCAGGCTCAAATTCCTTGCCGATAGTGATGCCCATATTGTCCGCGGGCTTATCGCGATAGTACTGGCGGCATATCAGGATAAAACACCCCACCAAATTCAGGCGATTAATATTGATGAGGCGTTTAAAGAGATCGGGCTAGACGCACATTTGTCACCAAATCGCCGCAACGGTTTCTTTGCCATGGTCGAACGGGTTCGGGCGTTATCCGCAAATTAATTTGCTTTCTTTTCATGCAAAGATTTCAATATCTCGCTGAAAACGGCGTCGGCCTGGGGATGCGATTGTCCCACGAGTTTTGCCTCAACGGTCATGAGTGAGTTTTGACCAGACCAAAGCTGGGCAGAATATATCTTAGCTTGCGAGCCATTACCGCCTTGGCCGTTCAGGCTGGCGTGCCGGTGTGTTTCGAGGTCAACGAAATTGATATCAAAACTATCAATTTGGGCGCGTGGCGCCATACCTTTAAGGGCGGCGCGCATGACAGGTTCTGTATAGCGTTCATAGCTTTGCGGGTTGGACGGGACACAGGTCACACTGACGTCAATTGTTGTGCGCATATCATAGACCATGGTGTAGCCTTTAAGCTGATAACATTTGCCAGTCCCTTCGGGGCAACGACGCGATGTATAGGGCTCTTCGGGAAAGGTTATTTCAAAATCGCATGTATCGGGGGCAAAACGATAAGAGGTATCTTCTACAGATGTGATCGTTTGCTCATTGGCTTTAAGGAATTCTTTTTGCTCTTGTTCGAATTTTTCTGCGGCTTTGAGTTCGTTAATAACGTCTGTCGTCGCATTGTCTTGTGCAAGCGCTGGTGATAGAGCGATTGTCATTGCGAGGAGTGTCATGACGAAGCAATCTGATAAGAACGCTTTAGATTGCCGCGCTTTTTTCAAAAGCTCGCAATGACGGATTAAAAAAAATAACATCATTTTTTCCATTCGCTTAAAGGTTGTATGGCCTCATCGCCATTTTCAACATTTTTGAATTTGGCGGTGTTGTCGTCTTGGGGGTAACAAATGACAGGGATCATTTTGTTTTTCGCGTATTTATAATGTTTATCCCATTTTTTGACGGTGTGATAGACCTCAACATTGAGGCCTTGTTTACGCAATGTTTGCGCGGTTTTGGTGACAAGGGCGGCCTCTTCGGGGTTTTCAGAATACACCAGGATATCTGTTGGTGATTTTTTACCGATGTTCAGCTTTTCCGGGTGTGTTTGACGAATGACATCAAACAGGCGGCTAAAACCGATAGAGATACCAACGCCGGGCAGGTGCTTATTGATAAAGCTCCCCGCAAGGTCATCATAGCGCCCGCCAGAACAGACAGAGCCAGTGAATTCTGGCACGTCAAGAAGCTGCGTTTCATAGACTGTGCCCGTGTAATAATCAAGGCCACGAACGATGGAAAGGTCGGCGACTACTGCACCTTCGGGAAGGTGAGAGAGGGAGTCTAGGACTTGAGACAATTCTTCAATACTCTCTAATAGGTTTCTGTGACGATCTTCGGGATCTTTTATTAAGGCATCCCATAATTCTTGAGAGGTGTTATATTTTTTACTGAAATGATTTATGAATTCTTCAATTATGAGGCTGAAATTATTAGTATCATAAATTTGTTTTCCAATTGTATCAATATGCTCTAGCACTAAATCTCTTCCAATTTTATCAAGCTTGTCTAGGCTTCTTGTGCATTCTGTTTTAAAAGCATTATTTTGCTCCTTAGAATATTTATGAAATTCAGAGATGCTATCTAAGTATCCATATAAAATCTTGCGATTACTAATCCGTAATTGCACACGGCCTATATCTAAACCGACTAGCGTTTCATAAATCATGCTCGCGATCTCGGCGTCGAAGGATAGGGGTAGGTTATCAACATTAATCACGTCGATATCACATTGATAAAATTCACGCATACGGCCCATTTGGGGGCGTTCACCGCGCCAGACGCGTTGCATTTGATAGCGTTTAAAGGGAAACACAAGCTCGTTAAAATGTTGCGCGGTATAACGCGCAAACGGCACTGTTTGGTCAAAGTGAAGGGCGAGGCGGGCTTCTTTATCCTCGTCTTCGTCCTTATGCAGGCGCTCTAGGACATAGATTTCTTTATCGACTTCGCCCTTGGCAAGAAGCACGTCAATTTCTTCAACGCTTGGGGTTTCGATTGAGCAAAAACCATAGCTTTCGAAAGTCTTGCGGATATGGTCAAACCAGCGCTGTTCTGCGATGCGTTCCTCGGGTAACCATTCAGGAAAGCCGCTAATCGGTTTTGGTTTATAAATTGATTTTTTATCGCTCATTTTCCAATGCTGTCATCTCGAGCGTGTCGAGAGATTCCTTTTTATTGTCATTGCGAGCGTACGCGAAGCAATCTAGTAAAAACAAGTGTAAAAACAGATTGCCGCGGCACTTTGTTCCACGCAATGGCGGTGCTTCGTGGTTAAACATCAAATAACTTCTCTAGCCTGCTAACCAGCGCGCTGGCCAGAGCGTCAGCATCGGAGATTGTCATGGCGCGGGAGTAATAGCGGGTGACGTCGTGACCGATACCAATCGCGGTCAGTTCCACCTGTTTGACCTGTTCCATCCATGCAATCACGTTACGCAGGTCAGTTTCAAGGATATTAGCAGGGTTTACGGACAGGGTTGAATCATCCACGGGCGCGCCGTCACTAATGACCATCAGGATTTTGCGTTGTTCGGCGCGGCGAGAGAGGCGGTTATGCGCCCAAACGAGCGCCTCACCATCTATGTTTTCTTTAAGCAAGCCTTCCTTGAGCATCAGCCCAAGGTTTTTGCGGCTACGGCGGAGCGGGGTGTCTGCGCCCTTATATATAATATGGCGGATATCATTGAGGCGACCGGGGAAGGGCGGGCGGCCATTATCAATCCATAGATCACGGGCTTTGCCGCCTTTCCATGCGTGGGTGGTAAAGCCTAAAATCTCTACCTTCACTCCGCAGCGCTCCAAGGTGCGGGACAAGATATCGGCGCATAGAGCGGCAATCGCAATCGGCCTGCCGCGCATTGACCCTGAATTATCAATCAGGATCGACACAACGGTATCGCGGAACTCTGTTTGTTTTTCAGCTTTGAACGCGCGGGGCACATCGGCGCCTGTAATAATACGGGTGAGTTTTGAGGCATCAAGCACGCCCTCTTCGAGGTCAAATTGCCAGCTACGTTGTTGTTGCGCCATGAGCTTGCGTTGCAGACGGTTAGCGAGCTTACTCACTACGCCCTGAACGCTTTGGAGTTGTTGATCAAGAAGTGCGCGCAGGCGGGTGAGTTCTTCGGGGTCTGCTAAGTCTTCTGCGGCGATAATTTCGTCAAATTGGCGGGTGTAAATATGATACCGGCCTTCGGGGTCGTGCGAAAAATGCTCGCCTTTGCGCTCTCGGGCTTCGCCGCCTTGGTCTTGTGCGCTGTCACCACCGAAATCTTCTTCCCCGATATCTTCCATGCTCTGGCTATCGGCGTCGCCGTGGGCTTCGTTGTCTTGGGTGGAATCAAGCGCTTCGCCTTTGGCTTGGCTGTCGCCTTGTTCCTGATTGTCTGTGTCGGAATTGTTGTCATCACTTTCGCCCTCGCCGTTTTGATCAGTCTGAGCATCAAGTTGATGATCGCCTTCCTCATCATTGGGCGCGAGTAGGCCAAGATTAATGAGCATATTTTTTGATGCCTTGGCATAGGCTTCTTGATCATGAATGGCGTTTTTTAAAGCTGTAAGACTGTCTGCCCCTAATTTTTCATCAAGCCAAGGTTTCCATTTTTTGATCAGCGTTTGGGCGTTTTCGGGGATGGCTTCGCCTGTCATGGCAATACGCGCCATGGCGTGCAGTGCATCGCCGATATTACTGTCTTCGCGTGATTGCAGGCGTTGATAGCCAAGCTTGGCACATTTATCGTTGAGCACTTCGCCTAAGTTATGAAGGACACCGGGCATTTTATTGGCCCCAATCGCTTCGCACCGCGCCTGTTCAAGCGCATCAAAGGCGGTCTTGGCGGTAAGGTCAAGCGGTGTGTTTTTAAGATGGAGGTCTTTTTGGTGGTACTTTAAACGCAGCGCCTTTGCATCGCTCGCCCCGCGGATCAGCGTTATACTTGCCAAATCCATGTTTTGATGCGGGATAGGAAGCGTGGTTTTGACCTCATCGGCGTGGCTAGGGCGTTCATGGCGCTCGCCTGCCGAAAATGAAACATCAGTATGCTTTGCCCGCGCAATCGCTTTTAACGTCGCAGCAGTGGCTCCTTTAAAATTCTCAATTTCATCTTTATTTTTGGGCATTTGGGAATATTAAACCAACTCCACCCCAAAGCATCGTTGGTAATATTCATTGATGATCGGCCATTCAAGCTCGTCGCATTTGTTCATGAAGGCGTATTTGAATGATTTTTCGCGGTCCCCAAAAATTTGAAAATTCTCGACCCAGCTTAGAACTGTACGCGGGCTCATGAGGGTGGATAGATCCCCATTGATAAAACCATGACGGGTGAGGTCGGCCATGCGGACCATTTTGTCTAAATTCTCGCGGCCTTCTTCGTTATCCATCAAGGGTACTTTGGCGGCCATAATGTTGACTTCGATTTCGGGCGCTAAATAATTGAGCTGGGCGACGATGTTCCATCTGTCCATCTGCGCTTGGTTGATTTGTTGTGTGCCGTGATAAAGACCTGTGGTGTCGCCTAAACCCACTGTATTTGATGTAGCAAAGAGCCTAAAAGCAGGGTGAGGGCGGATGACCACGTTTTGATCGAGGAGGGTTAGTTTCCCCTCGGCCTCAAGGACACGCTGTATCACGAACATCACATCGGGGCGACCGGCATCATATTCATCAAAGACAAGAGCAACCGGATTTTGGATTGCCCATGGCAAAAGGCCCTCTTGATAGCGTGTGATCTGTTTTCCTTCTTGAAGGACAATCATATCTTTACCGAGCAAATCAATTCGGCTCACGTGGCTGTCCATGTTGATACGCACGCACGGCCAGTTGAGGCGGGCGGCGACTTGTTCGATATGGGTGGATTTCCCTGTCCCGTGATACCCTTGAATCATCACACGGCGGTTATTGGCGAATCCTGCCAAAATGGCCATGGTTGTATCAGGATCAAATTGATAGGTTTTATCAATTTTGGGCACGTTTGAATTATCTTCTGTAAATCCGGGCACTTGCCAATCAACATCAATGCCGAATGTTTCACGGACATCAAATTTTCGGTCGGGAATGGTTGTGTATTTACCTTCCTTGCTTACAACTTTGGTGATGTCAAAGGACGCTGAACTCAGCTCTTTTTCTTGTTTTACAGGCATAGAGAGTATTTCCTAATTGGGTTTTTGAGAATTATTTCTTTTCGAGATAATCGAATTTTTGGAATGTTAATTTTAAAAGCGTATAGGCCATATTGATCTTCTTTAAAATTTCTTCTGCCATAGGGTCCCCATGGTTCATATCAGGGTGGTGCTTTTTCGCAAGCTCCTTATAGCGTTTTTTAATATCATCAAGAGTGAGAGGTGGTTCTAACCCAAAGAGCGCTAGCGCCTCAAACTCTGGCGTGTTGCGGTTAACGGCTCGGCCATTTTCTTCTTGTTCGAAATACGCGCGGCTTGCATTGTCATCGGGGCTGTCGCCTTTGCCGTAAAAATTCCACGCGGTTTTACGAAGTTCATCAAGGGGATCGCCGCCTTTAATATCATAGCGCCACGTTGGGCGATCGCTATAGAGGCTTTTCATGATGTGATCTTCGACTTCTTGTTGATTCATCCCGTCAAAAAAATTCCAAGCGCGGTTATATTCTGAGATGTGGCGCTCACAAAAAAAGTAATGATCGGACAGTGAGCGGTCTTTGGGCGCGCGAAAGCCTCCCTCATCTGGGCAACCGGGCATGTCGCAATGACGTGCCTTAAAACGACTTTCAAAAGCGCTCTGCTTTTCATCGAATTCGGGTGATTTGGGTTTTAAACTAATTTTCGGCATATCTTTACTATTATGCGGGTTTTGTGCGATTGTTTCAACAAATAGAGCGTCTTAAAACCCTATAAACGTCCAACATAACAGGAATTTAATCGTGATCTCGCCAACCCCCATGCAAACGCGTATAGAAATGAAGTTGCAAGAGGCCTTTCGCCCGATTGAGCTTGATGTCATTAATGAAAGTCATATGCATGCAGGTCATGCGGGCGATGATGGATCTGGAGGGAGTCACTGGTGTGTTGTGATCAAATCAAACGCATTCGATGGTATCTCGCGAGTTGGGCGTGATCGTATGGTGTATGACGCCTTGGTCGATGAGATGAAAATCATACACGCCCTGACGATCAAGATTAAAACTTAGTTTTTTCTGACAAATAAAAACCTACAGTTGTATTTTTATTGAAATATTTACACCATAGGGTTGTATTCATATAAAATTTGATTATCTTGGTTGCAACAAAACATTATTTACAACCTATGGTTAAAGATTGAGGTATATTATGTCAGAATCGACAGAAGAATTCAGAAGTACACTGGTATCTCGTAACATCACCGTCTTGGGTAAGCGCACATCGGTTCGCCTTGAGCCTGAAATGTGGAGAGAGCTGAAAGGGATTGCTAAGCGCGAAGCTTGTACAATTCATGATCTTTGCACACTCATCAGCTTACGTAAAAATGAGCGCACGTCTCTAAAAGCGGCAATCCGTGTTTTCCTGATGTTGTATTTTCGCTCCGCAACTACGGAAGAGGGGCATGAAAAGGCAGGACACGGCAATTTTGCCTTGATGAAACAACGTGCAGGCGTTGAATCGGGCTGGTCTGCGCTCAAATTAAAACGCACATTAGAGCAGGATGACTGGGATCGTACAGGTCATCACGCGCAAGAGATGGGCGCTGCTGTGGCAGTGATGACGCGTTAAGTTGTAAAATCAATTTCTAGTGATGGAAAGCTTAAGCGGCTTGCCCAAAGGAGAGAAACTTCTGGCGGCGAGCCGCTTTTAGTTTGTCTGCATCCCACGGCGTGAGTTGCTTGAGCGCTTTGGCGATTTGATCGGCAACATTTTGAATTGTTTCGGCCTTGGCACGATGCGCTCCGCCGACAGGTTCAGCTATGATGCCATCAATCAAACCGAGTTTTTCGATGTCTTGTGCTGTGATTTTAAGCGCGGTTGCGGCCTCATCGGCAAAATCACGAGAGCGCCATAAAATAGAAGCGCAGCCTTCAGGGGAAATCACAGAGTAAATGGAGTGTTCCAGCATATAAATGCGATCTGCCGTTGCGATAGCAATCGCACCGCCAGAGCCACCTTCGCCAATAATGATTGAAATGATCGGAACACTTACATTCAGGCAAGTTTCTATGGATTTGGCTATAGCTTCGCTCTGTCCGCGTTCTTCTGCACCTAGACCAGGATAAGCACCTGCAGTATCCACAAGGGTAATGATGGGCAAGTTAAATTGCTCTGCCATTTTCATGAGGCGCTGCGCTTTACGATACCCTTCTGGGCGCGCCATACCAAAATTATGCTTAAGGCGGCTTTCTGTGTCATGACCACGCTCTTGCCCGATAATAACACATGACTGCCCTTGGAAACGGCCAATACCGCCAAGTAACGCTTCATCATTGGCAAAATTACGATCACCCGCAAGGAGGGTAAAGTCATCAAACAGGACATTAACATAGTCAAGGAAATGAGGACGATTTTGGTGACGTGCTACTTGCACTTTTTGGGCAGGGGTGAGCTTGCTGTAGGTTTGGGTCAGAAGCTTATGCACCTTCTTTTCCATGCGTTGAAGTTCATCGGCCATATTGGCGGAAGACTCACTGCTCATGTTCTTGAGCTCTGTGATTTTACCTTCGACTTCAATGATTTGCTTTTCAAATTCCAACTGGCTCATGTTTATTGTCCCATTTTTGTTTGTACCTAGATAGCAAATCAGGCGACCTCGTACAAGGCCGCCTGATTATAGAATGTAAAATAGTTAAAAATTATTTGCCTTTGGCAGAACTGCTCATCGGGTGTTTTTCTTCAACAGTGTCTTTGAGTTGCTCGGTCAACATGTGTGTGTAGATCTGAGTTGTTGCAATATCAGCATGCCCGAGCATTTTCTGAACAGAGCGAAGATCCGCCCCGCGGCTCAGAAGATGTGTTGCGAACGCATGACGCAGAATGTGCGGGCTGACGCGACCTTCTTCAACTTTTGCAGCACGTGCAAGGTCTTTAAGAAGTTGAGCAAAACGCTGGCGTGTCAAATGTCCGCTTTCTGATGTGCGTGATGGAAAAACCCATGATTCTTGTAGCGCCTGATTTTCAGGGCCAACGAATTGCTGACGCACAGCAAGATAGTTGTTGATCGCTTTTTGAGCGGGCTCTGAAATAGGAACCATACGCTCTGCACCGCCTTTGCCCTGGATTGTCAAGAACTCGGCGCCTTCGCTGAGTGCTGACATGGGAAGACCTACAAGCTCAGAAACACGCAGACCAGAGGCATAAAGCATTTCAAGCAAGCAAACGAGGCGAATGCTATCGGCACCGCCGCTTTCTCCTGCTGTTTTGATAAGCTGACCGACTTCGGCTTCACTTAGTGTTTTTGGCAGTGTACGGCCTTGTTTCGGGCTGTCGATTGTTGTTGTCGGATCATCTTCACGCACGCCTTCCGAAATCAAAAAGCGGTAGTATTGACGAAGTGCCGATAAACGACGGGCAACAGTACGCACAGCAATCTGTGAGCTGTTTTCGCCTTTAACGTGAGTTTTGTGTGAAAGATATTCGATGTAATCTTTAATTTCATCAGTGCTTGATTGATGAAGATCAGTTTTCTTTTCTTTACGCAAATAAAGGCTTACATCGGCAAGATCACGCCAATAGGCATGACGCGTATTCATTGCTGCGCCGCGCTCTGATGTGAGCATATCCAGAAAAGCATCAACAGTTGGATGCAAATCCGGTTTTGGCATTTTTGGACGACCTGGACGAGCCATAATTTATTCTCCTTCTTTGTGTCCCGCCATATCTGTAATTTCCTTCAATAGGATCTCTTTGGACAGTTGGCGGGCTTTATCAATTAACCCCACAGTAGACAAGCTACTTATTATACTTAGCATTACGTCAGAAGGTTGACCCTCTATATTTTTATTATCGGTGTTTAGAGCGATAAGGAAGCTTGATCCAATAAAACCTTGGTTTTGAACTTCTTTTTGCCATTCATCCCACCACTCTTGATTTGCTTCATCAGGAATAACATATTTTCCAAATTCTGACAGCATCAATCGTTTTTCATAAATGCTGGCTGGATTATTGGAAAATTTAGATGCTTTGTCAAGCGATGTTTTAATAAAAATTAACTTTTCCGCACTTTTTTCTGTAAAATGACTTAATCCCTCAGTAAAGCGCTCCTCGGGGACGTTATAATCTGTCTCCGTCAGTCCCATTTGGCTTAAAAAGTGAATAAAAACATAGTTTTGCGGATAGTTTGCGGCTAAAATTTTCAGTCGATTGGTCAAATCAGAAGGGACAGAATCTCCTTGATTGAGTAATAATATTACAAAATCCATGGCCGATTTTTGGGTCATTTCAGTAACATCATAAACCTCTAACTCAGCAACTACAGAGGGTAATAAATTCTGATTATAGGCGTGTGTATTCAGTGATTCTGTATATTTTTTAGGAAAACTAGAATCCCTAAGGAAAAAACGAGTTATCATCGGCGGCGATTGATTGAGAACGGTTTTAATCTCATCATCATAAGAAACAAGGCCTTTTTTAAATAAAATATGTTTTTCTAAACGCGTTAACCCCAAGAGTAAATCAAGGTGGGCGGCGTTGAGAGCGAAGTCTTTTTCATTGTAGATGGCTTGTAAAATGGAACTATTTTCAAAAGATGCCGTTTCAATTATACCAAGCTCTATGTCACAAATTTTGCCTAAATTGATCCAAAAATCATTTTCCTCAAATTGTGGGCTTAAGACTTTAGCATCAAGGCAGGCTGTCGGAAGTCCTTGCCTATCGAGCACGAGGATAAGGCCAAGCTCTGCAAGCTCGCTTGTGTCCGCTTTAGGAACGTAATTTGAAAAAAGCCTAAAGGCATCATCATATTGCCCTAAATCCATAAGACGCTTTAAGCGAAGGGCGAAGATATCGGCATAATGCTCTATTTTAATGTCATTTTTTATGAGGCGTGTGTCGCCTTGAGAGATTAGAAACCTGCGTATTATTTCCTGCAAAGCGCGATTATCAGTGTTCGTTCGCATTGTTTGAAGCAGATATTGCACCTCAGAGCGCGGTTGATCTTTCCAGATACTTTTAGGAAAAGCGCCTTGTAGATCACTGCTAATGAGGCCGGCAGCCTCTAAATCATAATTTGGAATGTTTTTAGCGGCAGGCTTATCTTTTGCTAGAGAAGGTTGAGCCAGCATTATTGTAAATAGGATAAGAAAAAGGCGCATTATTTCAGCACGGTTTCTGTTGGAATGTCGATGACAACATTTTGTACCTCGACGGAGACATCCATCAACCCAAGCCAGATAAAGCCGGCAACGGCGATAACCACAACAAACAGCCAGAAAAAACCTACGATTTTTATCATTCACAGAATCCTTAACATTACTGGCACAGAATAGGGGAGTGAAAATATGATTGCAATGGGGTTTATAGCGGCATTTATTATTGCAAACTACAATGTTTTATGTAATTGAAGGCGTATGGAAAACATCGGCATTTCTGCAAAAATAGAATTTATTAAGGCGGCCTTGGCAAAAACTGGGCGCCCACTTGTTATGATTGGCATGATGGGGTCGGGCAAAAGTAAAATTGGCGAAGCGTTGGCTCAATCATTCGGATTTGGCTTTATTGATACGGACGCCGAAATTGTGAAGACCTTCGGTAAAATTACAGACATTTTTGCCAATGATGGTGAGGCAGCGTTTAGGTCGATGGAACTTAATGCCGTTAAGGCTGCCTTGGAACAAACACAAGCTGTTATTTCTGTTGGTGGCGGCGCATTTTTTCAGAAACAAACGCGCAAAACAATACAAGAGGGCGGGCTTTCTATCTGGCTAAACGCTGATTTGGAAACAATCTATAACCGTGTGAAAGATAAAACGTCACGCCCTTTGCTTGAAAAAGGCGGAGATAAGCGTGGTAATGTTGAGCGCCTTCTTGCTGAACGCACGCCCATTTATCAAACATCACATGTTCATGTTTCTGTTACAGATGATGGTGCCGCCTCCAAAGAAGAATCCATTGCACAAAATCGAGATCGCGTAATAAATGCGCTATACAAACATCTAAAGCCTGCCTAATATTGCATCCATTATGACACAAACACTTTCCGTTGATCTGGGTGACAGGTCTTATGATATCCATATTGGTAAGGGTCTTATTGATACAATTGAAGAGTATCTTCCCTATAGCCTTGATGATCTAAAAACACGCTCCGTCTTTATACTTTATGATAAGAACGTCTATCCCTATGTACAGGTGATGGAGGGCGCGCTTGGTCAAAAGGGTGTAGATACAAAAATATTTGCAATGAAGGGCGGCGAGCCGACAAAATCCTATGATGGGTATTTTAAGGTCATGGACTGGCTTTTAGAAAATGGGGTTAATCGTAAATCCATTTTGATGGCGGTGGGTGGCGGCGTTATTGGTGATCTTGGGGGGTTTGCTGCGGCCTCGGTCATGCGCGGGATTGATTTTGTACAAGTGCCAACCACTTTATTGGCGCAAGTTGACAGCTCCGTAGGTGGCAAAACAGGGATTAATACGGCGCAGGGCAAAAATCTAGTTGGGGCGTTTTATCAGCCTAAGGCGGTTATATGCGATCTTGGTACTCTCGGCACCTTGCCAGACCGGGAATTAAAAGCGGGTTATGCTGAAATTGTTAAATATGGCCTTATTAATGATTTGGCTTTCTTTGAGTGGCTTGAGCAAAACGGCGAAAAAGTTTTAAGCCTAGAGCAAGACGCCCTGAGTTATGCCGTTTACACATCCTGCGCGGCAAAAGCCCGCGTTGTGAACGCTGATGAACATGAAAAAGGGATGCGGGCTTTGCTTAATCTAGGGCATACTTTTGGCCATGCCCTTGAGGTCGCCGCTCATTACGATGGCCGTTTGCTTCATGGGGAAGCGGTGTCAATTGGTATGGTGATGGCATTTGATTTGTCTTCTAAAATGGGGTTATGCCCGCAAGAACACCCTGCGCGGGTTGAGGCACATTTAAAAGCATGCGGCCTTAAAACCCAGATTGCAGATATTCAGCCACATTTAAGCCAAACATCCGAAGATCTCTGGGACAATATGACCCGTGACAAGAAAGCATCGGGGGGTAAAATAGGGTTTATCCTCACCCGCGGCATCGGGCAGGCATTTCAAACAACAGATGTAGAGCAAGATGCCGTCTTGTCACTAATAAAAGAAAGGCTTTAAAGCGTATAATATGGATACGAATACAACGATAGATATTGCGACAAGCATACCTTTAGAGGTTGCTGCAGAGACAACAAGCGCAGTGAGCTTATATATTTCAGCCGCAATTGTTTTTGTGCTTTTGCTGCTTTCTGGGTTTTTCTCTGGCTCTGAAACGGCGATGACGGCGGCATCGCGCGCTCGTCTTCATGGGTGGGAGAAAGAGGGCAATAAACGTGCGGGGCTTGTGAACCGTATCCGAGAGAAAAAAGAGCGTTTAATAGGAGCGCTTCTTCTTGGTAATAACCTCGTCAATATTTGTGCCTCTGCTCTGGCAACAAGCGTTTTAATCGGAATTTTTGGCGAAGCAGGGGTTGTCTATGCCACGCTTGCTATGACGCTTCTTGTGCTTATTTTCTCCGAAGTGTTACCCAAAACCTATGCGCTGCATAACGCTGATAAAATGGCGGTAGCGATTGCGCCTTTAATTAATGTGGTTGTAATTGTTTTTGCCCCTGTTGCGGGAGCGGTTAACTGGATCGTTCGTATGACGCTTAAACTTTTTGGTACAGATTTATCGCTTGTTTCAAAAAGTAATCACATGGAAGTCCTGCGCGGCGTGATCGAGCTTCATGGCGGGGATGATAATGATGCAAGCGAGGCACAAGAACAGCGCGCTATGCTCCGTTCTATCCTTGATCTTCAAGATGTCGATGTTGAGGAGGTGATGACCCACCGCAAATATGTTGCAATGATTGATGCCAATGATCCGATTGAAAAGATTATTGATGATGTTTTAAACAGCCCTTATACACGTCTTCCCGTTTTCAAAGATGACACGGATAATATTATTGGCGTGCTTCATGCTAAGGCGCTGCTAAGGGATATGCGTATTGAGGCGGATGGGCATACAAAACTTACAATTGATGAACTGGCGGCGACCCCATGGTTTGTTCCTGAGAGCACGACGCTTGTTGATCAGCTACAAGAATTTAGAAACCGCCGCGAGCATTTTGCTGTTGTCGTTGATGAATACGGCTCGTTTATGGGAATTATTACCCTTGAAGATATATTGGAAGAGATTGTCGGCGAAATTGATGATGAGCATGATGAGACCGTAACAGGGGTCAAGAAGCTTAAAAGCGGCGCGTATATGATTGACGGGGATGTGACCATCCGTGACCTGAAACGTGAGTTTGAATGGAATTTACCCGATGATGAGGATTATTCAACACTTGCGGGGTTGATCATTCACGAGGCACAAACAATTCCCGATAAAGGGCAGAGCTTCATTTTCTATGATTTCCAATTCGATATTGCCAAACGCCACCGTAATCAGCTTTTAAAGATTAAAGTGAAACCGCCTCAGGCTTAATTTGCCTCACAAAATAACTACACAGAGGTTTTTGTTATTTTAAACAACACTGCCGTGGCATTGTTTGTACTTCTTACCTGATTCACAGGGGCAGGGGGCGTTGCGTTGGACTTTGCCCCATGTGTCAGGGTCGTTTTTGTCAAATTCCCGTTTTTGTGTGATCGGTTGCATGCGCGCCCCACTATCATTGCGGGGTGAGCCCATTGTAGCGGGATCATTGCGGCTTTCTTGCATGATGCGTTGTTCTTCTTCATATTGCGCGCGCATGGCGGCAAGGGCGCGTTCATCAATGTTCACTTCAACAAGGCTGATGGTTTGTGTGACAGTTTCGCGAAGATTATTGAGCATGTTTTCAAACAGGCCAAAGGCTTCTGTTTTATACTCATTAAGCGGGTCACGTTGACCAAAAGCACGTAAGTTAATCCCTTGGCGTAAATGGTCGAGCGCCAATAAGTGCTCTTTCCAGTTTTGATCGAGAATTTGCAGAACAAAGGATTTTTGAATTTCGCGGAAGGTTTTTTCACCAGCAACTTTCACTTTTTCAGCCATCATTTTATCAGAGGCTTCGATGATACGCTCTTCAATTTCTGGTTCGGCGATACCTTCTTCTTTTGCCCATTCGCTTGCGTAGACATCAAGGTTAAGGACGCGCTGACATTCTGTTTCGATCAATTTTGTGTCCCATTGCTCAGGATACGCCCCCGCAGGAATGCCGCGTTCAACGATATCAATAATAACGTCGTGGCGCATTTCGGTCACAAGACCGTCTAGCTCATCGCCAGCCTCCATAATTTCGCGGCGCTGTTCATAGATCACCTTACGCTGATCATTCATTACGTTATCAAATTTCAAAAGATTCTTACGAATTTCAAAGTTTTGCTGTTCCACGCGGCCTTGCGCTTTTTCGAGCGCCTTGGACAACCATGGATGCGTGAGCGCTTCGCCGTCTTTAAGGCCAATGCCGCTCTTTAAGAGCATCTCCATTTTCTCGGCGGCAAAAATACGCATGAGGTCATCTTCGACAGATAAGAAGAAGATTGTCTCCCCTGGGTCACCCTGACGACCTGAGCGACCGCGAAGCTGATTATCAATACGGCGGGATTCATGACGCTCTGTTCCGATCACGCAAAGGCCGCCTGCCTCATGCACAATTTCTTTATCACGCTTAATTTCGGCGGTGATTTTCTCAATCGCTTTTTTGTCTATGATTGGGTCATAGTTTTCGCCAAGTTCGGCTTTAAGGCGCATGTCGAGGTTGCCCCCCAATTGAATATCTGTTCCACGACCTGCCATATTTGTGGCGATGGTTACAGCGCCAGGGCAACCCGCTTGGGAGATGATCAATGCCTCTTGCTCGTGATGGCGGGCATTAAGGACGTTATGCTTGATTTTACGTTTTTTCAGGAATTCAGAGAGCATTTCTGATTTTTCAATCGAAACAGTACCCACCAGGACAGGTTGATTACGCTCTGTACATTCGGCGATGACATCAACGATGGCCTCGAATTTATCCTGCATGGACTTATAGATTTTATCTTGGTGATCAATACGCTTTATTGGCACGTTTGTTGGCAGCTCTAAGACGCCAAGATTGTAAATTTCGGCAAACTCGGTCGCCTCTGTCATCGCTGTTCCTGTCATCCCTGCAAGGTTGGGATACATGCGGAAATAGTTCTGGAATGTGATGGAAGCCAGCGTCTGGTTTTCATTTTGAATAGCAACGCCTTCTTTAGCTTCGAGCGCCTGGTGAAGACCTTCAGAAAAGCGGCGGCCTTCCATCATACGGCCTGTAAATTCGTCAATAATGACAACTTTTCCGTCTTTGACGATGTAATCCGTGTCTTTAGCAAAAAGTTTATGCGCCCGAAGAGCCTGGGATACGTGGTGAACGAGTGATATATTTTGCGGATCATAGAGATTGCCGCCGTCAATAAGGCCGCTTTTCTCGAGCAATTCTTCAATTTTGACGTTACCCTCTTCGTTGAGGTTAACGGTTCTGCTCTTTTCATCCAGATCATAGTCGCTTTTTTCAAGCTGCGGGATGAGCTTATTGATTGTGGTGTAGAGCTCTGTTGAGCCTTCAGAAGGGCCAGAGATGATAAGTGGCGTTCGCGCCTCATCAATGAGGATTGAGTCCACTTCGTCGATGATAGCGAAGTTAAAGTCACGCTGCACCATGTCTTCGAGGCGAAATTTCATGTTATCGCGCAAATAATCAAAACCAAACTCGTTATTTGTACCGTATGTGACATCTGCGGCATAAGCGGCCTTGCGGTCTCCATCGAGCATATTGCCTTTAATACAGCCCACGGTCATATCAAGGAAATTATAGATTTTTGCCATCCATTCAGAGTCACGCTCGGCAAGGTAATCATTGACCGTCACAATATGAACGCCTTTTCCTTCAATAGCGTGTAGGTAACCGGGAAGGGTGGAGACAAGAGTTTTTCCTTCCCCAGTTTTCATTTCTGCGATGATGCCTTCATGAAGGGCTAAGCCCCCGATGAGTTGAACATCAAAGTGACGTTGCCCTAGGGTACGTTTTGCTGCTTCGCGTACGGTAGCGAAGGCTTCGGGCATTATATCGTCAAGAGTTTCACCATTTTTGACGCGTTCACGGAACTCTTGAGTTTTGGCCTTGATCTGACTATCTGATAGTTTTTCATATTCTGGCTCAAGCTCATTCACACGCGCTATTTTAGCTGTGAGGCGTTTAAGCTGACGTTCGTTAGAAGAGCCGAATAGTTTTTGAGCAAGTGAAAGCACGGTTATAATCCTTAAAAATTGAATCTTCTTGATATAAGGACTTAAGGGCTTTAGGTCAATGCGTCTGGCGCGTTTGCCCTGATATTGTTAAGATTTGGTCACAGAATAAACACTTGCTCTTTTTGGGCAAGGGGTTACATTTTGGCCATACAAATCAGATTCTCGAATATTATAGAAAGTGTGAGGAAAATGGCTCAAAAGAATAAGAATACAGGACTAATGGCGATCATCGCTGTTGTGATTATCGCAGCAGGCGGCCTGATGGCGTATATGTCACAAAAAGTTGAAAAAACGGATGCGCCTGAGACACAAGTTGAAGCTGATGCGCCGATGAGCGATGATGGTACAACTGCTGAAGTGGATACGGCAGCAGGTGAAGAGAAAGCTGAAACTGCAAATGCAGCCCAAGAAGACACTACGCCTCAACAACAAGAGCAGGGTGTTGTGGTTGAGCCAGGCAATCCTGTTGTCGCAAAAGTAGACGGTAAAGACATTACACGCGTTGATGTATACAACTTTATTAAAGCGATGCCGCAAAATATGCAGCAACTTCCCGCGCAAATGGTTTATCCGCTTGCGCTAGAACAAACGATTAATACACGTATTGTTCAAAACAAAGCGGACGAAGCAAATTTGCAAGATGATCCAGAGGTTGTCAAACAAGTTGAAATGGCCAAACAACAAATTGCTCGTAATATATTTTTACAGCGTCAGGTTGAAGGTAAAATTACACAAGACAAAGTGAAGAAAGCGTATGATGATTTCATCAAAAAACAACCATCTGTAGAAGAACGTAAAGCGAGCCACATTCTTGTTGCTTCAGAAGATGAAGCAAAAGCAGCGATCAAACGCCTTGAAGAAGGAGCAGACTTTGCTGAGCTTGCCAAAGAGCTATCAACAGGCCCAACAGGTCCTAATGGCGGTGATTTGGGTTACTTCGGCGTGAACGACATGGTTTCTGAATTTGCCACGGTTGCTTTTTCTCTGGATAAAGGGGAATACACAAAAGAGCCTGTCAAAACACAGTTTGGTTATCATGTGATTAAAATGGTGGATTCACGGACTAAGCCTAATCCTACTTTGGAAGAATTAGCGCCAAGCATCGAAGCAGAGCTTCGCCGAGCAGCGCTTGAAGACATGGTGGCACAATGGCGTGAAAAAGTTGAAATCGAACAATTCGACATCAACGGCAAGCCCATTAAAGAAGGCGCTAATGCTTTTGGCCAAGTAGAGCCAGCGTCTAACTAAAGGATAGTATCATGGGGTGCGTTGAAGCTCTTGCAACACCAAGAAACACGACGCCCTCAGGATTGCCCATAATACTTGTGAGTGCGGCCTGCTTGGTTGACAAGCAAGGCCGTATTTTATTAGCCCAGCGCCCCGAGGGAAAAGCCATGGCGGGTCTCTGGGAATTTCCGGGCGGCAAGGTTGATGAGGGCGAAAGTCCAGAATTTGCTTTATGTCGTGAGCTTGAAGAAGAGCTTGGTCTTGATGTGCGTGAATGCTGTTTGTTTCCTATTGCGTTTGCTTCTCACGCTTATGATGATTTTCATTTATTAATGCCTGTTTTTGTTTGCCGCATGTGGAACGGAGAACCAAAATCCCGTGAGGGACAATCCATCAAGTGGGTTAACCCCAAAGAAATGTATAATCTTCCCATGCCAGAAGCAGACTTGCCGCTTGTGTCGCAAATTTTAGATAGGCTTTAGGCGTTACGATGCTTTATCCCACGGCCTATGATCTCAAAAGTTTTTTTAATTCTTTCACGGGGCGGATTATTCGCGGGATTATTCGCGATCGCCTTATTGAACTTTGGCCGACAGAAAAAAAATTGCGTTATGTTGGGCTTGGTTATGCCATGCCTTACATGCGCCCCTATATGGAGCAATCAGAGCGCGTATTTTGTATTATGCCGCCAAGTCTTGGGGTTCATCAATGGCCCGAGCGGGACAAGAATCTTGTCTGCCTTGGAGATGATCATGCCTTGCCACTTGAAACAAATTCGGTGGACCGAATTATTGTGACGCATCATTTGGAATATCTTGATAATCCTGAAAACGCGTTTAATGAAATGTACCGCGTCCTAAAAAGTACGGGCAAGATTATCATTGTTGTACCCAACCGCATGGGGCTATGGACACGGGCGGATTGGTGTCCCCTTGGGCAAGGAAAACCCTATTCAGCACGTCAGGTTGAAACTTTTTTGAAAGATAATATGTTTGTGCATGAGCGCACCTGTCAGGCGCTCTTTACGCCTGCTTTTCAAAGTACGTTTTGGCTGCGTGGGGCGCGTGTTTTTGAAAAAATTGGCAAGGTTTTATATCCGGCGCTTGGCGGCGTTCATGTTATTGAAGCCTCAAAGCAGCTATACGCTACAAAAGGGCGCGGCACGCCTGCAACGGTAAAGGCGCGGCCACGATTACAAAAAGCGCTTAGTCCGAAACCCGTTGCGCGTGATAATGTTCATAATCGTGATTTAAAGTCCTAAAGGATTCTTTGGGTCTATGCCGTCCATAAACGGTTTTGTCCGATCGACATTTGTTACCTGATAAACATTCCCAATCCAGCTTGAGATGCTAGAGCGCGCACTATCTGCCCATGTGTTTTCAAGCATGCCTTCCAATTGCGCTTCGGGGAATTCTATTTTATCACCTTTTAAAATGCGTGATTTAAAATCTTCTAAAACCGCGATGGCTTCATCATTGAAATAGTTAAGCGGGAAGGGCGGGTAATCATCGCGCGCGCCATCCAGATAATTGGTGACCTCGCGCTTATATTCTTTGAATAAACTCACTGTGTCGTATTCTGGATGTCCCTGAAAACAAATCTGGCGAAAGCCGTCCTTGGATGTGGCCATATGGACACCTGCCTCGGCGCTTTCAACAAGAATGTCCATACCTGCTGCCTCGAACTGCTCACGCGTAATCTCGCTATAGCGGGAGTGAGGAATATCAAAGCGGGTATTCATACCCCAAATAAGCGGGTGGTTACGATTTATCGCGCGGTGTGAATAAACCCCCCATCGCTTATCATCACGCCAAGTCGGCGTTTGTTCATGCACATAAGTCAGCATCGCATGGGACGCAAAACAAGAACAAATGGTTGAGGTTACATTATGGTAGGCCCAATCAAGAATATCGCGCAAAGGCCCCCATGTCCCCACATCGCTAACATGCGGATTGGTTTCTTCGTTTGCGCCTGTCACGATTAAGGCATCTAGACCTTGGTTTTGAATTTGTTCAAGGGGCTCGTAATATTTCTTGATATGGGCCTGTGTTGCTTCGTCGCGGTCAAAGATTGGGAGCGTAAAGGGATGAATATAAATCTGTGCTACGCGGTTACTTTCACCGACCAATCTGAAAAATTGACGCTCTGTTGCCTCTAAAGCGGCATCGGGCATGATGTTTAAAAATCCAATATGAAGCTCTCGGATATCTTGCTGCATCGCGCGCTCTGAGGGGAGTATGGAACGCCCTTCACTCAGCAAACGGTCATAGGTGGGTAAATCGGAATGTTTAATAATCGGCATTTTAAAATCTTTTTAGCTTACTTTTGATCTGAAATCTTTTATACCATATCTATGGCTCACAAACCCTACAAATCCGCAGAACTTGATTCAATCCGCCAAAAAATTGATGAGTTGGATACGCGTATTCATGACACATTAAAAGAACGCGCGGAGCTTGTCCTTAAAATTGGTGAAGAAAAACGAAAAAATGGCATAGAAATTGTGCAGCCCGCCCGCGAAGCGCAAATGATCCGCAGATTACTGAGTAAGCATAAAGGTGTTTTGCCTGAAATGGCTGTTGTGCGTATCTGGCGCGAGCTTGTTGGCGCGGTTTCCCTGCTTCAGACAGGGCTTAAAGTTGTCGTGGCCGATATAGAAGGACATCCTGAATATTGGGATTTATCGAAAGATTACTTTGGTTCATGCCTTCCGATGCAACGTGTTGCAACGCCGCTTGCTGCTATTGGCGCTGTGCGCGATGGTCGTGCAAATTTTGCAGTTTTGCCATGGCCTGCCGATCAGGACGCAAAGCCATGGTGGGATTATCTTGGTACAGACACCAAAGACTCGATTCAGATGATTGTTCGCTTGCCCCATGGGGATGATCCAGGAGAGCCAAACCCGGATTATCGCGCCCTTGTTGTGGCAAAGGCGGGATTTGATGAATCGGGAGATGATCGCTCTTTCCTTCTGATTGATTGTGAAGATAGCGTGAGCCGCGCACGTGTTGTCGCAAAAACGCAAGAAGTGGGTCTTGTTCCGCTTAGTATTTCGACCAAGCATGCACGTGATGACGACGAAGAACATAAGCATCTTTTAGAAGTTGAAGGATATATCACACAAGAAAACCCAAAAGTGCAGCAATTGCAGGATTTTCTCGGTATAGATGGTATTAAAATTAACTGCGTTGGCGGTTATCCTGTGCCGACACAATATTCAAAAACAATTCGTCCGCAAAAGGATCCAATCCCGTCTGCGCCAAAGCCTGAATAACGTCCATGTCGCAATTTAAGACTAAAAAAAGTGTTCTAGAAATCTCTCCTTATGTTCCAGGGGAGAGTAAGTCTGCAGATATGTCAAAGCTGATTAAGCTCTCTTCCAATGAAGGGCCATTTGGGCCATCACAAAGCACGATTGAGGCCATAAAAAATGCAGCAATCAATGTTCACCGTTACCCCGATGGTGATGCGTTTGAACTGCGCCAAATTTTGGCGGAGAAAAACGGGATTAACGCTAAAAACATTATTTGCGGCGCGGGATCTGATGAGATTATTGCTTTTTTATGTAATGCCTTCGCCAGCCAAGCGGGCGATGAAGTGGTTCATTATGATCATGGGTTTTTAATGTATAACATATACGCTAAAGCCTATGGTGCGACTCCCGTTCCTGTTAAGGGACACGATTTTACAGCCGACCCGAAAGCCATGTTGGACGCGGTCACTGACAAAACGCGCCTTGTATTCGTTGCCAATCCAAACAACCCCACAGGGACAATTTGGGATAAGCAAACCGTTTTGGATTTCCACGCGAAACTACCCAAGGACGTCATTTTGGTTTTGGACTCTGCGTATTGTGAATATGTAACAGATGCGAACTATACGAATGGGCATGAATTGGTTGCCGATCACCCTAATATTGTTGTGATGCGGACTTTTTCTAAATTATATGGTCTTGGCGGCCTTCGTTTAGGGTGGGGGCATGCGTGTGATGAGATTATTGATATATTAAACCGTATTCGCGGGCCTTTTAATGTTAGCTCCATCGCACAAGCGGCGGGTATTGCCTCGATGAAGGATACGGCCTTTATTCAGCAATGTGTGGATAATAACACTTTGATGCGTGATTGGACGAGTAAAGAGCTAATGGCCCTAGGGTTAAAAGTGGTGCCATCGCAAGGTAACTTTGTGATTGTTGATTTTGGAGATGAGCAGCGCGCGGAAGCTTGCCGCTTATACCTAAAAGAGCGCAATATCCTTGTACGTCAAATTGGTGGCTATGCTTTGCCGACCTTTTTACGGATATCAATTGGGCTGGAACATGAAATGAAACTTGCGCTTGAGGCTATTTCATCGTATTTAAAGACATAATGATGATTTTAAACACCATTTTTGCCTCTTGTTATTCCTATAGCGCGAACTATTCCGCTTAGCGGAATTTATATTGTCTTCTCACCCATATTTTACTATTCAATGCACACCGTCTTTTTGTTAAAGGCGAAGACCCGAATGGGCATAAAAGGTTATTTATCATGTTTAAACAAATTACTATTATTGGCTTTGGGCTTATTGGATCATCCATTGCGCGCGGCATTCGCAAACATAATCTTGCGGAGAAAATTATCTGCGGGGATATCTCACAAGAAGTTTGTAACAAAGTCGCCTTCTTAAAGCTGGCTGATGCGGCGATTGCGGATTTGGCAATTGCGACCAAAGGCAGTGATCTGGTTATCATCTGCACGCCCGCAGGTAAAATGGGCGAGGTTGTACAAAAGATTGTACCTTGCTTGAAAGAGGGCGCCATTGTTACCGATGTAGGCTCTGTCAAAAAGCAAGTGGTGAAGCAAATTCAGCCCCATATTCCAAAAGGCGTTCATTTTGTCCCGGGACATCCGATTGCAGGGACAGAGTTTTCAGGCCCTGAGCATGGCTTTGCCGAATTATTTGAAGGGCGTTGGTGTATTCTAACGCCGCTCGATCATACTGAGCTTAAAGCCGTAGAGAAAATGACACATTTTTGGGAGGCTTTGGGATCAAATATTGAAATCATGGAAGCGGGTCACCATGATTTGGTTTTGGGCATTACATCCCATTTGCCGCATCTGATTGCGTACACGATCGTGGGTACAGCCAATGATTTAGAAGATGATATTAAATCTGAAGTGATTAAATTTTCTGCCTCTGGATTTCGTGATTTTACGCGTATTGCGGCTAGTGACCCGACAATGTGGCGCGATGTCTTTTTGAATAACAAAGAAGCCGTTTTAGAAATGCTTCAGCGCTTTACCGAAGATCTTACCGATTTACAAAAAGCGATCCGTAAGCAAGACGGGGATTATCTTTATCAGCGTTTTAAAGAAACGCGCGACATCAGAAAAGCTATTGTTGATGCAGGGCAAGCAGATCCTGAAAATATGAAACTTATTAAAAATTAACTACTCTACTGTGAGAAGATCGCGTTTTGGAGGCTCTTCAAGGTAGGGGTAGTTTCGCTTTGCTTCAATCATAAGTTCATGCGTTTTTGCCTCCAAGCGATCTTCGAGCGCTTTCATTACTTTTTTTTCTGGCAGGCCTTGTTCGATGGCGGGAAGAAACTCAAAAATCACTTTACCGGGTTTTTTGATATAGCTATTACGCGCCCAAAACATGCCGCTGTTTAAGGCAAGAGGCACAACAGGCATATCGGAGTTTTGATACATCTTGACGATGCCTCCCTTATAAGGTCTTTGCTGCACACTTGTCTGCACCGAAACACGGGTTCCTTGGGGGAAGATAATAATGGGGCGTTTTTGCCCTTTCATACGCTCTGCCCCTTCGATAATGGACTTGATCGACTCTTCTTTGTTTTTGCGATTAATGGGGATGACGTCGAGCTTATTAAGAAATACCCCAAAAACAGGAATGTTGAGCAACTCCTTTTTTAAAACAATGGTGGGGTCGCCAAACAAATAATAAAGCTTAAGCGTTTCATACGCTGATTGGTGTTTGGCGGCAACTATGTATGAGGGATCGCTCGGAATATGCTCTTTACCGCGCACCTCAAAATCGATGCCGGCAACATATTTTTCTAAAAAATAGACCATGCGCAGCCATAATTTAGTGACCCATAAAATCACATTTCGTGAGAAGAAAAGTGTTGGGATGAAGACAATACAAAAAATTGCGGTGATTCCAAAAAACAGAATATTAAACAGTGTTGATCGAATTAAAATCACAGCGTACGCCTTACATTTATTAAGATTGATTAAACTGAAGACCAATTAGAAGAGTCTTGTTGTATTCACTGAAAGTAATTGCCCAAAACTCTTTTTTCCATGGGGCATACCCTTTTGGGGCAACGGCGTGCGGTATAATTTTAAGGTCTTTAAAAGTCTTTTTGAATTCCAGCATAGAGCGCATCATATGATAATTTGACGTCACGAGGCGAATGGTTTCAATATTTTTATCTTCTTTAACACTATCAAGCCACTCTTTAGCTTCAAGCGCGTTTCCTTTGGTATCTTCAGCTTTGTAGCCAAGTTCAACGCAGCAAGGAATCGGGCCTTTTAAGGTTGTGATTTCTGTCACGTCCTTAATGTCTTTATTCACGCCAGAGATAAAAAGAAGGTCTGACTTTTTATGTTGCAGTAAGGCGACGCCTTCATCAATGCGGTTTGTTGCTCCTGTTAAAACGATAATGGCATCGGTTTCAATATCAACATCTTTCGGTTGAGCCAAGGTGACGTTTGTTGCAAACCATAACAATCCAAGCAGCCATATCACAAAAAGTGTGATGAAAGTCATAGACAAAAATGTGAGCGTTTTTATAAGCATAAATAATCTTGTTCTATGGCAATTGTTTTAAGGTGCGCAGCACTGTTAAACGCGCCGTACCCATCGCCATAACAGAAATAATAATGGGGATTAGAAATAATATAATTTTTTGTCCGCCGTCCAGGGTGAATTCTGGGATAAGGGTTAAGTCTTTTGACGATAATAACCAAGCCATAATCCCCAATAAAATAAGGCCAAAAACAAACCCCAAGAAACTGCCTTGTAAAGCCAGTATCATAGTATGGCGTTGTAACTGCCGCGCAATGTAATTATCTTGCGCGCCCATAAGGTGAAGAAGTTCTAAATCTTCTTTATAGGCAGAAAGGCGCGCACGCACTGCGCCCGCAATGGCGACAATCGTGGTAAGGCCAATCACAAGCACGATGACATAAGCGGCAAAGCGAAGGCTGTTGGTGAGGCGTAAGACATCATTGAGCCAACTTTCATGCGTATCAAGCCGTGCTTGAGGGGCGATATGTTGGATATTTGTTATCAAGGCGGCTTTGTTAATATCCGCTTGTTTATAAAAAGTGAGCGAGATAATGCCGGGAAATGGGGTTGTCTGTGTGTCAATATCATCGCCAAGCCATGGACTAATCAGCGCGATAATTTCTGCCTCACTGAGGACAGTTACGGTTTCAATTGTTTTATCGTCTTCAAGCATGAGGGCGATTTTTTGTGTTGCTGTTTTGATATCCTCTTGGGGAAGTAAAATGCCATTAATGTCTTTTGCGGGGATTTCAACGCTCGCTTTGCCCTCTAAGCCAGATGACCAGCGCTCGGCAAGTCCTGACAATGCAAAAGCGCCAGAGAGCGATAGCATTAATAAAACTGTCATGAGCCCGACGAGGATTTTGACAAATTTATTGCCTGCATTACGGTCAAGCGGCAGGTCATATCTGCGCTTGGCTGTTGCAATACCCAAGAAGCGATCTTTTTTTAATCCCAATAAACGTAAGATTTTATCCATCAATGGAATATCCCTGACATTTTTTCAGCAATCCAGCTTGTCGGTTGATGCACGCTTAATTTGCCTTTATCCAATATCAAACGGTCATGGTCAAATTTATCCATGAGTGCAACATTGTGCGAAGCAATAATAACGGTTGTTCCCATTTTATGAAGTTGATCAAACAGTGTCATCAGGCGAAAGCCAATATTGTCATCCAAATTTCCAGTTGGCTCATCCGCAAGCAACAGACGCGGGCGGGTAATGACGGCGCGTGCAATAGAAATACGTTGTTGTTGCCCCCCTGAAAGAGTACTGGGCAGAGCATTTTTATATTCCCCCAAATCAACCCAATCGAGCAGTTCTTCGACATTTTTTTTAATCTCGACCTCACTTTGTCCCTGAATACGAAGGGGTAAGGCGACATTATCAAAGGCAGACATGTGATTGAGCAAACGGTAATCCTGAAAGACAACACCAATATTTTGGCGCATAAGACTTAACTGTTTTCGGCTTTGCTGGCCCACATTTTTACCAAAAATAGTCATAAGGCCGCGTGTCGGTTTACGCCCCAAATATAAAAGGGACATGAGCGAGGTTTTACCTGCTCCACTAGCGCCCGATAAAAAACGAAATGCCCCAGGCTCTAGCGTTAAGTTAATATCACTCAAAACTTCTGGACCTATGCCGTATCGCAAGCCTACATGCTCGAATTTAATCATCTTGATACCTTTAAGTTTCTATCTTAGGTAAAATCATATTAACGATGGCCTATAACGCTATGAAAGTGATGGTAAATTTATACATGCAGTTTATATTCATCGGCTTTACATTGCCATGTTACGTGTTTTATAGGTAATACTTATACATACTAAATTTTCGCAAGTTTGAGAAGGCACACGCCCTTATAAATGATTATTGTTTGTCCTGAATGTTCATCGCGCTATATGCTCTCTGCCACTGCTATTGGTGAGACAGGTCGCACAGTGCGTTGTGCAAATTGCGGTCATCAATGGCACCAAGAGCCACAAAGGATAGTCAGTAAACCTGCACTCAAAACCCCAGATATTTTTGATACAAAACGGGCAAAGCCCAAGAACAACTTTGACGATGATGCCCCTGATTTCGATGATTTTGCAGATCAAGATGATTTGGATGTCCCTGATATAGGTTATGGTTTTGAGCAAGACGAGCCCCGTCAAAACAAAGGCCGCACGCCTAGTGACTCTCAGCCAGAGGAAAAAGACGATTTTAAACGTTACGTGCCAGAACAAGATATCCCGGACTCTGTAAAACCATTACCTGAAGGGTCAAACGTCCCCGCGTTCAGAGCGACAACCGATGATAAGTCCAAAAATAAGGGCGCAAAAATCGCGGCTGTTTTATTGGCTCTTATTCTTTTTGGTGTTTTTGCGGGATATAGCGTTTTGTTTAAAAGCCGCGTTTTAGCGGTCTTCCCCCAGGCGGCGGCGCTTTATATCATGGCAGGTATCGATGTTCCTATTATGGGGGATGGTCTCATAATCGAAAAAGCAAGCGCGATAGTTCAAACTGTTAAAGACCAAGAGGTCTTGGTTATTAAAGGCAATGTCCTTAACCTAAAAGAAACGCGTCTAAAAGTTCCCCAAATTATTGTGACCTTACGTGATGAGGCGGGAAATAATGGTGAAATTTTTATGATTGAGCCGCGCGTAACTTTGGTTAATCCAGGTGGCACTTTTGATTTTACTGCAGAATTTAAAAATCCTCCGGCAGGCGCAGTATCCGCTAACCTCACTTTTGAAATGAAGTTTGATCTTTAATTTATTGAATTAATATCATTTATCCCAAATCAGGAATAATATCACGCGCGATGATTTCATGAACATCTTGGCGTGGGCATATCAAATGCGCTTTGCCTTCATGCACCAAAATCTCGGCGGGAAGGGGGCGCGTATTGTAATTTGATGCCATGCAAAACCCATAAGCGCCCGCTGATTTTATAACCGCAAGATCGCCTTCCTTCATTTGGGTTAGAATGCGTCCTTTTGTGAAGGTATCACCAGATTCGCAAATCGGGCCAACTACATCATAGCTATGCTCGGCGGCATCACGATTTTGTACGGCTTCAATACCATGATAGGCATCGTATAGCGTTGGCCGAATAAGGTCATTCATGGCACTGTCTATGATCAAAAAATCAGTTTCTTCGGTTTCTTTAACATGGAGTACCTCCGTAAGCAAAACGCCTGCATTACCAACCAAATAACGCCCAGGTTCCATGATGATTTGTGTATCAAGGGGCAGAATAATGTCCCGCACCCACTGCGCGTAATGATCCAGATCCAAAAGCTTTTCATCTTTGTAAATAATCGGAAACCCCCCGCCAATATCAAGGCGTGAGACAGTGTGCCCTTGATCGCGCAGGTTGTGGACAATGGAGGGCATTTTCTCAAACGCGGTTTTAAACGATTCAACTGTGGATACTTGTGACCCAATATGAACGGACAGGCCAACGGCATCGAGATTGTCCATCTGCGCCGCTCTATCGAATGCCTTATAAACGGTTTGTTCGTTAATACCGAATTTATCGCGCTTACGCCCTGTTGATATTTTGGTATTTCCACCGCCAGCCACGTTGGGGTTTAGGCGGAAAACGACAGTGGCCTTTATCCCTATGTCACCGGCAACATTGTTGATATGCTCAAGTTCAGGCAAGGATTCCACGTTAAATTGATGAATACCTGCTTTAAGGCAGGCGATAATCTCTCTACGTTGCTTACCAACGCCAGTCGAGACGATTTGAGAGGCTTTAAACCCTGCGGCAAGCCCGCGGTGGAGTTCGCCTTCTGAGACGATTTCAAGGCTTGCACCAAGTGAACGCAGATAACTTAAAACCGCAACATTGCTGTTTGCTTTACAGGCATAACATAAAATTGGCTGTTTATCGGCAGGCAAAGCGCACTTCATTGCCCCCGCTAAGGCCTCATACTGCGTTTTCATTACATGGGCAGAATAAACATAAGTTGGCGTGCCATAAGCCGCCGCGATTTCTGTTAAGGGAACATTATCAGCGTTCAAAACGCCCTTTATTTCTGTAAAACCGCTCATGTTATAATCTCTTTAATTTTATTTGTTGGGGGCGCTCAATTTATTGACTAACATTTTTAGGATAGCTAGACGGGAAGGGTTTATCCTCAACACCAACTGGCGGATCCACGCGGCCCGGTTTGACACCACACGCGCTTGTAAGCATTAGGCTCATTATCGTTAGACTAAGGGTTATAAAGGGCAAGGTGGTGAAGTTTTTTATCATAATATTCTTATAAAAATCATTTCTGATGCTTTTACGCAAGGCATTTTGCGTCAAATCATGTAAATTATTGTCATGTCAAACAAACAATTCTCTCTTTTGATAACAGCGTGCTTCCTCCTTTTTGTCGCCATGATGGGGGTGGGGTATATGAGCGCCCAAAAGGCCCAGCCAGAAATCATCGTCTTAACGCAGCCTGATGTGCCTCCGCCGTCAATACTTGAGGAAAATGCTCTCTCATTGGCGCCCATGGAAGAGGGCGGCATTGATGTTAAAAACAAGATTATTTATGACACGCCCAAGCCAATGTATGAGGGGCATTTTTATGATTTAGAGGGTAATAAAAAGACATGGGACGATTATCAGGGAAAATATTTGCTTGTGAATTTTTGGGCGACATGGTGTGCGCCTTGTGTGGTTGAACTGCCGACGCTCCAAGAATTAGGTGAAAAGTTTCAAAATAAAGATTTTGAGGTAATTGCAATCTCTATTGATATGGGCGCAACGCCTGAAACGCTCTCAAAGTTTCTAGAGGGGCGTATGCTTAGCGATTTCGCGGGTTTTATGGACACAGATCGTATTTTACAAAAAAACATACCTATGCGGGGCATTCCAACTACTTTTTTGCTTAATCCCAAGGGAGAGTTGATGTACGTATTTGAAGGGGAGTCAAACTGGAGTAATCCCCCTGCTATAGACTTTTTCCATAGGATTCTAACGGCTCAAAATGATCAATAAAGCTGAAAATACGTTAAAATAACTGTATTTTATTAATCATTTCAGGGGCATAATAGAAATATGACAGTGACAACCAACCCGCTAGAAAACTCCCTTCATGCTGGCGTCAACCAAGAGCGCCTGAGCCAAGATCAGCTCAATGCCATGGTTGATTTGCATGGACGCTTTTTATCGGGGCGCTTGGGCGGGCGTCGTGCAGTGCTACAAAATGTGGATATTTCTGCATTGTCACTCGCCCATAAAGATTTGCGTCAGGTTGACTTTAGCAATTGCAGTATGCTTTGCATGGATTTATCAAGTGTGAATTTCCAAGAGGCTCGTCTTTACGCCTGTGATTTATCCGATTCAAATCTTGCCAAGGCCAATTTCTTTCGTGCTGATTTACGGGGATCGCGGATTGAATTTGCAAACCTCAAGGATGCTAATCTTGACAAAGCTGATTTGCGTCTAGGTGGTATTAACATGGGTCAGGGCACAAGCCAGCAAACATCGCAGCATGTGAACTTTAGAGGCGCAAATCTTAGCGGCGCTAAGCTAACGGGTGCGCTCGCGAGTAGTGCGGATTTTACCGATGCCCTGATGAATAATATTAACATTATGGGCGCCGATTTGCGGGATGCACAACTTGACGGCGCCGATCTCTCTGGTGCTCAAGTGACAGGAGCCAATCTACACGGCGCAAAACTGCGTGACACAATCTTAACAGGCGTTGATCTAAGCTCATTTGGTCAACTTGATGCAGACTTATCAGAGGCGATTACTGACGCGAATATTGGATCTTCCTTGCAGGATTTGGATGAACCCTTAGAGCAAATGATTGAAACTCATCGTTTATGGGTGGATACGGCAGGTAAAGAGGGCAGGCAGCTTAATTTAAGCGGCTATGATCTGCGCTCACTCAAAGAACTTAAAAAGCAGAAGCTGACTGCGATTAAGGCGATTAAGGCGCGTTTTTTGGGGCTTAATCTTTATAAGGTCGAAATGCAAAGCTCGATCCTTGATAACTCTGATTTTCGCCGCTGTGACATGGAAAGCGCGGATTTTAGGGGCTCTAGCTTTAAGGGCGCTCGTTTTTCCCATGCCAATCTCAAAAACGCGGATTTTAATCCGTTGCTCTTTGGATCAGGTACCAATGAAACAACAAAACGCTTTAATCCGTGTGATTTTGAGGGCGCGTCATTGGCCTATGCCGATTTATCAGGGTGTAATTTACGCTCTGCTAATTTCAAAAATGCCAATGTAGCTTATGCGAATTTTCTTGGAGCTGATTTGCGCGGTGCCGATTTTTCTGGCGCGAAGATTGATAACACAAATTTCGACGGCGCAAACATGGACGAGGCCGTCATGGAAATCGACCGTAAATCCATCTTTAAACTCAGCGCTTTAAAAGATGATGAGCAGTAGTCTAGTCATTCAAAAAAACAACGCGGCAAACTTCCTGTTGAACGCATAATCAGCTTTGCTTTATTTTTAAAAAATCCTTTTTTTTGCAGTGATTTATGATACCAGTAAAATCAACAGAAAGTTTACAGCTTTTTAGTTAACTCAGGTACGGCTTCGAATAAATCGGCAACAAGGCCGTAATCAGCAACTCCAAAGATCGGGGCTTCTTCGTCTTTATTTATGGCGACGATAGTTTTTGAACCCTTCATGCCGGCCAGATGCTGAATAGCGCCAGAAATGCCAATTGCGATATATAGGTCAGGGGCGACAACTTTACCTGTTTGGCCTACTTGATAATCATTAGGGACATAGCCCGCATCAACGGCAGCGCGTGAGGCACCAATAGCGGCCCCCAATTTATCGGCCAACGCCTCGATAAGCGCAAAATTTTCACCAGAACCAAGGCCGCGCCCGCCAGAAACCACAATATTAGCTGCAGTTAGTTCAGGGCGGTCTGATTCTGATAGCTCTTGTTTTACAAAACTTGAAATCCCCGCATCGCCTTTTGAGGCAAAGTCCTCAACGGGTGAGCTTCCGCCTTCGGCATTAACAGGGTCAAATGCTGTGCCGCGCACAGTGATCAGTTTTTTACTATCGGAAGATTTAACTGTCGCAATCGCGTTGCCAGCATATATCGGTCGATCAAATGTTTCGCCATCATGGACAACCGTAATGTCTGAAATTTGCTGTGTGTCCAGCAATGCTGCCGCGCGCGGCATGACGTTCTTCCCAAATGTTGTTGCTGGCGCAAGGATATGGGTGTAATTAGTGGCAAGATCAACAAGTATGGGGGCCATATTTTCGGCCAATCTATGTGAAAGCTCGGGTGCATCACATTTAATCACTTTTGTAATCCCATGAATATTGGCCGCCGCTAAGGCCGCGCCTGAACAATCCGTTCCTGCGACAAGGACATGAACATCGGTGTCGATTTTACGCGCCGCAGTAATGACATTCAGTGTCACAGGTTTAATAGTTTTATGGTCGTGTTCTGCAATAACTAAAACTGACATTTATTTTTCCTTAAATAACTTTCGCTTCGTTTTTGAGTTTGTCGATAAGCTCATCGACACTTGACACTTTGCCGCCGCCAACGCGCTCTGCGGGCTCAGCAACTTTCACGATGGATAGGCGCGGAGTTAAATCAACGCCTAATTCCTCGGGAGTCATGACGGTCAGTTCTTTTTTCTTGGCCTTCATAATATTAGGCAAGCTTGCATAGCGCGGCTCATTCAGACGCAAGTCAGTTGTGATGATAGCGGGAAGGGCGAGTGCTATTGTCTCTAATCCACCATCAATTTCACGGGTAACAATGGCTTTACCGTCTTTGATCTCTAGTTCTGAGGCAAAAGTCCCTTGCGCCCAACCCAAAAGAGCGGCAAGCATCTGGCCTGTTTGGTTGCTATCATCATCAATAGATTGCTTACCCATGATAATAAAATCAGGTTTTTCTTTATCAACAATTGCTTTTAATGTTTTAGCAACGGCGAGCGGCTCAACCCCGCCAATATCCGTTGGTGCATCGGTTTGAACCAAAATACCCCGATCAGCCCCTATCGCCATGGCAGTGCGGATAGTTTCTTGCGCTTTATCAGGGCCAATAGAAACTGCAATGATTTCCGTCACAATGCCAGCTTCTTTCAGCTTGGTTGCTTCTTCGATGGCGATTTCATCAAAAGGGTTCATCGACATTTTGACGTTGTTCAGCTCAATGCCGCTTTGATCTGATTTCACGCGGATTTTGACGTTGTAATCAACAGCGCGTTTGACAGGAACTAAAACTTTCATGGAAAACTCCTAAGAGGGATTTTTTATTTTGAGGGGATTATTCTTTATCGCCGGACCAGACAGCAAGGACAAAAAGAGCAAGCGCAACGCCTTGGAGGGTCACGCGCATACGCATTAATTTATTACCATATTTTTGATTAAATTCTCCGCCCTTAACCATCGCCACAAGACCGACAATAAGTGATAAAAGCACAAGGACCATAGAGATCAGCATAAGAATGAAAAAGATTCGTGACATAATTAAGAATATAGCCATTTCAATAAGATATGGCTAGAGCGAATACAAAAGCTTTCAAAATTTTAATTCAGATCAGAGTTTTAATCTTTATGTAGAATCAAAATCACATTTTGTAATGATTGAACTTTCTGGTTTTTAATGACGGCTAAAGAAATTTCTTTAGATGATAGTAAGTTTTTTTCAGCTTCTGCACATACATTCAAACCTAAATGTTGGATTTTCCCATCTTCGTGAACAAGGCTAAATTGCTTAGAATGGCAATCAAATTCTGCCCATTGAAGCTCCGTATCAAGATTCTGGTCATGAATAATGAGCACTTTGCCTGATTTGCTCGTGAAAATGCCACATCTCATGCTTTTATCCAAGGACGTTAAAACTGGGAAATCAGAATCTTGCATAATTAAATCTTATCACAAAATTTAACTGAAGCGTCTAATTTTAAGCTGTCATGGACGGCGCCACAGGTGTAGCTGTGAAATTTTGAGCTGACGTATATTGTTGTGCAACGCCACTTAGGCCAAGTCTTTCCGTTACTTCGCTTATTAAACCAGAAAACCATGAGGCATCATTTACAGCCCCAGTAGAAAACTGCTCACCACGGTCAAGGCCTAGAGCCTCAAATAGGCCATCTGCACACATAGGCCCATCTGAGCCCTCAAGAATTGGCATATTTGAATGAACGCCACTAGGTGTTTCAGCCTCGTAAGTTGGCATTTCGGCAGCTTGAAAATTCGGATTTTCTTCTACTTGTAATATAGGCATTTCAACAGCCTGTATTGTATAAGTGCAATCAGTATCCACTGCCGGCTCTGCCTGAGCTGGGGGAATAGGCGGTAAATCATAAGCGGAGCCGTCTAGTCCTGATCCTTTTTGAACAGGCATATCTGCGTTACAGCCTGGTGTCATCATGTCATCAGGTGTAGGCGTATATGAATGAGTTATGCCAGAGTCAGGGGTTATTTCGGCGGGATGTATATCAACAGGAGCTACTTCTATAGGTCCTGCATTGTGTATTCCTAAACCGTCGTCAATATTGGGTGAGGTTTTTGTAGGTTCTTCAACTTGTAATTCTGTTTTCGGAAGGTTGAATCCCTCTAAACCACGGCCATCAACAACACAATCTTGTAATTCTGGTTCAAGGAACATGCCAGGGCCAACTTTTTCTCTGATTGTTTCGATCGATCTACGAACGTCGGGGGACATCTGACCGTTTTCAACAAGTCTATCTAAATGCTCAATATCTCTACAATTTCCGTACTTATCCGCTAGTGCCTGCGCTGTTTGTTTTCCGAACATCCCGTCACAATCACCTTCTGGTAGGCCCAAATCTCTCTGAATGTTCAGAACGTCATCTTCAAGTCTTATAACAGGGCCTTTAACGATTTCAGACGATGAGCCCCCTGCTAAAGCACCGCTAGTATCACAATCTATATTTGTTCCTGATATCGTATTCATTAGTTTTCCCCTTTTAATTTAATTTACATATTAACAATAACATTAACGACCTAAGGCATGCAAATTTTGTATTAAAGCCATGTGTTTATTGAATATTGCAGGGTTGCTAGGGTTTTTGTGATGTCGTTTTCAATCATTATGTAATGGCAAAAAATTTAGATATTTGATACGTGTCCGTTTCAATAACCTTTGTGCAGAGAGCACATAAAAGCTTGCAAAGTTTTAATTTTAGGTGTTTGTTTATCATAATCATAAAGAAAGGAAGACTAATGTCTGCACATGATCAAAAACCTTTTAATAGGTTAAGCCGAAATTATGGACGCACAGCCAAATGGGACGGACTTATAGAGAATGGAAGCCCCTTTGTCTTTAAAGGTTGGGAAGCCCAAAATGATACTATGGTCGCCGTTTTTGAACGTGATGAGGGTCAAGTGTCCTCGCTCATGGTTACGGCTCTGGACTATTATGACCGTGCTAATAAGGGGGAACTCCGTGATAATGAGTGGTCAGATGCTCCAACACAGACCGTTCAAAAAAACGGAGCTTTAACGGCTCTTTATCCACCGGCTGAGATAGATAAAGCGACATCTAGCTACCGAGAAGAAAAGGCTAGACTTTTGGGCGAAACTGCTGATTTTGGCGCACGTTATACATCAATTTCTTGGGTAGGTGCTTCTAATGCAGTAAAATCAGGACCTCGTCACACAGCTTAAAAAATAATTCACGCTTGTGTCGTTTGGCACTAATGAGAATTCATTTTTTATAGGGTTAAAGCCCAATCCACATATATTTTGGGGATAGCCGCCATTGTTTCTGACATGGCGGCTTAATTCTGCGGGTTTCACAAACTTTTTCCAGTTATGTGTGCCTGCGGGAACCCATCTCAAGATATATTCAGCCGCAATAATGCCGAGAGCATAGGATTTTGGCGTGCGGTTGAGTGTAGAAAAAATAACGAGGCCACCAGGCTTGCATAAATCCATCACGCTTTTTACAAATTCATCGGGGTTTGATACATGCTCAATAATCTCAAGAGCCAAAACAACATCATAGCGCTTTTTACTTTTGAGCAAATTTTCAGATGACGTTGCTGTATACGTTATGGCCAAGCCCAACTGATCTGCGTGTTGCGTTGCAACGTTAATGGCGTTGTCATCTGCGTCAATCCCCGTCACAGAGCCGCCAAGGCGCGCCATAGGCTCACAAACAAGGCCACCGCCACAGCCAATATCAAGAATTTCTAGGCCTTTATAGCTATTCAGGGCAAGCGTATCACGATCAAAATGGGCGCAAATTTGGTCTTTAATATATTTTAGGCGCACCGGATTAAGGCGGTGCAGGGGTTTAAAAGGCCCATTTTCATCCCACCAATGCATAGAATCTTTAGAAAAGTTTTGAATTTCTTTTTGATCGACTGTATTCATATAAATCCTTTACCGCATTAGGCGGTAGGGCGGCAAGAGGATTAAAGGAAAAATGGCCTGTATTGTTGCAAAATTTGGGGGCACGTCGGTTGCTGATATTGAACGGATTGAGCGCGCGGCGGATAAGGTTGCGGCGGAGGTCAAACGCGGACATAAAGTAGCAGTCGTAGTTTCTGCAATGTCTGGGGTTACCAATCAATTGGTTCAATATTGTAATGACCTGAGTAATTCGCACGACGAACGCGAATATGACACAGTTGTCTCAAGTGGTGAGCAAGTGACGGCGGGTCTTATGGCGATTGCTTTGCAAAAGCGCGGCGTAAATGCACGAAGCTGGATGGGCTGGCAAGTGCCCATTATCTGCTCAGAAGTTCACGGTAAGGCGCGTATAGAACAAATTGACGGCACCAGAATGCTTGATCGCTTCAAAGAGCGCGAAGTCGCCGTTTTGGCTGGCTTTCAAGGGGTGACAGAAGGCGGTCGTATTACTACATTAGGGCGCGGAGGATCAGATACAACTGCTGTTGCTCTTGCTGCTGCGCTCAATGCAGAGCGCTGCGATATTTATACCGATGTTGACGGCGTTTACACGACTGATCCGCGCGTTTGCAAAAATGCCAAGAAAATCGACAAAATATCCTATGAGGAAATGTTAGAGCTTGCGTCCTTGGGCGCAAAAGTGCTTCAAGTGCGCTCGGTCGAGATGGCCTATAAGCGTGATATCCCAATACAAGTATTATCCAGTTTTGACGAAGCAATCGGGAGTGACTTACCCGGAACGCTCGTAACCAGAGAGGAAGACATTATGGAACAAGAAATCGTAAACGGCGTTGCTTTCACAAAGGACGAGGCCAAAGTAACTCTGTTTAATGTGCCAGATTCCCCAGGAGTTGCCGCTAAAGTTTTTGATGCTTTAGCGCAACAAAATATAAATGTTGATATGATTGTTCAAAATATATCCGAAGACGGTGCGGTTACTGACATTACCTTTACAGTGCCCGAGAATGAGCTGGATAAAACGATGAACGCGCTTAAGATTGATGACCTAAAAGGCGCGCAAATTCGTACTGATGCCAATATCACCAAAATTTCAGTGGTTGGGATAGGCATGCGCTCTCACGCAGGTGTGGCCCAGACGATGTTTAGAACACTCGCCAATAAGGGAATTAATATTCAGGTGATTTCAACCTCTGAAATTAAAATTAGCGTGATTGTCGCAAAAGAGTATCTTGAACTCGCCGTAAGATCACTGCACAGCGCCTATGGCCTTGATCAAGAATAGTATAATGTTTTCTGGTGAAATGCCTAGTTTTCAGCTATTCTTCATCACATGAACGAGAAATTGACAGCCCAACCCGAGCCCCATCAGCCTGAATATCATACCGATATTCCCGTAGGGGAGATTTTGCGTCGTGCAAGGGTGCATTACAATCAATCTTTGATGGAGGTTGAGAGTAATTTGCGTATTCGGAGCATCCAAATTCAAGCGATTGAAGAGGGTGATTTTGCTAAAATGCCGGGGCGTGTTTACGCAATAGGCTTTGTTCGCTCTTATTCTGAATATCTTGGACTTGATGGCGATAAGATGGTTGGTCTGTTTAAAGAACAATACAATGCTTTTGGTAATCGACCAGCCCTTAGCTTCCCCAGCACAATGGCAGAGAGCAAATTACCAAACCCTTATGTGATTATGGGTGCTTTGGTTGGGGGTATCTTATTTATCGCGTTTTGGTCTTTATTTATGCTGCCTGATCATCAACGTGAACCGATCCCCGTTGTGCCAGAACAACTAACGCAGTCAACACTTCCAGTTATAGAACTGACTGAGAATGTTGTATCAGATGCAATGACGCCAGAGCCGCAACCAGTCGTTTTAGAACCCGTCACTCCCTCTAATCAGGTTGAACTTGTTATATCGGAAAACAGCTGGACAGATATACGCAATGCCAAAGGGGACATTATCCTGCGCCAAATCTTAAAACCGGGTGAAAAATACGTTGTGCCCGCGGGGGAAGAGGGTAAAGGCCTGATCATGTCCACGGGTAATGCTGGCGGTATCACTGTCTTTATTGACGGAAAGAAAATTGGTGTTTTAGGGCAAGGCGCCCAAGTAAAACGCAAAATACCGCTCGAGGCGGCATTGTTAAAAGAATATTTGAGCAACCTTTAGTAGTCTTGGATAACAATCGTGCTGTTTTTCACATCGACGATCTTTTTGTCTTGCAGTAAAGCAAATTGAACTTTGTTTCCCTGTTTAATATTCATCGCCATGACAGGATCGATATCTATCCCCAAGTCTTGGGGCATACCATCTTTGTGAATTAGAGATAGTTTCAGGTCATGGGTGTTAAACTCTACCCATTGAATATCAGAGCGAATAAGTTTGTCATGTAAAATAAGGATATCACCCTTCGGATTGGATAATATGCTACAACGCATTTCCTCATAAAGGGGCATTGTGTTTACATTCATGGTTTCCGTCCCTGTTATTTGCATTGTTACATTACATTCTTAGGGGGAGAAACAATAGGGGAATTGCTTATTGCCGACGGTATTAGGTTTGCCGCCATATTAACACCAGCGCCCATAGCTTCTGTTAATAAGCTTGTGTTTCCTGCAGCAGCGCATCCGTCTCCAGTAAAATCACCTAAATCAAACATCTTGCCCTCACATTGCCTTACTTTGTTCTTTATTCCCCTAATAGTAATCTCAAAAAGTTAACAAATCGCCAAAATTCTAAGATATTATTCTACTCCTAAGAATAACATGAACACTTGAAAAAACGCAAAAAACAAGGCATTGAATGGGATATGACACAAGATCACAATAGTGTAAGGCCTTGGCGGATGATTGAACGGCGTAAAAGCCGTAAAATCTGGGTGGGTGATGTGCCTGTTGGCGGCGATTCCCCAATTACGGTACAATCCATGACCAATACGCTCACGACCGATGTTAAGGCTACCATTGAGCAAATTCGGGCGCTTGAAGTAGCCGGCGCGGACATTGTACGTGTGTCTTGCCCGGATGAGGAAAGCTCTAAGGCGCTAAAAGAAATTATCCCTGAAGTGACTGTGCCAATCGTTGCGGATATTCATTTCCATTATAAGCGCGGGATTGAGGCAGCCTTAAACGGCGCGGCATGCTTGCGAATAAATCCGGGTAACATTGGATCAAAAGACCGCGTGAAAGAAGTTATTCAGGCAGCAAAAGATAATAACTGTTCAATTCGTATAGGTGTAAATGCAGGCTCTTTAGAGCGTGATTTGCTTGAAAAATATGGTGAGCCCTGTCCTGATGCAATGGTTGAGAGTGCGCTTCGTCATATTCAAATTCTTGAAGATCATGATTTTTTTAATTTTAAGATATCCTGCAAGGCATCCGATGTCTTTATGGCCTGTGCGGCGTA
Organism: Alphaproteobacteria bacterium; assembly: GCA_009995595.1. Taxonomy (GTDB): domain Bacteria; phylum Pseudomonadota; class Alphaproteobacteria; order Micavibrionales; family Micavibrionaceae. The sequence continues at coordinate 510,804 of JAACPE010000001.1, forward strand.
TCAGCAACTTGCTGAGGCCTGCGATTATCCCCTTCATGTCGGTATTACAGAGGCAGGAGGATTGCGAACAGGCACTATTAAATCAGCCATTGGCATGGGTAATCTGCTTTGGGCAGGGATTGGCGATACAATCCGTGTTTCACTCAGCGCCGATCCTGTTGAGGAAATTAAAGTAGGCTTTGATATCCTGAAGTCACTAGGACTACGTCATCGTGGTGTTAATGTCATTTCATGCCCGTCTTGCGCCCGCCAGCAGTTTCAGGTTATTGATACGGTGGCTGAGCTTGAGCAGCGTATAGCCCATATTACGACCCCCATGACTGTCTCGATCATTGGCTGCGTTGTAAATGGCCCAGGCGAGGCTTTAATGACGGATATTGGTTTAACGGGCGGCGGTAATAATAATCATCAAATCTATATTGGCGGTGATAAAGCGCATCGTTTTAACAACGGTGATAATTCCATCGTCGACCATATAGTCGAAATGGTCGAAGCCAAAGCGGCAGAGATTGAGGCCAATAAAGACAATTCTAAAGCCGCTTAAGAATAATCCTTTTCAATTTTGATATGTAGCAGTAATGTCTGACACGCAATTATTAGGATAAAAGTGTTTTAAAATGAGCTTTGTTGATAAATTACAGCCGATAAAAAAACGCCATGCCGAGCTGTCAGAGGCTCTAGGGCAAGAGGGGCTTACCACCAAGGATTTGGTTCAGTTTTCGACAGAATATGCGGGACTTGACCCTGTGGTTGAGGCTATCAATAAATATGAAAATGCCTTGAGCGAGCAGGCTGATCTCGAAGAAATGCTCAATGATCCTGAAATGAAGGAAATGGCGCAGGCGGACATGTATCGCCTTGAAAAACTTATCCCTGCGCTTGAAGAAGAAATTAAAATAGCCCTTATCCCTAAAGATAGCGCGGATACAAAAAATGCGATCCTTGAGATACGTGCAGGGACAGGGGGGGACGAGGCTGCGCTTTTTGCTGCGGATTTATTTGGAATGTATAAGGGCTACGCCTCTAAAATGGGGTGGCGCATGGAGGTTATGGAAGCCTCAGAAAGTGATGCCGGAGGCTATCGTGAGATTATCGCGGAAATTGCAGGGACAGATGTATTTGCGAAGCTAAAATTTGAATCAGGCGTTCACCGCGTTCAGCGTGTCCCTAAAACGGAAACGCAAGGCCGTGTTCATACCTCGGCGGCAACAGTTGCTGTTTTACCTGAGGCTGAGGATGTTGATGTGAATTTGGTTGAATCAGATATTCGTTGCGATTATTACCGCTCTTCTGGGCCGGGTGGGCAATCAGTGAACACAACTGACAGCGCCGTACGCTTGACGCATGAGCCTACGGGAATTGTCGTTTCCATTCAGGATGAAAAATCACAACATAAAAACAAAGCCAAGGCGATGAAAATCCTCAAAACGCGTGTTTATGACTATGAGCGTCAGAAAATTGATAGTGAGCGCGCAGCAGATCGTAAGGCTCAAGTTGGCACAGGGGACCGTTCAGAGCGTATCCGTACGTATAATTACCCGCAAAGCCGCGTTTCTGACCACCGGATTAACCTCACCTCACACAACCTTGATGGGATTATTATAGGCGAAGGTCTTGATGATATCATTGACGCGCTTATAGCCGAAGATCAGGCTGCAAAACTGTCAAATTTGGATATTTAAGCAGGTATGACAACTTATAATGAACTCTACCAATCTATAAAATCAGATTTTCGAAAAGTTGATAGTATTGATACCCCTGATTTAGATGCGCGGGTTTTGATTTGTGAGTTTGCAGGTCTTGATCATGCTGCTTTTATAATGGCAGGTAATATTAATGTCCCGCCCGATATTGAAGCAAAAATCAATCATGCCGTTAAAAGACGTACAAATGGTGAACCCATCTCAAAAATAATTGGTCGTCGTGAGTTCTGGGGGATGGATTTTATCGTCACCCCGGACACTTTATCCCCGCGACCAGAGACAGAAATTATTATTGAACAGGCTCTTTCTTGGCTAAATCAAGAAGGGTTGTTGGATGCACCTTTACGTCTTTTGGATCTTGGAACGGGGACAGGCTGTATTCCAATTGCACTGCTCTCTGAACTGCCCAATGCGCACGCTGTTGTGGTTGATATCAGCACGCCCGCTCTCCATGTTGCGCGACAAAATGCGGTTAAACACGACATGGAGAAACGTATGTCTTTTGTTGAAAGCAATTGGTTTGATGCGCTTGAGGGGGAATCATTTGATTTAATAACCTCAAATCCCCCTTATATCGAAGAATCATCGCGTGAATCATTACCCATAGAGGTAAGGAATCATGACCCTGATTTGGCCTTATTTGGGGGTGTTCATGGTTTGGACCCCTACAAGATTATTTTTAAAAAATTAAATTCACACTTAAATAAGGCAGGTCATGCCTTTTTTGAGATTGGACAGAATCAGCTCAAGGACATAACGCGACTCGTGGACGAATCTAACCTTATACTATGCGACTCGGTACGTGATTTAGCAGGGATTCCAAGGGTTGTGGAAATATGCTGTGGGGATAAATAATTTTTTTTTGATTCCCATGCTTGATTAAATTTCACGCGAGCGGGTATTCTCAAAATCAGTTCATAACATGAAGTGTTCGTAATAAATTTTGAGATCAATTTGAAAATCTTTATTATGAATAAGCTATAGGCAAGCGTACGTGAATCACCTATACTTGTACGTGTGGATGATTCTGTTGGTAACTAAAATTATTAGGGAAAACCAAACAAGATAAAGTAATATAAACAATATATTAGCGCTTTTATCCTTGTGGATGAATATCGGTGGATAAATAAGGCGCAAAACAAATAATGACCAATAATAAACGAACCATTTAAGAGAGAATATTATGAAACATAACAGCACAAATAGACGTTCTAGAGGTCGTGGCGGCAATAGACGTCCTAACGGTGGTAATAACCGAATGCAGGTTTTTGACAGCAATGGCCCAGATATCCGCATTCGCGGAACGGCTCACCAGATTTGTGAAAAATATGTGACTTTGGCAAAAGATGCGCGTGCTACTGGTGATTACGTGACAGCAGAGAGCTATCTCCAACACGCGGAGCACTACCAACGTATTATTTCTTCATGGAATGAACAAAACGATCAGTTTAAACCAGTTCAAAACGCGCAATATGATGACGACTTTGATGATGATTTATCATTACCAAACAGTATATTAGGGGATGAAGTTAAAGCAAACTCTAAAGTTTCCTGTAAGCAGGACATACAGGAAAAAGAGCTAGAAGATGCCTAAGCATTCCACTCTTTTATGGTTCAAATAAGGGCGATTTTTCGCCCTTTTTTTTCGACTTATTTTTATTTTTTTTGACAATTATCAGATGAATTTCTGTTCTATTTGAATACTCTTATGATCATGCTATAGTTTGCGCTCATTTCAGGAGGTATTGTCATGGACTTTGACCGTTTTACAGAGAAATCACGCTCTTTCTTGCAACAGGCACAAACTCTTGCTGCGCGCTCTGATCATCAATCTTTAGAGCCTGAGCATTTGTTAAAGGTCATGCTGGATGATGAGGACGCGATTGTCCCTCGTCTTATTGAGGAAGCGGGTGGAAACCTTGCGGTTTTAAGTGCTGATATAAGCAAATCTATCTCTAAATTCCCTGTGATTACAGGATCAGGCGCGGGGCAGCTCCGTATCTCAGGCGATCTCTCAAAAATACTTGATAACGCATTGAATATAAGTGAAAAATCAGGTGACAAGTTCGTAACGGCAGAGCGTATTTTGCAGGCCATGAGTATGCAAAAATCATCGGATATTGCCGAAATATTCGAAAAAGCCAAAATTAAACCCGATGGCCTTAATCAAGCCATTAATGCCATGCGTAAAGGACGTACGGCTGATACCGCCAATGCAGAAGATCAGTTCGAAGCGCTCAAAAAATATGCGACTGACCTAACCGAAGCGGCGCGTCAGGGCAAGATGGACCCGATTATTGGGCGCGATGAAGAAATCCGCCGTACTATCCAGATTCTATCACGCCGTACTAAGAATAACCCCGTCCTTATTGGTGAGCCTGGCGTCGGTAAAACGGCGATTGCTGAAGGGCTGGCGCAACGTATTATTAACGGCGATGTTCCCGAAAGCCTTAAAAATAAACGCTTGATGTCACTTGATCTTGGCTCGCTTATCGCGGGGGCAAAATTTCGCGGTGAATTTGAAGAGCGCCTGAAGGCTGTGCTTGATGAGGTCAAAGCGGCCTCGGGGCAGATTGTTTTGTTTTTGGATGAGCTGCACACACTTGTGGGTGCGGGCAAATCTGAAGGGTCAATGGATGCGTCTAATATGCTCAAACCCGCTTTGGCGCGCGGAGAACTGCACATGGTTGGTGCAACAACCTTGGCGGAATATCGGAAATATATTGAAAAAGATGCGGCGCTTGCACGTCGTTTTCAACCTGTATTCACGCCAGAGCCGACTGTAGAAGACACAATTTCAATTTTACGCGGCTTGAAAGAAAAATACGAGGCGCACCATGGTGTACGTATTACTGATTCCGCTATTGTGGCGGCGGCCCAGCTCTCTAATCGTTACATTACCGATCGCTTTTTGCCTGATAAAGCGATTGATTTAGTAGATGAGGCATCCTCGCGCCTGCGTATGATTGTTGATAGCAAACCTGAAAAAATTGATGAGCTTGATCGGCGCATCATTCAGCTAAAAATTGAAAAAGAGGCACTTTCTAATGAAAAAGATAAGGCATCGATTCAACGTCTCAAAGATTTAGAAGATGAGCTGTCTAAGCTCGAAGCTGAATCTAAGATTTTAACGGATAAATGGACGAAAGAAAAAGAGAAGCTCAATGCCGCCCAAAAGGTGACAGAGCAGCTTGATCGTGCCCGTATTGAACTCGAACAAGCAGAGCGTAATAGTGATTGGACACGCGCTTCAGAGCTTAAATACAGCCAAATCCCTGAATTGCAAGAACTCCTCGAAAAAGCCTCTAAAGTAACCGATGACCACATGATTGATGAAGAAGTCACCGCCGATGATATCGCCGCCGTCGTCAGTAAGTGGACAGGTATCCCTGTTGATAAAATGCTTGAAGGTGAACGCGATAAGCTTCTTGCGATGGAAGATAAGCTCCGTGAGCGTGTTGTGGGGCAAGACCAAGCCGTTATTGCCGTATCAAACGCTGTGCGCCGTGCGCGGGCGGGTCTTCAATCGCCTAATCGCCCAATTGGCTCTTTCTTATTCCTTGGACCCACTGGCGTTGGTAAGACAGAGCTGACGAAGGCTCTCGCAGAATTTTTATTTGATGATGATACGGCGCTAGTGCGTATGGACATGTCTGAATATATGGAAAAACATTCTGTTGCTCGTCTTATTGGCGCACCGCCTGGGTATGTTGGATATGAAGAGGGGGGCGCATTGACCGAAGCTGTTCGCCGCCGCCCTTATCAAGTTGTTTTGTTTGACGAAGTTGAAAAAGCACACCCCGATGTCTTTAACGTGCTATTGCAGGTTCTCGATGATGGCCGCTTAACGGACGGGCAGGGTCGCACTGTCGATTTTAGCAATACGGTCATGATTATGACCTCAAATTTGGGGGCAGAGTATCTCGTCCGCCTTCAAGAAGGGCAAGATGTTGAAACAGTCCGCCCGCAGGTTATGGAAGCGGTCACCAATGCTTTCCGCCCTGAATTTTTAAATCGCCTTGATGAAATCCTCCTCTTTAGCCGCCTTGGACGAGAGGTCATGACGGGGATTGTCGATATTCAACTGGGCTATCTCTATAAACTCCTTGTAGATCGTCGCATTAAGCTCGATGTCGATGACAAAGCCAAAAAATGGTTGGCGGATCAAGGGTATGATCCTGCCTATGGGGCGCGTCCGCTCAAGCGTGTGATCCAAACTAATCTTCAAAACCGTATGGCTGAAATGATCTTGCGCGGTGAGATTTTAGATGGATCAAGCGTACAGGTCAGTGAAAAAGGTGGAGCACTCGATTTCAAGGTGCAATCGCCGAAAGCAGAACCCGCCAAAAAAGCTGCATAACCTTTTGCCCTGAATAGACTTAAACAGGGCATTCGGGTAACGTAATAGAAATTTGATTCATATTGACACGGATATTCTTAATGAAAAATGGTTTGGCACTCTCGGTATTAATGCTTACAGCATTGTCACTTGCGGCGTGCGCGAAGCCTGACATTCACTTTCAGACCCAGAATGTGAAGCTTGAAACGCCTGGTGCTGACAATGCAAAATGCCATCTTCATAACACTGATTACCGCTATGTTGCCTATACAGGGCAGACTATAACGATGAACCGTACTGTTGAAGATGTTACGGTAACCTGTTATGCCGAGGGCAATCGTATGAGCCAGATCATGGTTCCTGTTGAAAAATATAAAATGGGCTATGACGCGCATCTTCTTCCGCAGGTTATCTCTGTTGACTTCCGCGGCGTTCCTGCCCGCCCTTATCCCTTGCCTGACTATCACAATGAATATCTAGGAAAATATCCTCTACCAACCGAAGTTGAATACATGGGCCCGGCAACACCCTCAATGGGCGCAGATGAGCCTTTTCAACCGAGCGGTTTGCTTGGTAAAAGACAGCGCGAAGATGCTAACCCCTTTGCTGACCTTAACAAAATCAGTTCACCATCGTATGATGCAAGTGAAGAGGATAAGTAGTTTTAGTTAGATTTCTAGCCGCGTATAAGCTGCATCCCGACCTCTTGCTTCGGGTGTGAGCTCTCTTCTTTGCTCTAATAGTAACCTCTCGATAGCCTCTCTGTTAACTGCATCAACCCTTTGAGTGATAGCCTGCCTTAAGACAGGCTCAATGCGGGCAGCAACACCTGCAACAAGCTCTTCACGTATGTTGATATCCACTTGTTCCAAAAATCTGCTACAGGAAAGATGAATTGCATTGGCAATCTGCTCATGTGCCTTTTCTTCTTCTTCAGCAATCTGCGCTAGAGGGGGGATAGCAGCGAGTATTTCCTGAAATGGGTTAAATACATCAAAGTCAGCGGCCTCGTTAACACAGCCACTAAATTCTTCGCGTATAAATGCATTCGTTTGTTCAATGCGCGCCGTCAGATCATCCTGCAAAGCCTGCCTTTCCTCATATGAGCTAGCTGCGGCGTCAAAAAGCCTCGCTTCGGCTGGGGCAGCTATGATGCTATAAAAGTAAGTATCTCTGAAAACTTGCAGATCTACGGCGCTACCGTGTTCAAAATTGTTATTATAGGCTTCTATTTGATGGTCTAGCAAAGCGCGGGCAGTCGCAGGCCCAAAAACACCATCGGGATTGTTAATATTAAACGCACTTTGTAAAACATGGATAGGGCCCCAAGAGCCGTCTTCACCGCGTGGTGCGCGCTCATTGTCTGTCCAATTTTTAATTATTTCCTCAACGGCGGGAAGAACAGATTGGATTGTTTGGGCATTTCTTATTGAGTTAGCCCTCTCTTCTGCTTGGCGAGAGGCCTGTAAAAGGCCATATTGATAGCCTCTTAAGTCACCATCATGAGTCAAATTTTGAATGGCAGTTTCTAATTGCCAGCCTAACGCAAAACCATTGGTTTGTTCTAATTGAGCCGCCACATCAATATCTGGCTCACCTGTTAATCCGACAACAACACGCAAAACCTCTGCTAGACCCATTACACACCTCATCTTTTTTAAATATATGTAAACAAAGCATAGTTTCCATATATTTTGCAAGTGAGAATGATATTGTTATTATATTTCAGTATCTTATAAGGTTTTGGAGGTTGTTTATTATTAGCAAAAATTAATCATTTTTTAAGCTTTGAAGCGTATAATGCTCGAATTATTCAGAAATACGTCTAATGCTCGTTATACCCTTATAGGCCGTTTCTAGATTGCTTAGGGGTTCAATCACAACACTCATGAAACGGGCGGTGGCATTCAGGATGTTGGTTTCATCCACCATAATACCCACATGTCCATTAAAATAGACGATATCATTACGTTTTAAATCATCGCGAGCGGCGGGTATCCCAATTGTATCAAACTGATCTTTTGTATCACGCGGCGGGCAAGGGTGGCCTAAACCCATTACTGCCATCTGTACAAGACCAGAACAATCAATGCCCAAGTACGATCTGCCTGCAAAAAGGTAAGGTGTGCCATAATATTGTAAGGCAATATCGGCAAGATCTTTGCTCAGATTGAGCGCCTTGATTTCCTGCATATGGTCTGTAAAAACCCAGCCATTAGAAGTGCGGGTAAAGCCTCCCTCACGCTGAGCACTCGCATAAATGCGGGAAAAAAAGCTAAGGGGCATAAGGGGGCGTGATTTAAAGTCAGGTTGCTCAAAAAGATGTGTGAGGGGCGCAGTTATAACAGCGTTACAGGGAAAGGCCTCTTTCACCAGTTGCACTCGCTCAACATAGCCTTCATAGCCATCAAGGGTGCTTTTTCCCCTAACATAAGCGCCATGGGTCTCTAGAACTTCAAACGTCTCACCATAGAGTAGCTGGCTATCGTTATTACTAATGATATTAGGCTCTTGTGGATTTCCTAAAATATCAGCAGTTGGTGTTATAACACTCAATATCATTTAACGAGTATAACGCTCTTTTATGTGTGAATAAAGGGCGCGCATTCCCGTGTCGGCGCCGCCTTGCGGACGGCCTGCTTTGCCAGTTTGTTCCCATGCGTAACAATCAAGATGAATCCAATCAATGTCTTGATCAACGAATTTTTGTAAAAAAAGCCCGCCATAGATTGCCCCTGCGCGGCCAACACCATCATTGCTAATATCAGCAAGGGGTGTTTCGATATCCGCGATATAGCCTGGCCATAATGGTAAGGGCCAGACGGGGTCGTGATGTTGAACGCTTGTTTTACGTAGGTTATCAATAACATCTTCATTGTTTGAAAAAAAGGCGGGGATGTCATAACCAAGCGCAACACGCGCCGCGCCCGTTAGGGTACAAAAATCGACTATAAAATCGGGCTTATCTTCGCTCGCGTAACATAGCGCATCGGCAACAACAAGGCGGCCTTCGGCGTCCGTATTATCAATTTCAACACTCAGGCCTTTGCGGCTGTTTAAGATATCCCCGGGGCGATAGGCATTACCCGCAACCGCATTTTCGGCAATCGGCAGAAGCACACGCAGTTGGATGGGCAAGTTTTGGCTCATGATCATCCATGCAAGGCCAAGAGCATGCGCCGCTCCGCCCATGTCTTTTTTCATGTAACGCATGCCTGTCCCTGTTTTCAGGTTTAGACCGCCTGTGTCATAAATAATTCCTTTACCCACAATAGTCACTTTGGGGTCGGTTTTTTTACCCCATGTCATATCAACCAGTTGCGGCGCACGTGGGCTTGCCATGCCGACAGCGTGAATAAGAGGGAATTCTTTTTCCAGTTTATCGCCTTTAATGATGTTGATTTTGGCTTTGAAGTGCTTGGCCACCTCGTGCGCCGCGCCTGCAAGCTCATCTGTGCCCAGTATATTTGCAGGTGTGTTAATCAGGTCACGGATAAGACAAATAGAGGCAATCTGCGCGGTGACAAAATTCTTATTGGCGTGCTCTGGCCATATGAGAATAGGGCGCTTATTGGCATGACTATCTTTTTTATGGGCATCAAATTTATAGGCAGCCAGCCCCCAACCGATGCTTATTTTATCAATCAAATCTTCATCAATATCATCTTCATGAACCTTAAATGTGACGCTTTCGATGAAGTCGCCGCTAAATTGGGATTGAATAAGCGCATAGATAGCACAGGAGCTATGAATATTAAAATCACCATCCCACCCCATCAGTATATGCGTTACAAAGCTTTTTTTATCTCGAATGACAGCGCTATTGCCGCTTTTACCAATAAAGCCAGCTTGTTCCACCTGAAGGAGCATTGATTGGCTCTGTTCCACAATCCATTGTGCAAACCCTTTTTCATTTAAGGGGATGATTGTTATTACATTATCATCAGCGCTATCGATAAAGGGATGCGGTGCATTTAAAAAGCTGTGTGTCATAGGGTCTGATTTTTCTTTTGTGGGTTAAAAAGTGTAGATTTTTACCATGATAAAGCAGACACATACACGCGCAAGCGTTTATATTCCCCTCGCAACACTCACTCAGGTGTTTTTCCTGATGGCTTTGTTTTTAATGTTGATGATAAATATTTCTAGTATATAGGCAGTCACAAATTTGGTATCGGCGGCACAATCAATTCCTAAGCCTACGCACCAATTTTAATGAATGCTTCAAAATGAACAAAATGGCGCTGCTTTGACACCACTTGTCTTTTTAAATATTTCTTACGAGTTAGTCATATTTTTTGTAACTGCAAGAAAAAGGTTAATGGCTTTACTTTCAGTAGGTAATGGAAGCTTTTGATTCCATCCCATTCTTTTGTAATGAATTCGCAGAATGGATTTAGTCATTACGGTAAGTGTTAAATAAACAATTGACATTATAACGACACCTTCAAAAATATTTGTGGCAACGAAAAATAAGATTAAAGATTGTATGGCAGATATTATCAAAGCCCAGTTCCAGATATTTTTTGATAAGAAAAAAATAGGTCCTAAAATTAAAGCTAAAAAAACATCTAACCCAGAAACTATTTCCTCATAACCATTCTGAGGATTCTCATATCTTTCATATTGTTCGTTTACTTCCTTATCTGTAAGGGGCTTTGCCATTTTCTTCCTTATTTTTTAGAGGGGCTCTTTGTTTGGTTTATCTATACAAGAACATGTTATTTATTTTTAATAAAAAATGGCGGACACGGAGGGATTCGAACCCTCGATGAGACTATAAATCCCATACACCCTTAGCAGGGGCGCGCCTTCAGCCACTCGGCCACGTATCCGTTAACGTTTAAATAGCAGGGCTGACACTCAAGATCAATACGCTTTCACCCTTGTTTCATAATAAGTTTCAATTAATTAAGCATATCGGGCGAGATACGTGCCCCAATCTTCCACTTGTTCTATATCTGGGTATTCATTGATGAGGAAAACACTCCACCCTGTGCGTGAGGCGGGGTCACGAGCGAGCGCAGCATAGACATAATAGGCACTTGTGACAGCCTTTTCATCGTTAATGTTTGTTTGGGATAATTCGGCGTTGGTTTTGCCATCGACTAGGCGAACCGTGGGGTCTTTGACCTGATCAAAAAAGTGACGACTGCCGACCTCCACCATGAAAATGAGTGTTTTATAGTTTTCCGGCAATTGATTGAGTTCTGCAGAAATGGTTTCATCATCGCCGCCGCCAGTTCCACTAAGGTTATCACCGCTGTGATAGATTTTACCACTTTCATCAATAGATTCAGAGCCTTCAGCACCCACAAAATCAATAAATTCGTTTTTTTGGTTATAGATATAGCAGCATAGATCCAAATCATGCTGCGAGTCCTTTTTAATCAGGTGATCAATCGTTTTGACTTTATCTTCACGCGCATCCCAACTCAGGCCCACAAAAACACGGCCAAGTCCATTTGTCGTATAAGGAAGGGGCTGACGTTTGAGCATCTTTTTTCCTTGTGAATCCTCATATTAATTAATAGCTATTCAAGACTATATAGATATAAATCATTGCACAAGGGAACTATTTATCGGAGATTATGAAGAGCGAATTTAACTTCTGTATTCATAGATTCTGTTAAAGCTTCAATAGCAATATGGCCGTCTTCGATTGCGCCTCTATAGGTCGCGGACAGTGGAATAGTGACACGAATATCACCCTCTTGAATTGATACGTTCACGCTGTCTTTAGCACTAAAGAGGTTATGAGCGTCATTTGTTTTTAAACTGCTATTACCTGTTGCCTGTAGCCAAGCACGGGTTATTACTCTTTTAAGAGAATCCCCTAATGTTTCGGATAAATCAGTATCTGCAGTCGCTGAATTCCTTGCCAGCAAGTCTGCGCTTAATGTGAATTTTGCTGTAAGGCCGTCGCTGTTTAGGTGGGCAGATTGAACAATTTTTAATGGTTCTCTGAGCGCATCAGAGCCAAAGTGTTTTACAAGAAACCCTCTTACTTCATCACGCCTTGTAATTCCTGCTTCTTTTTGAAGGGAGCGTGTTTTTGCTGGCCTATACTCATCGTAATAAAAGTTATGGTTTGTTACGGCCCTATAACCAAAACCCTCGGATTGCATAACTTTACTCAAAATAGCAAAGTCATTTTCAGACAAGCTACCTGATGTAGATTTATTAAGTGTATGCGGATCTTCCATTGCAAGCTCGCCAAGGAAAAAATAGTTGTGTTCAGATAAGACTTTTGTAATCTCAGTAAGGCGCGCTTGTTCATCCGTTGATAAGCCGTTATCACGTTTATCCAAAGTACGAATAGGGACGAATAGTCCTGTATTACCTTTTAATGCTTCTATTTGCTCATCTAAAGTTGCCATAAAACCCTCTTTTGAACGGTTTTATAGGGATTTTATTATAATATGTCAATAAAAATAGGTCTTTAATCCTTTTTGGGGATTTTTATAACTTCTTCTTTAGCAAATCGTTGACCATAGCAGGGTTGGCTTTGCCTTCTGACAGCTTCATGACTTGTCCGACAAAAAAGCCAAAGAGCTTGTCTTTACCACTGCGATACGCAGTCACGTTATCGGGGTTATCGGCGATCACTTGATCAATAATGGCTTCAATCGCGCCTGTGTCAGTGACCTGTTTCAAACCTTTTTCTTCAACAATAACGTCAGCACTTTTGCCTGAGGTGTACATTTCGGCAAAGACATCTTTGGCAATTTTACCCGAGATTGTATTATCTGTAATAAGGGCGATAAGACCGCCAAGCTGCGCCGCGGAAATAGGAGAGTCTTCAAGCTTTTTCTCATCTTTGTTCAATGCGCCCAAAAGCTCGTTAATGACCCAGTTCGCCGCAAGCTTGGCATCGTTATCATTGGCAACGGTTTCGTAATATTCCGCACGTGACCGTTCAGCAATAAGGATCGTTGAGTCATAAAGGCTCAGACCGTATTCACTCATGAAACGGTGTTTCTTTTGATCGGGGAGTTCGGGCAGCTCTGCTCTCAAACGCTCAATAAGCCCTTCTTCAAGCGTAAGCGGCAAGAGGTCTGGATCAGGGAAATAACGGTAATCATGGGCTTCTTCTTTAGAGCGCATAGAGCGCGTTTCCATTTTCACAGGATCCCAAAGGCGTGTTTCTTGGACAACACTGCCGCCACTTTCAATAATCTCGATTTGGCGGGCAACTTCAAAATCAATTGCTTGCTGCATTGCTTTAACAGAGTTCACGTTTTTAATCTCTGCGCGTGTCCCTAGTTCATCTCCGGGATGGCGGACAGAGACGTTTACGTCGGCGCGCATTGACCCTTCATCCATGTTTCCATTACAGGTCTCAAGATAGCGCAAGATCATACGGATTTTATTGATATAGGCGGCCGCTTCTTCCGGCCCTCTGATATCTGGCTCGGATACAATCTCCATCAGGGCGCAGCCAGAACGGTTCAAATCAACATAAGACTTTGTCGGGTGCTGATCATGAACAGATTTCCCTGCATCTTGTTCAAGGTGCAGGCGTGTTATGCCAATCTCTTTAACTGTCCCATCAGGCAGATCAATTTCAATTTTTCCTAAACCCACTATAGGGTCTTCAAATTGTGATATTTGATAGCCTTGTGGCAAATCTGGGTAAAAGTAATTTTTACGGGCAAAGATCGATGTTTCGTTAATGACGGCGTTCAGGCCAAGGCCTGTTTTGATGGCCTGTTCGACGCAGTGCTTATTAAGAACAGGGAGCATACCAGGCATCGCCGCATCAACCATAGACACTTGCGTATTTTGCTCTGCTCCAAACGCTGTGGCAGACCCAGAGAAAAGCTTGGACTTTGCGATCACTTGGGCATGGATTTCCATACCAATTACAATTTCCCAATCACCCGTTTTGCCTTTAATGAGTTGTGCCATTATCTTTGCCTGTATTTCTAGATTTATAATGCCTATACATATCGCACAGAAGGGCATATCGCAAGGTTTAGGTGAGGCTTTTATGTGCCTTATGCTCACGATAAAAGAGGTAAACTCCGCTCAAGATAATTACTGTTGCCCCTATGATAGTCCATTTTTCTGGAATTTCATTGAAGATGATAAGACCAATGATAGTGCCCCATATAATCTGAGAATATTGCAGCGGAGCAAGCATAGAGGAATCTCCGCGTGAAAAGCCAACCGCTGAAAACGTTGTCCCCATGAGATAGAAAAAGCCCGAAGCGGCAAAAAGGGCAAAATGCTCTATTTGCGGGGGTGTCCAATTGCCCATCCATAAAATGATTGGAAGAAAGACAATACAATCTGTGATGATTGGAAATAAAACCATATTGATCATTGGCTCTTTTGCTCCAATTTTTCGGGTCAGTATTAAAAAAACAGCCAGAGAGAGTGCGCCCGAGAGCACAAGCAAGCTTGCCCATGATAAGGTTATAATACCTGGTCTTAAGACGATTAAAACACCAGCAAAACCAACCAAAATTGCAGTCCATCTGTGGATCCCAATTTTTTCCTTAAAGAAGAAAATGGAGAGAACAGCAACCCATAAAGGGGCGGTCAGCAAAAGCGTGTATGTCTTTGCAAATGTGATGAATTGAATAGCGAGCACAAAGCTGAAAAAACAGCCCGTCCCGCAAAAGGCTCGGATTACATGAAGTTTTTTATGTTGTGTCTTATGAATTTGCGTAAGACCTGCAAATGTTTTGGTAAAACCAGACGCAATAATGAGTAAAATTCCATAAGCCAATACAGGATAAAGCGCCGCCTCAGCAAAACTATAAATCGTTGAAGCCTGCTTTAAGAACGCATCGGCGATATTAAAGGATAAAAACGCGGCCAAGACGAATAACCCAGCGTAAACATTTAAGGGCAATAACTTTAAAAATGGCATAAAACTCTAATCCTGATCGATCGCGCCGTGGGCTGTTGTGGCGGTGGTAAAATCTACTTTGCGGACGTGCTCGCGATAGATTAGGTAAATACCACTCAGGACGATAATACTTGCACCAACTCCCGTCCATAAATCTGGTATTGTCGAGAAGATAAACACACCAAAAAGCGTGCCCCATAAAAGCTGCACGTAATGAAATGGCGCTACGATGGCAGTATCAGCGGAGCTAAAGGCCTTTGAGGTCAGCAAAATACCGCCCATATGCAACAAGGCAATTATAAAGAAAAAACCCCAATCATGGGCTTGGGGAATGTTAGACTCCCCATCATAAAAATTAAGCACGCCAAAAACTTGTACGGCGACAATACAGCCAAAGAGGGAAAAGGCCATCAAAGGTTCTTCATCACCGATTTTGCGGGCAAGAATGTGATTTGTGGCAATCAGGAAAGAGGCCCCTAATAATGCAATAGCGGCAGGTTCAAACGGGTGGGACCATGGTCTTAAAACGATTAAAACACCGATAAACCCCATAACAATGGATGCCCAACGATGGATGTGAATTTTTTGTTTTAAAAAAATAGCAGATAGAATGCTCGCCATAAAAGGGGAGGCAAAAATAAGAGTATAGGACAGTCCAAGCCCCAATTCCTTAAAGGCGTTAACAACAATCAAAAATATCATAACACCAATTAAGGCGCGTAAGACATGAAGCCATAGCTTTTCTGTTCGTAGTGTTGCCCTTATCCCGCCGATGACCGGAGATAATACTAATAAAAAAGGGAGGTAGAACATATTTAAGAAAAATGCGATTTCAACCGGTTTAAATCCATCATCGGCCAAAAACTTGATAAACAAATCACCAATCGCGAAAAGGCTAAAGCCAGCGAGAGAGAAAAGCACCGCGCGTTTATCCTTAGCAGCTAAAGACATAGAACAAAAACCTGTAAAATTAGAATATTAGAATTAATGCTTAACGTCCCACGCAGCTCATCAGTTTTGATTGTGCCACTTGCTGAAAGCTTGGGCTATCATATAAAGCCTGCATTGGGTCGCCCACATTTGGGTTTTGCGCCAAAATCTGTCTAAATAAATTTTGTGCATTTTGTTGAAGATGCGTGGCAACATTATCTGCGGCACAACCACAAAGCCCATCGACATTCTTGCCCAACATCTTTGTTTTCGGATTTTGTACGCAGGTGCTGTAATGATAGGCGCGCGCAGGGTACTGAATGCAGGGGGCGTAAATATTAATGATTAGCTTATTGGTTGCATCACGCCCTGCTTGGTTTTGTTGTCCCATTGTTTGCATGTCCTCAACGGTGAAACCCTCCGTCATTTTAACAGCGGTACAGGCACAGAACATTTCCTGCACTTCGGTCGCAAAGCGCGGGTCTTTATTCATTTTACAATTGGCAAAGTATTGATTGGCCATCTCACTTGATACAGGTGTTTGAGCATGCCCCATTTCTGGCGCTCCGATGATGAGGAGCGTTACGATCAAAATGAGATTTTTCATGCTTTTTTCCTTTGTATGGCTTCAATAAGTTAAGCGGCAATTTTTTCAATAAATTGGGGCATCTGTTTAAAATTAGCAGATTTCTCGATGGCGTGTCCAACTCTAAGAACATTTTCTTCATCCCATGGACGCCCAATAATTTGCAATCCGAGCGGTAAGCCTAAGCTATCAACGCCAGCAGGCACAGACATGCCAGGCAAACCCGCCAAAGAGGCGGGGACAGTAAACACGTCATTGAGGTACATTTTAATCGGATCATCTTCATTTTCACCAAGGGCAAAAGCGGCGCTTGGCGCTGTTGGCGTTAAAAGAACGTCACATTTTTTATAAGCTTCCATGAAGTCATTGGAAATCAAGCGACGGACTTTTTGTGCTTTGATGTAATATGCATCATAATAGCCAGAGGAAAGGGCGTAAGTACCGATCATAATGCGGCGCTTAACCTCATCCCCAAATCCTGAGGCGCGGGTCAACTCATAACTTTCTGTTAAATCTTTGCCCTCAACACGAAGGCCAAATTTGACTCCGTCATAACGGGCAAGGTTCGATGAGCATTCTGCAGGGGCGATAATATAATAAGTTGGCAAAGCATATTTCGTATGTGGCAAGGACACATCCACAATTTCTGCGCCTGCGTCTTTAAGCCAATCAATCCCTTTTTGCCAAATATCCTCAATCTCTTTTGGCATACCATCAACGCGGTATTCTTTAGGAATACCAATTTTGAGTCCTTTGATATCGCCTTTTAATCCTGCAACAAAATCAGGCACAGGAAGATCAGCGCTTGTGCTGTCTTTGGGGTCAAATCCAGCCATAGACTGAAGAAGTAACGCGCTATCCTCAACGTTGCGCGCAAACGCGCCCGCCTGATCGAGCGAGGAGGAGAATGCTACGATCCCCCAACGTGAACAGCGCCCATAAGTTGGCTTAATCCCTGTAATGCCACAAAAAGCCGCAGGTTGACGAATGGATCCGCCCGTATCTGTTCCTGTTGCCGCCATGGCAATACGTGCCGACACCGCCGCCGCAGACCCACCAGAAGAACCACCCGGCGCAAGATCGGCGTCATCGCCGTTATTGCGTTTCCATGGATTAATGACATTACCGTAATAACTTGTTGTATTGGCAGATCCCATGGCAAATTCATCAAGATTAACTTTACCGAGCATGACCGCACCGTCAGCAAACATATTTGTCGTTACAGAGGACTCATAATGCGGTGTAAAACCCTCAAGGATATGACTTCCTGCCGTTGTTTGAACGCCCTTAGTGCAAAATAGATCTTTAATCGCAACCGGGATACCCTCAAGCAGGCCAACATCGCCCTTGGCACGTTTTGCATCACTCGCCGCGGCCTGCTTTAGCGCAATTTCTGGTGTTTCGGTGATATACGCATTAAGGTGGCGGGCACTTTGCATCGCATCAATATGCGCCTGTGTGATTTCAACCGATGTGAAATCTTTATTTTCAAGACCCTTGAGAGCCTCAACCATTGTCATATTCGTTAGGTTAGTCATTTTCTAATTACCTGTATTTGTATTAAGTAAAATCTTTGGAATGATAAAATATTCAATAAGCGCTATGGCGACAAGACTACCGCTGAATATATTTAATATGAAACTATCAAATGCTAAAAACTTCATATAAGCGTCAGGAAAAATAAAGCCTCCCAAGCCTGTAATAATAAATAATATCGCTGCACTTTTTATCGTATAGATAACAGGCTTTTTTTCTGAGGGTATTTCTTTGTTACCTTTTCTAACAACGCTCATCACTTATTCCACCACTTTCGGAACTACAAAGAAGCCTTCAAGGCTCTCGGGGGCATTAGCAATTACATCGGCTTGAATACCGCCATCAGTTACCACGTCTTCACGAAGGCGTAATTTGATATCGACCACACTGGCGAGCGGTTCAACATTGTCTGTATCAACTTCTTTCAGTTGTTCTACGAAATTAATTATATTGGAAAGCTGCGTGCCATAACGTGTGGCTTCTTCGTCTGTTATTTTCAGACGGGCGAGGCGGGCGACTTTTTCAACGTCTTTTTTCTCTAACGACATGAGGTGATAATCCTTTATTAAAGACAATAAATACTGTTTAAATCTTCTATCACCATGGATTAAACCGTGCAAGGGACGCATGCCTATAAAAGTTATAAAAACAGGAACAGAAGATAAACGTCAGGGCTGCCCCAAAAAAGGGCGCATTATGGGGCTGGATATGGGGAGTAAAACAATAGGGGTCGCCATCAGTAACGACGCCCAATCTATTGCCACGCCCCTCATCACTATTAAACGCAGTAAATTCGACAGTGATATGCTGAGCCTGTGCGAGGTTGTGTGGGATTTTGGGATAAAATCATATTTATTCGGCTTTCCCATCAATATGGATGGCTCTCATGGGCCGCGTTGTGACGCGACAAGATCTTTTGCCGACCAGATGATTCAGTATTCAAAAGCGCATGACGATGTCTTTGGTAAAGACCCATGGATTGGCCTGTGGGATGAGAGGTTATCCACACAAGCTGTGGATACATTCGTGGATAGTCGTGTGGATATGCCAAAAATGGCAAGAAAAGGGGCAAAAGAATCTGGCCTAACCGACAAACTCGCAGCGCAATTTATCCTGCAGGGGTTTTTGGATAGTATAAACGCTTAAGCACCATAACGCATGAGCTGCGCGCCGTTTTTCTTCATCCATCGATGGCCTTTGTGATATTGGTTTGATAGTTGCTCGCAGACTCTCCAGAAGTTGGGCGAGTGATCCAAATGCACCAAATGGGCGACCTCGTGAGCGACGACGTAATCCATAGCCTCCATCGGCGCAAATATAAGCCGCCAAGAAAACGAAATCCGCCCATCATGCGAACAACTCCCCCAACGGCTTGTTGTGTCTTTTACATCCACGCGATCAATTGTTCTATCGGCCATTTCAGCCTTCAAATGGGCGAGGGCAGTTAACTCTTTTTTCGCTAAATCAATCAAAAAGCGCTTAATACGTGAGCTCGGGTCTTCTTTATTAGTAGAGACAATAATTTCATTGTTTTTCAATATGATAGATGTTCTTTTTAAAGTGCTATTGTAATCTATCGAGATTTTACGGTTTTTCCCTAAAACAGGAATAACTGTGCCATGGTCAAAGGCAATAGCCTCAGGCATTTCAGCAACGCGGTCTTTAATCCAATAGGCGTTCTTAAGGGCAAATTCATAGGCACTGCGGATGCTTGCGCGTTTTGGGATAACAAGCTTGACCGAGCCATCCTTGGCATCGACGCGCAGCGCCATACGTTTGGCCCGCGGGCTTATTTTGACATCTAAATGTTCAGAAATCTCATGAAAAGGGTAACGCGTCGTGGCTTTTTCACGCCGATCCTCCAGCAAATCTTTGCTCGATTGCGCAGATAAACGCGTGTTGAGTAAGGGTTTTGACGCCTTTTTCATAAGATCTCCCCGAAGGTGCTCCCAAAAACTAAATAAATCGTATGACATCACTATAGCGTTTAAAACCTGAAGGGCAAGAATTTAGATGGCAAAAGACACATAATAAAGCATTATTAGCCTTTATTTTTCATAGTCTATTCTATGCTGTTGCGGCTGTTAGCGCAACAAGATGTTGTGGCTTTTGTGTCGACCATTGCCAGCGAGTAGGTTCAATCAATTGGCGCTCTATAGGCATGGCTGAATACCTTAATCCAGCTTGCTCCCCTTGTTCGCGTATAAAATGCATGACGCGCGGGGCTATACCGCTGCGAAAGCGCGATCCTTCAAAGGAACCATAATGACCTGCGCCTTCTTCAACATGATGAAAGCGTTTATGAGCAGGGACACCTGTTAGTATCCGATGGGCGGCCTCTGTTTGTCCGACGCAGGAAATGTCATCTTTTGAACCCTCAATCGTCATTAAGGCCGTTTTACTTACTGAACTAGGCTGGATATGCTGTCCCTGAACAACCAAACTACCATTTGCCAAATCACGATTAACAAAAGTACGTTGGCAATGCTGGTCAATAAATTCACGGGGTAAATCCATAACAGCTAGATATTCATCGTAAAATGTTTCTGTCTTAATGGCGCCGTCTATATCGCCTCTGACCCTGTCCATGTGCGCGCCCCGAAGTTTTTCAATGTGCTTTTGTAAATTGGGCGCTACAAAGCCTGATAATTGTGCGTATCCCATATGGACACGTCTTCCTGCCCCTGCATATTGGCGGGGCACTGTTGACGTAGATGCGCTTAAAAAAGGTGAAAAAAGCGCATGATGTGGAAATTCAGAAATCTCTGAAGGGTTTGCCGCCGTATCAACCGGGCCAGCAACGACCGTAAGGGATAAAGGCTGATTGGGCGCTCCATCTTGTGCCATTTGTGAGAGCGCTGTTATCGCAGGGCCAGAAGGCTGGCAGACCGCGATAATATGGAGATTTGGGCTTAAATGTTCTATAAACTCACGAATATAGGCAATTTGATCGTCTTGATCGAATTTTGGCGCATCGGCGCGCGAAACATCGCGCGCGTTGTGCCAATCTGTCCCATAGACTTCCGCGCCAGGAAGATATTCTTCCATTGTACCGCGCAGTAGGGTGAGGTAATGCCCAGACATTGGGCCTATCACTAAAATTTTAGGGTCGTTTCGACCTGCTATAGCGGCTTCATCACGTTTAAAATGAATCAAATCGCCAAATGGCTTTTTAACAATGGGTACAATATCGACAGCAACTTTTAGTCCGTTTATAACAGTATGATCAATGCCCCACTCTGGTTTGCCGAAATCTTTAACACTTCGGCCAATTGTAATGGCGTTGGCTTCCAAGGTGCGTGCTGTCGCATTAAGAATGGGGTTAATAGACGTCATGGGGTTTAGGCGCATCCAGATTGCCGTCAGACTTTGTTGCGCCGCAATGACTTGGCCGATTGGTCTGGCTCCCGCTCTTATTGCCTCAATTTGTGTGTATGCCGTCATAATTACCCTGTTTTATATTTATTTTAAATAAGTCTGCCTTTGTTTTTACAATCTAACAACTAATTAAATTACAATTATGGTACTTTGTGGATAAGTAAATTATGTGATTTGGAGTGATATTTTTCACTTATTACAATTTTTTAGGCATTTCAATTTATGGTAACAATGCTATTGTTTTGTATATGGATCAGTCATTCGTCAATATCATTCAGAACTTTCATAGCCATATTTTTGATGCAGAGCGCTTACCTGTGGCCATTGTGGCGGTTATTATGGTTTTGTTCGTGGGAATGTTCAAATCCCCGCCCGGTGGCCTGACAACACCCATTATGTGGCATTTGATTGATAAACTCTTTGGTAATTTGGGTGCAAAAATGGATAAGCCTGATCGCTTGCCAGGCGACCTTATTTTCCGCGGCTTTTTGCTTACAGTGATGGTTGTTTGCATTTTCTTTTTATTTGGGCGTTATGCCGATGGTTTTACAAGCCAAATATCCTATTACCGCCTGCCTGATGCCCTGTTACTCACACTTTGTATGGCATCGGGTAGCTCTATCTTTGCCCTTGCGCAACTTTATAAAGCACTTAATAAAAAATCAGTCGATAAGCATTCTTATTACCGTATAGCCCGTTCAACCCGCACAAATCTTGCCAAGGCCGATGATTTCACTATTACCCGCGTGGGCATGACCATGATGGTACGGACATTTGATAAGGGAATTGTTGCGCCCGTGCTTTGGTATCTCATCTTTGGCCTTGCTGGGGCGTTTATTTACACGGCGCTTGCAGGTCTTTCGTGGCGTTTTGGGCGGGACGGGAAAGGTTATATTGGTCAGGCCGCCATGGGGATGGAGCGCTTGATGGGTTTTATCCCGAATGTTTTAGCAGGGTTTTTTATAAGTATTGGCGCGCTTTTTACGCCGACGGCGGGGCTGATGACCGCCTTTAGGGGCTGGTTTTCCGCCAAAGGACAGGCAAAATACGAAGAAGGGGGGTTTCCTGTGACCGCTGCGGCATGGGGACTAAAAGTCAGCCTTGGCGGACCAACCCAGGATATTGATGGACATGTGATTAAACGGGCATGGGCAGGGCCAGAAAAGGCTACCGCGCAACTTGCAGCCCTTCATTTGCACCGTGCCATTTACATTACTTTCATTTCTCATATCTTGTTTATTGCCGCGTTATCTGGGGCGATGATTTTTGGACAAACTGACTTATTTGGCGGAATTTTTACAAATATAGGAAATATTGGCGCTTCTGCGCTTGACTTTATCCGCTAAAATCGCCTATTGTCCGCCCAGAATTTCAATAAATGCGCTTAAATGCGCGATATTTAAGGATAAAGTCATGAGTCGTCAATGTATGGTTACAGGTAAAAAGGTAATGAGCGGAAACCACGTTTCCCACGCGAATAACAAAGTACGCCGTAAATTCATGCCCAATGTTCAAGATACATCCGTTTTCAGTGAAACATTAGGACGTAAAATTGCTATCCGTGCCTCAGCGGCAGGTTTGCGTACAATTGATCATAAAGGTGGAATTGATAAGTTTCTTACATCTACAGCTCCTACAAAACTTGATCCAGCGCTTCGCGGGTACAAGACAGAAGTCGAGAAAAAACAAGCAGCTAGCGCTTAGTTTTTAAGTCAGGTATTAAAAGATGTTACAAGCATCTCTATCAAAGTCCGCTTCGGTTCAGTCCAAAAGCGGGCTTTTTGATTCAAACTATACAAAAAACTTGGAATACCCCAATTTTGGGTTTGATATTACCCATAAGGCGACAAATTCTGGCGCACGCGTCGGCATGCTTAAAACACCGCACGGCATAATTGAAACGCCAAATTATATTTTCTGCGGGACTAAGGCGTCCATTAAAAACCTATCGCCTGCGCACATGGTTGAAGCGCAGACAGATATTATCCTTGCAAATACGTATCATTTGATGATTCAGCCAGGGGCTGAGATTGTTGAAAAAATGGGAGGCCTTCATAAATTCATGAATTGGAATGGCCCGATGCTTACAGATAGTGGCGGTTTTCAGGTCTTTTCAATGGGTCACGGCACTTGCGCGGATGAGATTAAAGGGCGTAATAGTTCGAAAAAAGAGAGCCTGCTTAAAATCACTGAGGACGGCGCAGTGTTTAAATCTTATATGGATGGGCGTAAACTGACCCTTAATCCTGAAATTTCAATGGATTTACAACGAAAATTGGGCGCAGATTTGATTATGCAGATGGACGAATGCACTGCCTATCAAGTGACCAAGGATTACACTGCAAAATCAATGGAAATGAGTATGAGGTGGGGGGATAGATCCTTGGCCGCGTTTGAAAAGACCCATGATGGCTCTCAGGGGTTATATGGTATTGTTCAAGGCGGTGTTTACGAAGATTTGCGGACTATTTCGGCGCAATATGTTGCCTCACGCCCTTTCTTCGGAACGGCCATAGGGGGATGTCTAGGTGGCACGGATGAGGAAATGTATGGTATTTTGGAGGTTTGCGAAAAGCATAATCACCCAGATCGACCCATTCATTTTTTAGGGATAGGGCGTATCAAAGATGTGATTAACGGTGTTAAGTACGGCATTGATACTTTTGATTGTGTGATGCCAACGCGCATTGCACGCCATGGAATGGCTCTGATGAAGGGCGTGCCGAATGAGCGTATAAATTTGATGAATACTCGGTTTAAAGACGACCCAGAACCCCTTGATCCAACTTTAAATATTCCTTTCTCCCGTGATTATTCCAAGGCTTATATCCACCATCTTTTAAAGGCCAAAGAAATGCTGGCTTATCAAATATTGAGCCAGCATAACGTTGCGATTATCAATAAACTCATGCGCGAAGTCCGCGCCGCGATTAAAACCGATACTCTTGATAATCTTGAAAAAGAGTGGCTGGTAGATTAACTGGATTTGAAACTATTCATTAATCTATTTTCCTATATAATCATGGGGTTATGAGCCCAGATATCCAAACAAAACCAATTTTTGAAGAGCTTGCCAATATTATTGACGAGCATATTGAGTGGTTTGGCCATTTATGCGTGGCTGTGGCTTACGCGAATGACCGCAACACCACGCACGGCGCCGTTATGCCCGATAGCTTTGGGGTATGGCTTGAAAAAATACGTGTTTCAAAGACCTTTCCTAAAACAAGCATTCAAACACTCGCAGAATTGCATGATGATTTGGGGCGTCATTGCGAAATGACGCTTCAAAAAGTGCATACGGGTTCAAAACCAGAGCTAAAAGCTTTTGAGGATTTCAAACAAATATTTGACGGCTTTATAATTCGCCTTTTGCGTTTAGAGCGCGAAGAGGGTTTTGATGAAAGTGGCATTAATGCTCAGACAAATATGCGGTCTGAAGAATTTATGCTTCCAGATATGAAAAAAGAAATGGAGCGCGTTGCCCGTCAAGGCAAACCGTTTACGCTTGTTTACACCAGAGTGGATGATTTTGAGTCAATTAGTGATAAAGTATCCGCTTTACAGCTTGTCTCCAAGCACATTAAGCGCTGCCTGCGCTCTTTTGATGATGCCTATTACCTTGAAAATGGGCAGTTTGTTCTTAGTCTTAAACAATCCGATATTTTTGGGGCGCAGGCCGCCACGATGCGCCTTCAACAAGGGCTTCGTGGTGATGACAGCAATAATGGTGTTTCAATGTCTTTTTGTATTGCAGAGCCTGTCCCCGAAGACGATATTGAGGCATTAATAGGCAATATGAGAGATGATTTAGCCAAATATGACACAGAGCGAGATATAGTGCTTAAGTTTCTAGAGGTTAGTCCCCTACAACGCTACATTGAAGCAATCGGCTAAAAATACCCGTGTATTTAGAAAAATAGTAAAAAAACGTGATATTTTCACGAAATTTCGTTATATTGATTTTACTTAACACAAAATGGATATGCTCATGTGTGCCGACACTATTGATCATAAGATCTTGTTTGATCAAATGCCCGTGACACGCTTTCTTGTGAAACCGCAAGAAGGGCGATTTTATGTGTGTGAATTAAACGAAAAAGCGGTTAAGTTTTTCGAAAAAGACCGCGTCAATATCGTAAACCAAAATATCGAAAATTTGTTTATTCCTGATAATGCAAGGCGCATGCGTGAGTCACTGACGGCTTGTTATGAGAAAAAAACACCTGTCACCGTTGCCGCACCGCAGCGAAATTATGACCGTGATGCCATTACAGGGTTTTGGATTAATCCCATCTTTGACGAGGTGGGGGATATTATCTATCTTGATGTTATTGCTCAGCCGTCGGTGACAGACACCTCGATTATTGAGCGAGAACGTGATGATGCTCTTCGTTTGCTCACCTCTATTTTTGATGTGAGCGAGGTTGGTATCATTGTGAGTGATAAAAAACGCCATGTTGTTAAAATCAATGACAGCTTCACACGAATTTATGGATGGAACCGTCACGATATTCTTGGGAAAGACTTTCTTGATTTTGTGACGGAGGACGAACAAGCCGTTGGACAAATTAACCATGAAAACTTTATCACAACAGGCAAGCGAGGTTCTGGCGAGGTTAAAATCCTTAAAAAAGATGGAGATATTGCTAATGGCTGGTTTACCACCGCTACTCTTGAGCTTTCTGATCAGCGCCGGTTTCAGGTCACGACACTCATTGATATTACATTCCGCAAACAAATGGAATTTTCTCTCAGGCTTGCAAAAGAGCAGGCGGACTCTGCCAATCACGCCAAATCAGCTTTTCTAGCGAATATGAGCCACGAGCTTAGAACGCCTCTAAACGCCATCATTGGTTTTTCTGAAATGATGATTAAGGGGACTTTTGGCGATTTAAATAATGATAAATATACCGAGTATTTAGGCGATATTCACCTAAGCGCCCGTCACCTTCTTGAAATTATTAACGAAGTACTCGATATGTCCAAAATCGAAGCAGGGCGCGTTGATCTTGATGAGCAAAATGTTGATCTTGAAGCGCTGATACAAACGGTGGTGCGTTTAGCAAGCTCGCGTATCTTTAGTACAGGTTTAAAAATTAGTATTGATGTGCCAAAAACGTTACCCAGTTTATATGCTGACCCTCGCTTGCTTCGGCAAATTTTGATTAATATTGTAACAAACGCCGTTAAATATTCCGATAAAGGCGGTGATATCATCGTCAAGGCGCATGTCAACACGCAGGAAAATTTAGAAATTATTGTATCCGACCAAGGGGCCGGCATTCCCGCCGACCGTATTCAAGAAGCGATGGAGCCTTTTGGACAAATCCATGATCATACGCAAAGCTCTCCTTATCAAAGCACGGGGCTGGGTCTTCCGCTCGCCAAAGCGATGACTGAAATGCATGAGGGAACGCTGACGTTAAAATCACAAGTCGGCGTTGGGACACAAGTCACCCTGACTTTCCCAAAAAGTCGTTTATTTTTTATTGAAAAACGAAAAAGTGTCTTTAACCCTGAGGATGAAACGACAGAAGAGCCTCAGAGTGTTGAATTTATCAAATCAGCAGAGTAGGGTGATTCATATTTTGGAATTTCTTTTTTCTAAGCAGGAGAAAACAGTATGACAGCAATCAATCTAGAGCAAAAATGTATCGAGGCAGGCCTTAAAATGACAGAGCCACGCCGCGCTATCTTAGATGTTCTTGCGCATTCCGAAGATCACCCGTCCGTTGAAGATGTTTATGCACGCGCCAAAAAGAAAGATCCTGCTATATCAATGGCGACGGTTTACCGTACGTTGGGTCTTCTGGATGAGCTTGGCCTTGTTTACCGTCACGAATTTAGTGACGCCGATCACGCGCGCTATGAAATTAACGAAGAGCATCACCATCACCTTATTGATCTAGACACAGGCAAAGTTATTGAATTTCAAAATGATGAAATTGAAAAGATGAAAGAAAAAATTGCCAAAGATTTGGGATATGAACTTATCGAATGCCGCCTAGAGCTTTATGGTCGCAAGATTAAGAAATAGTATCGTTAATGCTTGCGCTCCTATCCAGCAATATCCTGCCAATAGTTTGTTTTTTAATCGCAAGCTTGCTCAGTTTTCGGCTCTATACAGAATATCGAAACAAAGAAATAAAGGTGAGTGCTTTTACATTAGAGCGCTCTACCAATCCTAAGCTCTTTTATTACCTTCTTGCATTTAATGCGCTTGTCACGCTTTTTCTTTTTGCACTCGCATTTAAAACATTTGAGGTATAACTATGCCTGAAACAGCGCCGCGTACGCCAACCCATATATGGGTTGAAGGTAAAATTCGTGAGCTTTCGAGCCAAGGCATAGGCGTCTATGTCGTTCAAAAGGGCGAGCGTAACGATGGAACAGTCCTCTTAAAGATGACGGATACAAAAGGGCAGGCAAAGCTGCACGTTCAACAGCGTAACCTTGAGGGTATGCTTGCATGGGTGAATGTGTTTCAAGGGGATGATGTTATTGACGAAAAGCGAGCAGATGAATATATCGCCCGCTCAAAATCCCGTGACCCAGATCAATGGATCATCGAGATAGAACATCCTCAAATGGATAATCCTTTTAAGTTATAATGTGCAACCTTTTATGGTTGCTGCTTTAGCAACGAAAGCTTGGAAGACAGCTGGCGAAACAATATCACTTGGCTTCTGATCCAAATCTTTCATAAGTTGCTGAATATCAAGTTCAGACATAATTTTATTTCCCCTTTAAAGATATAATCATCACATGTAGATTTTTACAAGCCGTTCAAGGCATAAAAACGATAAAATAGAGGCAATGTGACGCTAATTTAATGTTCCTTTTGGTGGATGAGGGTTGAATTAATGGCAAAAAACAGGCATAAATCGGACTGTTGCGGTACTCATTTACGAAATAGAGCGGCTTTATGATTAAACTCTCAAAAATGACTGATTATGCGGTGGTGATCTTAGCTGAGATGGCGGCGCAAGAAGGCAACGTGCAAAGCGCTTCTGGCCTTGCCAACCACACAAAACTACCAGAGCCAACAGTGTCTAAAATCCTCAAATTACTCACAAAGCACGATATCATTGAATCAAAACGCGGCATTAATGGCGGTTATGCGCTAGTTAAAAGCCCAACACATATCAATATGGCTGCACTGATCACGGCGCTTGATGGACCTATCGCGCTTACTGCTTGCGTGGAGCAAAGCACAGAATGTTGTGAACGCTCTCAATGCTGCACCATGAAGGGCAAATGGAATCCTGTAAATATAGCGATGCAAAAGGCGTTAGAGGATGTTTCCCTCGCGCAAATGATGGGAACAAACTAATGAGCGAAAACACATCATCCCATATTGACCAAGAAACCATTGATACGGTTAAGTCCCTCGGCACGTATACTGCAGGGTTTGAAACCGATATTGAAATGGAATATGCGCCAAAAGGCCTGAATGAGGATATCATTCGCCTGATCTCTGCAAAAAAAGAAGAGCCTGAATGGATGCTTGATATGCGCCTGAAGGCTTATCGCCACTGGCTGACGATGCCTGACCCTGATTGGGCAAAGGTCAAGTTCCCTGAAATAGATTATCAAGATGCATATTATTACGCCCAGCCAAAAAGCATGACCGCCAAGCCAAAATCACTCAATGAGGTGGATCCAAAGCTTTTGGAAACCTACGCTAAGCTCGGCATATCTCTGAAAGAACAAGAAGTTTTGGCTGGCGTTGAGGGCGCGCCGCAGGTTGCCGTGGATGCAGTTTTTGATTCCGTCTCTGTTGGGACAACGTTCAAAAAGGCGCTGAATGATGTCGGCGTGATCTTTTGCTCTATTTCTGAGGCTATAGCCGATCATCCAGAGCTTGTAAAAAAATATCTCTGCTCTGTTATTCCGATGCAAGATAATAAACACGCCTGTTTAAACACGGCGTGTTTTACAGATGGGTCATTTGTTTATATTCCGCCGGGGGTTCGTTGCCCGATGGAGCTATCGACATATTTCCGAATGAACGCGATTAATACGGGGCAGTTTGAGCGCACTTTGATTATCGCCGATAAAGGCTCATACGTTTCTTATCTTGAGGGGTGCACCGCGCCGATGCGTGATGAAAACCAATTGCATGCGGCTTGTGTTGAGTTGATCGCGCATGACGATGCAGAGATCAAATATTCCACCGTTCAAAACTGGTATCCGGGGGATGAAAACGGTAAAGGCGGTATTTATAATTTTGTGACCAAGCGCGCGCTGTGCGAAGGTAAAAATTCAAAAGTATCATGGACTCAGGTTGAAACAGGCTCGGCCATTACATGGAAATATCCGTCCTGTATTTTAAAGGGCGATAATTCGCAAGGTGAGTTTTACTCCGTTGCTATCACAAATAATAGGCAACAGGCAGACACAGGCACCAAGATGATCCACATGGGTAAAAACACCCGTAGCCGAATTATCTCAAAAGGGATCAGTGCAGGGCATTCTGACCAAACCTATCGCGGCATGGTCAAGATTTTAGCAGGGGCAGAAGGGGCGCGGAACTTCACGCAATGCGATAGCCTACTCATCGGCGATCAATGCGGCGCGCATACCGTTCCCTATATTGAAAATAAAAACCCTGCGGCGCATTTGGAACATGAAGCGACAACGAGCAAAATCAGCGACGATCAGCTTTTCTATTGCCAACAACGCGGCATTAGTGAGGAAGAAGCGCTCGCGCTGATTGTGAATGGTTTTTGCAAAGATGTGATGCAACATTTACCGATGGAATTCGCCGTTGAAGCGCAGAAGTTAGTGGGCATTAGCTTGGAGGGTAGTGTTGGTTGATTATCAAGGCTTAATGTCAGATCATTTTAGTGATGCATACAATTATTTGTGCGCATCAAGAAAGATTTTAGAAAATATTGATATTAATTCTTCTGAATACCTTTTTAAGATGGAGGGGCCAGTAAATCATCTTTTAGGTCTGTCTATGGAGCATCTTTTGAAAAGTATTTATATAAGACTTCACGGAAAGTCCTTTGGGCATGACCACGATTTATCTGCTATTAAGTTAAAGTGTTTGCAGGAAGATGTATTGAATGATGATTTCATATTTTGGGTCGATTATGCTTCAAAAGATTATAAAGCACACAACTTTAGATATCAAAGATGTTTTAAAGGACTTCCTGATGATTATGATTTTAATGTAAAGGACGTTGCAAAAAATAAAAAAGAATTAGGGCTTGTAGTAAGAAGTCCAGTGAATCCTGAAAAATGTATAGACGCAATTGAGACTCAATGGCGTAAAGAATTAGAAATACAAAGGCCGGTAAAGGAAAAACAAAATGACGAAACAAAAACAAATTTTAGCAGATGATCCGCGTCAGGCGGTTCAGGATATGCTTAGAATTACTGAGGAATTGGTGGCGCGTTTAGAAATCGAAACAAACGCTCTGGCGACCAATGACGGTACGACATTCACCATGAATGAAATGGATAAAGAGCACGTGGCAGAAGTTTATCACCAGGCTGCCGATGAATTTCATAAACGTCTGCCTGAATTTAAACGCGTGGAAAAAGCCTTGATTGATAAACTCAATGCAGCCAATGCCTCGCTGAAATCATCAACCAAGAGCAACCTGCGTGTTCTTGAAAAAATACAGGCAAACGACGCGTAAAGAACACATGGAACAATTAACCGAAAGCCAAGAAAAAAAAGCCAAAAAGGTTTTCTTCTCCGTTGCCAAAACAACGGGGCTTGGTGTTGGCTTGTTTATTCTCGCGCTTATTGCGCCGATGATTTCTGAATCTGTGAACGGCGAAGCGTTGCGGCAAGTGTTCATAAAATACGGCGCGATTATTATGATTTATGCGGTCATCATGGTTAGTGTTTATTTATTTATGCGCAAACAAATCATGCCTTTGCATATGGCGATGCAATGGGTCATTCTGCCAAGTGTGGCTGTTATGTTTTTGATGGACGGATATCAGGCGATTGTAAGTAATAAAAGCGCCGAGATGGATCAAAAAACAAAGGCAATTGAAAAGGCATATGTTCCGCAAAATGCTAAAGACAATAAATGGGGCTTAAAGGAGCTTGTGGTTGATGAGTAGTGTTCTCTTAAACAGCTGGTGGGTGCTGGCGATTATTTCTGGCCTTGGTCTGGCCACGCGAAATTTGTCGTTTAAGGCGGTTGGTGGTCAAATTGATGCGGCCTTTGCCGCGCTCATACTGTCTATCGCCATGACGGTGATTACGGCGGGCTATTATATTGTGCAACGCATGAGCACAAATACACCGATGATTCCAGACTCCATTCCTTTGCAACCTGCACTGCTTTGTATTTTGGCTGGGGCAGGCGTGGCGGGAGCTAATATTTTTTTGGCACTTGCTTATAAACAAGGCGGCGCGGCAAGTTTAACGGCAATTTTGCAAAATGGATTTTCAATTGTCGTGACACTGATTTTGGGGTTTTTACTCCTGTCCGAAATTATCCGCCCGATGCAGCTATTGGGAATTCTGGTCACTTTTGGTGGCATGGTCATGATTACAACGAGTAAATAAAAAGTAGAGATAAAAATGATTGAAATTAAAAACCTAAGCGCTGAAATTGACGGTAACGAAATCCTCAAAGGCCTTAGCCTCTCGATTGGTGATGGTGAAGTCCACGCGATTATGGGGCCAAATGGTGCGGGTAAATCGACATTGTCTTATGTCCTGTCAGGCCGTGATGGGTACGAAGTCACTGGTGGTACGGCAGAGCTTGATGGTGAAAATATTCTTGAGATGGAACCTGATGAGCGCGCGGCGGCGGGGGTTTTCTTGGCGTTTCAATATCCTGTTGAAATACCGGGCGTACAAATGACCACGTTTTTAAAAACTGCGATTAATAGCGTGCGCAAAGCACGCGGCGAAGCAGAACTTGATGCGCTTGGCTTTTTAAAATTGATGAAAAAAACCTGTAAAGAGCTTGGTATTTCAGAAGATATGATGAAGCGCGCCGTTAATGTTGGCTTTTCTGGCGGTGAGAAAAAGCGTAACGAAGTCCTTCAAATGGCGATGTTAGAGCCTAAATTTGCCGTTCTTGATGAAACGGATTCTGGCCTTGATATTGACGCGCTTAAGATTGTTGCGGATGGCGTCAATGCGCTAAGGGCGAAAAACCGTTCCTTCCTTGTGATTACACATTACCAACGTCTGCTTGATTATATCAAGCCTGACTATGTCCATGTTTTGGCAGGTGGTAAAATTGTGAAATCAGGCGGGCCAGAGCTTGCGCTTGAACTGGAAGAAAAAGGCTATGCCGAGTTTTCAAAAAATGAGGCCGCATAATAATGTCTGCAGTTATCAAACTTAGCAATCGGTATAGACCAGAAACATCAGCCCTTGCTCTTGCAGGCTGGGAAGCGTTTATTGCCGATACAACTGCGCCTAGTTGGGTGCAAGCGCTTCGTAAACGTAGCGGCGAAAAAGTTCGTATGATGGGCTTACCGACGCCAAAATTAGAGCGTTTCAAATATACAAATATCCCTGCCTATTTAAAAATGAACAGCCTCGCATTCTCTCGTGTTGATATGACCATTGGCGGTCATAAAGATTATGCGTCTGACTTGCTTATGTCATTTGATCAAGATTTTGTGCAAGAGATGTTGGAGGTGGCCCCTGCCGGTGAGGGCAAATATGGCGATCTTATGCTTTGGGATTTTGCCAACAGCCTTATCGCTAATGGCGTTGTTATTGACGTGCCCCAAAATACCATGATGGATATGCCAATTAACATTGGCTACGAAGGTGAGGGCGGTCACGCCTATGCCCCGCGTCAAATTATTCGTGTGGGCAATAAGGCGCAAGTGACAATCATTGAACATCACACCGGTGGGGGCGCATATTGGCATAATGGTGTCACGCAAATTCATATTGCAAAGGGCGCAAAAGTCATTCATTACCGCTTACAAGAAAGCAGCCATGAGAGCTTGCACACGCAAAATACTCATGTTGAAATAGAGCAAGGTGGCACTTATGAAACGTTCACTTTGACTTTAGGCGCAAAAACAAGCCGTAACCAAATTCATGTGGATTTACTTGGGTCAAACGCCGAAGTTTTTGTAAACGGTATTAACCTGCTTAAAAATAAACAGCTTGGTGATGCAACTATTACTGTTGAGCATAAAGCGCCCCATTGCGTATCTAAACAAAATTACCGAAATGTTGTTGCAGGCCAAGCCGTTGGCGTCTTTCAGGGTAAAGTACACGTGCATCAGATTGCACAAAAAACGGATGGCTATCAATTTGCCAAATCGCTTTTGCTATCGCCGCTTGCCACAATGAATACCAAGCCAGAGCTGGAAATTTATGCCGATGACGTCAAATGCTCGCACGGAACGACATCGGGTCAAATGGACGCGGATGCCTTATTTTACATGCGCGCGCGCGGTATTTCACAAAGCGACTCAGAGCGACTTTTAATTGAAGCCTTTATTGCCGAGGTTATTGAAGAAATTTCTAATGACGACATGAAAGAACGTGTCGCCTTATGTGTCAATGATTGGCTATCAAAACAGGTTGTTGCATGATGGCGCTTAAAAAAAATAACACCATTCGCGTTGCCGATTACCGCGCCGATTTTCCCGCGTTGTCTGAACTTATGAACGGCAAGCGTTTGGCGTATATGGACACGGCGTCCTCTGCACAAAAACCACAAATTGTGATGGATACAATGAATGATATTTTAATGCATCATTACGCCAATATTCACCGCGGCCTTTACGCGCATTCGCAAAATACCACGCAAATGTTTGAAGCGGTGCGCGCCAAAGTTGCAGGCTTTATTGGCGCAGAATCAGAAAATAATATTGTGTTTACGCGTAACTCAACCGAGGCGATTAACCTTGTCGCTCAAAGTTGGGGACGCACAAATTTAAAAGCGGGCGATGAAGTTATTTTATCCGCCATGGAACATCATGCCAATATTGTACCCTGGCAAATTTTGAGCGGTCAAATTGGCATTACCTTAAAAATTATTCCCGTGCTTGAAAATGGCACGCTTGATTTAGAATTTTTTGAAAAATTATTGAGCGATAACACTAAAATGGTTGCGTTTGTGCATACATCAAACAGTTTGGGCACGGTCAATCCGATTAAAGATATTATCGCCAAAACAAAGGCGTTTAATAAAGATATCATGACGCTGATTGATGGAACACAAGCCGTTGTTCATGGCGCTGTGAATGTGCAAGATTTGGCTTGCGATTTCTTTTGTTTTACTGGTCATAAAATTTATGGGCCAAATGGTGTTGGCGTTTTATATGGTCGCTTTGACTTGCTTGAAAGCATGCCGCCCTATCAGGGCGGCGGTGATATGATTGAGGCTGTCTCTTTTTCTGGCACAACGTATAAACCCGCGCCGTTTAAGTTTGAAGCCGGAACGCCGGCCATTGTCGAAGTTATTGGTCTTGGCGCGGCGATTGATTATATGCAAGCGATCGGTATTGATGCGATTGCGGCGCATGAAGCTGAGATGCTCGAGTATTTAACGCAAAAGCTCATTAATATTGATGGTGTTACCATTTATGGTACTTCGCCGAATAAGGCCAGTATAGCGTCCTTTACCGCCGATTGGGCGCATAGTAGCGATATTGCGATGATCCTCGATCAGCAGGGCGTTGCGGTGCGAACTGGGCATCATTGTTGTATGCCGCTTATGGAAGCATTTGGAATTGAAGGAACGACGCGGGCGTCTATCGGCCTTTATACGGATAAAGACGATATAGATCAGATGATAAACGCGCTGAATAAGGCAAAGGAGATGTTAGCCTAATGGAACAAGTGGCCGATAAAGAAATGATCAAAAACGCCGTTGGAGGAGAGGACGAATATGACGCTCTTGCGGTGCCGCCAAACATTGAGCTTTGTGATCATAAACTTACACCGCTTATTGTAGCGGCGCTAAAAGAGATTTTTGATCCTGAAATTCCAGTCAACATCTATGAGCTTGGCCTGATTTATAAAGTTGATGTGAATAAAGACGGCGATGTTTATGTTGAAATGACTTTGACATCACCTGCATGCCCAGTGGTGCAAGAAATGCCGCAATGGGTTCAGGGCGCTATTTTTCCGATTGAGGGCGTGCGCGACGTTGAAGTTGACATTGTTTGGGATCCAACATGGGATCCGTCAATGATGGCGGAAACGGCGAAATTACAACTGAATATGTTTACCTAAGGTATAAAAATGACCGAGCCTGTGCAAATTACTGATATTGCCGCAATAAAGATTGTCGAGAAAACGGCCCTGAACAAGGACGCGGTTGGATTACGGTTGACCGTTAAAACAACAGGTTGTTCAGGCAATTCATATCAAATGGAGCATGTTTTGAGTGAGGATCTGTCCAAAGATGACCGATTCGACAAAAACGGCGCTGTTCTTTATATCCCTAAAATGCACAGCTGGATGCTATTTGGGACGGTTATAGATTTTGAGGACAGTAAGATTAGCTCTGGCTTTACATTCTCAAACCCGAATGAAGCCGGGCGTTGTGGTTGCGGTGAGAGTTTTACCGTTAATCGGCCTGAATAAATTCCTACTGCAAATGTCATGATGAGAGAGCTTTAAGGCTTTCGCTATAATTTATTATTTTGGATTGCTTCTCTTTACTCGCAATGACGATTAAGACACTGATATTATTGTCTAAATTGAGTAACCCAGTTCGTTTGTACTTTTTTTGATTAGCCCCTTGGCTTTTTAATACACCACAAACAACAAAAGGCCCCGAAAGGCCTTTTAATTAAATTAATTTATTCTAAGACTAGATAGCGTTATTTGCAGGACCTGATCTATCGAAAACACTCTCAAGAGCTCTACCAACTGTAGGTGGAACAATTGCGAGGGCAGCAGATTTCATAACTGGCGTGTCAGCCAATGTATTTGCAAATGCTTGCCTACTAACGTTAATTATCATTATATACTCCCTCTGTTGTCATGCGCTTGCGCGTAATAATCATAAAGCTCTTCTCTGGGTTTACCGTCCGTGTATGCTTTATAGAACTCATTTAACCCTAATTTAGTTAATGTGTCAACTAAATTCGAGAAATATGCTGAATTTGTTAATTCTTTAACTATTTTACAAGCCGTTGTTAAACAATCCAAGTTTCTTGAATGCATAAAAGCGGCATAAGCCATTAAATCTTTCTGCAAGTCAGGGGCTTTATGTCCTGCTAATTCCTGGTCTGCTTCTCTTAGCGATTTAGCAAGGTTTAGTACAATCTCACCGGATGCCTTATCCATATTACCTGGAATTTGAAGGAAAATGGTCTTCATTTCTGAGGAATAGCCGTTACCTTCTCTAGGGTTGCCTTTCATCACATGTATTGGAATTTTGAATGTATTCAATGTTCTTACAAGTATTAGACCAGTAGGTGATTCGGATAGAATTTCTTTTGCTTGCTTCACAATTTGTTCTGCGTATGGATGACCATAAGCAATCGCATTCACATTCGTGCCGCGATCGCCGAAAGCGCTTTGGAGCTTTTTGCCGCCTGATTCTGTAGTGTTGTCTGTGCTATCGTTCATAATCTCTTACTATTCCTGTTATCCCCAAAACGACCCTTAAAATACTGTTTCTGCGGCGGTTGATCCCGCCATATCGTTCATAATCATTTTTTGTTCAAGCATCCTGACGCGACCGCGCGGCGTTACCTCTAAAGTAGCGCGCATGGCCATGCTTTCGGTGTAAATCGTTGTCTCTACAGTATAGCCCATATCAATGTTTTGAATCACTTTTGCGGGGGTGAAATTTCCCATCACCGCAGAATAGGCCATAGGATCAAGCGAATCGAGCAGAGGCATATCATGCGGGTTGATGATAACAGTGACTTCATCCATATCAGGGTTTATCTGTGCGATGCGCTCATAATAAAAAGCGGCATAATCAAGGACGTTGTTTTCATTGAGTGTCAGCTTACCGGAATCGTTCGCCTTATGAATGGCCTCTGATGTGCCATCAAGATAGTGAAAGAATTTACCATCGCCAATATATTCAAAGGAAAAGGCCGGTAAAGACGCGTAATTTGTTAATTTATAGAGCAAATATTCCTTATAAAACGGTAGGCGGGCGCATTTCACCTCACACGTACCAATATTAAAAAGGCCCATGTCCTCGGCTGATTTGACGCTGTCGATAACTTTAAGCGAGCTATCGCGGTCTAGTCGTTTCCATTGCAGTTGCATAATCCGTATTCTTCCCCAGAAGAAAATTATTCATTACCAGCACTATAGCAGATTCATGCTCTGCGACTAGCGCTTCGTGTTTTCTTTTTTCCACTTCTATCTCTTTTGGATAGATTTTTGGATGGTGAACCTTATCAATTTTTGAAACCAAAATGCAAATAAATGGATAATATTCTCTGTAAGTGTTACTCAGCTTGTGTTGTGTTTGGGATGGCGTTTATTAATAGGTCAGGGGTTGCCCCGTCTAAATGCACCTGCGTGGAGAGAATCTGGCGCCAGTTGCGCGCGCCTGGCATTCCCTGAAACAGACCTGTCATATGGCGGGTAATGGATTTCATGGGGGTGTCGTATCGTATCCTTTGGTCAATGATATAGGGAATCATAGCCTCAACAACTTGTTCACGGGTCAAAAGATTTTCGGTGCCGAAAAATTCTTCTTCAAGGGTGCGTAAAAAC
Organism: Alphaproteobacteria bacterium; assembly: GCA_009995595.1. Classification (GTDB taxonomy): domain Bacteria; phylum Pseudomonadota; class Alphaproteobacteria; order Micavibrionales; family Micavibrionaceae. The sequence goes on from JAACPE010000001.1 coordinate 548,796, forward strand.
CATGGGTTTTGATAAGCCTCGCGGCCAATCATCACGCCGTCAAAGAGGTCATATTTCTGACGGGCGTCTTCTAATGTTTTTATGCCGCCGTTTACAGGAAAAGTGAGGTTTGGGAATGCGTCTTTTATTCTCTCGACAATATCGAATTGCAGGGGCGGGATTTCACGGTTTTCTTTTGGCGATAACCCCTTAAGCCATGCTTTACGGGCATGAATGATAAAGGTTTTACAGCCCCCATCGGCAACTGTGCCGATAAAGTCTTCTAAGAACGTGTAATCCTCGGAGTCATCAATACCGATACGGCATTTAACGGTAACAGGGATATCAACTACCTCTCTCATGGCGGCAATACAATCGCGCACCAATTCAGGCTCTTTCATTAGGCATGCACCGAATGAGCCGCTTTGCACCCGATCAGAGGGACAGCCACAATTGAGATTAATTTCATCAAAGCCGACATCAGCGCCCATTTTGGCAGATAAGGCGAGATCAGCAGGGTCAGAGCCGCCAAGCTGTAGGGCGACAGGGTGCTCCGCATCGCTATAGCGTAAAAAACGCTGCTGATCGCCAAATTTGAGAGCCTGCGTCGTTATCATTTCTGTATAGAGCAATATAGAGGGCGCAATCAGGCGATGGAAATACCGGCAATGCCGATCTGTCCAATCCATCATGGGGGCGACGCTGATATGTTTTATTGTTTTGTTCATGAGCCTATCTTGAAATTTGAGCTGATTTAGCATATTTGAATGAGTATGGGGAAAAAAATCATGCTCTTTGTTGGGATTATGGTCATTACCGTTATCGGTAATGCGCCTGCACACGCCCAAAATGAGGATTTTTTTAATAGCTCTGGTCTTGAAATCCCGCGTTTTGTGTCTTTGCGTTCCGAGAAAGTTTTTGTTCGGACAGGGCCAGCTCTGCGGTATCCGATCAAATGGGTGTTTCAAATGGAAAACCTGCCCGTTGAGGTTGTTCAAGAATTTGATACTTGGCGTAAAATTAAAGATCATACGGGTGAAGAAGGCTGGGTGCATCAATCTCTAACGCAAGGGCGGCGTTTTGGTGTGGTGCAAAACCCCGATGATTTGAAAACTCCTGTGCCAGTGTATAAAAAAGCCGAATCGGGGTCTGCTCAGATCGCTTTATTTGAGCCAAACGTTATAGTAAAGCTTGAAGAATGCGGCATAACATATTGTAAAGTAACGAAAAGTGGCTTTGATGGCTGGGTTGAAAGAAAATTCCTTTGGGGCATTTACGCGGACGAAAAATTCGACTAGAATCTTATTTGTAGCGTTCGTTACATTTTCATTTTTAACATTTTGTCTGGATTATTAACACGGGCTTTTATCCAAGCCCTCTCTAACCGTTTCTTTTAACAAACCCCGCGATTGATTAACCATCATGCTCGATTATATGAATAAGGCCGATGTGGCCATGCGGATTCACGCAACGATTCAGGCGCTTTCTTATGAAGAAGGACGCGGAACGGATGCGATGAAGGCCATGCTCTTATTTTCAGGCATGATTGTCGAAACAGCTTTCTTGTTTGATAACGGGGAGGAGGCGCTGCAGGGATCATTTATGAAGCTTGCTGATATGCTAGGTTGTGAGCCTTTACGCGATGAGATGGACTATGACGCGTTGCCGCCATCCACGATTATTGATTTTGATACCGAGATGGGGCGCTCTATGGCGCGGGAGTTCTTTGAAGATTGGCTTGATTGTGAATATGAATTTCATGACATGCTGCTCTTTATTATCCAACAAGCTTTTATCCGTTGGGAAAGCTCAAACGATTTTGGTATGCAGTCACGCGCAGAAAGCTTCCGCCTTTTGGTTGAAGGGGCGTATCGGGCGATGTCTTATGAGCTTGGCGCGCAGGAATTATGCGACGTTGTGATTGAACAAAAAATTGGTATTGAGGATTGGAGCCTTGCCGATAGCATTAGCGCGCTATCTGGTCTTGCAGGGCGTCAATTGGCGATATCGCATGATGGAATGAATCAATGCTGTTGGTTTAGAGGATCTGATTTGCCTGATTTGCTCGACCAGACGGCTTATGTTATGACACAAGAGGCTGTGCGCTTAGGTCTACCTGCCAGTACAGACTGGCGATTTGGTCTGCCCGCCAATGATGTACCAGTGAACGCGCCAACTCATTTGGTTAATAAAATTGAGCGTATTTGTGAGGGTTTTTATAATGCCATTCACATGGATGACCCACATGACCGCGCCGTTTGTGCCGCAAAGGCAGCAGGGCGTTTATTAGCAGTTGCCTGTGGCGGCGAAAAGCCAGAGTTGGAGCCAGCTATCGCAAAACCACTCTCCATGGCTGCTCTCACTGAAAGCTACAAGGGTGCCTGCGTCGAATACGCTGCCGTGAGTTATTAATCTTTATTTTCACTTAATTAATGCCCATCTATGCTTGACCCGTAAATACGGGCGCGTTAAGACTCATTCGTAATATGAGTGTTGTTTTGATAACAAAAGCGAAAGCAGAGAAAACCATGACGTTTACGCCAAAATCTAGCTATTCTTACGAAGAGATCATTGAGTGTGGAAAGGGTAACCTTTTTGGTCCTGGTAATGCGCAATTACCGTTACCGAATATGTTGATGATTGATCGAATTCCTGAAATTACGATGTATGGCGGTGAGCATGGTAAGGGCTATGTTCGCGCAGAGTTTGATATCAAGCCTGACCTTTGGTTCTTTGATTGTCACTTTAAGGGTGATCCGGTGATGCCGGGGTGTTTAGGGCTTGATGCGCTATGGCAGCTTACGGGGTTTTGGATGGGTTGGACGGGGGCGCAAGGCTCTGGTCGCGCTATTGGTGTGGGTGAGGTGAAGCTGACAGAACAAATTTTGCCAACAGCGAAAAAGGTAGTTTATACCGTAGATATTAAGCGCTTTATCAACCGTAAGCTCATTCTTGGTGTTGCTGATGGCCGTATCGAGGTAGATGGCAAATTAGCCACTGAAGTCACCGATATGAAGGTTGGATTGTTTGATAATTCAGGAAGCTAAACTATTTGCTTTCTAAACATTTTAGTGACAGCTAGAAACTCTGATTTTATAGTCTCTTTATCCGCATGTTTATATAAGACCCATAGGGATGTGCAGAGTATTATTCCAGCACAAATTAACATGCTATATACCCCAAATATCAAAGAATGAATAATCCACAACACTTGAGAGATGATTGTTGTCATACGAAACATGACAACAATCATCTCTAAAGTGAGCCGATAGACCGATTGCAACGGCAGCTAAGAGGATAAGAATATCAGCATAGTGGCTTATTTCGATTGCGATCAGACAAACAATTATAAGTGTTAAAATAAATGCTGAGTATTTGTTATGTTTATCACTCAAAAAGAGAGATGCGGCGCCACGTATAGTGCTTAATCCTATAGAAACAGCCGCCATGTAAAGCGCCATGTCTAAATAGACGAATAAAAATAAAAAGTTTGAAAAAGTATAGACAGCAATCATTTTGCGCGGGCTTTTATAAAGCCCGCCAATCAAAAAAAGAAAAATAGCAGCAATCTCAAAACCGCTCATTTTTGTCCCAATAACGTATTTAATTTCAATAGATATTGTAGAGAAAAATAGTTACCGTTTTATGTAATTTGAATTGGATTTTATCTATTTCCTGTTTGCTCCAATTGTATGAATCCGTTACAACAACACCATGACAAATACAAAAAGACGCGTCGTTATTACGGGCATGGGGATTGTTTCCTGTATTGGCAATAATACCCAAGAGGTTCTGGCTTCATTGAAGGCAGGAAAATCAGGAGTTTCAGCAGCGCCAGAATATGCAGAGCTTGGTTTTCGCTCGCAGGTTTACGGTAAGCCAAATATTGATACAGCAGAGCATGTCGATAAACGCATGCTTCGTTTCATGGGTGATGGCGCTGCATATACGCATATTGCGATGGATCAGGCGGTCGCAGATTCTGGCCTTGGCGAGGACATCGTCTCGCATGAGCGCACAGGAATTGTCATCGGATCAGGCGGCCCATCAACAAAAACTGTTGTGGCGGCGGCGGATATTACCCGTGAAAAAGGGCCAAAACGTGTAGGGCCGTTTGCAGTTCCAAAATGCATGAGCTCGACTTGTTCGGCCACAATTGCAACCAATTTCAAAATTAAAGGCGTGAATTATTCTATCTCGTCTGCTTGTTCAACATCAGCGCATTGTATTGGGAATGCGGCGGAGCTTATTCAATGGGGTAAGCAAGATGTTATGTTTGCTGGCGGCGGTGAGGAGCTTGATTGGGCTTTGTCTGTATTGTTTGATGCGATGGGCGCGATGAGCTCGAAATACAATGACACGCCTGAAAAAGCCTCGCGGGCATATGATGCAAACCGTGATGGCTTTGTGATTGCAGGCGGCGGCGGTATTGTTGTTTTGGAAGAATACGAACATGCCAAGGCGCGTGGGGCGAAGATTTACGGCGAGGTGACAGGATATGGTGCAACATCAGATGGTGCGGACATGGTTGCGCCAAGCGGTGAGGGCGGCATGCGCTCTATGAAAATGGCAATGGAAACAGCGCCCAGTGAGATCACTTATATCAACACGCACGGCACAAGCACGCCAGCGGGGGACATCACGGAACTTGATGCGATACGCGCCGTGTTTGATCCATTGGATCAGGCTATGCCGCATATCAGCTCTACCAAGTCGATGACGGGTCATTCTTTGGGGGCGACTGGGGTGCAGGAGGCGATTTATTCGCTTCTCATGCTCAATAATGATTTTGTGTGTCCGTCAATTAACATTGAAACACTTGATGAAGGCGCAGAAGGTATGCCGATTGCGCGCGCGTGTATCGAGGGGGTCAAGCATAAATCCGTGATGTCCAATTCATTTGGCTTTGGCGGCACAAACTGTACCCTTGTGATGAGTAAGATTGAGGATTAAATTATGGCTGTTCCAAAATCTGACCTCATGAAGGGTAAGCGCGGCCTTGTGATGGGTGTTGCGAATGAAAAATCTATTGCGTGGGGCATGGCAAAAACCCTCCACGAGCATGGCGCGGAGCTTGCGTTTACCTATCAAGGTGATGCATTTGGTAAGCGTGTAAAACCTCTAGCGGAAAGCATCGGATCAAAATTTGTTATGGATTGTGATGTCGCCGATGAGGGTGATTTGGACAATCTATTTGCAGCGATCAAGCAAGAATGGGGTGATATCGATTTTGTGATACATGCCATTGCCTTTTCGGATAAAGAGGAGCTTAAGGGGCGCTATGTTGATACCTCTCTCGATAATTTTTTAAAATCAATGCATATTTCCTGTTACTCATTTACTTCCATCATGCGCCGCGCGGCACCGATGATGAAGGTAGGGGGGTCTGCTTTGACTTTATCCTATTACGGCGCAGTCAAGGCAATGCCGAATTATAATGTCATGGGTGTGGCGAAAGCGGCGCTTGAGGCTTCTGTGCGATATCTTGCGGCAGATCTTGGTCCCGATGGTATTCGTGTGAATGCAATTTCTGCAGGACCGATGCGTACCCTTGCCGGCGCAGTGATTGGCAATGCCAGAACAACGTTTAAATACAACCAATTAACGTCGCCTCTTCAACGATCAGTTGAACTGGAAGAACTGGGTGGCTCAGGGCTGTATTTACTGTCTGATTTATCGGGTGCGGTCACAGGCGAAGTGCATTATGTCGATTGTGGCTTTAATGCTGTTGGCATGCCACAACCTGATAAGCTTAGAGAATTTGGCGAGAAGTAGCATTTACATATCACTCAAATTTGTTTAATTTCCTTTTATGTCATCACATGTTGCAATTATTGGCGCGGGACCTGCGGGATTGGTGTCTGCTAAGGAGTGTCTGGAACAAGGTCTGGATGTGACGGTTTTTGAAAAATCGGAGCGGATTGGCGGACTTTGGAATGCAGGTGCGGGTGTATGGCCTGACATGCGAACGAACCTCTCAAAAGACACTTGCGCGTTCCCTGATTTTCCATGGCCTGATGAGGCGGATTTATTCCCTACCCAAGCGGCCATGGTGAATTACCTTAAAGCCTATACTGCGCATTTTAAATTACAAGAACGGGCGCAGTTTCATTTTAAAACGCAGGCGCATGTGGAACGCGATGGCGATAAATGGTCTGTTCTGACACCTGATGGCCATCATCGTTTTGACCATGTCATCGTTGGGACGGGGTTTTTTAATAAGCCTTATATTCCCGATGTAAGTGGTCTTGATGACTTTAAAGGCACACTCAATCATAGTGCGCACATAAATGCGTTCAAGACTTATGCTGGGCGCCGTGTTGTTGTTGTGGGTAATGCCTTTAGCGGTTGTGACATTGCCGTGGGCTTGGTGGCGGCTGGCGCCGATGTCACACATATTTTCCGCCGCCCTGTTTGGGTTTTACCGCGTGAATTCGCTATGCCAGAGGGGGATGAGCCGATCGATTCAGTATTCTACCGAAAATCTGAGGCGCCCCAAGACATGAGCCTCACTGAGCGATATTCCAGAACCAATGAAGCCATGGGCGAATTATGCGGCCTCCAGAATGCCATGCGGGATGATCTTTATATTGAAACACAAAACAACACTAACCCCCCGCTTGTAACCGTTAGTGATGGCTATGTTTATGCTGTGCGTGAGGGCATGATCCAATTAAAGCGGATGCAATATATTGAGATTGAACCAAATGGCCTGCGCGGTATTGATGGACAAGTGGATGATATCATTTTTGCCACGGGATTTGAGACGGATTTATCGTTTTTGAGTAGCGATATTCAACGCGCCCTTCAGTATCAGCCCACAGACCGTTTTTTACCCGCTCTTTTGCATGAGGGGATGTGGGCTCTAGATCAGGATAATTTAGCATTGATTGGTATGTATCGTGGACCTTTTTTCCTCACCATGGCGTTGCAAGCAAAATGGGCAGCGGCGAGTTTCGCAAGTCCTGAGTTTAGACCCACCGCACGGGAGATTGCGCAAGGTATAGAGCAGATGAGAGCATTAAGAGATTTACCCCATAGCCAAAGACCGCAATTTCCGATTGGAGAGTATGTGAGTTATGTAGAACGATTGGCAGCACAGTCAGGCGTTGCGATAGATTACGAAATGGATCAACGTGTGTTACCGTCTGATTATGCCATAGGAGCGCACAAGCCACGATGAGCCAACAATTTGTTACTGATATTTTTAATTCCCTTATTGGGGAATGGACACTGCACCGCACTATTACGCCGGGGGGCGTTTTTGTGGGACAGGGTGTTTTTGAGCCCTCTGCTCAGGATATAATTTTATATCATGAAAATGGCCTTCTTACGCTTGATAATGGGACGGTTTTAGAGCCAACCAAAAAATATCGATGGCGATTAGAACAGGGCATGATCTGCGTTCATTTTGATGATGGGGTTACAAAAGGGGAGCTTTTTCAAACGCTCGATTTTACGAACGCGCATGTCGCGCAGGCCTTTCATTTTTGCGCGCCCGATGATTATGTTTCAGAATATCACTTTGTAAATCGTGATTATTTTGAAATAACGCATAGGGTAAGCGGCCCCAAAAAATCTTATACGACCCAGAGTATTTACAGCCGCTCCTCGCCATAATTTTATTGACATATTGCTATGTTTCACGGTAAAAACTCCAAAAATAATAAATAAATAGAGTGTGTGAAAATGACCCAATCAACAGCCTTAAGGCTAGTTCATGATGCCGCTGTGGCGGACTATAAATCAGCAGATCAAATTGCCTTTGAAGAAGCGGTGACCCGTCCCGATGCACATACATGGTTAGGGACACAAAATTTGGGTTTTTTTAATGTTCAAAGCTTGCACGAACACCTTATTATAGGGAATGCACAGTCGCAGCCTTTTTTAACACGTGATCCTTTAACAAAAACAAGGCTTGAAAACTTTAAACCTGATGTTGCAGATGTTTCAGAAGCATTAAGCAATCCATCGTTTTATTACGCGCTTTTAAAGGTTGCTAAAACTGGTGCTTTATTGCCGACTGAATATCACCAAGCTATTATGGGCAATGGTTCTTACGCTCAGATTTTTAGACATGAGCTACATTGTATCAGGTACGAGCGTTAATAACCCCTAGTCGCTTTATTGTTAAGGGTAATGCGAACGTTATCTTAAAAAATTATGACAGATTGTTCTGTTTGTAAGATTCCCTTACGGGCAGACAAAATATATATAAACAAGTTCATTAAACGGTAAATGTTGTTCCTGGCAGGAGCGGGCCTTGTCTTTGTCTTGAGAAGCGGTCTGTTAAAACATACATGCCAGCCTTTTTGGCAGCAGCCATTAAATTAGGTAAATTTTGCGGCGCAATCACTACATGTTGAATCATGCCATTGCCTAAGCAAATCGGTTCGGGCACTTTTGGAAAGGGCATTGATTGGGCGCGTTTCATTACCTCACTGAAATGATCGTAAGCATCTAAAATCACCGCCCAGTAAAACAACAGCCATTACGTAAATAAACAGTAATAATATATTAAGTCAATAATTTATTGTTCTAAAAATTTTTTGACGTATGCCATGCTTTCAGGGGCTTGGAAGGGTGGGTTTATGATGGCGATGCCTGTACCTTTCATGCCGCGTTCAACGTCACCAAAATGCCATTCATCTATCACAAAATCTTCATTGGCCAGGTTGAGTGCATTTAAGGGCTCTAAAAGATCATGGTGGTAAGCTTTATCCAAGATCGGATACCAGACCATATAGATGCCTTGTGGCCATTTTTCATGCGCTTGGATGATCGCGTTTGCTGTAATGGCATAGTCAGCTTTGATTTCGTAGCTGGGGTCTATAAGCACGCCGCCGCGTTTAAGGGTTTTATGTGGAATTAATGATTTTAGCGCGGCAAAACCATCTTCAAAGCGTGCTTCGGCGCACAGATAATTGCCAATACTTCGCTCAAGAAAAGGATATTCCCCTTTATGAAGATCATGGGCATAGAGCTTATCTTTTGGGCGTAGCATTTTGGCCGTAATAAAGGCAGAGCCGGGATAGGTGTTTATGCTCTCGCCTGTGTTAAGGGCATTAATGAGGTCACGGTATTTTATGATGGAGGGGGGTAAGTCATCGCCCTCGTTCATGCTTTCCCAAAACTGGGCAATGCCGCTTTCGTATTCTTTAATTTTTTGTGCTTCATCGGAGCTAAGGTCATAAAGTCCGCGCCCTGCGTGAGTATCAATCCACAAGAAGTTTTTATCTTTTTTGAGCAGATACTCTAAAACCGTTATGAGCCAGAGATGCTTTTGCACATCGGCTCGGTTTCCTGCGTGATAGATATGTTGATAGCTTAGCATTTCTTAATGCACGGTCAGTAAATTGGCGAGGATCACGTCAGGCTCATCGGAAAAGACGCAATCAACGCCCCAGCTCTGAAGGAGGCGGGCGTCCATGGGGTCATTGACTGTATAAACCAAGACCTTGAGCTCGGCATCGATGATCTCTTCTATAGTTTCCCGATCGGCGAGGCTATGGGCGATATTTAGTGTTTTGACATCCAGATAATCAGCAATATCTTTCCAATTAGGATTAATGACTGCGGCGTTAATGTCTTCATCATTTTCAGGGGCAAGTAAAAGGCCGCGTGACCAATCGGCGGCGACATCTTTTGCGGCCTCTAAGGATACGTGCTGAAAGGAGGATATAAGCAAACCATCGTGATTGTCCCAGTAATGGGAGAGCATATCAAGGGCGGCCTCTGCGGTTTCTTTTTCGCGTCCTGGGCAAGGTTTGATCTCTAAATTTAGACCCATATCGCGTTCAATCAACACATCGACCACTTCTTCGAGGGTCGGGATTTTAATACCAGCAAAGCTATCGCCATACCAACTACCGCATTCAAGCTGACGGATATAATCATAGGGTGTCTCTGCTACAAGGCCAGAGCCATTAGTTGTGCGGTCCAGTGTTTCATCGTGAAAGATAATCGGGATATCGTCTTTAGTGAGTTTCACGTCTAGCTCAACCCATTTGATGCCCATATCGGCGGCGGTGTGAATGCCTTCTATCGTGTTTTCTGGCGCGTAGGCAGCCGCGCCGCGATGACCGATAACTTTGGGGAGTTTAAGCATTTTTTATTGAAACCTTTATTTATCTTTTTGAGTCATAGCTTTATAAGCTTTTTAGTAGAATTTTAAAGCTGAATCATATAGAAATATATTCCATAATAAAATGAAGGGCGGAAATAACCTCATGGCGCATAATATTTTAAAATTAATGACGGAAAGACCCGTTACCAAAACGCTATATGCGACAGAAATGCCCGATTTACCAAAGCCTTTACTGGATATGCACGCGATAACCGGCGCTAAAGTCGGTTGGAAAGATACGGGCGGTGAAAAAGGGCGCGGCGTTTATGCACGCACATCGTTTAAAAAAGACGATATATTAGAGATTGCCCCCGTCATTGTTGTCGCCGCGAGCGCCGTGCCAGAGGATGGCGGAGCGCCTGATGGGTATTTGCTCGATTGGAGTCCTGAGGAAGAGGGCGAAGAACATTGCATGCCCCTTGGCTATATCATGCTTTATAATCACTCTAAAAATCCCACAGTATGGCTCGAGAGCGATTATGAGGAAATGACCATGACTGTTCGCGCTCTTCGCGATATCAAGGTCGGCGAAGAACTCACGTGGGATTATTCCTGCGAAATCTGGTTTGATGAGGATTAAAGGCTATTTGTTAGCTTTTTGGTAAGCGTATAACCGATTAATGCTGATGTCCCTGTGAGTATAGTTCCCCATGTAATATCGACAACGGCAACAATTGCAGGCCAGTCTTTCAGGGTGGCGAGATTTGTCATGTCGTATGTGCCGTAACAGAAAAACCCAAAAAGCGCGCCTTTGATGAACGCAGTTTTTATGCATGATTTATCCAAGGCGGGCTTGACGGCAAAAAATACTATCCCCACAGCGTAGAGTAAATAAAACCCTGCCGCGACAGGGAAATTCACCGTATCTGCCATCAAATGACCAATATTGGCCTTAAAGAAATCGGTTATAATAAATCCAAGCCAAACGGCGTCTATGACAAGGAAGGGGATGGCGGTGAGTAAGTATGTTTTGATAAATTTCATACCAAGATCATACCCGTGAGCCTTTGTTTGTTCCATTTAATTATAATTAATAAAAAACCCGCGCTAAATGAATAGGCGGGTTTTTCTTTAATTATTTTGTTTAAGAAAACTACGCAGCGTCTTCGTCACGTTCTTTTTTCTCACGCTTTGGAAGCTCGCGCTCTTGACCAGTTTCTTGGTCAACACGCTTCATAGAAAGCTTCACTTTACCGCGATCATCCATGCCGATACATAGAACCTTGATCTGGTCACCTTCATTAACGACGTCTGTCGTTTTTGCGACGCGTTCGTCCGCAAGTTCAGAGATGTGAACAAGGCCGTCTTTTGCACCCATAAAGTTTACGAATGCTCCAAAATCAACGCATTTCACAACTTTACCGTCATAAACTTTGCCTACTTCTGGTTCTTCGGTGATACCTCTGATGATGTTGACAGCGGCGTCGATTGCTTCTTGATTTACGGCTGATACTTTAATTGTACCATCGTCATCAATATCAATTTTAGCGCCTGTTTCTTCGGTGATACCGCGGATTACTTTACCGCCAGTTCCGATCACATCACGGATTTTATCAACAGGGATCTGCATCGAAACAATTTGTGGAGCATGTGACGATGTTTCGCCGCGTGCTTCTGATATTGCTTTTGCCATTTCACCAAGGATATGAATACGTCCTTCTTTTGCTTGAGCGAGGGCAATTTGCATTATTTCTTCGGTGATTGATGTGATCTTGATGTCCATTTGAAGAGATGTAATACCATCTTCTGTACCGGCCACTTTAAAGTCCATATCTCCCAAGTGATCTTCATCACCCAATATATCAGAAAGAACAGCAAACTCTTTACCTTCTTTAATCAGACCCATTGCGATACCTGCCACAGGACGTTTCAAAGGAACACCTGCATCCATCATCGCAAGTGATGATCCACAGACAGACGCCATCGAAGAAGAGCCGTTTGATTCAGTGATTTCGGACACGTTACGAATGGTGTATGGGAAGTCTTCGGCAGAAGGAAGGAGCGGGTTAACCGCGCGCCATGCCAATTTACCGTGACCAATTTCGCGGCGTCCCGGAGGACCGACACGTCCTGCTTCACCCACTGAATAAGGAGGGAAGTTATAGTGAAGCATAAAGCGTTCACGGCTTTCCCCTTCAAGGGCATCAATTATCTGCTCATCTTGACCAGTACCGAGTGTTGTCACAACCAAAGCCTGTGTTTCACCGCGTGTAAACAGGGCAGAACCGTGTGCGCGGGGAAGAATGCCCACTTCGGCAACAATTTGACGGACAGTTTTTGTGTCACGGCCATCAATACGTTTTCCTGTTTTGATGATATTACCGCGAACAACGTCTGCTTCGAGATGTTTGAACTCAGCCGCCACCATTTCTTTGGTGATTCCTGCTTCTTCATCAACGAAGGCTTCAATTGCATCGGCTTTTACAGCATCTTTGGCAGCGTATCGTTCCATTTTATCTGTGTGAGAGTAAGCCTTTGTAACGTCTTTTTCGTATTTTTTCTTAAGCGCGTCATAAAGTTTTGTCACTTTAGGATCTTTTTCAGGAAGATCCCATGGGTCTTTTGCAGCCATTTCAGCAAAATCAATAATGCCATCAATAACTGGTTGGAAGCCATTCCAAGCAAACATAACAGCACCAAGCATTGTTTTCTCATCAAGCTCAGACGCTTCTGATTCAACCATGAGCACGCCTTCTTTTGTACCAGCGGCAACAAGATCAAGATTACTGTTTTTCATTTGATCAAGTGTTGGGTTGAGGACGTATTCACCGTCAATCATACCCACGCGCGCGGCGCCAACAGGGCCCATGAATGGGACACCAGATATTGTTAGCGCGGCAGAAACACCAATCATTGAAACGATGTCTGGATCATTTTCCATGTCGTGTGCAATAACAGTACACATAACAAGAACTTCGTTGAGGAAGCCTTCTGGGAAAAGAGGGCGAATAGGGCGGTCAATAAGACGCGCTGTAAGTGTTTCCTTATCGCTTGGGCGCGCTTCACGTTTGAAGAAGCCACCTGGGATTTTACCTGCCGCGTATGCTTTTTCTTGGTAGTGAACTGTGAGCGGGAAGAAGTCTTGACCGGGCTTGATTGATTTTGCTGCTGTTACGGCACAAAGAACAGATGTTCCGCCGAGAGTAGCAATGACACAGCCGTCAGCCTGACGGGCGATTTTACCTGTTTCAAGAACAAGTGTTTGACCAGCAAAGTCTATTTCTTTGCGATATACATTAAACATATAGTTTTCCTTTTTGTCGTTTAATTTTCATTAAGCGATCAAGGGCACAAATATAGAGTTGTTCGGAGGTCTATTCATCGATGGACGGTAAAAAACTCTTGTTATAAAAGTGCTTAACTGTCAACCGACATTCAGAGAACCAAAAACCGATTTGCGCTCTTTTCACGCGCCTCATTTTCTGCCATATATACAGAGAAATGTCAAAATATACTTATATTCTTATTGTTTTGGTACTAACGGCGCTTGCAGGGGCGGCGTGGTTTAAGCTTGGCCCCGAAAGCCGTCCTGACAGCATACAGCAAGAAGGCGGCCTTACCCTTGTTTATGCAGAGAAAGAGCATATGGCATGTACGCAAGATTCGGATTGCGTTATCGTGAAGTCCGATTGTAACAATTGTAGTGGCGTGCAGATTATTAACAAAGCCTTTGAAGCCGAGTTTTTAGCCAAAAAAGAAAAGATTTGTGCCAAAACCTCACAAACAAAAACAACAAATACATGCATCAATATGATCGCAGGTGCTGCCTGTGGGGATAATGGGCAGTGTATTGGGATTAATAAGACTAATGGTTATTAGAAAATTAGTGATTATCTTAAGCTTGCTCTTCCTAATTGGATGTGATGATTCATTTTCTCAGGACCCAAGTGAAGTAAAAGCTGCATCAGATTCTAATATTTCATGGGTTGAGGCGCCAGTATCTATGAAAAGATGTAATGATGACTCCGATTGTGTCCTTGTTGATAAGGATTGCCATATGTGTTGTGAAACTGATGTTGTGAATAAAGCTTTTATAGAAAAGTTTAAAAAATATAAAGAACAGATCTGTACAACAGCTGATATAGGCTTTTTTTGTGATTGTGTGAATATGGTTAGCGGCGCAATTTGCAATAAGGAAGGTATTTGTCAGCTTGTAATGAAAACATTTTAATTTTACATATAAGGAATAGTATGAATTACCTCGTTTTATTGCGTCATGGGCAATCTGAATGGAATCTGCAAAACCGTTTTACGGGTTTTAAGGATGTGGATTTAACGGCTCTTGGTGAAGAAGAAGCCGAAAAAGCAGGGGAATTACTCGCAAAGGCGAATATCAAATTTGATCAGGTATTCTCATCAACACAAAAGCGCGCGAACCGCACGGCGGATATTGCTCTGAAAAAGGCGGGTCAGCATGAATTGTTTGAGAGCATGATCCGTCATGATGATTTGCGTGAGCGCGATTATGGTGATCTGACAGGATTAGACAAAGATGAAACCCGCGCCAAATATGGAGATGAGCAAGTCCATATCTGGCGCAGATCATACGACACGCCGCCACCAGGAGGTGAATGCCTTCAAGATGTTGTCGAAAAGCGTGTCCGTCCTTATTACGAGGCGCATATTAAGCCTATGATTGATGACGACAAAAATGTACTGATTGCCGCGCATGGTAACTCATTGCGGGCGATGTTGATTATTTTAGGGGCGGAGACGCCAGAAACAATCAATCAGGCTGAAATGGAAACTGGCGTTCCTGTTATTTTTGAGCTAGAAAATGGCGAGATTAAAAAACGCTATATGCTTAAAGACTAAATCAAATGGCATTGCGAGCAAGGCGAAGCATTCTAGATTGCCGCGTCACTCTGTTCCTCGCAATGGCGAAGTATTAAAAAGGATAAATAAAAATGGATATTTCAAAAATTTCAATGGGTAAAGACGCACCGAATGAGGTGAATGTTATTGTTGAAAATACTGCGGGTGCGGTGCCTGTTAAGTATGAAATTGATAAAGAAAGCGGCGCAATCTTTGTTGACCGTTTTATTCATACACCGATGTTTTATCCGGGTAATTATGGATTTATCCCGCATACATTGTCGGATGATGGTGATCCTGTCGATGTTTTAGTTGTAGGTAATATGCCAGTGATTGCGGGCGCAGTTCTTCCTGTTAACCCGATTGGGGTTTTGCGGATGGAAGATGATGGCGGCATGGATGAAAAAATTATCGCCAAGCCTACCACAAAGATGTTTCCGTATCATAAAGACGTTGAAAATTGTTCAGACCTGCCTGAAATTGTGACGCAACAAATTGAGCATTTCTTTACGCATTACAAAGACCTTGAAAAAGGTAAATGGGTAAAGATCCTTGGGTGGGGGGATGCGGCAGAGGCCAAGAAGCTTATCCAAGAGGGTATTGAACGCTCGAAGAAGTAAATATTACATCATGTGGCGATGGGTTTGTCTTGGTTGTAACTCTTGCCTGTAAAGCGTCGATAGGGCGCTGACAACCTCTGTAAAAGCAGCATCTGGATCTGTAATTTTATGCGCTGCCCAAATATGACCTGTTTCATCTGGTGTAAATTTTGTCCGTCCGAATTCAGGGGATTGTGCATCTGTGTTGATAGAGACATGCCCGCGTTTTAATGGATAAAGATCAGGACGAATAATTGAAATTGTTGTGTTGATGTCATGCATCACAGAAGCAGAGCCAAACTTCGGCCCATCCATATCACGCGGGGCATCAATTAGCCCACGTGCAGACTGTTCAATTTTTGGGGCATTCATAAGGGCTTGGATTAAACGTGCTTGTCTTTCAGGCGTAAACGTCAATTGATGCGTACAATCCATAGGAAATAGTGTAATCGGGATGCCGCTATTAAGGACAATATGCGCACTAGCTGGATCTTGTTGAAAGTTAAATTCAGCGTGTTCTGTTATGTTACCAAAACGATCAATCAATTCTTCTGAGGCACGATTCCAATTTGCATTGAGGCGGTAGCCAGAAATAGGGTTTAAACACCCACCCATTATACGAATTTCTTTAAGGCGGCTCATTGTTTGTTTATCGCGCTTGATTGCGGCGGCGATGTTGGTCTGTGGCCCTGTTGCAATGAGGGTGATTGACCCTGCTGGCGCATTTGCAACAGTTTCGAGAATGTGATCAACGGCGTGCTGGTCACTTGGTGTATAATCAGATAAAGGCAACTTTACACCGCCAAGTCCATCAGTTCCATGTGCACCATCACCTTGAGGCGGCGCTTTATGCCCTAAAGGTGCTTTATGGCCACCAAAGACAGGGATTTTATCATCAGCTTTTAACAACCGTAGTAATGCGCCGGCGTTTACTAAATTTTGGTCATGGCTTGCGTTTCCGAAAACCACAGTTGCAGCGAGAATTTCAAATTCTTTTGGACGAGCCAGTAAGATTGAAGTGAGTTGAAAAACATCACCGCCCCAATCGCTGTCTATGATAAAATTCTGTTTCATTTTAAATTACTCAGCTTTTTCCCTTAAAAAATAATCTTTTAGCTCACCCTATTTACGACTATTTTTATTAACATAATTATGTTGCAAGGACAATAAAAAAGCCGCTCATCTTTCAGGCGGCTTTTGAATTCTTATTTGTTTTCGTCTTAGCGACGGATGTCTAAACGCTTGATAAGGTCCTGATAACGACCTTCGTCTTTACCTTTAAGATAGTCTAATAATTTACGGCGTTTTGCAACCATAGCCAAAAGACCACGACGTGAGTGGAAGTCTTTTGTGTTGGCTTGCATGTGTTCTGACAAGGCGTTAATGCGGTGTGTCAGAATCGCAACCTGTACTTCTGGTGAACCAGTATCGCCTTTTTCAGTTGCGTATTGGGCAATAACTTCTGCCTTTTTTTCTGCTGTAATCGACATCGATTTCTCCTTTATATTGATCAAATATTAAAAACACGAAGAGAGCGAATATTGCCGCCAATGACTTCAACCATCGCGATGGGTTTGTCATTGAACATGGCCAAAGCAATATCACCTTCATCTTCTTGCCACAAAATCTGTGCCTTATTGAGGCGTTCGATATCGGGGCGGGCGATGAAGGTAAGGCCTTGGCCGTTCTTCAATCTTGTGGCTTCACTTTCCTTCAAGGCCAAAACCGGGATGTCGTCCAGGACGGTCTGAAGGGGGAGCACCACATCTTCGTAAGACACCTCAGTATGAGTAACGTCTTGGTGCGTGTTATCGCGTAATTTATCAAAGAAGTCCAGTGAAATAGCGTTTTCAAGGGTGAACGCGCCAACTTTTGTACGTTTGAGCGCGGAAATAAAGCCAAAACAGCCTAAATCCTGTCCCATATCACGGGCGAGTGAGCGGATATAGGTTCCTTTGCCACAATGGCATTCAAAGGTGGTGATGTCGCCTTTATGATCTAATACGTTAAGGGCTTCGATATAAACCTCGCGGGATTGAATATCAGCAACGTCACCATCGCGGGCGATATCATAGGCGCGTTCACCATCAACCTTAATCGCAGAAAATTGCGGCGGTAGCTGATCGATATCACCAATATACTTGCCTAAAATGGTGTTGATCTCATCCAGAGTAGGTCGTTTATCTGATGATTGAATGATCTGCCCCTCGGCGTCATCGGTCGTGCGTTGCTCGCCCCATGTAACATCAAAAATATAAGTTTTCATAGCATCTTGGACAAAATTCACTGTCTTGGTTGCCTCGCCAAGGGCGATAGGTAAAATGCCAGAAGCAAGCGGGTCTAGTGTCCCGCCATGACCAGCCTTTTGAGCGCCCAGCGCCCAACGGATTTTTCCAACCATTTGCGTAGAGGTCACGCCAACAGGTTTATGAAGATTGATCCAGCCATCAATTTTTACGCCTTTTTTACGTCGTCCCATATGGCGTTACTCCTGATCGGAATAGGTGATTTTACCAAGAATATTCTCAAGTTTTTGAACATTGTCAAAGCTGGTATCCATTTTGAACCGAATGCGCGGCGTGAATTTCATCGTGGATTGCTTATTAATCTCTTTTTGAAAAATGGCGGCGGAATCATTGAGCGCGGGTAAAATAATCTCGATATCTTTTCCGCCAAGGGGGATGATATAAGCCGTTGCTTGTTTAAGATCAGGGGAAGGGCGAACCTCTGTAACAGTGACAAAACTTGCACCCTCTATCAACGCAGGGTCACGAAAATGTCCGCGTTGCATAACCTCGGCAATGATTTGACGCAATTGTTCTCCAACGCGCAATTGACGTTGTGAGGGGCCAGATGGTTTTGTACTATTTTTTTTCATTATCTTTACAATTCTTCTTAAACATCAACTCAGTATTACTTCCAACTCTAAGGCTACCGTCCCATTTGGCATCACATAAAACATAACTATGTTTATCTGCTATGTAGTTTGGATATGTCCTTACCAATAAAAAGTAACATGAATACCCAATTAAAAAGGGCATTAGTAAACCTATGATCCAAAATTTACTAGTATTCTCTTTTTTTAGTGTTTTTTGAATATACCCTGCCAATCCGAACGTAATAGCAAAACAACTTATCATAACAGCATGAATAAGAAGCGCAAAGTCACGTGTATTCCATATAACAATTGCATCTTCGTTAGAAACGCCTTGATGAAAATTAAGAAAACCTGAGATGCCCAAGAATGCACATAGAAAAATAAGCCCAAAAATAAATATCAAAAAAGAAACAATAGCTCTTCTTCGTTTTTTTTCTCCATTATGCATTTATTTTAACGTGCGGGCGTGCTCAACAACTTCGTAACATTCGATGATATCACCTGCTTTAATGTCTTCATAGTTTTCAAAAGCCATACCGCATTCAGTGGCTTCTTTGACTTCTTTGACTTCATCTTTAAAGCGTTTGAGCGTTTTAAGTGTCCCTTCATGGATAACAATATCATCACGAAGAAGGCGAACTTTCGCGCCGCGTTTGACCATGCCTGTTTCAACAAGACAGCCAGCGATCTTACCGTATTTGGAAATATCAAAGACCTCTTTAATTAGAGCCTGTCCAAGATATTCTTCACGTTGTTCGGGTGAGAGCATACCACTCAAGATTGCCGTGGCATCATCAATTACATCATAAATAATATTGTAGTAATTAATAGGCTGACCATTTCTTTGAGCAAGATCACGTGCCTGTGAGTTTGCACGAACATTAAAGCCGATAATCATCGCATTTGACGCACTGGCGAGTGTCACATCAGATTCCGTAATACCACCAACGCCAGAGTGAAGGACACGTACAGCGACTTCATCATTTTCTTCGGTAATTTTATGTAAGGCACCTATGAGCGCTTCAACAGAGCCATGAACATCACCTTTAACAACAACTGCAAGCGTTTTCTTCTCCCCTTGTTTTTGTGCGGCAAGCATGGAATCGAATGAGCGGTTTGACGTAATGGCCGTTGCCTGAATTTCACGTTGTTTATTGGTACGATATTGCGCCACTTCTTTTGCTTTTTGTTCGTTTGTGACGTTTAACATCGCACCCGCTTCGGGTGTGCCGTTCAGGCCAAGGACTTCAACAGGAAGGCCCGGGACGGCTTCTTGAATCTGCTCCCCTTTATCATTGATAAGGGCACGTACTTTACCGTATTCAGATCCGACAACGAAGGTATCACCCGCACGAAGTGTTCCATGTTGAACAAGAACAGTGGCAACAGAACCGCGGCCTGCCTCCATTTTTGATTCAATAACGGCCGCTTGGGCTGGTCGTTTTGGATTAGCTTTAAGCTCTAATATATCAGCCTGAAGAATGATGGCTTCTACCAGCTTATCAAGATTTAATTTTGCTTTTGCAGAAACTTCAACAATTTGAACTTCACCGCCAAGGTCTTCGCCAATCACTTCATATTGAAGAAGGTCTTGTTTAACTTTTTGTGGATTTGCATCAGGTAAATCAATTTTGTTAATAGCCACAATAATTGGCACATCGGCCGCTTTGGCGTGATTAATGGCTTCAACTGTTTGCGGCATGATGCTGTCTGTTGCAGAAACAACAATAATTACAATGTCTGTGACATTCGCCCCGCGTGCACGCATTTCTGTAAAGGCGGCGTGACCGGGTGTATCGAGGAAAGTCACTTTTTCACCTGTTGGCACTTTAATTTGATACGCACCGATATGTTGGGTAATACCACCTGCTTCACCGGCAACGACATCTGTCTTACGTAAAGCATCAAGGAGGGAGGTTTTACCATGGTCAACGTGACCCATAATTGTCACAACTGGCGGACGTGAAACGAGATCCGCAGGATCATCAATAATTTCAGTGACACTTGTTTCAACATCAGCATCGGTAACGCGTTTAACGCTGTGGCCAAATTCATCGACAACTAGCTCAGCTGTATCAGCATCAATGCTTTGGTTAATGGTCGCCATGACACCCATTTTCATGAGTGCTTTTATGACATCGCCGCTTGGCTCTGCCATACGATTAGCAAGCTCTTGTACGGTGATGGCCTCAGGTACAACAACTTCACGGTAGATTTTTTGTGCTTCTGATTTTGGCGCTTGCATTGCAAGGCGCTTTTTCTGCTGGGCGCGGCGCTGCGCGGCAATCGACATAGAACGATCACGTTCATACTCTTGGTTAAGAACTTGTGACACGGTGATTTTACCACCGCCGCGACGGTTTCCGTTTTTGGGAACACGGGCATTGCGTTTTAATTTATCACGAACAGATTCGCCATCATCACGAGCCGGGGCGTTGGGAGAGGTGAATATACGCTCACGTGCTTGCGCGTCAACTTCGGCGGCTTTGGCGCGCTCTTCTTCGTTGATGGCTTGTAATTCAGCGAGCTCACGCTTACGAGCTTCGGCAGCCGTTTCCCTTTTGGGAGCAGTAACCTCAGATTTTTTCTCAATCTTTGGTTCTTTTGCAGCTTCTTCAGCTTTTTTCTTATCTTCTTCAATCGCTTTACGCAGCGCTTCGGCGCGGGCATCGCGTTCTTCTGTTGTTAAGCTACGAAGCTCATCAACGGGTTGTTTATGCTCTGTCCGCGTTGTTGGTGTTTCTAAAGGAGCGCTTCGTGAGGCGCGCGAACGGCGCACTTCAACCACAGCGGCGCCGCCAAGGGCTTGCTTGGCTTTTGCTGCGCCAGATCCACCAAGACTAAGAGTGCCTTTGCCTTTTAAGGTCAGGGGCTTTCTCTCTTCTGTCTTTTTGTCGTCTGTATTCGCGTCTTTAGAATCTTTAC
This sequence comes from Alphaproteobacteria bacterium, assembly GCA_009995595.1. Classification (GTDB taxonomy): domain Bacteria; phylum Pseudomonadota; class Alphaproteobacteria; order Micavibrionales; family Micavibrionaceae. The sequence goes on from JAACPE010000001.1 coordinate 570,118, forward strand.
TTGTTTCGCTCACTCTTTTTTCCTTTTTAAGTCTTCCGTTTGATCTTGATTATTCAAGATCTGATCGGCTTACCCAAAGAAGGGGAGAGCCGATCTGTTTAATTGCCCTTAAGCATTTTGTGCGGCTTCAGATCCTGCTGGTTTTGCCGCAGTTTCTTCTCCTGTATTATCATTTTGTGCCGCGGCCACTTGTGCAGCTTCTTCTGCAAACCAATGTTCACGTGCACGCATAATGAGCGCTTCAGCTTCAGCAGAGGTCATTGATCCTTCGCCCAAGATTTCAAGAAGCTCATCTGTCGCAAGGTCAGCCAAATCATCACGTGACTTAACATCGTTTTCACCAAGCTTAAGAATAACATCAGCTTCTAAACCTTCGAAGTTAATGAGGTCTGCGTTGATACCTAATTCAACGCTTTTCTCTTGAAGAATATTTTGCTGTTCTTCTATCCATGCAATCGCACGGTTCACAAGCTCTGCAGCGATGTCGTCATCAAACGCATCAATTTGCGTTAGTTCATCAATCGGTGTTTCAGCAAGTTCACGCACAGAGGCAAAGCCTTCGGCTATAAGCAAGTGTGCAATGACTTCATCAATATCAAGGGCGTTGATGAACAAGACAGAACGTGTTTCGAATTCCTCTGCGCGTTTTTTGGATTCTTCTGCCTCGGTCATGATGTCGATATCCCACCCAACAAGCATTGAAGCAAGGCGAACGTTTTGACCACGGCGACCAATAGCGAGTGAGAGTTGCTCTTCAGGAACAACAACATCAATGCGCTTGTCTTCTTCGTTCAAAACGACCTTCGTCACTTCGGCAGGCGAAAGGGCTGAGATGATGAAACTTCCAAGGTCTTCGGTCCATGGGATAATATCCACTTTTTCGCCCTGAAGTTCATTTACAACAGCCTGAACGCGTGATCCACGCATCCCCACACAAGCGCCAACAGGATCAATTGAGCTATCACGGGATTGAACAGAGATTTTGGCACGGCTACCTGGGTCACGGGCAACAGCTTTAATTTCAATCATACCTTCATAGATTTCTGGCACTTCTTGAGTGAAAAGTTTAGCCATGAATTCTGGGTGTGTTCGGCTTACGAAAATTTGTGGGCCGCGCATTTCTTCGCGTACTTCATAAATATAGGCACGCACGCGGTCACCTACTTTAAAAGGCTCGCGGTTGATTGTTTCTTCACGGCGCATATAGCCTTCGGCGCGTCCTGCAATATCGACTGTCACGTTACCGTATTCAACACGCTTGACAATACCATTAATGATTTCGCCTGTACGGTCTTTGAATTCCATATATTGGCGGGCACGTTCTGCTTCGCGCACTTTTTGAACAATAACCTGTTTCGCTGTTTGTGCGGCGATGCGGCCAAAATCAAGAGGGGGAAGATCGTCAATAAGGAATTCACCAGCAACAGCATCTTTTTTTTCACGCTGCGCTTGGGCGACAGTGATCTGACATGTCTCGTCTTCGATATCATCTTCGGTCGCTACAATTTCGCGGTACCGTTTAAGAGCAATCGATCCATTTTTGCGATCAATTTTTGCGCGAATATCGTGATCATGTCCGTATTTAGAGCGGCCAGCTTTTTGGATTGCTTCTTCCATAGCGCCGATGACGATTTCTTGATCAATATTCTTCTCGCGGGCAACAGCGTCAGCAACTTGTAACATTTCCATGGTTTATTCCTTTTAATTGTCGTTTTTTGTATCAGTAGTATTGGTGTTGTCTTGGGGTGTTTCAGTATCCGTTTTGTTATCATTTGCACCCATAAGCGCCTTGCTGATTTTTATCAGCTCATCTGTCATGACAAGCTTGGCCTTTGATATATCAGAAAAGCGTAAATTTACAAGGCCAGTATCAGTTTTTAAGGCGATTTCGCCATCGTTTAAACCTTCTATTGTCCCTCTAAATCTTTTTTGCCCATCAAGGGGCATATCAAGCTCAATTTTTGCAACGCATCCTATGTAGCGCTCATAATCTTGCTCGCGCACGAGCATGCGGTCAATCCCAGGCGAGCTGACTTCTAGCCGGTATCTGCCTTCAATCGGGTCTTCGACCTCAAGAAGGGGTGAAATTTCACGGCTAATATCACTGCAGTTTTTAAGGCTCAAATTCCCAGTATTGGGGTCTTGGGCATATATCTGCAAAGCACCGCCCGCAAATTCGATCCAAATAAGGTCAAAACCTAACTCTTCGATGACAGGGCGTATGATACCGTCGATCTTCTTTTCTAAACTACTTAATCTCATCTATTCAATTCTTTATGGTACGTCCTGATTTTTGAGAACAAAAAAGGCGGGTCTTTTTCAAGCCCACCCCTCGTATATCAGGAATTAAGAAATATATAACGATTTCATTCTTAATATGCAAGTTTTTCTTATGCACGTTTAAAATGTAAATAATGCATGCGATCTGCCCCTTTTGCTCCCTTGGTTTCATATCGGGTCTGTATCCAGTTTTCTGGGGCGTTTTTCCAATCATCAGTGCATTGCGCCGTCCAGATAAAATCAGGGTGATTGGTGGCCTCAGTGACCATCCATTGAATAAGATCTCGAACATCTGTTGTCATGATAAGGCTGCCGCCAGATTTCAGGATTTTTGAAAAAAGGGAGAGATTATCTTGGTTTATAATGCGGCGTTTATGATGGCGCGTCTTATGCCATGGGTCAGGGTTGAGCACCATAATTGAATCGATAGAGTGGGGCTTAAGGGATTTTACGAGCGGAATCGCATCATCCATATGAACGCGCACGTTATTGTTAAACTCATCGCCCTGATCGTCTATAGATTTTAAAAAGGCGGACATGCCATTGGAAAAAGGCTCCGCGCCGATAAAGCCTGTAGATGGATCTTTGATACAATGTTGCGATAAGCGCTCTCCGTTACCAAAACCAATTTCAAAGATAATTTTTTCAGGTGTGAACGTGAATAAATCATGAGGATCTAGATTGCCTGATTTGGTTATTTGCTCAACAGGAACACATAAAGCGGGATAGTGTTTATCAAAAAAAGCTTTTCGAACCGTGTTAAGCTGTCGCCCGACACGCCGCCCGTAAAAGCGCCATTCTTGGTGATAGTCTGTTTTAGCCAATTTCTTTTTGGAGGGCGTCAACAAGGTCGGTTTTTTCCCATGAGAAACCACCATCTGCTTCAGGCGCGCGTCCAAAGTGACCATAAGCGGCTGTTCTTGCATAAATTGGCTTGTTCAGTTCAAGATGCTCACGGATACCTTTGGGGCTTAAATCCATGACTTTCTTAACGGCTGCGACCAAAACAGGTTCTGGCACTTTTGCAGTATCATGGCCGTTTACATAAATTGAAATAGGCTTGGCAACGCCGATAGCGTATGAAACCTGAATTGTACAACGATCCGCATAACCAGCCGCCACAATGTTTTTGGCAACATAACGGGCCGCGTAAGCAGCAGAGCGATCAACTTTTGTTGGATCTTTACCAGAAAATGCGCCGCCGCCATGAGGCGCAGAGCCGCCATAAGTATCAACGATAATCTTACGGCCGGTCAAACCTGCATCCCCAACGGGACCACCAATAACAAAGCGACCCGTTGGGTTCACGTAAAATTCGTCTTCTGTCGGCATCCATCCTTCAGGAAGCGTTTGTTCAATGTAAGGACGCACAATTTCACGTACATCATCTTGAGAGAGGCCTTCAGCGTGCTGCGTAGAGAGAACAACAGATGACGCGCGCACAGGCATGCCATCTCTATACTCTAAGGAAACTTGTGATTTTGCATCAGGCTCTATTTTACCTTTAAGAGGCCCTGTTTTTCTTGCTTGCGCAAGGGCGCGAAGAATATCGTGAGAATATTGAATTGCCGCCGGCATCAAGCTCTCTGTTTCGCGGCAGGCATAGCCGAACATAATCCCCTGATCCCCAGCGCCTTCAGCGTCAACCCCTTGCGCAATATCCGCAGATTGCGAATGGGCGCGAATGTCAAATTTTGCTGTTTTCCAGCTAAATCCTTTTTGGTCATAGCCAATGTTTTTGATTGTTTCGCGCGCCAATTCTTCCATTATGTCATGTGTGATTGAATCTGGGCCGCGTGTTTCGCCGAAAATACCAACATAATCTGTTGTGACTGCTGTCTCAATGGCTACGCGTGAATAAGGATCTGCGGCAAGGAAAGCATCAACAATTGCATCTGAAATCTGATCACAGATTTTATCTGGATGGCCTTCGGACACCGACTCACTTGTAAAAGTGAAATTATCAAGATCAGCTTGTGCCATAGGCGCGCGATTGTTGGTAGGCGAGGGTTGTGCGGTCATAATAATTCCTTATTGTAAAATAAAATTCAAAGACGACAATAGGATGGCATTATAAGGAAATCAACAGGGTTATTGTGGGTTTTCCTGATCTTTGAGGTTATCTGCCATAGATTTTACGAATTTAAGCAAGTTTTTGCGTAATTCAGGGTCATTGAGAGAAAAATAATACCGCATTAGCTCTTTGGCTTCTTTTGAGTCAAGCGCTTCTGGCTCTGTATTTGGCCCTTCAAATGGCGCTTGGGCGTTGTCAGACATGCCTTGTAACGCGTTTTCATTTTTGGCTTTTTCAATTGTATCAAAGAAAAAAGAAACAGGGACTTTCAAAATCTGTGCAAATTCGTATAGACGGCTGGCGCTAATGCGGTTAAGGCCATTTTCGTATTTCTGGATTTGTTGGAAGGTCACGCCGACACTCTCGGCGAGCCTTTCTTGGCTAAGCCCCACAAGGTCGCGTTTTTGGCGCAGGCGTTTCCCCACGTGTTCATCAATAGGGTTAGCTTTGCCTTTAGTTCTCATTGTATTACTCATTTAGTATCACTTATTTCTTACTCTAAAGTTTAAGACATACCCCAGAATGTGGTTAGATAATACGATAAATAACAAAGAATACCAATGCATGCAAGCATGGCGTGTGTTTTATAAACGGCTTATTTGGGGAGTTGGGGGCGCTTAATTCTGGAAATAATTGAAAATAAAGCAATAAACCCTAGAACAATAAAATAGGGTATCTCACGCCAAATACTGTAAAGTGTGGGCGGTATGGATTGGGGCAGATTAGAAATAATTAGCCCAGATGTCATTAGATCGTGATGTGCCAAAACGCGGCCCATGGGGTCTATTAACCCTGAAATTCCTGTACTGGCAGAGCGAACTAAGGGAAGGCCCTCTTCGATGCTGCGCATACGACTTTGAGCAAAATGTTGATGCGGGCCAGCGCTCAGCCCGTACCACGCATCATTTGTGACATTTAAGAGCCATTCAGGTCGTTGGCCACTATTGGCCGTGACTTTGCCAGGAAAAATAACCTCGTAACAGATGAAAGGGCTAAAAAAACTAAGGCCGTTGACTGTGGTTGTTATAGGGCCGCTTCCTTTTTCAAAGCCACTAAACTCTGCAACGGGTTTTAGGGGGATGAGGTTTTGGAAAGGGATATATTCACCAAAAGGGACTAGATGACTTTTGTTATAAAGATGCTGAAGTTGTCCTTGGGCGTTATAAGCAGTTATATTGTTATAATATTGCACTGTATTATCCGTATCAAAGCCAATAGACATGGTTCCTGTAAGTAAAACAGACCCTTCGGCGTGGCTTTGAAGGAGGTTTTGCAGGCGTTGTTTAACAGCAAAGCTGTTCACCATATTTGGGCCAAGCGCGGTTTCAGGCCAAATGATATAAGTTGGCTTTTTGGGCGCATCATCTTGGGGGGCAGAGAGAACCGTGTGCTTTTCAAAATTTGCCGCAATAAGAGTGTTATCCCATTTTTCAGCCTGCGGAATATTGGGCTGAACAATTTGAACATTGAGATCATCGCGATATTGCGTTGGATTTTCATTCAAACGATTCCAACCGAGCATAAATGTTGCGACGAATCCCAAAAATAAAACTGTACCAAATATGAAATTTAAACTGCGTTTCTGATAGAAAATATAGGCAGGCGCACCCGTCCATAACAGCGTTAAAAATGTGAGGCCATAAGGGCCAATAACGGAAAGACTTTGTGCCATGGGAAGAGTGTTAATCCAGATATGCCCGTAAATGTTCCATGGAAAGCCCGTAAATAAATGCCCGCGCAAGTATTCAAAGAAAGACATAAAGGCGCATAATGCGATAAAGCCGCTAATTTTTCCAAGATGAAAAAAGCGATCAGCCAGTAATGTGGCAAGCCCGGTAAAGAAAGATAAAGCAATAGGTAAGGCGATAACGGCCAACGGCCAAACCCACCAAAACTCGTTGCCATCAACCAAAAGGGCATTGCCAATCCAATTGAGGCTAAAGACAAAATAACCAAGACCAAAGAGCCAGCCTGAGAAAAAAGCGCTTCTTGATGATTTAACCGTTGAGAGAATAAGCGTGAAAAGCCCAAAGCCGATAATAAACGCATAGAGTTGTCCATAAGGGGGCAACGCAAAAGAACATAAAGCGCCACATAAAAAGATTATAGTCCTGCGTATTATGCGCGGCATAGTATAGAGCGCGTCGATACCGCGTTTGAGGTCTACTTTTTCAAGAATGTTTATCACACGCTTGTTTTAGCGTATTTAATTGCGCCATAATAGGGGGGATATTTTTTATCCGAAGCTTATTAATCCGGCGTTGATCAGCGTCCACAATTTCAAAGCTCATGCCTGATTCATGCTGGATCACCTCGCCGCGTGCGGGAATTCTGCCCGCCGTATAGAAAACAAGGCCGCCAAGTGTATCGTTTTCTTCACGTTCTTCATCATCTAGGGTGATGCCGAATTGTTTGGCAAAATCGTCAAGGTCAAAACGCGCATCTGCGATGATAGAGCCATCAGTGCTTTGTGATAAAGTAGGGACAATGTCTTGGTCAAATTCATCGTCAATTTCACCAACAATCGATTCAATAACATCGCCCACGGTGACAAGGCCATCAATACCGCCATATTCGTCAACAACAAAAACCAAATGCTTTTTGTTTTTCTGCATTAAGAGCATCAGATCAAGTACAGGCAGAGAAGGCGAGACAATAGGCGCTTCGCGAATGAGGGATTTAAGATTAATCGGTTTTTTTGTGGCTAAGCAGGACAAGATGTCTTTGATATGCACGGTTCCAAGCATCTCATCCATCGTATCGCGATAAATTGGAATACGGCTAAATTGCCTTTCAGAGAGCATTTCCAAAACACTCTCTTCAGAGCTATTCACATCAATAGCAACAATATCAACGCGCGGGATCATGACATCAACAACGGTCATATCCTGTAAGGTCAGAATATTCGAAATAAGCGTTTTTTCGTGTTGCGCGACGGCGGTTTCTATTTCTTCGTTATTATTATGATCTTCGATATATTCTTCGATGACGTCCCGTAAAGAGTCTGTTCCGTTTTTAGAGCGGCTGAAAACTCGAAAGAGTCCGTCTACTAAAGATTTTTTATGAGAAGTGCCCCCGTTTGATTCTTTTGGGGGCGTTGTCGATAACGGCTCGTCCGTGTCTGTATTGATATCATTCATAAGTTTAGCTTTTAACATGATTTTATTATAGATCAATCATAATAGATTAGTAAGTATTTTCAATATAGGGGTTTTGTACGCCTAGACGCTCTAAAATACGAATTTCGAGGGTTTCCATTGTGTTTGCCTCATCCTCCGTTTGGTGATCGTACATCAGCAAATGAAGCGTACCGTGCACAGTGAGGTGTGCCAAATGGTCTGTAAGGTACTTGCCTTGTTCCGCCGCTTCGCGCTCAATTGTCTGAAAAGCCAAAATAATGTCGCCGAGGTTGAGGTCATCTCCTGCTTGGGGCATAGCGCTATCGAGTGTCGCAAAGGTGAGGACATTTGTAGGCCTATCCTTTTGACGGTATTCTCGGTTAAGCACCTGAACGAGGTCATCATTGGCAAGGACGAGACTTATTTCCAAATCTTTTTGAAGGGCCTCACGCGGTAAAGGAGCCGCAGCAATAGCTGCATTCACAGCTTTTTCCACAAGTTTTTCCACATTCGGAATAGTCTCCCAAATCGGGTCTTGGATGGAAATATCTAGTTCAGTAGCCATTTTGCGTTATTCATTACCTGATTCATAAGTGTCATAGGCGCGGATAATCTTGGTGACGAGCCTGTGGCGGACAACATCGGCGGCATCAAAGTGGATAAAGGGCACTTCGGGGACATGACGCAACACATTCATGGCCTCTTTTAAACCCGATTTAGCATGCTTAGGCAGGTCGATCTGTGAGGGATCGCCGGTGATCACCATGCGCGTGCCTTCACCCATGCGGGTTAGGAACATTTTCATCTGCATAGAAGTTGTGTTTTGAGCCTCATCAAGGACAACGAAGGCATTTTTGAGTGTACGCCCGCGCATAAAGGCCAAAGGGGCAATCTCTATATCACCACTTTCAATCTTTTTAGGGATTTCTGCGGCAGGGATCATATCGTGCAAGGCATCATATATAGGGCGTAAGTAAGGGTCAATTTTCTCCAGCATGTCACCAGGTAAAAAGCCAAGCTGCTCACCTGCTTCTACTGCGGGGCGGCAGAAGATCATGCGCTCCACTAGCCCCTCTTGAAACATATGAACAGCCGCAGCCACAGCCAAATAGGTTTTACCCGTTCCCGCAGGACCAATCCCAAAGACCATATCATTGTCCCGAATGGCATCAATATATTTGCTTTGATTAGGCGAGCGCGGGGATATGAGCTTGTTTTTATAGGTTCGAATACCTGCTTCTTCATCAAAAGGCATTTTAGTTTTGCTTAAATGGATTTCTTTATCTGACATCTTTGCTTTCTGAGTTTCCTTATGGAGTTGTTTCTTCGCTGTTTTTTTCTTTTTATTTTTTGATTTATTGTCGTTTTGGGACACAGGCTTTTCCTTTACAGGGGCGCCGTCAAGAATAAAACGATAGGCGGCGTCAAATTCGGCCGAGGTGATATCGCGCCCTTCTTTTGTTTTACGCCATAAATAACTGAAAATATCTTCTGCAATGGCGATTTGTTTCGGATCGCCATTCATGTTGATTGTATTGCCACGATGAATTACTTCAATCGAGAGCATATCCTCAACGTGTTTCAAATGGGCGTTATGTTCACCAAAAAGGATAGGCAGGAGTGTGTTATCGTCAAAAGACAGCGATAGCGTTTGATTGGAATATGTTTTTATTTCAAGCCTCTATAAGTAATTGCCCAGTTTCAATAGTATAGCATAAACCCTTTTTAAATCTTTAATCTTTTTGGGATTTGTATTTATTCATTAAATATTGCTATTATTTTCATAATGGTCGATTTGGGCGTTTTTGATACAAAGGCGAGAGACGGGGAGAATATCCCTGAATATTACCTTGTGAGGGCTTATAAAGGTTCTGATCCTTATTCAATGATAACTGATTTACCTTTGGAAGAAGCTGAACGCGTTTCGCGGGAGGCATTTCCCCAAAGAGGCGAAAACTATATGGCAGACCGTTTTGCGGTTGATGGATGGCTTAGAGAGCAAGCCCAAATTTCTGGCGTAGCAATAAGCCGCGCCAACCCGATAAGTTTTTCCCTTGTCCGTGATCTCGACCAATGGGAAAAGAGCATTCACCCTGATGACGGAAGAGTTATTATTCCTTTTAGAGAGGCTGACTTATCAAACTGGAGCTTTACTGTTGATGATAGTTTTGTGAGTGCGCCGCGCAACCTTATCCAAGACTCAGACTGGATGGAAGAATACCCAAAAGAGGATTTACATGGCAGGGTTCTAAACGGTCAAGAAATTGCTGGAATCCTAATACAAGAATGTTTTCCCGAGGGGAAAGTTGGGAGTAATCCCCGCTATTTTGAGGCACAATTATGGGCAAATGAACCAACGCTTATTAAACGAAGTGATTTTACCCCAGAGCCAAGCTTGACTAAATATGCACCAGTTATAGGGCGCTAGGCTGATTTTAAAATTGATTCTGATGTTTTAACTTCCCCCACAAGGGCGTTCGCTGTGGCTTCGGTTACTATTACATCCACGATTTCACCAATGAGGCGTTCATTCGCCTGAACGTTTATTGCTTGGTAGAAGGGCGTACGTCCTTGAAGTTGTCCATCTCTGCGGCCTTTACGTTCAAAAAGAACTTGTGTGGTTGTTCCAACGCATGATTTGTTGAAATCCAAATATTGCGCCGCGATAAGCTCTTGAAGCTCTGTGAGGCGGGCGGATTTTACATCTTCGCGCACTAAATTTGTCATGTTGGCGGCGGGAGTGCCAGGACGGGCGGAGTATTTGAAGGAATAGGCGCTTGCAAAAACAACATCGCGAATAAGCTGCATGGTGTCTTCATGGTCTTGATCCGTTTCACCCGGAAAACCAACAATGAAATCAGAAGAAAAGACCAAATCAGGTCGCACTTTACGTAAATCAGCCACGATATCGCGGTAACGGTCCGCGGTGTGTTTACGGTTCATAGCCTTTAAAATCTTGTCAGAACCACTTTGAACGGGTAAATGCAAAAACGGCATAAGCTTTTTGATATCGCCATGGGCGCGGATAAGGTCATCGTCCATATCGCGTGGGTGTGATGTTGTGTAACGAATTTGTTTTACGGCATCAATTTTTGCCATTTCCTCGATTAAACGGGCCAAGCCCCATATTTTGCCGTCTTTGGCTTCACCGTGATAGGCATTCACGTTTTGACCTAGTAGCGTGATTTCTTTAGCTCCATTATCTGCCAATTTATGGGCTTCCTCGATGATACTTTCAGGACTACGCGAGTATTCTGCGCCGCGTGTGTAGGGCACTACGCAGAACGTACAAAATTTATCACAGCCTTCTTGGATGGATAAAAATGCCGCTGCCCCTTGGTTTTGTTCGGTGGGCATATGGTCAAATTTAGAAATGACAGGGAAATCAGTATTCACAACGCGTTCATTACCATTGGCTTTAAGCACCATTTCTGGCAGCTCGTGATATGTTTGCGGGCCAAAAATCATGTCAATAACAGGGGCGCGTTGCAGGATAAAATCACCTTCGGCCTGCGCGACACAGCCCGCAACAGCCATAATCATTTTACCGCCTTTGGCTTCTTTTTCATCTTTATGCTTTTTAAGGCGGCCAATTTCCGAAAAAACCTTATCGGTTGCTTTTTCACGAATGTGACATGTATTGAGGATAATCATATCCGCGTCTTCGGGACCATCCACCGAAGAATAGCCAAGAGGGCGCAAAATATCGGCCATGCGCGATGAATCATAGACATTCATCTGACAGCCCCATGTTTTGATAAAAAGTTTCTTTTTTGCGTTTTCGGTCATATTTTTCTAAACAGTAATTGCAAGCGGTTTAAACCATGTTTATGGTCTGCGAATCAAGCATTTCTGTATCGAAAAGGTTTTTTTATGACGCGCGCGCTCCTATCATTTCATGGCAATGGCATCACAGGTATTAAAGAGTTTGAAGATGATTTTAATGTCATCAGGCTTTTTAGCGCCAAAGATCCAGAAGCCGAAATTCAAGCCCATAAAGATGATGTGGTTGCCATAAACTGCTCAGTGGGCCACAAAATCACACGTAAACTTATAGAGTCTTTACCTAATTTAGAGATCATAGCCACGTTTTCCGTTGGTTTGGATCATATAGACCTTGAGGCCGCTAAAGAACGCGGCATTCGGGTGACCAATACGCCAGATGTTTTGTCCGCAGAAACGGCGGATACGGGGCTGGCGCTTCTTCTAGCAACCGCAAAACATATTGTTGTTGATGATATGTATGTTCGCGTTGGCAAATGGTTGAATGGTGATCCACCGCTTGGGACATCATTGACGAATAAAAAGGTTGGTATCGTTGGCCTTGGCGCGATTGGAGCGAAAGTTGCTTCGCGCTGCGCCGCCTTTGAGATGGATGTCTCTTATTATGGCCCGCGTGAGAAGATAGATCAGCCTTATACATACTATAGCGACATTGAGAAAATGGCTGCAGATGTTGATTTCCTAATCCTGACCTGTCCTGCGGTCCCAGAAACGATAAACCTTGTGGATGCAAATATTTTACAGGCTTTAGGTCCGCGCGGCATTCTGATAAACATCGCACGCGGAAGTATTGTGGATGAGCCAGCGCTTATTAAAGCCCTTCAAAACGGCGTGATAGCGGGTGCAGGGCTTGATGTTTTTGCAAATGAGCCGCATGTCCCTGTAGAGTTATTTCCAATGGACAATGTGGTTTTATTGCCTCATATAGGCTCTGCGACAAAAGAGACACGGGATAAAATGGGTCGTCTTGTGATTGATAATATAAAGGCTCATTTCAAGGGTGGGAAACTTCTCACTCCTGTGATTTAATTTTATATAATTATTAGAGGATGTTATGCGGTTTTATTTAAGTATTTTATTAAGTTTGTTTTTTATGTCTGGTGCGGCGCAAGCCAAAAGCTGTTATTCAAAAACAGAAGCAGAGGCAGAGCAAGGCATCCGCATTCATAGCGAGCTTATGGTTATCGGTCTGAACTGCCAACACATGACGCCGCGCGGCTGGAAAAATTTTTATAGCCAGTATCGTGACATTACAAATAAAAATGCTGATTTATTTGCCAATTACGAAAAAACACTGATTAATTACTATCGTCAATCAGGCAATAATAACCCCGAACGAGAACTGCACACGCTCAGAACAACTTTTGCCAATAAAGTCTCTACAGATGCAGCAAAAATGCGGCCCGATGTGTTTTGTTCGAATTTTGCAACTCGTATTCCTCGTGCCGCCGAAATGTCTCGAGCTGATTTCCAACAATGGGCAGCAACTTTTCACCCTTCAACCCCGTTGAATAAACCTCTTTGTAATTAAAACTCAGCGTGGTTGTGCACTAAATACATGAAATCCTTGGTTTTTTTGTAAGCTGCAGTATCATTTCCTTAAATATTTTCATTTTGGGGATGATATCATGGCCTTTGACGATCAAATCAACGAATTTTTTGCACCAATTTCAAAAGCAGTCTCGGATGTCATATTCTACAAGGTGCCTATTCAGGTATCAGGGGAGACGTTTGATTTAGCGCTTATTCTTATTTGGCTTGCAGCGGCGTCTATCTTTCTGACTTTTTATTTTGGTTTTATTAATATTCGTTTTTTTAAGCATTCTATTGATATTTTACGGGGTAAAGGGGCTTTTAATACGGATAAGCAAGAAGGGCAGCTTAATAGCTTTCAGGCTTTAGCGACCTCTTTATCGGGCACAGTTGGGTTGGGGAATATTGGCGGCGTAGCCGTTGCCGTTTCTACGGGTGGCCCCGGAGCGGTCTTTTGGATGGCGATGATGGGGCTTTTTGGGATGAGCGCCAAGTTTGCCGAAGCCACCCTTGGGGTGAAATATCGTGTTCATCCTGATAAAGAGCGGCCCGATATTATATCGGGCGGCCCGATGTATTATATTAAGGCGGCCTTTGAAAAAAGGAATATGAGCCTGATTGGCAGTGTATTAGCGGCGGTTTTTGCTATTTGCTGTATTGGCGGCGCGATTGGAGCAGGTAATATGTTTCAGGCCAACCAAGCCACACAGCAACTTATCAATGTGACGGGCGGCGAGGGGAGCTATTTTGCTGATAAAAGCTGGATTATAGGGATTATCCTCGCGATCTTAGTGGGAGCCGTAATTATTGGCGGTTTGAAGACTATTGCGGCGGTGGCCTCAAAAATTGTTCCTATGATGGGGCTCCTCTATTTAGTGGCTGGTTTGATTGTAATTATATTGAATATCCACAATCTTATCCCAAGTGTTATCATCATATTTCAAATGGCTTTAACCCCCGAAGCAGGCTTTGGAGCCATTCTTGGCGCGCTTTTAATAGGCGTACAACGCGCCGCTTTTTCCAATGAGGCAGGAATTGGGTCGGCTGCGATTGTGCATGCCACTGCCAGAACCAATGAGCCTGTTACGCAGGGCTTTGTCGGGATGCTTGGCCCGTTTATTGATACAATTGTGATTTGTATGGTGACTGCCCTCGTGATCGTTATTACGGGCGTTTATGACGGAAGCGCCGGCATGGAAGGGGTATCGCTCACGTCGCGTGCCTTTGAAAGCTCTATTTCTTGGTTCCCTTATGTTTTAGCGATTACAGTGTTTTTGTTTGCCTATTCAACCATGATTGCTTGGTTTTATTATGGGCTTAAATGTTTGACCTATCTTACAGGCGAGAAACCGGCAGTGGAGATGGCCTACAAAGTCTTTTTCTGTCTTTGTGTTGTTGTAGGGGCATCATCGGCACTTGAGAACATTATAGGGTTCTCGGATGCTATATTATTTGCTATGGCGATACCAAATGTCATAGCCCTTTATATGTTGGCGCCTGAACTGAAAAAAGACCTTAAGGACTATGTACAAAAGCTTGAAAGAAAATAACTTTCTTGAGTTTGCCTAAAAACTTCTCCACAGGGTCAAAGCCCTTGTAAGTATCGCTATGCGTCATTTTTTATGTGTCCCTGTGGATGTGTGGATAACCTTGTTTTAATTGGAATTGAGATTATTGAGAGCGCGTGTATAGATGAGCCCTCTCAAGACAACTTCATACAAGGACGCATCCTATGGTGGATAAAACCGTTGATAACTCTGTGGCTAAAAACAAGCAGGCTCTTTTAAGGGCCTCAAAGAATGTTGAGGCAACACTTGAGAAGTTTAAGGCCAACGTTACGCCAGAAAAAACAGCGGATTTTATTATTGAGGATAACGAAACCTCACGCCGTCTGCGTGCCTCGACCTATCATGCTCAAGAACAACAGCGTGCAACGGGCGTAGAGCTATCCGCGCAGAAACCATCATCGTATTATAGAGAGCCAAGCGTTGATAAGGTTGTGCGTGAATCTATGGATAAAGATGAAAACGCTAAAGATTCTGTGCTTTTACTCACCCCTGACAACCGCCCATCGAAAAAGAGCGATATTGTTGGGAGTACCGTCACTTTTATTGGTATTTTTGCAAGCGTGATTTGGATTAGTCTTGTGGTTGGGTATATTCAAAATGGGATGGGCTGGAGTGATCTTCTCTCTCAACAACCGCACATCATTGGTGGTTTTTTTGCAGGCATTATCGCGCCGCTTGCGCTTGTTTGGTTTATTTTAGCCCAGTTTCGCCGCCGTTCAGAGATTGAAAAATACACTAACGCCCTCAAACACGAACTTCAATCTGTCCTGTTTCCTAGCAATCATCAATTCGCCGATATGCAACAAAGCATTGCAGGGCTGTGTTATCAGGCCGCAGAACTGACAAGCTCTACTGAAGTTATGCTGAAAGATATTCGTAAGGCGCGTCATGGGTTGCGCCAAGATATTGAAGCCTATGAAAGCTTAACGAGCAAAGCGTCCAATCATATTGATCATTTAAGTAATGCGATTGAAAAACGCTCATCTCGCCTTTTATCTCTTACCGATGAAATTGAAAAACGTACCAGTAGCATCGAGATGAAAACAATGGCGGGCGCACAAACGTGGGATGAAACGACCTCGAAAGCGCTTAATCGGGTCACAGAAATTGAAAGTTCAATGAAGCAGGGGCTAGAGAGATTACTCGGCACGGCTGAGATTGCAGCAAACCGCGCCAACGACATCGGCCAAAATTTGGAAAAAACATACGGTACAATTGAGGAAAAAGTCCTTAAAGCCAGCGCGAGCCTTGATAACGTGTCCGAAGCCTTTATCATTCAACAAGAAGCCTTTGCAGAATCAACGGGCATGTTTGCAGAAGATACGGCGCGCTTAAATAGCCTCCTTCAAGAACATGCTATTGGCGTAGAGGCAATTGAAATGCTGAGCCAAAAATCTCTAGAGCTTATGCAAAAAATAATGGAAGACGGCGCGAGCCAACATCAAATGATTTCAAACAGGCTCGAAGAATCTCTGATTGAAATGTCAACGATTGCAGAAATGGCCGATGAAAAAGCCGACAAAGTAGCCGCCGCCATTGGACGTCAAGCCGCCGCCTTGAAAGAAACAGCGGAAAATGCCCGAAATGATATTTCCCATCTTGAAGAATCCATGATGAAACGGGCAAAAGAGGCCAAAAAGCATGCTGATGAGATTACACACCAACTAAAAGACGTTGATTTCACAATCTCCGAGCGCATGAATGTTTTAACAGCCCAGGCTGATAAAATGTATCGCACGATTAAAGCCTCTGTCAGTGATCTTGATAGAGCCACGAGCCAGATTGAGCCATTTCAGCAAAAAGCACTTCGTAAAGTCGGAGATACAATTGCAACACTTGGTGAAGGCCTCGTTCAGATTGGCGGGATTGCAGATAGTGTCCAAGACAATCTTGATAAGAGCAGTCGTAAATTTACCGATAGCGCCGAAAAAATGCGCAGCATTTCCAAAGAGGCGTCAATCGCCGCCGAACAGGCCGCAAGCGTTTTTGTGAATAAAACAAAAGAGATGCATAAAATGGTAAGTGAAACCACCGCGCGCGCCGAAAAAATACAAGGGGCTGATCGCCTTTTGCGTCAGGAAATGTTCATGGGAGCAGCGCGATTTATAGTTGAAAGCATACACTCACTATCGGTTGACCTAACCCGTGCAATAGATGGCGGCATTCATGAAAGCCTATGGAATAAGTACCAAAACGGCGATCTTACAATTTTCACATCTTATCTAGTATCAATTAAAGACGACATTCCAATGGATAAATTAAGAGTGAAATTTGCCAAAGAGAATGAGTTTCGCACTTATGTGAACAGCTTTATCCATCAATATGAAGATATGGTTGAGCAAGCCATGAAGGTTGATCATGCGGCGTTGCTTGGAGCAACTTTCTTATCAAGCGATATTGGCAAGCTTTATCGCCTTGTTTGTCAAATTGCCGGACGCTCACCACTAGTGTCATATCAGGAAAAAAAGAGTGCTTAGGGATTGAAAATATTAATAATTCCCCCTCGCGTAATTTATATTATTGATTGATTAACCTAGAGCAGACATAATGCGCTTTAACGTGCGATTTGCGCGTTTTGAATTGTGGTATTTAAACGGGTTTATTTATGGCTAAAACAAAGTTCTGCGCCGGTGTTTCCGACATTTCAGATAGTTATATGGGCTGCATTATTGACGGATGGGGCGTTCTTCATGATGGTGAAGACGCGTTTGGAGGCACTGTTGACTGCCTTAAACAGCTCAATAGCCGTAAAAAAGAAATTATTATACTCTGTAATGAGCCAATGTTGGCTGTCGATTACAAAGCAAAGTTAAAGAAAATGGGCATTGGCCCGAGCCTTTATAGCCATATTGTGACACCTTATGAGGTAATCCACCAAGGGTTAAAAACAAAAAAAGGTGATGTTTTTGAATCACTTGGGGATCGTTGTTACGTTATTGGTAGAGCGGGACAGCACGCTTTTTTAGAAGATACAGACGTTGAATTTGTCGACGATATTGAAAACGCAGATTATGTTCTGATGCTGGGTATGGATTATCCGCGCCGTAACCTGCCTGATTATGAGCCGATTATACGCCGCGCCATACAATTACGCCTTAAAGCCATCTGTGCTAATCCCGATAGCCAGAGCTTGATTGGTACAAACTTTCTCACAGGGCCTAACCTGATTGCACGGCGTTATGAGGATTCTGGTGGGATTGTGTATTATTTTGGTAAGCCATATCCCCTTATTTTTAAACATTGCATCGATTTGCTTAAAGTAAAAGACATCTATCCCTCTCATACCGTTATGATGGGCGATACAATGGCTAATGACATTATTGGTGCCAGTATCGTCAATATTGATACATGCTTGTTTAAATCTGGACTGCATGCGGCAAACTTTATGCATTGCCAAAACCTAAAAGAGGTCGACAACACGCTGAAAAACCTTATTCAGCAATATAACAATGTGATGCCGAAATACCTGATGGACGAAATGCGTTGGGGCAATGCACTTCCTGATCGTAAGCATAAAAAGCGCAGTTAGTAGAAATATTCAACACTTAAATATTTTTTCTAAATAGCATGTTCATCTTGAATAGGGATGTCTGCTATTTCCTCATCTTTAATGAGGGGCGGCAAGAGCACTTGAATTGCAACTTGAATTTCAGGAAGGGCGCGTTCTGCTGCCTCAACCCCTAATTGAATAAGCTCCTCGGCACGCTCAAATTCAAGCATCCCTATGTGGCCAATTGCTGGTTTAATATGAACATCGGGCGGGTCGCCAGCAAGGCGAGAGCGGGTAATCCGGTCCTGAATAATTCCCAAAGATGAGACCATGACGCCAAATAGGCTCGGCTTATCTGTATCGCGGCGAAAAAGACGGCGAGCAAAGCCTGAAGCTTTAAACATCTTCTGGTCTTCTTTAGGGACATCGGCCTCATCGAAAACATCAAAACCTGCCACAGTTTGGTATTTATGTCCGGGTTTAACACTTTTGCCAATCAAATCACCGTGGAGATCAATCGCAATCGTAAGGCGTGATCCAAAAGCCTGACAGACTGATACAGGGACAGGGTTTACAAGCGCCCCATCAACAAGATGCCGATGACTTCGTTCAACAGGCGGAAAAACCCCGGGAAGGGCATAAGATGCCTGAACGGCCTGTGATAAGTTACCATCCCTCATCCAAACTTCGTGCCCCGTCACTAAATCGGCGGCTATCGCGATAAAGGGATGGGGTAAATCTTCAATATCAATCCCTTCAAAATGGCTATCGAGGATTTTTTGAAGCTTATCCCCGCCAATAAGACTAGGGCTGCGTACTTTCAAATCCAGCAGTGAAAAGACCTTAAAGCGATTAAGGGAAAGAGCCCATGATTCAAGCTCATCCATTTTTCCTGCTAAATAGGCAGCACCGACAAGCGCTCCAATAGATGTCCCGGCCACAACGCCGGGGTATATGCCGTGTTTATTTAGTGTTTTTAATACGCCAATATGAGCAAATCCGCGCGCTAACCCTCCGCCTAATGCTAGGCCAATGCCTTTTCGGCCCGGAAGATCGGGAAGGGTCGTTTTATTCCAGTCTGATGTCATAAGAATACTTCGTGCTATTGGTCGTGGACGGTTCAAATTATTTTGTTTAATGTATCATGGTTAAAGACAATGAGAAGACGAAAAGCTTGAAAAATAACGATAATTCACTGCGGAATGAGGGGCCAGAGAACCCTAATAACTCTCCCAATACGCTTATTTTAGTAAAGCGTTTAGCGGGAAATTATCTTAAGCCTCACACAGGTCAGCTTATCCTTGCCATTATTCTCATGCTCATCGCGGCAGGAATGACTGCGGCCTTTGCTGCCATCATTGAGCCTGTGATGGATAAAGTTCTTGTTGGCGGTCAAAAATCTGCCGTTTGGGGGTTAGGAGTAGGGATATTCTTCATTTTCTTCATTCGAGGTATGGCGAGCTATTTTGAAGCCATCGTAATGAATAAAATTGGCCAAAATGTTGTTGCCACTATTCAAAAAGATATGTTTGGGCATTTTCTTGATCTTGATTTGAAATTTTTTCATAAAAACCCAAGCGGTCAATTAATTTCGCGCGTCATTAATGATGTGAATGAGCTTAGAGCTGCAGTAACCAGTTGCCTGACAGGGATTGGGAAAAGTCTTATCACGCTTATTTTACTTATTGGGGTGATGTTTTACCAAGATTGGGTCTTGGCTTTGGCAACGCTAACAATTTTTCCGCCCGCCGCGCTTTTTGTTGCAAAGATTGGAAAAAAATTGCGCCGTATGTCTGGCTTTATACAAGAGGGCCAAGCGAGCCTTTCTGACCGGCTTTCCCAGATATTTCAGGGGATACGCCTTGTGAAAGCCTATGGCATGGAAGATTATGAAAGACAGACAGCAGGGCAGTTTGTTGAAAATGTTAAAAAGCTTATTATTAAGTCTGTTCGAATTTCAAATTTATCAACGCCCGTGAATGAGAGCCTTGTTGGTTTGGTAGTGTTTGGTATTGTTGTTTATGGAGGCTACAAAGTTGCCAATGGCGAAACAACAGCAGGTGAGCTTCTCTCTTTTATCACTGCCTTTAGTATGGCGTATGAGCCGATGAAGAAATTAGCGCGGCTCAATAACACGCTTCAGCTCGGTCTAGGCGCGGCAGATCGTGTGTTTGATATGATTGACCAACAAGCCAATGTTGCCAATAAAGAAGGGGCAAAAGATATTTTTGTAAAACAGCCCGCCATTCATTTTAAAGATGTTTCCTTTGGCTATGGCGATGATAATACCATGGCTTTAAACGGCATTTCGATAGAAATACCCGCAGGAAAGGTGACCGCTTTAGTTGGTCGCTCAGGCAGTGGTAAAACAACGATTATGAATTTGATTCCGCGCTTTTTTGACTCCCTGAAAGGTGAGATTATTATTGATGGGCATAATATTACGGACTTTACGCTGAAAAGCTTAAGGCAAAATATTGCGCTTGTGTCCCAGGATATCACGATTTTTGATGATAGTGTTTGGGCCAATATTGGATACGGCAAAGAAGGCGCCAGCGAAGATGATATCATAAAAGCCGCCATAAGCGCCGAAGCAGACGAATTTATCCGCGCCCTGCCTGAGGGGTATGAAACACGTCTTGGTGAAGATGGTGTGAAGTTATCTGGAGGACAGCGCCAGCGTATATCAATCGCGCGGGCGATTTTGCGCGATGCGCCTATATTATTGCTCGATGAGGCAACGTCGGCTCTTGATAATGAGGCAGAGCGGGCCATCCAAGAAACCTTATCCCGCCTTCAAAAAGGACGTACGACACTGGTTATTGCCCATAGATTATCCACTATTCAAAATGCAGATCAAATCCTTGTCCTAGAAAACGGCCATGTAATTGAGGCAGGCGTACATAATGAATTAATGACCTTAGAGGAGACATATTCCCGTATGTATAGTGCGGGATTTAATAGCTAAATCATTAATTTTTTAATGAATTTTATTACGAAAATTTTATTGTCTTTTTTATTGCATCCTATATTAGCAGGCGTATAGTTCCCGAAATTTTTAATAATTGGGAGCAAGCATATGGCACCATGTAGTGATGCAATGATCAAGGATGTTATAACAATTCGACCAGACAATACGGTTGAAGAAGCCATTGTGATCTTTGAAAATGCAGGGATCAGAAGTCTTCCTGTTGTGAATGACAAAGGTAAGCTTGTGGGCCTTTTTGGTTTGAGACACGTTTTGTTAAACCTGCTCCCTAAATCTGTTACAATGGATGATGGTGTGCGTCGCCTCGATTTTATTCTAGATGCAGCGCCTGGTATTGCAAAACGCCTTAAAAAGACACTCCCTTTAAAAGTTGAAGAGATAATGGATAAAAATCCGACTGCCCTTGAGCGCGATACCTCAATGTGGGAAGCGGTTCGTGTCATGGCGTTACATGGAAGCCCTTTATCAATTATTGATCCTAAAACAGGTGATTTTGTCGGAATGATTTCTCGCCAAACTTTATTGAAAGATCTTCATCGTATGGTCGATGAAATGAGTGAAGAAGATCTATAATTAGATTAAATAAAAAAAGGTGTAAAATGGCGGCGACAGAAACTCTCTCTTCAGAGATCACTCATCACATGAGTAACGTTATATTTGGATGGGACGGCATGATCGTCTCTTCTGTCATCTTACTTCTTGTCTATATATTTATTATTTCTGAGAGAATTAATCAGGCTATTATTGCTCTTCTTGGGGCAAGCCTCATGATTATTTTAGGCGTCATAAATCAAGAGCTTGCAGTAGAAGGCATTGATTTCAACACAATCTTTTTACTTATTGGTATGATGGTTATTGTTGGGATTATGAAAGAATCAGGTGTCTTTCAATATGTCGCTATTTTAGCAGCAAAGTCTGTAAGAGGAGATCCAAGATCACTACTGATTATACTTTCACTCATAACAGCAGTATTCTCTGCCCTTCTTGATAATGTAACAACGGTTATGTTGATTGTCCCTATAACACTTCTTTTAACAGAACAATTGAAGCTCAATCCGTACATCTTTCTGTTTGCGCAAATTTTTGCCTCTAACATTGGCGGTATGGCAACATTAATTGGGGATCCACCAAACATTCTTATTGGATCTGCAGTGGGATTTAGTTTTATGGACTTTATCTATAATATGGCGCCAATAGCTCTAATTATAACAATTTTTATGATCTTGTTTTTTGATTTCTTCTGGGGGAGAAAATTAAAAACATCTCTTAAGGCTCGTGCTCATTTATTAAATTACAAACCAAGAGAAGCGCTTACAGATATTCCACTGTTATATAAATCACTATTTGTTTTAGCACTTGTTGTTTTTGGATTTATTGTAGGCCATGGCCATGGCATTGAACCTGGCACAACTGCCTTGACAGGGGCTGCATTACTCATGCTCTTAGTTTGCTACAAAGACAAAACTTCAGTACAAAGCAAAAAGGTTCACCATGCATTTTGTGATGTAGAATGGGAGACTATCTTTTTCTTTATTGGTCTATTCATCGTAGTCGCAGGAGTTGAAAAGGCAGGCCTATTGAATATATTAGGAGAACAGCTTCTTAATATTACGGATGGAGATTTAGAAAAGACAGCATTTGCCGTTTTATGGGGTTCTGCAATTGTATCAGGACTAATAAATAATATTCCATTCATGGCCACAATGATTCCTTTAATTGAATCAACATCAGACTCATTAGGCGGTGCTCATGCCATTGTGCCAATATGGTGGTCTCTAGCGCTTGGAGCTTGCTTGGGTGGAAATGGGTCTATTATTGCAGCCAGCGCAAACGTCATGGTTGCAAGTTTTGCGGAAAAAGCAGGACATAAAATATCATTTATGAAATTTTTGTATCTAGCGTTTCCATTGATGCTTGGCACAGTACTAATTGCCCACATCTACATAAAAATAGTTTATTTTTAAGATATGAAAAAACATTATAATATTTTTTTATTGCTCGTGTTGCTCGCTATTGTTTCTGCATGTAAAGAAGAAAAGCAGGCCACTTCTAATAATGTCCGCGCTAATAAAGACACTTATAGTGTTATCATTCAAACTAGTTTAGGAAATATGCATCACTTTGATATTGAGCTTGCTCTGACACAAGAGCAACAAGCGCATGGGCTTATGAACCGCACGCAACTTGATGATGATAAAGGTATGCTGTTTTATTTTGGGGAGGAACGGGAACAGGCGTTTTGGATGAAAAACACGCTTATTCCCCTTGATATGATTTTTATCAAACATAATGGACGTATTCACCACATTCACGAAAATGCGATCCCTAAGGATTTAACCCCTGTAAAATCCATGGGAAGTGTCGCTGGTGTTCTTGAAATTAATGGCGGTTTATCGCGCCAATTGGGCATTGAGCCCGGTGATACTATAAAACATCCGTTTTTTAGTCAAAATAACACGCAATAGGCTTGCTCTATAGCGAATCTTAGGTTAAAAACCTATCCACCAGTGTCGGAGTGTAGCGCAGCCTGGTAGCGCGCCTGCTTTGGGAGCAGGATGCCGGGAGTTCGAATCTCTCCACTCCGACCATTTCTTTTTTGTTAGACCCGATTGAAAGGTCTTGAATGGTAAAACCCACAAAAAACAGTAATGCCCCTCTCACTGCCGGTCAACAATGGCAGGAATGGGCCGCGGCGGCACAAAAGGGTGATAAAAAATCATATAACAAGCTTTTAACAGCCATTGCTCCTTATATCCGCAATATCGTTATGCCGTCTTTATCACATGCCGATGCGGCAGATGATGTGATGCAGGAGGTCTTAATCTCAGTCCATAAATCACTTAATACTTATGATCCATCAAAGCCTTTCAAACCTTGGCTTTCGGCTATTATTAATTTTCGCCGTACAGATTATCTTCGTAAGCATTACGCCAAGCGAGATGATCAGAAAACAACACTCGATCATCCAGAATTTATTGCACAAAATGTAACCAATATGGGGCATGCGGGCGAATTGAAAGATATAGAGAATGCGCTTTCTGATTTACCCAAAAAGCAAAGAGAGATTTTTCAATTGATTAAAATTGAAGGGTATACCGCCGAAGAAGTTGCCGAAAAAATGGATATGAAAGTATCTGCCGTCAAAGTATCGGCGCACAGAACGTTCAAAAGATTAAAAGGAGTGCTCGGTGAGTAAAAAATCCGATACCACGAATAAAGAAACAAATATTGACGATCTTATTGGCGGTCTTTGTGAGGACCTCTCACCGATAAAACGCTTGTGGTGTCCTTATCGCTTATTTGCTTTATGGAGCGTGGTAACGCTGCTCTATTTTTGTATTGTCATTTTTGTTATAGGCTTACGCCACGATTTAATGGAACAGCTTTCCAATTCTACCTTTATCTTTGAGGCTATTATTGCTCTCTCTTTTGCGTTTTCGGCGGCGCTGACCGCAAGCTGGCTCACGATACCAGATATGCGCGGCAAGGCATGGTTTAAGGCCGTCCCTATGACATTGTTTGGTGTTTTCGTGCTTTGGAATGGTATAAAGGGCGTTATTGATGGCATAGATATGCCGCATTTTGAATGGACACATTGTGTTAGCTATGGCCTATTCATGGAGGCGTTTCCGCTTGCGTTTATTATTTTTCTCGCGTTTTTTGGGAAAACCACACGCCCGTACTGGATGATGTTTATGAATATTATTTCTGTGGCGGGAATTGCGTGGCTTGGCCTGAGATTGACTTGCCCAATGGATGATATGGGACATGCGTTTTTATACCATTTTTTACCTGTGACGGTCATTGGTGGCTTGCTAATTGCTTTCGCCCGCCGTATTTTTAAGTGGTAATTATTTATAGCGAGCAGGAAACATGAAAGTCCGTATTTTCAAACCCTCTAAAAGCACAATGCAATCAGGTCATGGTAAGTCGGATCAATGGATCATCGAGGCCGATACAACCTCTGGTAAAAAGGCAGAGCCTCTTATGGGGTGGACCTCATCAACGGATACTTTGGGGCAAATACGCATGGCTTTTGAGACAAAAGAGGCTGCAATAGCCTTTGCGGAGAAAAAGGGGTGGCAGTATATTGTTGCAACCGATAAAGCCCGCAAGGTAAGACCCCGTAATTATGGCGACAATTTTCGCTATGTTCCGCCAAAAGAAACTGCTACAAAATAATTCTTTAGATGGTCCCTTAGCTCAACTGGATAGAGCACCTGCCTTCTAAGCAGGGGGTTACAGGTTCGATTCCTGTAGGGATCACCATTTTTTCACACAAAAAATCACATAAATAAAAGACAAAAAAAGTCCGAAGACTTTTTAAAAGTCTCCGGACAAACGGCGGTAATAGAGGGTGTGTACATTATTAATACCCTATTCGTCCTATATGCGCAAGCCTTATCTTACATTATTTTTATGCCTGGTATGCAAATATTGCATGCTCAGTGACAAAATATCCTTCTACGAGCGTTCAAACCTTATATTTTCCATTGCCCTTACTTCTTTTTTGCTCTGCGGGCTTCGACATTTTTTTCGATGTGCTCAATCATTAGTCCCGCAATATCTTTTTGACTAACGCCCTCAATCCCCTCGAGACCCGGAGAGGAATTTATCTCAATTACAAGAGGACCTCGCTCTGAGCGGATAATATCAACGCCGGACACTTTAAGTCCAACCAGCTTAGAAGCTGCAACAGCCATTTTACGTTCAGTAGGGGTAATTTTAACTTTATGGCCTGTGCCGCCTAAATGGATATTGGCGCGAAATTCACCAGAGGCCGCATGACGTTCCATAGAGGAAACAACCTTGTCGCCAACCACAAAACAACGAAGGTCAACGCCCTTGGACTCTTTTATAAATTCTTGCACCAAAATATTAGCATTTAAGCTTTTAAAGGCGTTAATCACGCTCTCTGCTGCTTTGTTCGTATCAGCAAGGACAACGCCTTTTCCTTGTGTGCCTTCAAGGAGCTTCACAATCACAGGGGCGCCGCCCACAAGGCTAATGAGATCTTTTGTATCAAGCGGCGAATTTGCGAAACTTGTGCGCGGAATATCAACGGATTCATCATTACAGAGCATTTGAAGCGTTCTGAGCTTATCGCGTGAACGTGTAATCGCAACAGGGCCATTTTGGCAATAAGCGCCCATCATTTCAAACTGGCGCAAAACAGCCGTACCATAAAAAGTCATGGACGGACGGATACGAGGAATGACGGCGTCAAAGCCGCTTAAGGTTTCACCGCCGCGATAGTGAATTTCAGGTTTACGCGCAGTAATGTCCATATAACAGTTTTTGATCGCAATAAAGCGCATGTCATGGCCACGCTGTTTGCCGGCCTCAATCAAGCGGTTATTTGAGTACAAATCAGGATTTGACGCCAATACAGCAATCTTCATTTTAGTGTCTTTCATTTTTGAAAAAATTATTTATATAAATCTTCGGGGTTAAAAATTTTGCCCAATAAACAAGCCCGCGCGGGGTCTACAACAAAACGTCCCTGTTTTAAACTATTGCGCCCCATAAGCATACGAAAGCTCATACCATATCTTTTGGTTAGCGTCACCTCTGTATCAAATGTTTCTTTACCCATGATAAGACGAGTTTTAATAATGAATCGCTTTTCTTTTTGTCCGTTCGAACTTGTGACAAAGCGTTCCCCTATAAGGGGCGCTTCGCACTCACGCGTTAGTTTACGGTTACGGGCAATCGGGTGAATTTTAAATCTTAGATAGGCAACACCATCTTTTTCAAAGGGTACAGCGTCAAACGCATGAAGCGCCGATGTGCGGGCTCCTGTATCTATTTTTGCTTTGACGCAAGGTAAACCAAGATCGGGATAGCTAACCCATTCTTCCCAACCAATCTTTGTTTTAGGCGGTCTTTTTGTAACCATTATACGATATTTCGTTCTATGGGGTTTTTAATTAATAGGTTATGTAGAAGGGCATAATAGCTCTCAATACAAATCCTGCTGGTTGTCTCAAAACTTGTATGATATTCAACGGTAGGAATTTGAATAGTAGCACCACTCAAACGGCCTTCAGTCCCTTGCACCAAGCGCCCTAATTCGGTTGATCCTAAATCTTCAATTTCCAGACCCAAAGACATCAGATATTCATCTTTCACCTGAAACGGTATACCAAGCTGTTCACAACGCAGCTTGATCTCATTTACCAAATTCAAATTAAAGACAGCAGTTTTATCGCGATTACGCAGTGTAACCCACCCATTACTAATGGGGTTTGTCTCACGATATGGGCTCGTATCAATGACGAGCAAGTTTTGCTCGTTGGGTTTTCTCTCATCAAGATAATCAGCAATATGAAGCCAGCTTTTGCCAATTTCTTCTTCGGTACATAAAAGCGCTGTGCCTTGAAAGCCATTTTGAAAGAGTGTGTATATGACACCAAGCGATATAACATTATCAATCTGCCCTTTAACCTCCATCGAATTGGAGATCGAGCCACGGGCATAGGCAATAGGAATATCTTTATCCATATCCTTCATGCCACGAATGTGGAAAATGGCTTCTTCACCAGAATTAAAAGCCCCTTCGCAATCAATAATAACGCCACCGCCGAGCTTTTCACCTGTTTCGGAATTATAAGCAAAAACAAACTCATTATCAAAACGCTCGCTAATCGCGTGCAGCATTTTTTCTGTGGCTTTGCTTTTTTCACGATATTTTTCGGACTTAACACGCTGCGCGGCATAGGCATATTCCCCATTGCCCAAACTAATAAGGCCATGGCGGTCAATGTGTGCGGTAATGATATTTGATTGCGGGTTGTCCCCATAAACCGCAAGGCCGCCTTTAATGCGTTCAACCTTCATGCCTAGGCCACGAAAATCCTTAACAAGATGATCTATAAATGGCGCTTCATGCCCAACAACGGCGGGAACAGTTAAGTATTCGACAGTTTTTAAAACGACAGTTTCGAAGGGCATGAAAGAATCCAATCACATTATCGAAAAATATCTTAACTGTGTTTTAAATATAAAAAAGTAATTTTTATTCTTGATTTTTTATGTACGCGGTTTTTAGATATCTGTATTGCAATAATCAAATATCTGGATTTAGCCCATGCCAAAATTTTTTAGTATTTTTATTTTTCTGCTCTTACTTCCTCATGCAGCCCTCGCCCAAGATGGCGTGGATAGTGGCGATACGGCTTGGTTATTGGTCGCCTCGCTGCTTGTGCTAATGATGACAGTTCCTGGCCTTGCGTTATTTTATGGTGGGCTTGTGAAACGTGACAATGTCCTTACAACATTAATGCAAGCTGTTGGGGTTGCTGTCGTGGTGAGTGTTGTTTGGCCTATGATTGGATATTCACTCGCTTTTACCGAAGGCAACAGCTTTATTGGCGGGCTTGATAAAGTGATGTTAAACGGGGTCACATCTTATAGCTTAACGGGGACAATACCTGAATCTGTGTTCATTGTCTTTCAAATGACTTTTGCAATCATTACGATTGCACTTTTATTTGGCGCGGTCGCTGACCGTATTAAATTTACGTCTGTTCTCATTTTTACGCCGCTTTGGCTCATCCTTGTTTATGCGCCAATCGCACATTGGGTATGGGGGCCTGGTGGGTTTATTGGCGGTATTGACCGTGAGGGGTACGAAGGTTTCCTTGGCATGGGGGAGGCGCTCGATTTTGCGGGCGGGACTGTTGTGCATATTAATTCTGGTATAGCGGGGTTAGTGGCGGCGATTGTTATAGGGCGCGGCCTTAAAACACGCCGTGATCCCTCAACACCAAATAATCTTATTTTATCGGTTATAGGGACTGGGCTTTTATGGGTTGGCTGGTTTGGATTCAATGCAGGCTCTGCTTTATCGGCAGGAACATCGGCGGGTATGGCGATGCTTGTTACAAATTCTGCTGCGGGCATTGCCGCGATTGTCTGGATGATGTTCGAGCGTTTTGATAAAGGTAAAATCAGTGTTCAAGGATCACTCTCGGGGATTGTTGCTGGATTGGTTGCTATAACTCCTGCAGCGGGTTTTGTTGATTTTACTGGCTCTCTCTTTATTGGCGCGGCTGCAGGTGCAATTTGTTATCTCGCGGTCGGGCATTTAAAAAACTTACTGAAATATGATGACGCGCTTGATGTTTTTGGCCTTCATGGTATTGGCGGCATAGTGGGCGCAGTTCTTGTTGGCGTATTTGCCAACCCTGATATTGGCGGCGCGGCAGGGGCTCTTTATGGCAATGACACGCGTGTCTTTGCACAAATTCTGTCTGTTGTTGTAACAATTGTATATTCTGGAACAGTAACGCTTCTTCTTCTTTTGGTCATTAAAACATTCTTTGGCCTTCGTGTTGACCCCAGGGTGGAATATTGGGGATTAGACTTAGCGCATCATGGCGAAACGATAGCGGAATATAATGAACAATTACCGAAAGAGTACCTCAAAGAGGTAAAGCCTAATAAGAAAGCGGTGAAGAAAAGGGCGAAGAAAAAAATATAGATAGAGGGATAAGTTTTATCGCAACTTGTAGTTCTCTATGACCTGTGTTGAACTATTTATGTTATTTGAAACTGTGTGAAAGTTTATATGGGTTTGGAATCGTCAAAGCGTGATTTTCTAAACAGAGTTGAAAGACTTAAAGCGCATGCTGTTGCTTGTCATGAAATCATAGCCATTCCAGTTCAATATATTGTTATTGGAAACTTTTCTACAAGCCCAGATCCTTTAACCATTTTAACGACGAATAAGCCCTCAGGCCTAACTAAAGAAACCTTTGATTTTGTGGTTAGAACTTATGCCAAAACAAACAAGCTTAAGGTGAGTGAACATTTCGGAGACACCATTGTTCTGCAGGGAAATGCCCAAGATTTAAAAGCGATAAAATCTTCTTTCGGGCGTGCCTTTTCTTTCGCTCATATTGATTTAAAGAGTTTAGAAGGCCTCATTCTTGCAGAGGATGATTACAGAAGAAATGGCCATATTATACCTGGCTCAGAAAAAGATACGAAGAGCGCTCCACAGCCACATCCAATTCATTAGCAAAAAAGAGCAGGGGGTTTGCGTCCTCTGCTCTTTTTTAATTCTTATTGATTGCGGTGGCTAATTATGCAGCGCGTTTTTTGCTGAAAGGTTTTGACCCATCATTACGTTTTGCACCATCTCTGTTAAACGCCTTGCCTGCTGGCTTACCAAAAGTCTTTTTAACTGAAGGCTTATCACCATAGGTTTTCTTTTCGCAATAAGATTTTTTCTCACCATCTTTACGGAATGGTTTTTTACCAGATGGCTTGTCGCCGTAAGATTTCTTTTCACCAAATGAGGGCTTGTCACCATATGATTTTTTCTCGCCATAGGTTTTCTTTTCACCGTCTTTACGGAATGGTTTTTTACCAGATGGTTTATCACCATAAGTTTTCTTCTCACCAAAAGCAGGTTTGTCGCTATACGATTTTTTCTCCCCGTATGTTTTCTTTTCGCCGTATGTCTTTTTCTCTCCATACGCCGATTTTCCATCCATAGTTTTCTTAGAAAACGGTTTTACAAACTGCTTGCTGCCGTCATGTCCTTCATTACGGTCATCACGAGCGCGTTCGGATGGTGAACGGTCAGACGTATTGAATGGCTTTTTGCCAAACGGTTTTCCGCCAGATTTGTAGGCTGCTTTTTTAGCGGCCTTGCCTGCACCTTCTGGCTTAGCATTAAAAGGCTTTTCACTGCGTTCTTCATTAGGCTTGTCGCCATACATATCGGCGCGTTTATTTGGCTTTCTAAATTTTGAACCACTATCGGCGCGCTCATTAGAGGAATAGTCTTTTTTACCTTTAAAGCTCTTGGCTTTAAAACCACCGTCATTTGATCTGTTGCGATCATTACTACCGCGGCGTTTTTTGTCACCATTAAAAGAGCGCCCTGATTTATGGTCATTCGCGACCTTGTCAGGATCCATGAGCATTTCAATAGCGTGCCATTTACGGCCTTCTTGAGGTGTTACAAAGCTCAAAGCTTCGCCTATTTCACCTGCACGCGCAGTACGGCCAATACGGTGAATAAAGTCTTCTGGCACTTGCGGTAAGTCATAGTTCACAACGTGTTTAATGTGCGGAATATCCAAACCACGGGCAACAACATCTGTTGCAACCAAAATACGGAATTTCTGATCACGATAATCACGGATGACACGCTCACGACGGCTCTGTTTTAGATCACCATGAATCGCAACGGCATCATGGCCATCTGATTTTAGGCGTTTGGCCATACGCTCTGTCCCAAATTTAGTTTTAACAAACATAATGATTGATCCATTACGGTCATGAAGCTGGCTAATAAGCTCGTCATATTTACCATGATCATCAATTTTGATCACTTGTTGTGAGATTGCTTTTGGCGCTTCAATCGTTGATCCGACTGCAATACGCTCAGGATTGTTTAAATAGCTCTTAGACATACGCATAATTTCAGGCGGTAGTGTTGCAGAGAACATAAGTGTCTGACGCTCTGTTGGCATGTATTTAAAGATACGGTCAAGCTGAACACTGAAGCCCATATCAAGCATGCGGTCTGTTTCATCCAAAACAAGAAAATCTGCTTTGTTTAGGTCAATTGATCCACGCTCTAGGTGGTCATTTATACGTCCAGGCGTGCCGACGATTAAACGCGGACGGCGTTCTAACTGTTGAAACTGCTTACGCATTGGC
Source organism: Alphaproteobacteria bacterium (assembly GCA_009995595.1). GTDB lineage: Bacteria > Pseudomonadota > Alphaproteobacteria > Micavibrionales > Micavibrionaceae. The sequence goes on from JAACPE010000001.1 coordinate 601,634, forward strand.
TCACCACCAATAATAAAGGCTGTTTTGATTTTACTTTTTGAACCTAGCATTTGGGTCATGATGTCCATGACCTGACTGCCAAGCTCACGCGTTGGCGTGAGAATAAGCGCTGTACTTGTGTCGTTGTTCATTAAATGTTGGACCGCCGGAATAGCGTAAGCGGCAGTCTTGCCTGTTCCTGTTTGGGCGGAGCCCATGACATCGCGCCCTTTAAGAGCGAGCGGTATAGATTGTGCCTGAATAGGAGTAGGGGTTGTATAGTTCATACGTGCCAAAGCATCCGCAAGGGCAGGTGAAAGGCCGAAGCCGTCAAAATTTTTCATGATTTTGTTTCTTTCTTTTACTGATTAAGTTCTCAAAATGCCCGTTTGCGCCTTGATTATTGAAAGGGGCGGCGGGGCGGTTGTTCGATAATGGCTTTCGAATAACGGAACTTTTCAGCAAAAGAGGTGGCTTTTTATATTTTCAGACCACGTATTACAAAAGACAGCATCTTTAAATCATCTTTATATATTATTGTTTTTAATACGATGATCGCTGACTAAAAGCTCTACCAAATGTAAAGAGCATTTTCAAACAGGGCGTAATATCTCTTATTTGTGGATAAAATGCAAGGTTTATTATTGTAACGTCCACAAAGGCCGTATGTGACAAAAAAAGCGCTCTTAAATATTGAGCGCTTTTTTCAAATAAAAAGGAACGATTGTTACTTCATTTGTTTTTGTGAGAAGACTTTGTCGCCTTGGTTCATTGATCCATCTTGCTGCTGTGAAGCACAAGCAGAGAAAGACAATGTCGCAGCCAACATCAAGCCTAGAAATACATATTTCTTCATTTTTCTTATATCCTTAAAAGAGGGTCTCTGTGCATATAATCACAAATTAAGCTGTTTTTAAGGCTTTCGTGAATTTTGTCAATACAGATTAGAATACAGGTCCTGTAAAACTCCCAATAAACTTTATTTACTGAAGCCCAGTAATATTTTGATCTTTCGGCCAAGCCACGCTCCAGCCTAATTTTACGTCTTTTTCTTCCTTAGGTGCCAAAGTATAACGCCAAACGGTCAGACCTTTAATGTTATTGACGTCTTGCTCATAGTCTTTAGTGGTTGCCTCATCCAAAATCTTAACCGTGATATCTTCATTTTTGGAAACGGGCAGGGTTTGGAAAATGGCTACCTCTATCGCTTCATCGCGTAAGCTCTGGATTTCAGTGATGGTTTCGCGGTCAATTTTATTGGTTTTACCTATTAAAACGCCGCCCTCACTGCTTTCATCTTTTAATGTCTTAAACGCAACATCAATACGGTCATCAATACCAAAGGAAAGATCGTAGTCTTTACCGGGGTTGAGCATCGGAATATTGGTTTTGCCTATATAAGAGCCATCACGGAAAAGGCTCACAGGGCCAGCGAGAAGGGGCTTTTCACCTTTTATAGTGGCATTTGCGATCAAGAACGCAGAATTGCTAATTTGAGGCTTAATGTGGCGTTCAATTTTGACATCTGCCTGAAATGGCGCAATCAGCACTTTTGTCTCTGTCCCATCTGCAGGAATAGATACAGCGCCCGGAATTTCGAATTCGGCATTAAAACCATTATTGTTGATTGTAGCCATGACAGGGACAGCTTCCATGATTTCAGCATCAGCCTCTGCAGCCATAGGCGCAGCCATTTCCATTTGGATAGAACTTCTCGCCATATCGTTAAAACTTGCACCCCCAAGACTTCTTTTTGTATAAGCTTGCATAATATCAACCCACATAGTTGATAACTCTGGCGCAGTTGCGCCGCGGCTTGGTTGGGCAGTAGAGAGGGTGAGGGATATATCGGTCCAATCTTCGCCTGTCTGCTGACGTACAGCGCCGTATTGCATGATTTCAAGCTCACCGCTCGCCGTTTCAAGGCGGGCATCATAAATAGGGTTCCATGAAATGCCGTTTAATTGATAATCGATTGAAACTGTAAGATAGCCAGGCTTTGCAACTTCAATCGGTAAACGCACTTCGCGGGTTTGTTTTTGCCCTGTACGAAGCATTTGCATGTCTTGGTTTATCTTCGCAATCTGGGCATCAATATCGAGAATTTGTGCTTGTTTTTCTAAAGTGTCTTTTAAAATCTGCGCGTTGCTCTCATGAATTGTATTGGCGGCCTCAATCCATTGGGTAGTGTTCAGGTTAAAATCACTCACTTGCTCGTTAATTTTAACAGCGGCCTGTTTGTTAATAGAATCAAGGAAATCCTGTTTTTTTCCAAGCGCCGCGATTTCAGCATTCACAAGCTTTTTGCTTTGTTCTAAAGCTTTCTTTTGCTCATCGAGCTCTTGTTCACGGGCAGAGACCAAGGCGACATTATTCACAATTTTTGTGGAAACAGCGCCCAAAACAGCCTGCGCGGTGCCTTGCGCAGATGTTTTAAGGGTATCTGTCATTAACCCCGCAGGCATATCATTAAAAACAAGGGTGTGCTTACCACGCGGCACTTGGATATATCCTGTTCGGGTCAGAGTTGCTGGTGCGCCATAGCCCTGCGGACTAGCGCCCGAATATATTGTCACAGATTTAAGCTTGCTATCGACAGGAATGTCATCTGCCATTGCAGGCATAATTGTTAATAAGAACAGGGCAGATGTAAGGGTGAGGGCACGCATGAGGATAATCTCCTTGGATATTGCTTCAAATGGAAGCAGAGCTTATCATAAAAAAAGACACGCTTTAAGAAAAAGGAAAAAAAATGAGCCGTTTTATATTTTTTAGCGCGATGAGCGTTAATGTTCTTGCGATCTTATTTATACTTTATTTCATGATAGCCGGCGCGCATGGTGATGAAATCCTTATCTTAACAGTATGCTTGATTGTTCCCGTCCTATCAATCGCTGCAATTTATAGCGCTCCTGACCTAGAGGAGCGTCAATTAAAGCGTGCGCTGAATAAAGCGCAACTTAAGAAAGAACTATCCAAGCTAGAAAAGTAGCAAACCACTTCATCTGTAATTATTATTGCGCCTTCGTTAATGAAGCGCGTTTTTGAACTGTATCCTCTGCAGAAGAACCTTATCAGCGAATTACTTAAACTCATCAGTTACTTAAGGATAATACCTGGTAAAGAAGCCATTGCTCTTTTTGAATGAAGGGCGGCATCATATACGGTAACATCATTCGTTGTTTTCAGATGTGATTTTTCATTTTCAGGGTCTATTTTGGCCATTTCTGGATAGACTATTCTTTCCCGTATATCTTTAGATTTATGCCAGTTTTCAGAAGTAAAACCATAGGGATAAAATGAACGTGGGACTATTATCACAGCATGATTGCGATCTTTATTTAACTTTCTATCCCAAACACTGCACGCGCGTCTGGTGTTGTAAGCTAGTCCAAACACTTTAAGTGCACCGTCTTGAACAACGTCTTCAAGCAATCCATCGGTTTGGGATAGTAAATTATCAACATTTTGTCCCGTGTGTCTTGATGTAGGGACGCCATTTCCTTCAACAATAATATCTCTGGAACTCACGCCCTCTTGCATTGCGATATCCGCCATTAAGAGAGCCTCCTTTTGCGGAGATAAAAATTCTGCTGCACGTTTAAATCCATCGCGCAAACTATGTTCAAAAAAATAGGAACTATTAAAAGAAAAAATACCCGCCAATGTAAGCGGGTCAAAAACCCTAACCCCGCCAGCAAATATCAATTGATCAACTTCACCACGCAACATTGCTCTTGCAGATTGTCTTGCTAACTCAGCACTAGAACCTCTGCCGCCATGTGCAACACCAAACTTAGTCTTAACAGGCACGTCTTCTAGAAAAAGTTCTGTGCGAATTAAATCTGGGGTATACTGTTTATTCATATGGTACCTGCTTTAAAATTGAGACGTACAATTATAGCAAATATAGTATTACGTCAATTAAAATTGGATTTGCTTGCGTCTCTGGCATTTAACCTGAACAGAACATTTATAAAATATCAGTTATTTGTGAAGTAGTGGCTCCTCGGGCCGGATTCGAACCAGCGACCAAGTGATTAACAGTCACCTGCTCTACCACTGAGCTACCGAGGAACACTGAAAAGCTTTATGGCGGAATCGTTTATAAGTGTCAATAAAGATCACATGAAAATATGGCAAAAAATAAAAATAATGAAAAAACCAAGAAAAGTGGAGGCACGGAGCGGAATCGAACCGCTGTACGGGGAGTTGCAGTCCCCTGCATGACCACTCTGCCACCGCGCCCCTGTGAAGTATTGAGCGTCGCCGCCAAATGCTTCCAAAGATGAAAAGTAATTATCATTCTTTATTTTTTAAATCTAGTGTAAACGGCATAAAATACTGGTTAAAAAAATCATTTTTCGGTAATACTGTTCAAGATTGACCCAATTTAGGATTCTTCCATGCCCAATACTCAAAACTTCGATCAAATTCGTGAAAATATGGTGGATTGTCAAATTCATCCCATGGGCGTTTTTGACGAAAAAATTCTTGATGCCTTTATGACTGTTCCGCGTGAAGAATTCGTGCCAGACAACATGCGCGGCATCGCTTATGTTGATGAAGATATTGATATTGGCAATGGCCGCTACCTGATAGAGCCCTCAATTATCGCACGTTTAATGGACAAGGCGGCACTAAAAGGTGATGACGTTGTGCTTACAATTGGTTCTGGTTCTGGATATACAGCGGCGTTACTCTCTAAAATTGTGAGCACTGTCGTGTCACTTGAAGAAGATGAAAACTTATTGGCTAAATCACAAGAAATATGGGATCGCTATGCGTTTTGTAACATTGTTGGAATTTCCGGGGCTTTAAAAGAGGGGGCGGCCAAACATGCCCCTTATTCTCTTATAATAATCAACGGATGCGTTGCCCATGTGCCGCAAAAAATCAAAGATCAATTGGGTGAGGGAGGCCGTTTATTAACAGTTATACGCCCTTCCGGATCAAACACCGCTCAGGCCTTATTGGTTGAAAAGATAAAAGAAGGCGTGTTTTCAGATCGAATTTTGTTTGATGCCAGCACGCCATACCTTTTAGGATTTGAGCCAGAAGATCGATTTAAGTTTTAGCTTAGACTCTTAAAGAGCGACTTATAAGCTTTTGATCTGTCATCATATTTTATGAGGAAAGATCACGTTTAAACCAGAAATGCCTTTGACAAGCCATTTTCAATCATAGAAACTAAAACTATTATAACTCGAATCAATGTGTAAGCATTGCGATACTGAAGAAAAGCTCTTTAAATGTCAGAAAAACCAACTGATCAGGAACCATCGATTGAAGAAATCCTAGCCTCTATTCGTCAAATCATCTCTGATGATGACGAAGAAGAAACAGGCGATGAAGATAATGTTGTTGCGCAAGATGATGACATGCCTAGTTTTGGCAGAAAAGACGAAGACGATGATGTTTTGGAATTAACCGAAGACATGCAAGATATTCACAGCTTTGACGCCAATGATAGCTTAGATTTTGTTGATGCAGATGATGAAGAGGACTTTATCGACGAGCCTATTGAAGCACCACAAATTTTCTCAAAAGAGCCGCCGCGTAAGCGCGAGAGTGTTCCATCTTCAATCCTTTCTGAAAGCACACAACAAGCAACGATGTCTAGTTTATCAAAGCTTGTCGGAAGTGTGCCTTTATCGCGCGGTGGTTATGATGGCATAACGCTTGAAGATATTGTGCGTGAGCTGCTTAATCCGATGCTCCGTGACTGGATGGACGATAACCTCCCGCCAATGGTGGAGCGTTTGGTTGAAAAAGAGATCAAGAAATTGTCACGCCGCGCACTGGATGACTAAGGCTTATTTCATTTAGACACCCCCTTAATATTTGATTTTTGGCACAAATCCCTATAAAACTCTAGCTCTATAACCGCTTAAACATATTAGGGACTTACTATGCTCGATAAAACATTTAACCCATCAGATATAGAAGAACGCCACTATAAACAGTGGGAAGAATCTGGGCATTTTAAATGCGATCCGAGCAGTAAAGCTGAACCCTTTACCATTATGATGCCGCCGCCCAATGTGACGGGCAGCCTTCACATGGGGCACGCGCTGAACTGTACGCTTCATGATATCTTGGTGCGTTGGAACCGTATGCGCGGTAAAGATACACTATGGCAACCTGGGCTTGACCATGCGGGCATTGCCACCCAGATGGTTGTAGAGCGCCAATTGGGTGAGCAAGGTAAAGACCGCCGCGATATGGGGCGGGATGAATTCATCAAAACAGTCTGGGAATGGAAAGAAAAATCAGGCGGCACAATCGTTGGTCAGCAAAAACGCCTGGGCACAACCCCAGATTGGGAGCGGGAGCGCTTTACAATGGATGAGGGGCTGTCCAAGGCTGTAACCAAGGTTTTTGTTCAGCTTCATAAAGAAGGTCTGATTTATCGCGATAAACGCCTTGTGAACTGGGATCCTAAATTTCAGACATCTATTTCTGACCTTGAGGTTGAACATAAAGATATTAACGGGTCGATGTATCATGTGCAGTACCCATTAGAACAAGGCGGCGGTCATATTCAAATTGCAACCACGCGTCCAGAAACTATTTTAGCCGATGGCGCGATTGCGGTTCACCCTGATGATGAGCGCTATAAAGACCTTATTGGTAAATTTGCCGTTGTTCCTATTTGTGACCGTATCATTCCAATTATTGCCGATGAGTATGTCGATCCAGAATTTGGATCAGGCGCGGTTAAAATTACGGCAGCGCATGACTATAATGACTTTGAAGTTGCAAAACGCCACCCTGATAAAAATATTCAGCTCATTAATCTGATGACGCCAGATGGTAAGATGAACGAAAATTGTCCTGAGGACTATGTTGGGCTTGACCGTTTCGAAGCACGTAAGAAAATCATTAAAGACCTTGATGAGCTAGATTACCTTGTCAAAGTTGAAAAACATAAGCACCAAGTACCTTATGGCGACCGTTCTGGCGTTGTGATTGAGCCGTACTTGACGGATCAGTGGTATGTGGATGCCAAAACCATGGCTATCCCTGCGATTGAGGCAGTGAAAACAGGCAAAACAGAATTTATCCCTAAAAATTGGGAAAACACCTATTTCAGTTGGATGGACAACATTCAGCCATGGTGTATTTCGCGCCAATTATGGTGGGGACATCAAATCCCCGCATGGTATGACGAAGAAGGCAATATCTTTGTTGCCGAAAGTGAGGAGGAAGCACAAAAGCAAGCGGGTAAAGGCAAAAAGCTTACCCGCGATGAGGATGTGCTTGATACGTGGTTTAGCTCTGCGTTGTGGCCATTTTCAACACTTGGCTGGCCTGATAAAACGCCAGAACTGGATAAATATTATCCTGGCGACACGCTTATCACTGGCTTTGACATTATCTTCTTCTGGGTGGCTCGTATGATGATGATGGGCATGCATTTCATGGGCGATGTGCCGTTCAAAAAAGTTTATATCCATGCGCTCGTGCGTGATGGTAAAGGGCAGAAAATGTCCAAATCAAAGGGCAATGTTATTGACCCGCTGGACCTCATTGAAAAATACGGCGCTGACTCATTGCGCTTTACACTTACCGCTATGGCCGCGCAGGGGCGTGATGTGCGCCTTTCCGAGGAACGCGTTGCTGGATATCGTAACTTTACAACGAAAATCTGGAATGCCGCCCGCTATTGCGAAATGAATGATTGTCTGCCTAAGAACGGTTTTAATCCTTCAAACATCACGCATACCCTTGATAAATGGATCATTAGTGAAGTAAAACAGTGTCAAACTGGCTTAGACAAAGCAATTGAGGCCTATCGTTTCAATGATGCCGCCAATGTTGCCTATCAATTTGTATGGGGGACGTTCTGTGATTGGTATTTGGAATTCACCAAGCCTGTCTTAAATGGGTCTGACGAGACGATAAAAGCGGAGGTTCAAGCGACAACGGGTTGGGTCTTAGAACAAATTTTGCGCCTTTTAAATCCTATCATGCCTTATGTGACCGAAGAGCTATATGCCGATATTGCTAAGCGAGAGAAGGGTGATTTGCTCCTCGGCTCTGATTGGCCTGATTATAGTGCCTTAAGCACGGATAAGGCCGCCGTTCAAAAGGTGGATTGGCTTATTCGTCTGATATCCGAAATACGCTCTGTCCGTGCAGATATGAACGTACCGCCGAAAGCGGAGATTAAACTTATGGTTAAAGATGCCTGTGACATGACCAAAGAAGGGATTAATTCCTTTGGTGAGGTTATTCAAAAGATGGCGCGCCTTGAAAGTATTGAATTTACGGATAATGCACCTAAAGGCTCAATACAGACGGTTATTGGCCAAACAACGCTTATTTTACCCATAGCTGACATTATCGACCTTGATCAAGAGCGGATACGCCTTAAAAAAGAAATTGATAAGCTTAATGATAACATTAAGAAAATATCGCAACAGCTTGATAATGCTGATTTTGTGGCAAATGCGCCAGAGGAAGTTATCGAGGAAAAACGCGAGATTGTACAAAATGACAATGAAAAGAAAGAAAAGCTATTATCTGCCTTAAAACAACTTGAAGCCGCATAATAATTTTAATAAACAATAGCAAAAAGTTTTGAGGGTATCGTGGATTTTTCTGATAGAGTCGAACTAATAACAAGAACAGTTTTTATGGGAAGAGACTGGCGCATATCGGCTAGCAACCCAGCTAGGCTTCTTGATTTTCCGCCTAAAGGGTTAACCAAGGCTGAGATTGAACGCAGAGTAAATGAGCGCTTTGACTCTGGAAATTTTCCCGTAAAAGTTTGGGTAGAAACACCTCAAGGCAAGAGATTGCAATTATCACGAATTTTCATGATACCTGACGATGCAGTTTGCACTGGCCAATCCGCCCAAAAAGGGCAGCGCTTCTTGACCTTCGATCTGACAAGATAAAAAAACCGCCTTAAAGGCGGTTTCTTCTTTATATCGGCTCATCCCATATAAAAACTTATTTGTTTGTGTCACCTGACAAGAAAGCACCGTATTTGCTTTCAAACTTATCAAGCTGGCCTTTTTCAACAACTTTACCAGTACCACCTTGCCATGCAGGATGTGACTTTGTGTCAACGTCAAGCTTAAGGACATCCCCAGGCTTACCGTATGTAGAATGTGTTTTGTATTCTTCGCCATCTGTCATCACGATTGTGATTTCATGGTAATCTGGGTGAATATCTGCTTTCATAGTAGCTGCTCCTCAAGTACAAATCCCATACAGACAGGGACTTTTAATTTGTTCTGACGCATCTTTTACAGGGAGATTCTATAAAATGCAAGCAAAGTGGTGGCATCCAGAGCAATTTTCTTTAAAAAAAGCCAATTTAAAGTCAAGATCGACTGTAATTAAAGCCATACGGCGGTTTTTTGACGATCAGGGCTTTGATGAAGTGGAAACGCCTATCTTACAAATAAGCCCTGTTATGGACGCCCATATTCATGCCTTTCAGACGGAATTAAAAGGCGTTGACCTTAAAATAAAAGAAACGCCTTACCTTCATACAAGCCCAGAATTTGCGATGAAAAAGCTTATAGTCGCAGGCTTAGAGAATATTTACCAAATCTGCCATGTTTTTAGAAATGCAGAAGGGTCAAAACGCCATAGGCCTGAATTCACCATGATTGAGTGGTATCGTGCGAATGCCGATTACACCCATATAATGAAAGATTGTGAGGGGCTGCTGCGGGCGTGCGCCAAGGTCGGCGGTGTTAAAACCCTTAGATATAAAGAGCATATTTGCGATCCGTTTGCTGATTTTGAACGCTTAAGTGTCCGTGAGGCCTTTAAACAATATGCCGATATAGATTTGGTGGTTTTTTTAGAAGATAAACAGGGCTTCCGCCGCGCTGTTCAGGCACTTGGACTTCATACGGCAGATGATGACGGTTGGGATGATCTTTTTTTCCGTGTCATGGGAGAGAAAATTGAGCCCTATCTTGGGATGGATAGACCGACATTCTTATACGATTATCCTGTTTCGATGGCCTCACTCTCTAAAAAGAAAGAGTGCGATCCGCGCTTTGCAGAGCGGTTTGAACTTTATGTGTGCGGGATAGAGCTCGCCAATGCGTTTTCTGAGTTAACTGATGCCGATGAACAGTTAAAGCGGTTTGAGGCGGAAATGGATTATAAGCAAAAACTTTATGGGGAGCGTTACCCGATTGATATGGAATTTATTGCGGCCTTAAAACACGGTCTTCCTGAAAGCGGGGGGATCGCTCTGGGGATTGATCGGCTCATTATGTTGATAACAGGAGCCTCCAATATTGAAGAAGTAAATTGGACGCCCATTTTATGACGTTTTCTGCAAACAGGGTAAAAATAAAATTATAAAAATCAGATTGATTTAGCCGTTATTATCATTTGCAGGGCAGGGGTTGCGTGGCACATTTGTGGGGTAGGCGGTGATTACATCTTCACCACTGCGATCTTTAACAACACGAACGTTTATTGTGCCTACTTTTTGCTCGGTTACATAATATCCATTTCGCTGCTGTTCCCAGTTTAAATTGTCATTGGCGGCTATCAGCTCAACCTCTTTAATTACAGTCTGCTCATCCCAGTACTCAGGAAATTCAGACTTACAGGGCTTTCCTGTTCCATAAAGATGACCGCCGCCTGTTGCATCCCCATAGAGGATATTAGCGCGGCGCTCAGGCGATATAATGCTTGCTCTATTAAACTCTTGTTTAGCATTTGGGATATGAGCAGGTGTCTCTTCGCCTGCGCTCTGTTTAATAGCATCTTGGGTGTTTTCCGCAGGGATGACGACATCAACATAATGACTAATGTCACTTTCTGTAACTTTCAGACCCGCCCAACCACAAAGTGCGACAATGATCGCAACAAGGATCGTTTTCTTACCTTTGGTATCCAGAAGCCTCATGACAATAAATTAAGCCGCTTGTGACGCTTTTCCTTTGGCGACAGAGGCCGCTTGGATTTTATTGATAACATTTTGAAGTGTTGCATTAAATTCGGCGTCAGTCTGATCAGCACGAAGATCATTGCTTAAAGCGCGTGAGAAACTTGCGATCATACCATCATTTTCAGACAAACGTTTACAGGCTTCATCCAAATCATAGCCGCCAGAAAGAGCAACAACACGCTGAACGTTTTTATGAACAATTAGATCACTGTAAAAATTTGCCTGCTCTGGCAACGTCAATTTAAGCATCACATGTTGATCATCGTTCAATAGATCAAGGTGTTTTTTAATTTCAGCATTAAGGAGCGCTTCACACTCTGCCTTATCTGCTGCATGGATATTCACCTCAGGCTCAATGATAGGAACAAGACCATGCGCGATAATTTGTTTACCCACCTCAAACTGCTGGGCGACAATCGCAGCAATACCCTCAGCGTTAGCAGAATTAATCGTTGAGCGCATTTTTGTACCATAAATACCTTTGGCAACAGCGCGCTCTAATAATCCATCGAGTTCAGGCATGGCTTTCATCAATTGTACGCCGTGCGCTTCATCTTCAAGACCTTTATCAACTTTTAGAAAAGGCACAACACCTTGTGATTTCCAGAGATATTCGGCTGTAGGCGTCCCATCAATTTCTGCGTCCATTGTTTTTTCAAACAAGATAGCGCCAATCACTTTACCGCCTGAAAACGCAGGCGCTTTAATGATGCGGCTACGCATTTCATGAATCTTAGCATACATCGCATCTTCGCCTGAATATTCACTTTCGGCAACACCATAGGCAGCGAGGGCTTTGGGCGTAGAGCCGCCGCTTTGATCAAGCGCTGCAATAAAGCCCTGACCTTTCATAATTGTGTTTTGCATATTAGAATTTCTCATTTTTTTATCCTTTATAAATCAATTAAGCCGCTTGTGATTTTGACGCAGTGTAACCGACTGCGTGCATTTTCACAGCCGTATCAAGCATGCGGTTTGAAAAGCCCCATTCATTATCATACCAGCTCATAATACGGACAAGATTTCCATTGATCACTTTTGTTTCATTCAAGGCAAAAATTGATGAAAGGGGGTTGTGATTAAAGTCACCAGAAACCAAAGGCTCATCATATGTACCAAGAATTCCGCCAAGGTCACCTCCTGCGGCAGCGATAATCGCTTTATTCACTTCTTCGACAGTTGTGTTTTTTGATGCGACGAATTTAAGATCAACAACAGACACATTTGGAGTGGGGACGCGCATTGAAACACCGTCTAATTTTCCATTAAGCTCTGGCAAAACTTTACCCACCGCTTTTGCGGCGCCCGTAGAGGTTGGGATCATGTTAAGAGCGCCCGCACGCGCACGATGAAGGTCTTTATGTGCTGTATCAACAATTTGTTGATCACCAGTGTAGGAGTGAATTGTCGTCATAAAACCACTTTCGATACCAATGGCATCATTTAGCGCTTTTGCTACTGGAGCAAGGCAGTTTGTGGTGCATGACGCATTAGACACAATTTCGTGCTCTGCCTTAATTTTATCGGAATTCACACCATAAACAGTCATGATATCCGCATCACCACTTGGGGCAGAAATAAGCACTTTTTTAGCACCCGCTTGGATATGCATCGCTGCTTTTTCACGATCGGTGAAGATACCTGTACATTCAAAAACAATATCAACCTTCATTTTTCCCCATGGGAGTTTTGTGGGGTCACGCTCTTGAAAAACATCAATGTGTTTTCCCTCAACAATCATCGTGTCTTCGTCGATACGTTCAACAGAAAAACCAAATGTTCCATGCACACTATCATATTTCAAAAGATGCTTATTGGTTTCAAGCGGCGCAAGGTCGTTAATTGCAACAATCTCAACATCTGTGCGGCCTGATTCAAAAAGGGCGCGCATGACGTTACGTCCAATACGGCCAAATCCATTAATTGCTACTCTTACTGTCATTTGCTTTCTCCTAAATATATAAAATTATGATTGTCTTTTTTCAACTGCGGCAACGATGGCGTCTGCTGTTATGCCGAAATGCTCATAGAGAACTTCGGCAGGGGCAGAGGCACCAAAACCCTTCATCCCAATAAACGTGCCGTGACCGCCAATAAAGCGATCCCAGCTTTGACGAATGCCTGCTTCAACCGCCACTTTGTATGAATTGTTACAAAGAAGAGATTGGATATATTCGCTATCTTGTTCCCAGAAGCGCTCCATGCATGGTACAGAAACGACGCGAACACCACCGCCCAGACGCGCCGACGCTTCAAGGGCAAGCTGTACTTCTGATCCACTGGCAAAAATAGTCACTTCTGGCTCATCCCCCTCGCAGTCTTCGAGGATATAAGCCCCAAGTGATGATTTATTCACTTTATCTGCTTCACAGACTGTCGGCACAGCCTGACGTGTAAGAGCAAGGACAGAAGGGGAATCCGTGCTGCGAAGTGCAAGCTCCCAGCATTCGGCTGTTTCAACGCCATCACAAGGACGATAAACATAGAGGTTAGGAATTGCGCGAAGCGCAGAGAGATGCTCAACCGGTTGGTGCGTTGGGCCATCTTCCCCAAGGCCAATTGAGTCATGCGTTAAAACATGAATAACACGCTGTCCCATGAGCGCCGCAAGACGAATGGCGGGGCGTGAATAATCGGCAAACTGCATGAATGTTCCCGCGTAAGGAATAACGCCGCCATGAAGGGCTATCCCGTTCATAATCGCCGCCATGCCGTGCTCCCGCACGCCGTAATTAATGTAATTACCGCCTCGATTTTGCGCGGTCATATCTTTTGATACGGCAACTTTTGTGTTGTTAGACCCTGTGAGGTCAGCAGAACCACCTATCATGCTGTCGAGCGCAGGAAGAATTTTCTCTAAACATGCACCAGAAGTCTGGCGTGTTGCCTTGTTCGGCTTTTCATGGGCAAAACTCTCTTTTAGTTCAGCAATAACACCATCGAGTTTTGATAAATCAACATCAAAACTAGGCACATTTACAGGTGCCTTTACACCAAGGCTACGCCACATCGCGAGAATATCATCAGGGATATGAAACGGGGCATGCGGCCAATTTAAGTTTTTGCGCGCGCCCGCAATCTCATCGTCGCCCGTAATCGCACCATGCGCTTTTGGCTGGCTTTCTAATGTAGGAGCGCCATAGCCGATTTTAGTTTTGCAGGCAATAAAAGAGGGTTTATCCGTTTTTTGCGCCGCAGCAATGGCCGCCTCAATCGCGGCGTTATCATGTCCATCAACTTCGGATACATCCCAGCCATAAGCTTCAAATCGCTTTTGTGTATTTTCTGATGTTGCCAAGTCAATTGTTCCATCGATTGTTACGTTATTATCATCATAAAGAGCTATTAATTTTCTAAGCTTTAAATGACCCGCAAGCGCGCAAGACTCATGACTCACACCTTCCATCAAACAGCCATCTCCCACAAAAACATAAGTAAAATGATCGACCTCTGCGCCGTGTTTCGCATTCAAATACTGCTCGGCAATCGCAAAACCAACCGCATTTGATATCCCCTGACCAAGCGGGCCTGTGGTTGTTTCAATCGCTGCGTCAAAATCAACTTCTGGGTGACCGGGGGTGTGGGAGCCGATTTGACGGAAATTCTTGATCTCATCCAACGTTATTTTTGCATTGCCTGTCAAATAAGACAGAGAATAAGGAAGCATAGACCCATGACCATTTGAAACAATAAGGCGATCACGATTAAACCAACGTGGGTTTTTTGGATCAAATTTTAAGAATTTTGTATAAAGGACTGTCGCAATATCTGCCATTCCCATCGGCATCCCAGAATGACCTGAATTGGCTTTTTTAACGGCGTCCATCGACAAGGCGCGGATTGCATTGGCCATTTGTTTAAGATCGAGTTCAGGAGAGGGAGAGCTGCTCGTGCTCGCTTGTGCTTGGGACATGAAAAACCTTTACGCGTTGTACTGTTAAAAACTGCCCATAACTTGCCTTTTCAAAGCCATAAGGTCAAGGGGACAAGCGCAATGACATAAAATAAAAACTGTAAAAACATGCGGAAAACCCTTTCATGCGCCTTGACGATAAAATCATCTAGGCCTTAGGGTAAGATATTACGTTAACAAATAGAACAAGCTGAGGGAAATGTGACCACTTCAATTAAATCCTCTTTACGCAACCTGCATGGCGCACTTGAAAAGCTAGAAGATACTGTTGTCAGTGTTTCTGCGATTAAAAAGAAGGCCCAAGATGATCTGTTCAGCATCCCTATGCGCCCTAGTGCGAATGACATGGACTCAAAAGCCATCGCAAGCCGCCTAGACAGCGCTATCGCAAAAGTAGAAAAGCTTTTAAGAGAAGGTTAAGCCGCTCTTATTTATATAAATAATCGGGGAGATAAAGTATGGCTGAACTCAATATTAAAATTCGCGGGCGCAATTACGCGATTGCCTGTGATGACGGACAAGAAAAACGGGTTGCCGATTTGGCAGCCTATGTTGAAGAAAAAATTAACGCTATTGCCTCCGCAGGAGCAGGAGCGAGCGAGTCTCATTTGCTCGTGCTCACCGCTATTGTCATGGCTGATGAAGTGTTTGACCTCAAATCAAGCTCAGCCAACACAAATCCTACGCCGTTAAGTGGCCTGACAATCACTGAAAAGGATGAAGGCGACATTGTGGATGCAATCGACATGATGGCAAGACGCATTAATGCCATGGCAGAAAATCTAAAAATGGCGTAATCACTGTTTTTCTTGATATATAGACCAAAACACCTTACATAAATATGAGCTGCGGGGCAGGTGATACAACTTTTATCCCAGAGGCCGATGCTTTCGCATAGGGAGCTGTCCCTGACTGTGACTTAGTGTTTTGCCGCTTCGTCCGTTCATATGGCGCCCACCTGGTTATTCCGGGCTTCATGTGGATACTCACTGTACACGGCACCCGCGGCACTTTATTATACGATCATGACCGACAACCCCAAACACACTATTCGAGAACAAGCGCGCTATCACCGTGACCACCTGCAGGTGGATCAGGCAGATTATGAGCGTGTAATCGATATTTTCTTTAAGAATGTCACACCGCAATCGGGACAAATAATTGCAGGATACTGGCCTGTAGGGCGCGAATTTGATGTTCGTTTTTTAATGGATGAACTTATTCAACGTGGGTTTCAATGCGCTTTGCCTTGCGTCATCAAAAACACTAAAATACTTGCTTTTAAGGCATGGACGCCTGATTGCCTCATGCTAAAAGGCGCTTTTGATGTCTTTGAGCCTGATAGTGATGAACTGGTAGAGCCTGATATATTTCTGTGCCCTTTATTGGCCTTTGATCGCCAAGGATACCGCATGGGGCAGGGCGGCGGTTATTATGATGCGACGCTTGAACACTCCCGCGCACAGAAAGATATTCTTGCCATCGGTGTTGGCTATGGCGAGCAAGCTGTGTTATTTAATTTGCCCAATGAGGCACATGACCAAAAAATGGACATTATTTTAACGCCCCAAAAAATTTTAGATTTTAGGAAATAATATGAGAATTTTATTTATCGGCGATGTTATGGGGCGCACAGGCCGCGATGGACTTGCAAAGCATTTGCCCATGCTTAAGGCTAAGCTTAACCCTGATGTTATTATCGTCAATGGTGAAAACTCCGCCCATGGCCTTGGTATTTCCGAAAAAATCTGTCAGGAATTTTATGAACTTGGCGTTAACGTGATCACAACGGGCAATCATGTTTGGGATCAGCGCGAAATTCTGGCTTACATTGATCGTGACCCTAACTTGCTTCGCCCGATCAACTTCCCTGATGGTGCGCCGGGCAATGGATATGTGATTTATCAAATGAGTAATGGGCAAAAGATTATGGTTGTGAACGCCATGGCGCGTTTATTCATGGATCCTATGGAAGATCCGTTTCGCATGCTCCATGAGCTTATTGGTAAGCACCCAATGGGCGGGCAGCAAATTCAGGCTATTTTTGTTGATTTTCATGGAGAGGCAACATCCGAGAAGATGGCGCTCGCTCATTATTTAGACGGTCGAGTGTCTGCTGTTGTTGGAACACACACGCACCTGCCCACTGCCGACGCGCAAGTTTTGCCCAATGGAACGGCTTTTCAAGGCGACGCGGGCATGAGTGGGGATTTTGATAGTGTGATTGGGGTTCGCAAAGATATATCAGTCAATAGATTTGTCCGTAAACTGCCGGGTGAGCGTATGGTTCCAGCCGTCGGCGAAGCCACTGTTTGCGGCACTTTCATCGTGACAGATGACAAATCTGGCCTTGCTAAAGAGATACGTCCTGTTCGTATTGGTGGGCGCTTACATGAAGAAATCCCCCAAATATAGGGGTTTTCATTTTGTAAGACTGCGCCTAATATCTCGGGAAAATTGATTCAAGATAACAAACAGGATTAAATTATGGCTGGTCATTCCAAATGGGCAAACATTCAACACCGCAAAGGCAAGCAAGATAAACTTCGTGCTAAAGCATTTACGAAAGTAGGGCGTGAAATAATCGTTGCGGCCAAGCTTGGTGGCGGCGATCCTGATATGAACCCACGTTTACGCCTTGCAATATCCAAAGCCAAAGCGGTTAATATGCCCAATGATCGTATTAAAAAAGCGATCGAAACAGGAGCTGGCGGCTCAGATAC
Source organism: Alphaproteobacteria bacterium (assembly GCA_009995595.1). Lineage (GTDB taxonomy): Bacteria > Pseudomonadota > Alphaproteobacteria > Micavibrionales > Micavibrionaceae. The sequence goes on from JAACPE010000001.1 coordinate 619,185, forward strand.
CTCAAATTATGAAGAAGTACGATATGAGGGCTACGGCCCTGGCGGCGTCGCTATCATCGTTGATGCGCTAACCGATAACCGAAACCGCACCTTTGCTGTTGTCCGCACTGCCTTTGCCAAGTTTAATGGGAGCCTGGGCGAGTCAGGGTCTGTTGGCTTTATGTTTGATCGTGTTGGGCAAATTATGTATCCCGCTGATAAAGCCAGTAATGATGATATGTTCGAAGCCGCCGTTATGGCCGGCGCCGAAAACTGCGAAAGTGACGATGACTATCATATCATAACAACAGGATTAGAGGATTTAGCCGCCGTTCGTGACACCTTAGAGGCAAAATATGGCGAAGCAGAGAAGGCTGAACTCACATGGAAGCCAAACACCATGGCAGAGCTTGATGAAGAAAAAGCAGGATCGACCATCAAAATGATTGATGCACTTGAAGATGATGATGATGTTCAAACCGTGACAACCAATATGGATGTTGATGACGAGATTCTCGAAAAATTAATGATGGCTGAATAGTCGAATAGGGCTTTTAAATGTTCTTGTTTTGTGCTCTAATCATTCTATGAGAATCTTAGGAATAGATCCAGGCTTAGTCAAAACAGGATGGGGCATAATAGAGTCCGAGGGGCATTCTCTTCATTTTATATCGTCAGGTAGCATAAAACCAAATAAAAACAATACTTTACCAGATAGAGTTAAGGTAATAGATCAGGAAATGCAGGCTATTATCGAACAATTTAAGCCTCATACCGCCGCGATTGAAGAGACTTTTATGAACAACAATCCAGCCTCCGCCTTAAAGCTTGGTGTCGCGCGTGGTGTTGCCATGGTTGTGCCAGCGCGAATGGGACTTCATGTGGGGGAATATCCTGCAAATCTTGTTAAAAAATCTGTGGTTGGCGCAGGAAAATGCGGCAAAGATCAGATCGGCATGATGATCCGTACGCTGTTACCCACCTGTGGAGAGATTAGCGAAGATGAGGCCGATGCCCTTGCTGTTGCCATCACGCACGCGCATCATTACACCAGCCGTCAAAAATTTGGCGGGATTTTGGCAGGAGGCGTTAGGTAATTTGTTATGATAGGTAAGCTTTCAGGAATTTTGGACACTGTGGGAGAAAATTTTCTTATCCTTGATGTAAATGGGATTGGCTATCAGATTTTCTGCTCCACGACGACATTATCACGTTGTGGTCAACAAGGCGATCCGCTCTCACTTTTAATTGATACCCATGTTGCCGAAACTTTTATCCATCTTTATGGATTTATGTCCGCCAATGAACAGCAATGGTTTAGATTACTAACCAGCGTTCAAGGGGTAGGTGCCAAGGCGGGTATGTCTATTTTAGCGGCCTGCCCGCCTGAACAGCTTGGTTTTGCCATCGCATCAGGTGATAAAGCTGCAGTGCAGCGCGCCGATGGCGTAGGGCCAAAGTTGGCCGTGCGGATCTTGACTGAACTAAAAGATAAAGCCGCTAAAATCGAACTTAAAGCACCGATGAAAGGCGTTTCAATCCTATCCTCTGCTAAAAATGCGCCGCCAAGTAATGAAAATACGGCCGCGGATCAAGACGCTGTTTCAGCTTTAATAAACCTAGGCTATCAGCCCTCCGACGCCTTTGCCGCTGTTACGCAAGCGCGTCAAAAGGCCGATAACGACAATCTCAATGTTGGTGATGTGATTAAACTTGCACTCAGGGAGTTAACCCTATGAGTGAGGCCATGAAAAACCCACAGCTTCAATCAATGCAGGCTGATATGGAACATGTAGAAGAAAACCCGCTTCGTCCCAATCAACTCTCTGAATTTATCGGTCAAGAAACCCTGCGGGAAAATTTAAAAGTTTATATCGAGGCCGCCAAAGTGCGTGGTGATGCAATGGATCATGTACTCCTTTTTGGTCCACCCGGCCTTGGTAAAACCACACTCGCACAAATTATTGCCCGTGAAATGGGTGTTGGCTTTCGTGCAACCTCTGGCCCAGTGATAAGCAAGGCAGGGGACTTAGCTGCTATCCTTACTAATCTTCAACCGCATGACGTCCTTTTTATCGACGAGATTCACCGTCTAAGCACCGCCGTTGAAGAAATCCTTTATCCTGCGATGGAAGATAATAAACTTGATCTCATCATTGGCGAAGGGCCTGCTGCAAGGTCTGTTCAAATTGATTTACCGCCCTTCACCCTTATTGGAGCAACAACGCGTAGTGGCTTGCTCACGAACCCATTGCGTGATCGCTTTGGTATTCCGCTTCGCCTTGAATTTTATACGAATGAGGAATTGACTAAAATTGTGGCGCGCTCGGCGCGGCTTTTGGATATGCCGCTCACCCAAGAAGGGGCGTTTGAAATTGCGCGGCGCTCCCGCGGCACGCCCCGTATTGCGGGACGCCTGACGCGCCGTGTTCGGGATTTTGCCCAAGTGGCCAATGTTAAAGAAATTGATATCAAAATTGCTGATATCGCCATGCAAAAAATGGATGTGGATGCTCAGGGTCTTGATTCAATGGATCATCGCTATATGCGCTGCATTATCGAAAATTATGGCGGCGGCCCCGTTGGTGTTGAAACAATTGCCGCCGTTCTCTCTGAACAGCGTGATGTGATTGAGGATGTTATCGAGCCATATCTTGTGCAACAGGGCTTTATTAATCGTACACCGCGTGGGCGTGTTATGAGCGAAAAGGGCTATAAATATCTTGGATTAAAGCCTAAGATACCTTCTGAAGTGATTCAGAAGGATCTTTTAGATGAGCAATAACGCCCTACACAAAACACATAAAGCTGATTTTCGGGTCTATTATGAAGACACCGACGCGGTTGGCATAATGTATCACGCCAATTATATTTGTTTTTGTGAGCGTGGGCGCTCTGATATGCTGCGTGATATGGGCTTGCCGGCTTCTGAAATCTTTGAAAAAGTTGGTATTGGGTTTGTCATTCGCCATATAGATTGTGAGTATCTTAAAATGGTCAAACTCGATGATCTTTTAACGGTTGAAACAGCCGTCCTTGCCATGAAAAACACATCATTTATAATGCGCCAGACAATTTATTGCCAAAATTCACCTGTATTTAAAATGGATGTGACCGTGGTTTGTGTCGATAAAGCAGGTAAGCCTGCCCGCGCACCCCAAGATTTAAGAAATAAATTTTCAGATTATTTAATTAAGGAAGATTAAAAAATGGATGAATTAACAAACCGCGCCGTTGATGCCGCTACATTAGCCGGAACAGCCGCAGCCCATGACATGAGCATGTGGGGGCTATTTATGATGGCAGATATTGTTGTAAAATTAGTGATGCTCATTTTGATTGGCTGCTCTATTTGGTGTTGGGCTGTGATTTTTGAAAAACGCGCGACCTTGTCAAAACTCAATCGCCGCGCGCATAAGTTCGAAGATGCCTTTTGGTCAGGTGAGGCGCTTGATAAACTTTATCAACGTGTCAACAAAAACCCAAATGACCCTATGCTGAAAACTTTCTGCGCGGGCATGGAAGAATGGCAAAATACCGTATCCACAGGCATTCCGGACAAAGAAGAAATGCAGGCTTCCTTAAGACAACGTGTCGAACGCGCCATGAGCGTAGCAATTAATCGCGAGATGGAACGCCTTGAACGCGGCATGACTTTCCTCGCAACCGTCGGCTCAACGGCGCCATTTGTTGGTCTTTTTGGCACGGTATGGGGTATTATGAATAGCTTTACCGCCATCGCACAAAGCAATAATACATCCCTGGCTGTTGTGGCACCGGGTATTGCAGAAGCACTTTTTGCGACGGCTTTGGGTCTTGTTGCCGCTATACCAGCTGTTATTGCGTATAATGGTTATACAAGCAGATTAGGACGTTATGCGGGGCGTCTTGATGATTTTGTCACTGAATTTATGGCTATTTTGTCGCGCCATCTTGAATCCCAAGATTCTAAAAACCGTAAAAGAGTGGCATAAAAATGGGCGCGTCACTTCAACAAAAATCAGGCAGAGCAAAAGCAGGGCGTGGGCACCGCCCCATGTCAGAAATAAACGTTACACCGTTTGTGGATGTTATGCTTGTGCTTCTTATTGTGTTTATGGTGGCCGCGCCGCTTTTAACGGCGGGCGTACCGATTGATTTACCCGACAGTGAAGCAAAAGCCCTTAATCAAGAAGACAATAAACCATTGGAAGTTTCGATTAGCAGTGATGGGACAATTTTTGTAGGGGAAACTGAAGTAAAGCGTGATCGCCTTATTCAGCTTTTAGGCTCTCTAACGAATAACGACCCTGATCGGCGGATTTATATTCGTGCGGATAAAACGATGGATTACGGTAAGGTAATGGATGTTTTGGGGGCGATTAATAAAGCAGGCTTTCAAAAAGTGGCTTTAATCTCAAACGCCTCTTGAAGTCTCAAAAACATATCTCAAAAACGGCTTAATCTTGCCATAAATACACAGTAATAAATTGTCATGAATGCTACGATAAAATTATCGCAAAGACTGCCACAAATTGAATTGCCAACGGCAATGAAATGGGCTTTGGGTTTTTCTATTTTGTTTCACTTGGCTATTGTTGTCGCTGGGACAATAGGTCTGCCGCACATCAAAAAACCAATCGTTATCAATCAACCTATTGCTGTTGAAATCGTTAATATTGATGAAGAAACGACAACAAACAAACGCCCCAATCCCATACAACAGCCTAAAACCGAAGAAAAGCCTGCACCCAAAAATGACCCTATTAAAGCGCCGCCGAAGGTAGAAACAAAAACCCCGCCTAAAGTAACGCCTTTAGAGCCGCCAAAGGTTGTTGAAAACAAAACAAAGCCCAAACCAAAAACGCCGCCGCCGCCTTCAGAAAAGCTTGAAAAGCCCAAGGAAGAAAAGCCTAAGCCAAAAGAGGAAAAAGTTGAAGAAACCGCCGCCCAAGAAGAAGCGTTTTTATCAGTCTTAAAAAATCTTCAGGAAACAGAGCCTTCTGCGGCAGAGGAGCCCGATCAACCTGCTGATAAACCTACACCAGAACAAGCGTCACAGCTTGCGCGTTTTGCTGAGCAACTCTCAGCCACCGAAGTAGATGCTATTCGAATGGCGCTCAATCGACAATTTGGCCAATGCTGGAATTTAATGGCTGGCGCGCGCTATGCCGAAGACATTGTTGTGCAGATAAGGCTTGTGATTAATCCCGATCGTACCGTGCAAAGCGCTCGCATAAATGATCAATGGCGTTATACTCAAGACAGTTTTTACAAAGCGGCCGCCGACACGGCGCTTCGTGCGGTAAGTCATCCTAATTGTGCGGTTTTAGATTTACCGCCTGATAAGTATGATCTTTGGAAAGATATGATTTTTAATTTTAACCCTTCCGCGCAATTATAACCGCGCCCACATTGTAAATTTAAGGTTTTATGAAATGAAAAAAATACTTTTTATTCTTGCTCTTGTTTTGATGCCTTTATCGGCGCAGGCACAGTTAGAAATTGACATCACATCCGGAAAGCTAGAAGAACTTCCGATTGCAGTAAGCCCGTTTTACTCTGAACAAGCTGATCTTGGTGATTTTGCGCGTGACATCCCGAAAATTATTGCGAGCAATCTTGAGAGTTCAGGCCTTTTTGATCCTTTAAACCGAAACAGCTTTATCCAAACGCCAGCTTCAATTCATACGGACAACCCACGGTTTGGTGAATGGCGCGCCATTAATGCGCAGGCTTTGGTATCTGGCACTGTTTTAAAAACAGCAGATGGGCGTACACGCGTTGAATTTCGCTTATGGGACGTCTTCACTCAGCAGCAATTGATCGGCATGGCATATATGACAACGCCTCAAAACTGGCGCCGTATTGCTCATATTATTTCAGATGAAATTTATAAACGCATTACGGGCGAAAATGGTTATTTTGACACGCGGATTGTTTATGTCGCAGAGAGCGGATCTCCGCTCAAACGCTCCAAACGTCTCGCGATCATGGATCAAGATGGGTATAATCATAAATATCTAACCCCTGAAGGGGAACTTGTTCTTACACCACGCTTTTCCCCAACAGCGCAAGAAATCACTTATATGTCTTATCGCGGCGGTCAACCGCGCGTTTATCTCTATAATATCGACACAGGACGTCAGGAGTTATTGGGTAATTTCCCGGGTATGACATTTGCGCCGCGTTTTACACCTGATGGTAATAAGGTGATTATGAGCTTATCCAAAAACGGCAATACAGATATTCATGAGCTGGATTTACGCAGTCGTCAGTCACGCCAGATCACAACAAACCCCGGAATTGATACAGCGCCGTCATATGCCCCTGATGGAAGCAGAATAGTGTTTGAGTCAGACCGTGGTGGTTCACAGCAGCTTTATACAATGACACCATCAGGCGGCGATGTGAAGCGCATCACTTTTGGAAAAGGGCGTTACGCAAACCCTGTTTGGTCGCCGCGTGGAGATTTAATTGCCTTCACTAAAATGGTAGGTGGTAGTTTTTACATTGGTGTTATTCGCCCCGATGGGCAAGGTGAGCGGCTGATAACAAAAGCCCATCACGTTGAAGGCCCTAGCTGGTCACCCAATGGTCGCGTCTTAACGTATTTTAAAGAGCGCAAGACAAATGGCGGTAAAGATCAATCGTCGCAACTTTATACTGTTGATTTAACGGGATATAATGAACGTATATTGAAAACTCCGCGTGATGGGTCAGATCCCGCATGGAGCCCAATTAATCCATAATAGATATTTATATATTTAAGAAATATGCAAAAAGGCGTTTATCACTTGTTGGTAAACGTCTTTTTTAAACGGCACGATAATGTCAATTGTTTCGTGTATATCCACCCATTTCCAATCTGTGAATTCAGGCTCTTTATCGGCGGCAATATCTATATCGGAATCTTGTCCTGTAAAACGCATGGCAACCCATGTTTGTTCCTGACCGATATACGGAACATCCCAGATTGTTTTAAATTTATCATAGACCGCTTTGGGAAGATCATAACGGATAGGGTCGGGATGAATATAAATAAGTTCCGCCTTATCAGTTCCCGTTTCTTCTTTTAATTCACGAAGCGCCGCCACCACAATATCTTCGCCAACATCGATACCACCTTGGGGCATTTGCCATGCGCCGGGCGTATCTATACGCTCACCGACGAACACTTTTCCTGCACTATTATAAAGGGCAATACCGACATTCGGGCGATATAAAGCTTTAGGTTCAGGAACAACTTTATTCATCTTTATAAACCGCAAGATAGGATGCTGGCGCAAGTTCAAACCCTACCGCGGCGGGGGAATTAACCCATTCCTTCACGGCTTTGATTGCTTTAGGGTAGGGGTAGAATAAAACTACGGCTCGATCGGATGCTCTGGCATAATCAGAAATACGGATCATTTCACGTTTGATTTGGTCGGCGGTTAAATTCTCATCTATCCAGAAATTATTTTTAACGAAAGGGAACTCATTATTATAAGCGATGCGTTGGCCAAAATCCCTATCGCTCGCGGTTGCACTATCCAGTATAGCTAAACCACGACCAAATATTTGCTGCACAGAGGGGCTGGTATCAACATCTTTTTCGCGAAAAATATGATTAGGCCATGATACAAGACCGACATAGCCCACAGCGCTCCCCATCGTTGATAATAAACGAGCCTGATTTTGCTCTATGCTCGCATTAATGAGCATTGTATTTGGGCCAGGATCGTTTAACGGATAGCCCTCGTTTTCTATAGGGAGCATCAACCATGTTTCATGACCAGCAGAGCGCGCCGCATCAGATAGTAGTTTAATATCAGGCGCATAAGGTGAAAAAGCAAGCGAGACCATTGAGGGTAAATCGTTAATCATTTCTTCAGTACGTTTACGCGACATACCCACATTAACCGCAACAAAGGCAATAACAGGCTTATTAGAAGAAGAAACAAATGGCTTTTTATAAGCCTGAAATGGTGTCAAACCGTCAGAGAGCCTCGCTTTTGGAATAATCCCTTCAGGTGTACTTTCAAATAAATCAGGAATCGGCGCAGCCGCAAGAGCCCCTGATGTCAAAGTCACAATTGGCGTCTTTACCGTTTCAAGATTATCCGTTTGCACAGACGCTTGATCCCCTGATGGCTCATCAGAAATAACATCTAATGTTTCAACATCAACACCATCTTTAATTAAATCGGGCGTGAAACTGTCAAGGGCAGGGGGCGGTTCAACAACATCAGAAATTCGGTATGTTTGACCTCCTGCTTTTTCAATTAAGACCGTTTTTGACGCAAGGCGATCTTGAAGAGCCTTATTAGTTTGCCCATTCATATACATCGCCCATCCTGCAATAGCGGCGATTAAAAAAAGTAATAAAAAACTTAATTTTGCAAATAAGCCAAAAGCAAAAAATTTAGATAAAGTCAGGCTTCGCTTTGGTTTTGTAACACGGGTTTTCTTGATGCTGTCATCAACAGCCTTACCAACCTCATCATCCAAAACTGCACGAAAATCAGCCATAACCTCTAGTTCATTTTTTCTTATTATCGTTTGCACTTTGGCGCATATTTTCTAAAAAACGATCTTCATAAAGCGTCATACCTCTTAGCAAATCAATCGCTCGGCTCAATTGATAGTCGACTGGCTTTTCTTCTTCCTGGGCATCATCCTCTAAATTCGTTTTTTGCTTTTTCTCTTTTTGATCAAGCGCGCCCTTCAGATCATTTTCACTTGTGTGTCTCGTTTGCTCAATTTTTTCAATTTTAGCAGGCTCAACAATTATGTCAGGTATAATTCCTTCCGCCTGAATAGAGCGGCCAGATGGTGTGTAATAACGCGCAGTTGTGAGGCGTATCGCACCATGACCCGGGATAGGGATTACTGTTTGAACAGACCCTTTACCAAAACTTTGCGTACCAAGTAAAATCGCGCGGCGATGGTCTTGAAGTGCGCCAGCTACAATTTCAGATGCTGAGGCAGAGCCACCATTAATAAGAACAATAATAGGCTTGCCGTCTGTTAAGTCACCTAAAGTCGCATTATCACGTTTTGTGTCGCTTTCTAGACGACCACGCGTTGACACAATCTCGCCTTTATCCAAAAAAGCATCCGAAACGGCAATCGCCTGATCGAGCAGACCGCCCGGGTTATTGCGAAGATCAATCACATAACCAATAGGCTCTTTCACTTCTTTTTTAATTTCTGCGATGGCCGCCTCAACACCTGTCATCGTGTTTTGATTGAATGTTGTAATACGCACATACCCAATATCATCTTGCTCAACACGGTTACGAACAGAGCGGATTTTGATCACATCACGAATGATTTTAACATCAAATGGCTCTTCTTCACCTTCGCGAACAACCGTCAGCAAAATAGGCTCACCCACTTTACCGCGCATTTTATCAACGGCTTCAGATAATGTAAGGCCCATGACAGGTTCTTCATCAATGTGCGTAATAAAATCACCTGCTTGCATACCAGCACGATAGGCAGGCGTTTCATCAATAGGGGATACCACTTTGACAAAACCATTTTCCATACCAACCTCAATACCAAGGCCGCCAAATTCACCGCGAGTATTGACACGCATATCATCAAAATCTTTTTCATCTAAGTAAGAAGAATGCGGATCAAGATTAGTCAGCATGCCATTAATTGCATTTTTGACGAGTTGTTCATCTGTTACTTCTTCAACATATTGTCCTCGCACGCGCTCGAAAATATCACCAAGCAAATTAAGCTGGCGATAAGTTTCGCGGGTTTGGTCCTCAACCGAGCGGTTCACGGTGCGCTCTTCACTTTCCTCAACCTGCGCCTGTGCATAGGCATACCCCGACAAGCCCATAAGAAATATGATCAGTGTTCCAAAAAGGCGGAGCGTAATTTGAGAGGGCATGGATATTCCTTATCGTTGGGCATAAAATATTAAATTATTTCAAACCTGCAATTTTTTTAGAAGGGTTCACAGGATTCCCTTTATGACGAAGCTCATAATATAGAGTTGTTTCGCCTGCGTCATTGTTATTTTTTACTGTTTTCCCAATCGGTTCGCCAGGTGCAACCGCTTGACCCACTGCCATATCAATCTCCCCCAGCTTCGCAACAAGGCTCATGTAATTATCGGCATGTTTAATCAAAATTATATTTCCGTAATTTCGAAAAGGGCCAACATATTCAACAATGCCTCCCATAGGGGCAACCACGGTGGCACGCGGTCGGCTCTGGATAGTGATACCTTCGCTTTGCGCGCCAATATCATCTATGTGCCCAAAATTAGTTTTTATTAAACCTGCGGCTGGTAATTGCGCCGATCCAGCTTTAGGCATGGGTGATTTGGGAAGTGATTTTTGTACGAAGCTTACGTCTTGTGTTTTTGCTCTATTCTGTGCCTCTTGCGCTTTTTTAAGTTCACTCACGCGGATTTGTTCTTGTTTCTTCTCAATACGGATCATGAGATCCTTAAGCGTTTTGGCCTGCGCGGAGATGATTTTAATCTCCTCAGTTTGGCGCTTATAGTCCTGTGAGGTTTGAGAATATAAAGTTTGGCGCGTTTTCATTAATGAAGAGAGTTTGTTCTGCTGTGCCTGCAAATCTTGACTGGTCGCTACAACTTGAACTTCTCTATCTTCCAATTCCTGAATGATGTGGGCCAAATCTTCGTGATCTGTTTTAAGCTGCCCTGCGCGCTCATAAATAGACGGCAACATGCTCTCCAAGAGCATCGCACTTTGCGCAGTTTTTAGCGGCGAGCCTGGTTTGGCGAGTAGAGCTTGTGGCGGAATACGCTTCATACGCTCCATCGCTAAAATAAGATTTGAAATCGTTCCGCGATCTTCTTGGAGCCTCACTTCGATTGTGAGCTGCTCTTTCTTCTTTTTTTCAATTTCATGATCAAGGGCAATCAGCTTATTTTCATTTTCCTTCATCTTCGCACCCAGAAAAACCATGTTGGATTTGGTTGTATCTAGCTCAGATTGAATCGTTTTCATTTTTCTTTTGAGTTCAGCCTCGCGCTTTTTAACTTGCTCCTGCCTTTGCTCCAACTCCTTTGTCGGATGAGATGGGGGCAATGGGGACTCTGCACGCCCATGAATAGGCATAAGCACAAAAAACAATAGAGTGAGAGCAGCGAAACGAGTCATAAATACATTTTATTCCCTGTGATAAGGATGACCAGAAAGAATTTGCTGTGCGCGGTATATTTGTTCAATCAGCATAACACGCACCATCATATGCGGCCATGTTTGCGCACCAAAGCTCATGATCAAATTTGCTTTTTGACGGATTTCGCTGTTTAAACCATCCGCACCGCCAATTATAAATTGAATATGAGAGTGGCCCTCAAGCTGAAAGCCCTCAATCTTTTTTGCAAATTCTAAGCTGGAATAGGTTTTACCTTTTTCATCAAGGCATATAAGTGGGTGAGATGGATTTATTTTTTCTATAATTTTTTCTTGTTCAAGCGCGGTATTACGCGCCTCAATTTCATGTAGAATAATCTTGGTAGAAAGGCGTTTGGCGTATTGATTCCACAGATCATAAAAAGGGGAGGCGTTTTTGTTTTTCCCGACAGCAATAAGTGTAATAGCGCTCATAAGTGCTATCATTGCCTGATCTGGAACAAATCGCAATCAATTCTCGTATATAAGCACAGCCGTTTTGGGCCGTGTTAGACTTTATGAAGCGTGTTGGTAATCTGATGGGGCGGTTTGCGCCGCAACAGTCCACATTTTTTCAATGTTATAAAACTCACGCACTTCTGGTCTAAATAAATGGACAATGACATCACCCGCATCAACAATCACCCAGTTTCCTTGAGAGGCGCCATCTATGCGCACTTCAGGAATGCCACGTCCGTGTAAGCGTTCTTTGATCTTTTCACCCAAACGGGCGACTTGTGTTGATGATGTCCCTGAAGCTACAACAATATAGTCTGCTAAACCTACTTGCTCATCTAAAGTGATTACTTCAATGTCCAATGCCTTATCCTCGTCGAGTGACTGAACGATAAGATCCTTTAATGCCACTACATCAAGTGGCGTTTTGAATGTGGTAGTGAGAATAAGTACCTCCTTTTTTGAGTTTGATAATTTTGATAACTATGCGAGCAACAGTATCGTTTGTGCTTAAAAAGCTCAACCGTACAAAATCCGAAAATGTCGGGGAGTGGGGCAAAAAAGATGATGATGCACAATAATTTATCGGCACGAACCCTCTTTGTTATCCAAATTGTAATAGTTTTCTAAGTGTAAGAATACTATGCTCATAAAACCATTTTAGCGCGGATTCGAGATTTTCACAACTAATATGAAACAATGCGTTTTAATATTAGATTAGATAAATCTATTAAATAACTGATATTATTTACTATTTCTAATTTTTGTTGAGGAAATATCGAGCATTTTTGTTCCCTGTAACCAGTAAATGCCAGGGCTTTTTAAGTCCGTTTTACGTCCATATGCCCTATAGTACTGTGGGTGGTTATAAAGCCGAAGCGGGCAGTTTCTAACCAAATTCTCGGCTGGCGGTCTTGCAATAAAAGTAATAGGCATTGTTTCGAGCAAAGCCTGCCATTGATCCCATTTGTGAAAAATTAGGGCATTATCCATTCCACAAATCCACAAGAAATCTGTTTTTGGGAAACTTTCTCTTAAACCCATAACAGTCTGATAGGTGTACTGCGTTTTCAAATCGCGCTCTAAATGCGTCACAAGCTGGCGCGGGTAGGGGGCAATCATGTCTTTGACCTGTGCATAGCGGCGATCATACCCCCCTGTGTTTTGCTTAAGCGGGTTTTGCGGTGTGACGATCCACCACACAAAATCCAACCCAAATTTTGCCTTAGCCAGACGCGCTATATGCAAATGCCCTGCATGCGGCGGATTGAATGAGCCGCCAAGTAACCCAACACGACAATTTTGCCATCGTTCGGCATCACGTAACGTCGGCGGGGTAAATATTGAGGTGGGGTATATAAAGCCCATTAATTATCCTCTAACCTGACCTGTGCCAAGGACATGATATTTAAATGTCGTAAGCTGTTCTAAACCTACAGGACCGCGTGCATGAAGCTTACCTGTACCAATACCAATTTCTGCGCCAAAACCAAACTCACCACCATCAGCAAACTGCGTTGAGGCATTATGCATGACAATTGCGCTATCAACATTATTCAGGAAATAAGAAACAGCCTTCTCATCCTCTGATAAAATGCAATCTGTATGATGCGAGCCAAAGGCATTAATATGTGTCACAGCATCTTGAACATCAGATATAAATTTCGCGCTTATTTTCTTGTCCAGATATTCCATCGACCAATCATCATCTGTCGCAGGCATGATACGATCATCAAGAGCTTGTACACGGTCATCTCCAACAATTATGCAACCTTCATTCAAAAGCATAGAGGCAATCTCTTTTACTTTGGTGTCTGTCAGGGCGCTATCCAAAAGCAGGGATTCTGCAGCGCCGCATATTCCTGTACGCCTTAGTTTTGCATTTTTGATTATGTCTAAAGCAATATTCTGATTAGCAGAGGCATGAACATAGATATGACAGTTTCCATCCAAATGGGCAAAGACTGGCATTTTTGCTTGCTCCATCACAAGGCTTGTTAACCCTTTACCACCACGAGGGATCATCACATCAATCACATCATTGGCGGCTAGCATTTCACTGACCAGGGCACGATCAGTACTTGGTACTATTTGAACGCAGGCTTGGGGCAAGTCGTTCTCTCTCAATGCCTGTTGCACAATACTATGAAGTATTTGTGAAGAATGAAAGCTTTCCGAACCACCGCGTAAGATTACGGCATTATGAGATTTAAGGCAAAGCGCCGCCGCATCTATTGTAACATTAGGGCGTGATTCATAGATCATCCCAAGTACGCCAATTGGTACGGCAACCTTATGAATTTCAAGACCATTAGGGCGCGTCGTGGTCGATAAAACACGCCCAACAGGATCAGGCAAATCTTTTATCAACAAAACACTTGAGGCAATCGCATTAAGGCGGTCTGTATTTAAAACAAGGCGATCAATCATAGACGCCGAAAGACTTTTTTCTTTGGCTGCCAAAACATCTTTTTGGTTAGCCTTTATGACATCATCACCGTTAGATTGAATAAGCACCGCGAGGGTTTTGAGTACCGCATTAATTTGACTTGCAGGAGCTTGCCCCAAAATAAAGGCGGCCTTTTTAGCCTCACGCCCCAGAGTTTGGATTATATTTAGTTTTTGAGTATGGGCAGCGGCAATGGTCATAAAACATCCTATAATATTAGGATAAGCAGTGTAAGCCGCAAAATATGAGCCGCCCAGAGATTTTATTAATTTAATTTATTAGAAACAGTTTTGATGGAATCATCCAACATAGTTTTTTGTGTTTTTGCATCCATGGCCTGAATAATCATTTCGGTGGTAGCAGCCATAGCAACAGTTGCCGCTTCGTTTTTAATCTTGGAAATAGCGCTATCTTCAAGGCGTTTCAAACGATCACTAACCTGCGTTTCACGTCGCGCCATCAATTCATCAAGCTCTAATTGCATTGATTTTTGCATTTCTTTGGCCTGTTTTTGAGCACTAGCAACAATTTCTTCTGCTTCTTTTTCTGCATCACGCTGCTTACGTTGATATTGTGCAAGAAGCTCTTGTGCTTCAACGCGAAGACGCTCGGCATTATCAATCTCGTCTTTAATTTCTTGAATTTTATTATCAAGGCCGCCCACAATCACTTTTGCCCCTAATTTATAGGCAACGATAAGAAACAGAACGAAAGAGACACCAACCCAAAAACTTGAATCTTGAAGTAAGCCTTGAATAAATGAGGCCTTTTCAGTGTATTCTACTACCTGAACGCCTATTTCATCCATAAGTATTTGAACGCCCTCAGTTGTTTCTGGGATAGTTTCGGCTGTTGTATCAGTAATATCAGAATCAGACATTTTTATGCCGCCTTTGCTTTGCTATTAAGGCTCTCTATTATCGAGCGGGCCGCATTTACGTCAGATTGTCCGCCAATAATTTTTGCTACTGCCGCACTTGCCGCTTCGGCGGCGATCATATTCATATCATTCATAGCCGTTTTTTGGGCTTTCAAGATATTGGCTTCAGCTTTTTGAACCTCTGCCTCTGAACGAAGGCGAAAATCATGAGCGGCTTTTTCTGCTTTTGCTTTCATCTCCGCCTCAACTCTTTGGATTTCAGCTTGCGCTTTTTCTTGTGAGCTTGTTAGACTAGTTTGATAGGTATTGTGAACGGAATCTGCCTCTTGCGTTAACTTTTCTGCCGTGTCCAAATCAGAATCAATGTGATTTTTACGATTTTGGATCACGCCAGAAATATCGGGCAAAGTTTTACGGGCGAACACAATATAAAGGAAAGCAAATACAATAAGCATCCAAAATATTTGTTGCGTGTATGTTGCAAAATCAAGCTGTGGCAATCCTTCAACCTCGGCGTGTTTTTCACCTGCCGCGAATGATGGGGAAACAAAGCTGCTGGAGGCTACAAAAAAAGCTCCCAATTTTAGACTTTGTTTTTTCAGCATCAGTTTGACTTTATTCAACATAATATAACCGTTCCTAATCAGGCTTAACCAAAGAGAAGGGCCGCGCCAATACCGATTGGAATAATACCAAGCGCTTCAATAAACGCCAAAACGATGAAGAATTTCTCATCAAGTTGTTTTTTTGCTTCTGGGTTACGTGCAACACCATTTGCGTAAGCTGCTGTGTAAAGACCCAAACCGATAGCGGCGCCAAGAGCGGGAAGAGCAACAATCGCTCCTGCCAACATTGTCATAGCATCTAATTCCATTTTATTTTTCCTTTTCTTACTTCAGTTATATTAAATAGTTAAAACTTGTTTCGTTTAATGATGAAGCTCTACAGAGTCTTTCAAGTATACGCATGTCAAAATTGCGAAAACATAAGCCTGAATTGCAGCCACCAAAAATTCAAAAGTGATCATTAAGAAGTTAACCATCACTGGGAAAACACTTAAAAGGACGTAACCACCACCAACACTTGCCGCTGCAATAGCAAAGCTCGCAACAACTTTAAGAATAATATGTCCTGCCATCATATTGGCAAATAAACGAACGGAAAGAGTTAATGGACGAACGAAAAATGATATTAGTTCAATAGGTACTAGAATAGGATAGATGAACCACGGCGCACCAGCGGGGGCAAACAAACTGAAAAACTTAAAGCGATGCGTAAACAGACCAAAAAGTATCACCATAAAAAATACCATAAGCGCCAATCCACCTGTAACTGCCAAGTGACTGGTATAGGTGAAAGAATAGGGGACAAGCCCTAAAACATTACCCATCAAAACAAAAATAAACATGGTAAAGACAAACGGAAAGTATTTTGCACCTTTTGGCCCAATCGTATCGCGCACCATATTGGCAATAAACATATAAGTCACTTCAGCCGTCATTTGCAGACGATTAGGAACCATTGTTTTCTTACGTGTTGCGAGAGTGAAAAAGGCTGTAGAAACAACGAGAGCAATGACCATGAAAAGTGCAGAATTCGTAAAAGAAACGTCAAAACCCGCAATCATTAAGGGCTCATCGTGCATACGTTCGATAACAAATTGCTTAATTGGGTTTGCCACGGTTCAAATCTCTAATTTATTAATCTCTTAAATAATTATGGGTTTTCTAACGAATTTTACCCCGTAATGCAATGCCAAAAGCGTAATTATTTCTCACTTATTTGATCATCTTTTTCATACTGTGCCTTTGTGCGTGCATTTGCCCGTTTTACTGCGCCGACAAAGCCAAATGTGACAAAAACCATCATGCCCCATGGGCTGGTATCAAAAAAGTAATCAACACCATACCCTAACAATCCACCTGCAATGACATAAGACAGAAATTCATACGCAATACTGGCTCCTTCACTATGCGAATTATCGGCGGGTTTTGGATTGTAATCATCCTCATATTCTTGACGCGCAACCTTAAGGCGTTCTTCAAGGTCGTCTAATTTTTCATCGTCTGAATTTGATTGCATAATAAATGCTTTTCTTTTGGCTATTCTGCCGCTTCAAGGAAGTCCATTTGTTGATTTAGGTCAACAGAAACAAGCTGTGACACACCGCGTTCAGCCATTGTTACGCCATATAAACGATCCATCCGCGCCATTGTGAGACGGTGGTGCGTAATAATAAGAAAACGTGTTTCACCGCGCGCGGCAATATCATCAAGAAGATTACAAACGCGGTCCACGTTCGCATCATCAAGCGGCGCGTCAATCTCATCGAGCACGCAAATTGGAGACGGGTTTGTTAAAAACATACCGAAAATCAGCGCGATAGAGGCCAATGTTTGTTCACCGCCCGACAATAAAGAAAGTGACTGTAATGATTTACCTGGGGGCTGAGCAAAGATTTCAAGGCCAGAATTAAGCGGATCATCGGATTCAACCAAGGCCAAATGCGCCGACCCTCCTCCAAAAAGCTTAAGGAAGAGACGTTGGAAGTGACCATTCACTTGATCAAAGGCCGCTGTTAAACGCTCTCGCGCTTCAGTATTAAGTTTTTCAATCCCTTCGCGCAGCTCTGCAATAGCTTGCACAAGGTCGTCCCGTTCAGTCAGCATCCCACCAACTTCTTTTTCAAGCTCATCTGCTTCGGTTTCAGCGCGCAGGTTAACAGGGCCAATTTGGTCGCGCTGACGAGAATATTTCTCACGGTCCACTTTTAACGGTTCAATTTGCGGAAGTTCTTCCTCTTGATTAATTTTGAGTGTTGTTTCAGCGATAAGCGCTTTTGGCTCCATCTCAAATTTTTCATATATATTAGAAACGATTTCATCGAGCTGTTCTTGTCCAGCAGAAGCTGTCGCTTGCGCCGCTGCTCGGGCTTCACGGGCGCTTGAAAGAGTCTGCTCGGCCTCTTTTAGGGCGCGATTCGTATCCGCTAGCTCGTTTTCAACTTTTTGCAGCCGGTCGGCATCATTATTGCGCGATGCCTCAAGCTCCGCGATGCGGCTCATCATTTCTTCACGCTCTGACCCCATAGTTTTGGGAGCACTTTCGAGCGTTTTCAGTTTTTCAGTCAATGTCACATCGCGCTCTTCAATCTCTTTAAGGCGTTCACGTGAGCGGATAATACGGTTTTTAAGGCTTACACTCTCGTCGGCAATCGCATGCAAGCGAGCCTTACGGCGGCTTTGCTCTTGTTGAATCATATCAAGCTCGCGCACTGTTTCACGATGATTATCGCGCACTTCGGCAAGTTTTAAGCGAACTTTTTCAACTTGCTCCGCCTGATCTGCATTTGTGCCCTCATCATATTCTTCAAGCGCTTTTTGGTTTGATTCTAAAGACGCCTGTAATTCCTCAATATCGTTATTAGCATTGCTCAACGCTTCTTCAAATTTTGCCATTTGGGCAAAAAGGCCAGAACGCTGCTCTGTCAAACGGCTGATCTCTGATTGTTTATCAGACAAAGATAGCTCTTTAGAGCGCGTATCGCGTAAAACCTCATCAACAATGGCTTGCGTTTGCACTTTATGGGCTTGCGCAGACTCTAATGCAGTTTTGGCGCGCTCAAAAGCGGCTTGCTGTGCTGGTAATCTCGCTTCTAATTCTTTAAGGCGATTAATCTGTTGAAGATGCTGCGCGTGTCTATCCGCTGCAGAAGCCTTGATATGCAGGCCATCCCAACGCCAATAAGCACCTTCTAGAGATACAATAGATTGCCCCGGTTTTAATGTCGCAGCCATCTCTGACCCTTGCATATCATTGTCAACAACGCCAATAAGGCTAAGCGCCGCTTTTAAATGTGTCGGCGCTTTAATATGAGGCTCTAACGCCTTTGCCCCGCTTGGTAGAGCAGGGAATTGTGAAGGGTCAAACGCCCGCGCATGCCATACAATCGGCGCATCATTATCGGTGGACGCCATTAAAGTATCGCCAAGAGCGCGCGAAAGAGCCGTCTCAAACCCTTTATCTGGAACGATGTCATTTAAAACTGGGCGAAATTCTTCTTCAGTTGAAGAATTAAGAACAGTTTGTAATGTCTTGATTTCAGTAGCAATCTCGGATTTTGATTGCTCCGAAGTACGAAGTGCGTCGCGCGCGGATTCCAAGCTTTCTTGCGCGCTGGATAACGCCGCTTCCGATGCTTCAATTTTATCACGAAGGACTATCACCTCTTTTTCAAGGGCAACAATTTCTTCTTTTAAAGTATTGTGCGTGTCATCATTTTGGAATTGTGCTTTGGCACGCTCCAAATCTTCGGTCAGCTTTTCTTTGCGCTCTTGTGTGACTAAAAGGCGGCTTTGATCTGAAGATATCTGGCGCTCAAGCGTTTGGCGTGTGGCGCGGGTTTCTGCCGCTTTTTCCATATAAGCTTGATATTCTTTTTCAAGCTCGGATACTTGCGCTTCAAGTTTTTCAGTAATGGCTATTTTATCAGCAATAAGATCAGCCTCATTACCTTCAAAATTTTGAAGCTTTTCTTCTTCTAACTTCAGGCGCTCTTGCGTGGCCGAATTTTCTGCTAAACTCTGGCTTTCGTGGTCGCGATCTTCTTTTAAACGCGCCAGCTGGTCGCGCGCCTCTTTAATTTGGGCATCCAGTGCGCGCTCTTGATCTTCAATACGTTGAAGAGTAAGGCGCTGAGCTTGCAAAGCCGCAGCGCTTTCTGCCTCTTTTTTACGCAAAGCGGGAAGCTCTTCTGCCTGAACATTTTGTGTTTTTGTCAGCTGTGTGACAGTGACCATACGTTCAGCCACAATTGTTTCTGCTTCACCAAATTTTGATTTGGCTTGATCAATTTTATGGCAAAGTTGACGCCATTCAAGATAAGCAATCGACAACTCCAGATCTTTGATCTTTGCATTAAGTTCTTTATATTTAACGGCCTGACGCGCCTGTTTTTTAAGCGCCCCAAGTCGGCCTTCCATACTGCCAACTAAATCTTCAAGACGTTGCAAGTTGTTATCGGCGGCGCGTAAACGAAGCTCTGCCTCGTGACGGCGCACGTAAAGGCCAGAAACACCCGCTGATTCTTCTAAGACCAAGCGGCGCTCTTGGGGCTTGGCGTTAATCATCTGGGTCACACGCCCTTGGGAGACCAAGGCAGGAGAGTTAGCGCCTGTCACCGTATCAGCAAAGAGCATCTGGACATCGCGCGCACGGTGCGTTTTACCATTAATCTTATAGAGAGAGCCTTTATCTTTTTCAATTTTTCGGGTTATTTCAATTTCATCCGACCCATTATAAGCAGGTGGGGCAGAGCGATCCGAATTATCTAACAAAAGCGATACTTCAGCAAAATTACGAGAAGGGCGCGTTCCTGTCCCATTAAAAATAACGTCTTCCATTGACCCGCTGCCACGCATCTTTTTAGAAGACGTCTCACCCATAATCCAACGCAGCGCCTCGACTAAATTCGACTTTCCGCAACCATTCGGGCCAACAATCCCTGTTAAACCAGGCTCGATATCGAGACTGGTTTTGTCGACGAATGATTTAAAGCCGCTCAGGCGAAGTTGTTTAAATTGGATCATAAATGGCTATTCTTTAGTTCAGTGTTACACAGTCATACTCTTTAAACGTCCAAATTATTCAGCAATATTATCTATGGTTGTTTTCGTCTGCTCTTCGATTTTATCTGCCACAGGCTCGGCAACATCATCTTGAACAGCTTCAACTGCGTTTTGCATAGCATCGGCGGAGGTATCAAGCACATTTTCAGCCGCATCAATAACATCCTCATTTGAAGCAGATGATGATGCCTCGGTCGGATCCTTAATGGCACTCATGGCTTGTGCGCGTGATAAAAACTGATCAATTGCATTTTTCATCGCGGGGAACTTCTGCGCCCCGGAAACAGTGAATTCACCATCATTAAAAGCAATAGTTGGTGTTGATTTGACCTGCCATTTGATAGAAGCATCTTGAATTGTTTGGGCAAAAGCTTCTTGTAACTCTTTATTTTCCAGGCAAGCATCAAATTCTTGATCGCTCATACCTGCGAGTTTAGCATTTTGGCGCAAGGCTGATTTGTAATCATCCACTAAAGCCCATGCCTCTTGATTTTTAAAGAGTAAATCAATAAATCCTGCATAACGCTCACTAGGAAGACAACGCGCAATCATGCTCGCATCAAGGGCTGGCTTGTTGAGAGGAAATTCTTGATAAACATAATATACCTTACCTGTGTCAACATATTCAGACTTGATACTTGGGTAGGTATTATTATGAAATTCAGCACAATGACCGCATGTCAGAGAAAATAGCTCCGTTATTTTCACAGGGGCATTCGGATCACCCACTGCACGTGTGCCCAAAATAGGCTGAATCGTTAGCGGCGATGGTGTTTTTAAGTTTTTGAGAACATTCACACCATCATCATTGCTCGCATTCTGAGCAGAATGGTCATGACCAGCGTGGGCATCTTCTTCTGGTATGCTCATCGCGCCTTGTTCAATCGCTCCCTCAACGTTGCCTTCATCGAGTGCAGCAGATGTTTCTGCCTCCATCTTAGAGCCGCCCATATCGGCAGATTTATATCCAAAAAAACCTAGCCCCAAAACAACGAGAACCAGAATGACGATTGTTAATGTTTTTGCGTTCACTTTTTTCACCTTTTCCTGTGGCATATATACAAAATTATTGTCATAAGCCGAATGGATTAAACATAATTAAACTAAATAGTTTCGAAAATCTAGCATAAAGTGCCGTAATTCACTGCGTTAAGTCAATGATAGCAATATAAACCGCAAGCTTTATCCACATTGCAATTGTAAATCATTTAACGGGGCACAAATTCAAGCTCAATACGGTCATAGGGTTGCTTGGTTGTTTCTGCGCCCATGGCACGTACATTCATTTTAGACGGATCAAAGCCTTTTTCAATCAGAGCGCCGCGCACAGCCAAAGCCCGCGATAATGATAAACGCCTATCACTGCTAAAACCATCACCAGCAGGGCTGGCATAAGATATAATATTCAGCTTAAGGTCATTATCCTGCAATGCTGGTAAAACAACATTATGGATAATATCAACTTGTTCTGCATTAAGGTCAAATGTCTGCGGCTCAAATATTATGATATGAGGTTTTGTCAGATCAAGTGCAGGATAATGAGGTAAAGACTTGCTAGGCTCTGCCATGTCAATTTTAGGTGGGTCTTGTTTTTGAACACGCTCCATCATGTTTGTAGGTGAATCGTCAATATCCCCATCAATCGCCTCAGCAGCGACAGCATCAGCCTTTATAGCGGGCATTGTTTTTGGGCCTTTAACAACGCCTTGTGAGGGTGTAGATTGGTGCGCAGTTTCAGGCAACACTGCTTTTACAGGTGGCTCTGAGACTGGTTTTGGCATAATCTCTGGTAGCGTCTCTATTTCAGGTGTGACCTGTTTTGACACAGGCGCATTTGGGCGGCGCGACGGAAAAGGAACAGGTCTTTTTTCCTCCAAGATATCTTTTGATATACGAGGGGCGTCTATCGGAATATTAATTTCGCTCTGTGACGATGAGGGCGACGGCTTATCAGGAGAGCGCGGCGCGCCAAATAGAGGGGGCGGGACATAGCCTTCCAATTTGTTTTCAGAAGTATTTTGCGCCATGGCGGGCAAGCCAAAAGGACATATGCAAAAAAGAGCAGTACAAACTGTCATCACTCTTTTGAAACACATGCTTTAAATTCCTTATGGCTTCAATTAAATGGTTTGGAGCGCTTTTTTCAAATCACGATAAATCGCATCATTTCCTGATACAATATTACGAGAATAAACGGCGTTGTCATCGTTATCAATACTCGAAAAGAAACCACCAGCCTCTTTTAATATCAATGTTCCTGCCGCCGCATCCCACGGATGGAGACCACGCTCCCAATATCCATCAATACGGCCAGCTGCGACATAAGACAAATCAAGCGCCGCCGCGCCAAAGCGCCGCAAATTAGGGGTAAAGCTTGCCACTTTTGTTAACTCATTCGCATACTGCGTCGAATTTGTTTTATCCATTGAAGACCCAAAAGCAATAAAGGCTGTTTCAAAATTATCACGGCTTGATACACGAAGGCGCTTATGGCGCATAAATGCTCCGCCAGAGCGCTCTGCACGGAACACTTCATCTTTAAGGGGATCATAAACAACGGCGGCCTCCATACGGCCTTTTACTTCGAGAGCAATAGAAATACACCAGTGGGGCAAACCATGCATAAAGTTATGCGTGCCATCAAGGGGATCAATGATCCATTTATAATCAGGATCTTCGCCTTTAACTTCGCCGCTTTCCTCCATGAGAAAGGAATAAGAAGGGCGGGCACGTTTTAGCTCTTCAAAAATTATTTCTTCGGCGCGTTTATCAGCCGCCGTCACAAAGTCAGCAGGGCCTTTTCGCGACACCTGAAGCTGTTCAACCTCACCAAAGTCACGAAGGAGCGAACGGGCCGCTTTTTCTGCTGCTTTAATCATGACATTCATAATAGGGGACTGTGCCGCCATATTCTTATTCCTTATTTACGATTTATTTTAATGAGTACTTAGTGATTAATCTTTTGCGCGCTCAACATAAGATGAATCTTCGGTTCTCACGACAATACGCGTTCCAACATCAATATGCGGAGGTACCATAACACGAGCACCGTTATCCATAATAGCAGGCTTATAGGATGTGGTTGCTGTTTGCCCCTTTATCACTGGCTCTGCTTCTGCAACCTCTAAAATAACATGATCTGGCAGTTGAACGCCCAAGGCCTCGCCTTCAAATGATTCAATAGAAACAACCATTCCGTCTTGTAAGAAAACGGCGCTATCGCCAATTACTTCTGTAGGGACGGAAATCTGCTCATAAGTTTCAGTGTTCATAAAAGTACATTCTTCACCCTCAACGAACAAGAATTGATGATCTGCCTGATCCAGACGAATACGATCAACTGTTTCTTGCGTTCTAAAACGAACATTGTCTTTATTGCCTGTACGAATATCGCGAAGCTCAACCTGAATGACAGACGCGCCTTTACCGGGCTGAATAATTTCATAGTTTGATACAGCCATCAACTTGCCGTTATATTCCATCACATGACCCTTACGAAGGGTTATTGCAGTTACTTTCATTTAGTTTCTCTTATAAATTAATGTTATCTGTGGTCTTTGTTTTTAAAGAAAGCTTGTCCAAAACGCTCCAAACGCTCTTTGATTTCGATGTCTTCTACCATATCCAGCATAGAAGTGAGAGCCTTTTTTTCACCTGCGTCCATGCTTTTAGAGGCAGTCCGTTTTTTTCCTTTATCAGACAAATTGGCGGGAATATGCACAAATTTTAAATCTGTAATCCATGCCTCTCCAAAAATATGATTCATCTTTTCCAAAAGAACGCCTTTTTTCATGATAAGCAGTGATGCGTTTGCGCTTGATGCAGCAATTTCAAGAGTGGCTTGGGGCTTATCCCCTTTACGCTGCGCTTTTCTATAGTGAATTTTAAGGGGCTGAGTCTTTTGTGCAAGTTCGGCGCCCATAATATCAGACCAATGCGTGACAATTCTTCCCAACGCTATATATTTGCGCTGGAATAATTTATCGGCCACACGCGGCACTGAATCTGAAACGAGCTTTAAGGCGCACATAAAAAGAATATGACACCCAATCTAAAAAACAACAAGAGCGCGTTTAAGAATATGGATAATAATTCAAAAGTTGTTTTTCGAAACAATATCCTGGAGTGGTACGACCGTCATAGACGCGTATTGCCATGGCGCGCGTTAAAAGGAAAAACGCCAAATCCATATTACGTCTGGCTTTCCGAGGTCATGTTACAACAAACAACGGTCGTAACTGTTGGCCCATATTTTCATCGCTTTATTGAAAAATGGCCAAGTATTGATGATTTAGCACGCGCAGAGATTGAAGATGTTATGCACGAATGGGCTGGACTTGGTTATTATGCCCGCGCACGCAACCTTCACAAATGCGCCCAAATTGTTAGCTTTTCGCATAAAGGTATATTCCCTGACAGGCAGGAAAGCCTCATTAAACTGCCGGGGATAGGCGAATATTCCTCAAACTCAATCGCGGCAATCGCTTATAATAAGCCTGCCAATGTTGTCGATGGTAATGTTGAGCGTGTTATGGCGCGATATTTCGCCGTTATAGAGCCGCTCCCTGATAGCAAAAAAAACCTCAAAGAACTGGCTGGCTCGATAGCATGGGGGGAAACTAGCCGCAGCGGTGATTACGCCCAGGCGCTCATGGATCTAGGCGCAACAATCTGCACGCCCAAATCCCCCAAATGTATGCTCTGCCCCCTTAAAGAGGGCTGTATGGGCCGGGCGCAAGGCATTGCCGAAACTTTGCCAGCCAAAAAAGCAAAAAAACCTAAACCGCAAAAATATGGTCAGATTTATTGGATTACCCGTAAAAGCGATGGAGCAATCTTACTAGAGCGCCGTGATGACAAACAAATGCTAGGGGGGATGTTAGGTTTAATCACCTCTGAATGGGCATCAGATTCAAATATGAACCCTCAACCGCCCATCCAAATCAAAGAATCAAAAAACACGACTTTACAGGTTAAACACAGCTTTACGCATTTTGATCTGCACTTGGACATCATCACCGCGCACCTTAAAAGCACGCAAAAGCCTGAAAATAGCCATGTTTGGATTATACCGTCAGAATTAGATAAAATAGGTCTTCCAACATTGTTTAAAAAGGCCGTTAAGCTTATGATGTATAAGTAATTAATCTTTAATTTGAATGTTTTACCTAGAAAAGGTTAAAATAGATTATGTTTATAAAAATATCAAAATTCATACTCGCTTTCAGTCTTTGTCTTTTTGTCCTTCATGGACAATCTCCCATGGCACAAGATAACAACCCTGAGGCAACTGTTATCGAAGCTGGCGTTACTGCAGAGGAGTTTGTTGAAGGGTCTGTACAAAACTTTTCTAAGTTATACTGGAAGCTCGGCGCCTTAAGCGTTGAAAATGAAAAAGCGGTCGATAATTTCCTACTCATCAATGAATGTGATCTATATAAATCATTCCAATTTGATGAATTTCTCTGGTATGACCTCGTAAAAGCAACGAAGAACATGCTCAAAACGAAGCGTGAAGATTTTCCAAATAAATTCAGATTTCGTTTTACCATTGATTTAGGCCGATATGACACAGAGCGTAATGGTTTTCCTCTGGTCAATAATACCGCCATTCTTAACTTACGCCGTGTAGAAATTGGTGGAAACTCTCTTTCCGAAGATATTTGCGATATGCGCAACAAGGAAATTGAATATTACCCCCGTAATGTGATCTTGGTTTTAAACAAACCCTTTACATTTGAGCTTTTGGAGCTTGATGAACACCTCGCGCAAGCCTTTATCGTGCGCCGTAAATATGACGACTATAAACTCTCTGACGAAGAGCGTGAGCTAGGCTACAAGCGTCCAGTTTATATGCAGCTACGCGTTGAATTCGCCTATTTCCAGGGGATTGAAAAAGGCACATACGGTAAATCAAGCCTTGCGATTGTCTATGGCAAGATTGTAGGGATTGATGTTTTTGAAGATCGTTTCAGTAAAAATCTTCTAAAAAGCATAGATTTTACCGTCAGCAAACGTCCTAAAGGCGATGCTCCAGAGCGTAAAGAGGGCGAACCGCCCGTCAGTGAAAACTTTTTAGGGCAATAAAAATCTAACGAGAAACGGATATCTCTACACCAACTGAGCGGGCATCATGAATGATATCTGGTTTTTCAACGCGTACCACGACACCGATAATTTCTGAAAACGCAAAGCACGTTTCAACGATCTGTTCTGCAAAGGTTTCCACAAGGTGTATATGCGCTTTTTCTGCCATAAAACGAACACGCTCAATAATATCGGCATAAGATACAACATCTTGAATGCTGTCATTTTTCCAATTTTCATTTGGAGCAACTTCAAGAGTAATGTTCACAATTACTTTTTGCTTTTGTTCTTTTTCGGCATCAAAAACACCAATAAACATAATCAGTTCTAAATCTTTAATTATAATTTTTGATGATTTTTTTAATGCAGCAGAAGGGGATATATGAACAATTTTGTTCTCATCGCCTTGGATATCACGATTGGTAATAGTTTGAAAAAGTGTGTTCATGACAACCTTATAAGGAGGGGAGTTAGGAATATCAACAATTATGATAAATCATAAAAGCTTTTATTCAAAGCACTATCATTTCGAATTTGACCTAAATGCCTATTGGACTGTTACACCTGAAGGAATGACGGGCGCTTTACCGCCCTCAATCTTCATTCTGAGTGATTGACGTAAATCATCAATGGGCTTTAACGACTTACCGTCATGATAATGCCAGTATGTCCAGCCGTTACAAGAAGGCGCATTTTGAAGTGTCGCCCCGATTTTATGAATAGAGCCACGATGCGCGCCTTCTTTTGTGAGTGTCATCAAACTGCCATCAGCATGAATTTGCGCTTTATGGCCTTTTGAATCAACAAGCTCTGCGCCGGGCTTGAGATACCCGTGTTCTAAGAGCCACCCAAACGGAATACGCATTTGTTCCCGTTTAGAGTATGTTGATACGGTGTCCTCCGCACCTGGTTGGATCGCCTTAAGGCGTTTTTCTGCAACCTTGATGTATTCGTCTTCGCGTTCAATCCCGATATAGTCGCGGCCTAGTTTCTTAGCAACTGCGCCCGTAGTGCCTGTTCCAAAGAAGGGGTCTAAAACCAAATCGCCTGGCTTAGTCGAGGCAAGAATAACGCGGTGTAGAAGGGCTTCTGGCTTTTGTGTTGGATGAGCCTTATCGCCATTTTCATCTTTTAGCCGCTCTCCACCTGTACAGAGTGGAATGAACCAATCCGAGCGCATTTGAAGGTCTTCATTTAAGAACTTCATTGAATCATAATTAAAAGTATATTTAGATTTTTCAGATTTTGCCGCCCAAATCATTGTTTCATGTGCGTTTGTAAAACGCTTTCCTCGAAAATTGGGCATAGGGTTTGTTTTGCGCCAAATCACGTCGTTGAGTATCCAAAAACCAAGATCTTGAAGAATCGCACCCATGCGGAAAATGTTATGATAAGAGCCAATTACCCAGATTGAGCCATCATCTTTAAGGGCGTTACGCGCCGCAGAGAGCCAGCCACGTGTAAACTCATCATAGGCTGCATAACTGTCAAATTGATCCCAATGATCATCGCACGCATCTACCTTTGTATTATTCGGACGGTGTAAATCACCCCCAAGTTGGAGGTTATAAGGTGGATCAGCAAAGATCATATCAATCGAGCCTTTTGGTGTGTTTTGCAACACCTCGATAGAATCCCCCTTTGTAATCGCATTTATAATTGGCGCATTACTTTTAGCTTTTTTATTCTCTGGGGATTTCTTTATTTTTGGACTCGACATTTGTTAATTCCTTTAAATTCAGAAGGAATCATGAGTCATCAGGGACTCCACGTCAAGCAATAAAATACAAAAAGAGTCAATATACTCAGAACGTTATGAGAACAAGTTAAAGTTTAGACTCTATTTCAAGGCTTTAGGAACTATGAGCGCGCGGGGCATATTTTTTAGGGCGGCGCAGGGTGCAAAAGAGAGGCGATGATGCGGTGTCAGCCCATGCTCTTGCAGCCCATCCATATGCGCCTTTGTTCCATAACCACTATTTTTCTCCCAGGCGTAATAAGGATATTCATCGGCAAGCTTGGTCATAAGACGGTCGCGGGTCACTTTGGCGATAATAGAAGCCGCGCCAATTGATAGCGACAAACTATCTCCCTTGATCACGGTTTGTATAGAGCATGGCAGCTTCGGCGGAAATTTTCCATCAACAAGAGCCGTTTCAATTGAAACACCTTTTGATATCATATCTTGATAAGCGCGTTTCATCGCAAGCAAGGTTGCATGATGAATATTAAGATGGTCAATCTCTTGCGGGCTGGCTTGGGCTATACCAAAAACACAAAGCTGTTTAATAGGCTCAAAAAGTTTATCGCGTTTAACAGCAGAAATTTTCTTACTATCTGTAATTTGCAACCAAAAAGGGTCATCACGATTTTCTGGCGGGATATAAACACATGCCGACACGACAGGCCCCACAAGTGGCCCACGACCAACCTCGTCAATCCCGCAAACGGGCGCGGCAAATTGTTGATCAAAATCAAATGGGTTTAGATCATCATCCGTTAAGGCTTTTTGTAACAAGTTCAAAGACATTATCAGACAGGGTAGGGAGGTCTTTAATTTCTTGCAAGGCCGCCCGCATCTTGTCTTGTCTATCTTGTGTATAAAAACGCCACTCACGAAACGGTGTTACCATCCGCGCCGCGATCTGAGGGTTAATCTCATTAAGCTCAATAATTGCATTTTTAAGGAATTCATAGCCACGTCCATCTTTCGCATGAAACATCACAGGATTATTCATCGCAAACGCCCCAAAGAGCGAGCGCACACGGTTCGGATTTTTTATGTTGAAATCTGGATGCACGCGAAGCGCAGCCAAATGATCAAATATGTCATCACAAGTTGCAGAGGCCTGAGCGCTAAACCATTTATCCATGACCAAAGGATATTCTTTATAACGCGCATAAAAATCAGCAAGCACTTCATCGCGCTCATCACTGTGATTACCAACAAGGCATGATAGCGCCGCCATGCGGTCAGTCATGTTGTTGGCAGTATCATAATGATGTTTTGCCCGCGCGGCGCACCCTTCGCCATTTGTTGCGGTAAGATAGCCCAAAAGCGTATTGCGTAATGCCCGCCGCCCCATTGAATGAGGGGAAACGTCAAAGCTTTCGCCATCATTGCAAGCATCATAAATGGTAATCATTTTATCTTTATGCGTAGACTTGATTGCCTTTTTTAGTGCTTTGCTCGCGGCATAAATGGCATCTGGATCAACAACATCATGACCTTGTCCGATAATGGATAAATCAGGCAGGGATAGGGAGCGTGCTAAAAGCGCTTTGTCTTGATGGGGGTCTTTTGCTTGATCGAGAATAAGGCCGATTGTTTCAAGTAAATCTGCGGGCGCTTCTTTTGATCCGCTCGCAATCATCGTGTTAATGACATTCAAGTAAAAATTCTGCCCTGCTTCCCATTTGTTAAACCCATCACTGTCATGCACCATCAAGAAACGATAATCGTCATTGGATAGATCAGAGCTTAACTTCACAGGCGCAGAGAAATTACGAAGAAGGGATGGCACAGGTTTCGATCCAATATTATGAAACGTAAAACTTTGCTTGGCTTCTTTAAGGTCAAGCACCTGCGTGTCAATAATATCCTTACCATTCTCGCCAATCAAACCAATGGCAAGGGGAATATGCATGGGTGCTTTATTCTTTTGCCCTGCCGTATCGGGAATATTTTGTGTTAGCTCAAGCGTATATGTTTTTTCACCGGCGTTATAATGACCTTTTGCGGTAATCTCAGGCGTCCCGCTCTGTGAATACCACAATTTAAATTGCGATAGATCCCCATCATATACTGCCTGCATACAATCAAACCAATCATCACAAGTTACGGCCTTGCCATCAAAACGGTTAAAATATAAATCCGTTGCCTCGCGATATTTATCCGCGCCCAATAGGGTATGAAACATGCGAATAACTTCCGCGCCCTTTTCATAGATGGTCATGGTGTAAAAATTATTGATCTCGATATAATTATCTGGACGAACAGGATGAGAAAGGGGAGATGCGTCTTCAGGAAACTGAAAGCGTCGCAGATGCGTCACATCATCAATACGCTGAACACTTCTTGAATTTAAATCCGCCGAAAACTCCTGATCTCTAAAAACAGTGAGGCCCTCTTTAAGCGAGAGCTGAAACCAATCACGGCAGGTCACGCGGTTCCCTGTCCAATTATGGAAGTATTCATGCGCGATAACGCTTTCAACACGAATAAAGTCCATATCCGTTGCCGTTTCTTGCTGCGCCAGTACAAGCGCCGTATTGAAAATATTGAGCGAGGTATTTTCCATCGCCCCCATGTTAAAATCACTCACCGCAACAATGTTAAAAATCGAATATTGATATTCACGCCCATAAACATCCTCGTCCCATTTCATAGATTTAATTAGAGATTTCATGGCATGGTCACATTGCCCTTCATCACCTTCGCGGACATAAATATGCAAATCAACATCAAGGCCAGAGCGTGTTGTAAACTTATCCTCGACGCGCACAAGATCACCTGCAACAAGCGCAAAAAGGTAACAGCTTTTTGGCGTTGGATCATCCCAAACCGTAAAGTGCCGTCCTCCAGATATATCGCCGTGATCAACCAAATTGCCATTTGATAACAAAACAGGGCAGGCTTCTTTATCGGCCTCAATCGTTACTTTGAATGTCGCCATGACATCAGGACGGTCTTGGTAATATGTGATCTTACGAAACCCTTGTGCTTCACACTGTGTACAATATGTACCGCCAGAATTATAGAGCCCTTCAAGCTCTGTATTTTTCTCAGGATAAATTTCAGTTATGATTTCAAGAGCAAAAATCTCTTTCCCGGGGCAGGGAACAGTCATGCCTTTTTCTGACACTTTGGGCGTGATTTCCTTGCCATCCATTTTACAAGAAACCAGTTTTAGATTTTCACCCTCTAAAAACAGATCACCTTCCTCTTCGGGATTTGTGGTGTACTGCGTTTTGGTATAAACAAGCGTGCGCCCATCAAAAATTTCAAACGTCATATCGACATGCGCGACATGGTATTTTGGCGGTGTGTAATCTTTAAGATAAATTGTTTGCGGCGTGTCTGTACGCATTCTTGTTATTTCCCCAAATTATTCAATTAGAGGAACATAATGAAGCGCAGAACCTAAGCTTGCAAGACTAAATCATCGCGGTGGATGAGAGTATCGCCGCGAGAATACCCTAAAACATCGGATATATCGGCGCTTTTATGCCCTAAAATAAGGCGGGATTCGTTGGCGCTGTAATTCATCAGGCCGATCGCAAGCGTGTGACCGTCCATATCACGTATAGCAACAGCATCGCCCATAATAAAATCACCTTCAACTTTTGCGACACCTGCAGGAAGGAGGCTTTTACCAGTATGGAGAGCCTGAGCCGCGCCCTCATCAATAATGAGCGCGCCTTGCGCTTTGACATGGCTGGAAATCCATTTTTTACGGGCTGTAAGCGGTTTATCTGCTGCCTTAAAAACGGTTGCCTTCGCGCCGCTTAACAACGCTTTAAGCGGGTTATCAATCTTACCGCTTGCAATCATCATTGTGACACCCGCCATGGTTGCAATGCGCGCCGCCTCAAGCTTAGATTTCATGCCCCCTGTACTGAGGCCAGCAGGGGCGTCCCCCGCCATTTTCAGCAAATCATCGGAGTAATCCTCAACCACTGGAATATGCTGTGCGCTATCATCTTGCGTTGGATCAGCAGTATAAAGCCCGTCTGTTGTTGACAGCTGTATGAGCAAATCTGCACCAATCATTTGCGCCACACGCGCCGCAAGGCGGTCATTATCACCAAAACGTATCTCTGCTGTGGAGACTGTGTCATTTTCATTTATGACTGGGACTTTTCCCTTTATCAGTAATGTATTAATCGTCGCCCGCGCATTTAAATGAGAATTTCTAACCTCTGTATCTTTGGGGCTGAGCAAGATAAGGGCGATTTGATGATTAAACGGTGCAAAAGCTTGTGCATAGGCGCGCGTCATTTCTACATTACCAAGCGCCGCCGCGGCTTGTTTTTGTTCTAAAGGGATAGAAGAGGGGCGGTTTGTATAATCAATGCCAAGGGCATTACGCCCTAGGGCAATCGCGCCGGAGGAAACAATCACGACCTCTTTTCCTATTGATTTTAAATACGAAATATCCGCAGCAACGCAATTGAGCCAGTTTTGCTTGGCCTTGCCTGTTTTTTCGTCTGTGACCAGAGCAGAGCCGATCTTGATAACAATACGATTCGATTCGTTTATAAGAGTGTTATTCGTCGTTTCGGAGGGCGTCATAACTTTCCTCGTTTATCCCCATCGCCTTATCAAAGCGCTCATCATATGCCTTGTCAAACGCTTCTGAATCATCTTCGTCCTTTACATTACGGCTCGCTTTAATGATTTCAGCAAGTTTATAGAGAACCTTATCTGTGTTTTGTGACGCAACCGCAGACATAATCATTGGCTTAATGCCCGTAGTTGCTTCAAAATCATTAGCAACAGACTGCGTTAATTCTTCGCCCAAAGCGTCCATTTTAGTAAGACAGACGACCTCTTTGCGCTCAAAGAGCTCACCGCCATACATTTTGAGCTCATTACGAATAATGTTATAAGCCTTCACAGGGTCATCTTGCGTGCAATCAATCAAATGGAGAAGCACTGCCGTGCGCTCAACATGCCCTAAAAAACGCGTTCCCAGGCCTGTGCCTTCATGCGCCCCTTCAATCAAACCCGGGATATCCGCAATAACAAAATCAAAATCACCCGCCTTTACCACGCCCAAATTGGGATGAAGTGTGGTGAACGGATAATCTGCAATTTTTGGCTTTGCTTTAGATACTGCGGCCAAAAACGTGGATTTACCTGCGTTGGGCATTCCAAGCAAACCAACATCGGCGATTAATTTAAGGCGCAGCCAAATCGCGCGTTCCTCACCAGGCCACCCTGGTGTTTTCTTGCGCGGCGCTTGATTGGTCGCGCTTTTATAATGTGCATTACCAAACCCACCATCGCCGCCCTTTAAGAAAGTAATGCTTTGGCCTTCTTCTGTCATATCAAAAAGGATGGTTTGTTTATCATCATCCATGATTTGCGTACCGACAGGGACTTTAATCACAATACTTTCGCCCTTGGCTCCAGAGCGATCTTTTCCTTTACCGTGCTCCCCGTTAGGCGCACGAAAATGCTGAGTGTAGCGAAAATCAATAAGCGTATTGAGATCGTTTTGGGCAACAAAGATAATATCGCCCCCACGTCCGCCATTTCCGCCGTTTGGTCCGCCCATTTCTTCGAATTTTTCACGACGAAATGAGATACACCCAGGACCACCGTCACCAGACTTCACATATATCTTTGCTTCATCGAGAAATTTCATAATATTTACAGTTACTTATAAAGGAAACTTAATATAAAACATAAAAAAGGGGAAACCGAAGCTCCCCCTTCAAAAATTCGTATAAAGGCGAGAATTACTCAGCAGCCATAGGCATTGTATCATTTGCCGGAACAACATTGACTGTTGCTTTACCACCACGGCCTTTTGTAAATAACACTGTACCGTCCATAAGAGCGAATACTGTGTGATCTTTACCTAGACCTACATTTTTTCCAGCAGCATATTTTGTACCGCGCTGACGGATGATGATGTTTCCACCAAGAACGGCTTCGCCGCCAAATTTCTTAACGCCAAGACGACGTCCTGCTGAATCGCGACCGTTTCTAGAACTACCACCTGCTTTTTTATGTGCCATACCTAATGTCCTCCGAATATGTTCTTAAATTAACTACTTACGCAGCTTTAATATCTGTAATTTCGATCACAGTCAGATCCTGACGGTGGCCCGCTGTACGGCGATAGTTTTGTCTACGTTTCTTCTTAAATACCACAACTTTGTCGCCGCGTGTGTGTTTTACAACTTTTGCGCTAACTTTTGCACCTTTATCTCCCATAGCAATTGACTTGCCATCAGATGTCATAAGGACTTCTAAATCGATGCTTGCGCCTTCTTCTGTGTCCATTCTTGCAACTTCAAATTTATCATTTTTCGTTACTTTATATTGTTTTCCGCCTGTGCGTACCACTGCAAACATTTTATCAATCCTAAATTCTTAAGTTAAATCAAAGCGTTACATGAATCATTTGAATCAGTTACGTGATCAAGATAGCGCAATATACACATATATATTTCAGTGTCAAGAAAATGGGGCATATTTTCAGGTGTTTCAAAGCAATAAAAACGCGCTATAAAGAAATCATGACAATACTCGTAATCGGACAGTCTTCCTATATCGCCCGGGCCCTTCAGGACAATCATAAAACGAATGATTGGAGTTTTATAGACTATCGGGAGTGGGGAAACAGCCCTCAATGGAAAAAAAATCCGTCTTGTGTGATCAATCTCGCACTCGATTCGACTGTTCGAGAGGGGTATTACAGCGATTTAGACCTAAGAATCGGTCAAAAAGCTCAAGGGCAGGGGTCGCATTTCATTGCCATAAGCTCGCGCGCAGTTTACGGCGAGCCTGACAAAGGCCGAATGTCTCGTTTTAAAGAGGATATGCCGCTTACCAGCAAAACATCAAAATACGGTCAAGCAAAGCGCCTTGTTGAAAAAAGCCTGATAGAGGGGCTATCTAACGAAATGCTTACTATTTTAAGACCAAGCAATATATTCGGTATGGAATATAACGCGCTGCACCCACGAAAAACCTTTTTTGGCCATATGCTCCATGATCTTAAACATCACAATGAAATTACTTTTGATATGGCAGGATCAACGCGCCGTGACTTTATGCCTGTGGCGTATTTTGTGGACATATTAGCGGATATAGCAACAAAGCCCAATGGCAGCATTTATAATATTGGCGCAGGCTTTGGTCTATATTGCGGGGATATGGCGCATTGGATTATTGAAGGATATGGCGCAGGAATGCTTAAAGAGCAATCCAAAGACATTAAAGATAGCTTTGAAATGGATATCACGCACCTTAGCGATCATTACAAAATCATCCCCGTTACGAAGGAGGTTTTAAAAGAAAACTGTATTGAAATTGGCAAGACGCTTGCCGCTATTTAATAGAAACTACGTTACTCTTAGTTGCGCCTATTGATGGCTCACGCTTCAAATTCTCAACAGGTTCATATCGGCCAAAGTTTTCTTTATACCACAGCGCAATTTTTGGAAGCTCTTCTTTGAACTTAAACACTGGCTTCCAGCCCAATTCAGTAATGTGATCCCAATTGAGCGCATAGCGCCCGTCATTAAAAGGGCGATCCTCGACAAAGGTCGCACAGTCATTAAGATCAAGCCCGAATTGCGCGCAAAGCATGCTCGACAGCTCTAAGTTTGTATATTCTTCATCTGTCCCGATATTATAAATCTCGAACGGTTTCCAACGCTCTGCAATCAAACTCAGCGCCGCCGCAAAATCAGGCGCGGCCAAATAGTGCCGCTTATTACGGCCATTACCGTGAAGTGTCAGCTTTTGCTCTTGCATCAGCATCATAAGAAATTTTGGTATGATTTTTTCGGGAAACTGACGGATACCATAAATATTATTAGCCCGCACAACAGTGACAGGCAGGCGGAAAGAACGAATATATCCGCTAATCACCATCTCCGCGCCCGCTTTGGAGGCAGAATAGGGATTGGTCGGATACAAAGGCGCGGTTTCATCAACATCGCCCTCTAAAACCTCACCATATACTTCGTCCGTACTGACATGGATGATTTTTGAAACTTTGCAGCGCATCGCAGCTTCCATCAACGCATGCGTACCCATGACATTGGTTTTTGTGAACTCCATGGAATTACCAAAAGAATTGTCAACATGGCTCTCTGCCGCCGCATGGATAAGAAGATCAGCGCCTTTTAAAACTTTTTCACAGGCATCAAGGTTACAGATATCTTCAATAACCAAGTGAACACGATCATGGTCAATAAGTGGGGTAATGTTGCGAATATCCGCTGCATAGGTCATTTTATCAAAAATGAAAATTTCTGCTTTTGGATATTTTCCAAAGAAGTGATCGACAATATGCGATCCAATAAACCCTGCGCCGCCTGTAATAACAATTTTTTTCATAAAGACCTCTGAAGGAATTGTATCAGTAAGTTTAAGGGTAGGTGAAGGATAATTTTAAAAAAGGAAAATGGCGGACAGACAGGGATTCGAACCCTGGATGGGCTCGCACCCATGCCGGTTTTCAAGACCGGTGCATTCAACCGCTCTGCCATCTGTCCGCAAGAGCATGAATAAATCTGCTGCAAACTACTGAGTCTTGCTCAATCAGTAAAGCCTTTTTTATCATCTTTAACAGTGCTAGATTATGTTTTCACCCTTCAAAGGAAAAAACATCTTATGATTAAGAAAATCCAGGCGTTGATTAATGAAAACGAAGAAGTGATTGGTGTTGCGCGCATCCATTGGATTGTCTTTATTCCCTCGGCCTTTTATACCCTGCTTGCCATACTTGTCGCTATTTTCTTTCACCCCTTAGTGGGCGGTGTCATTTTTGCCTTGGCTCTTTACCCCATCTATAATGCTTTTATTTATTATTTTATGACATATTTAGTTTTAACAAATGAAAAAGTTCTCAGCCGTAAAGGCTTTTTAACACGGGATTGGATACGGATGGAGTTTGATCGCATTGAAAACTCTTATCTAGAAGAACCTATAATTGGCCGTTTTTTGGGTTATGCCACTATCATTATTAGCGGTATTGGATCAGGGAGCATCGCTGTTCCTCATGTCCGTAATGGGGATTTATTTGTGCGTGCATTAGAAAAACAGCTTTCTGACAATAAGAAAAAATAACGATGTTTTTCACAATTTCTAAAATTTTTTGGCTTTTTGCTGCGCCGTTAAATGCGATTTGGCTCCTTGTTCTTGGTGGATTAATCATCCGTAAATGGAAAAGGGCGCTATCGAATAAAATACTCATTACAGCCGCAAGCCTTTTTGCCATCTTCGGGTTTTTACCGATTGGCTATAACATGACTGTATTTTTGGAACGCCAATATGACCGCCCAACGACAATGCCCGATACTGTGGATGGTATCATCGTTCTTGGCGGATCATTTAACTCATATTTATCTGAAAAAACAGGTTACATTGCCGCTAATAGCAATATAAGTCGTATTGTCGATTTTATGGCCTTATCCAATCAATACCCGAAGGCGAAAAAAGTCTTCAGCGGCGGTTCAGGGCATCTTTTACAACCCACCCGCAAAGAAGCGGATGATGCCAGAGATTTCCTTACCATGGCAGGATTTAACTCTACAGAGATTATATACGAAAGCCAGTCACGCAATACTTTCGAAAATGCACTCTATTCAAGAGAGCTTTTAGAGCCAAAAGCAGGGGAAAAGTGGATTGTAATCACCTCCGCCTTTCATATGCCCCGCACGATGGCTATTTTTAAAAAATTAGACTGGGATATTATTCCGTATCCCTCAGATCCAAAAACAGACAAACAATATCAATTCATCCCCAAACCCTTCAGCGTGGTCGGAAATTTCTTTTTACTCGGTAAATCGATACGTGAATTTATTGGTGTGGGTGTTTATTATATGACTGGAAAAAGCGCTTTATTGTTTCCATACCCGCCTTTACCATCGCCTTTGGATCAAGAAAACAAGGAGAGCTAATGAGAAATTACTTTAAGAAAATAGTCTTAACTTTTGTTTTTGCATTGTCTTTTTACTCCACCTCCTTAAAAGCAGAGACATTTGAGTCATGGCTTGCGCAAACAAAGATAGAGGCGCGCGCCCATGGCATATCTCATGCTACTATTGACGCAGCGTTTTCAGACGTCGCCTTAATTCAGCGGGTTGTTGAACTGGATAAAAAACAACCTGAAACGAAAAAAACTTTTGTTCAGTACCGCGAAGCAATTGTGAACCAAAATCGCATCACAAAAGGGCGCGCCCTTATTCAGCAACACGCCGACGCTCTGAATGAAATAGAAGCGAAATATGGGGTACCTAAACAATTTATTGTTGCCCTTTGGGGAATTGAAACCAATTTTGGCTCAAACACTGGGGGATTTAAGGTTATCCCCGCGCTCGCAACACTAGCCTATGACGGGCGCCGTCGTGAATTTTTCACACGTGAGTTGATGAACGCCCTTCAAATTATTGATGATGGCCACATTTCTGCCGCCAATATGAAGGGGTCATGGGCAGGGGCAATGGGGCAGAATCAATTTATGCCCTCAAGCTTTAATGCCTTCGCCGTTGATCATAATGGTGATGGAAAGCGTGACATTTGGGGCACTTATATTGACATTTTCGCTTCAAGCGCAAATTACCTCAAGAAAAACGGCTGGAAAACTGGGGAAATTTGGGGTAGACGCGCACAACTTCCCGCCAATTTTCCAGAAAACATGATAGGTCCTAAAATACAAAAACCAATTTCATATTGGGCCAATCTAGGCGTTAAAAAATATGGTGGCGGCGCATTACCTAATGAAGATATGATGGCTTCAATCGTAGCGCCAGATGGGCTAGGCGGAGAGGTTTATATTGTGTATAATAATTATCAGACTATTATGGATTGGAATAGATCTACCTATTTTGCCACATCCGTAGGTCTTTTGGCTGATCAGCTGGCACGATAACTTTTAACGATAATTGAGTATTCGCTATGAAAAAACTGCCCCTTATTTTTACCGCATTTATCTGTGCAGGACTTCTTAATGCCTGTAGCGAGGCGCAATATGCCGCGCATGTTGCAAAACAAATCCCAATTTCGAGCGATGTTAAAAACAAAAGTGTTGGTCACTATAAAGTAGGCACCCCCTATAAGATTGCTGGGCGTCAATACTACCCAGAAGAGCATTTTAAATTTTCTGAAGTCGGGATAGCGTCTTGGTATGGGCCGCAATTTCACGGCAAAAAAACCGCTAATGGTGAAATTTTTGATAAGTTTGAGTTAACCGCTGCTCACAGAACACTCCAAATGCCAAGCATCGTGCGTGTAACAAACCTTAAGAATGGGCGCAATATTATTTTACGGATCAATGATCGCGGTCCATTTGCTCATGACCGTGTTATCGACCTATCAGAACGCAGTGCAGAACTTTTGGGCTTTAAAAATGATGGCACAACGAAAGTTCGTATTGATGTGTTAGAAGAGGCAAGTAAGCAAGTTGCCTCTCTGGCGCGTAACAAACAGTCAACCCGTGGTTTTGAAGTTGCTCTCAATCAGAATAAAACTTACTTAAATAATACAAAAGCTGAGATACGCAGTGCCCCCATTCAGACAGCACAAAGGGCAATAAGTGGATCATATCAAGCGAACAATGTTGAAAATAATGGCGTACAAATTGCCCGTGCCTCTGAGGCGGTGGAGAGGCAAGCACTTAATACAATTGAACCAGCCGCGTCGACTTATGGACAAAGTGTGAGCATTACTCCGCCTACAAAGCCTGTTTATGAACCCATTACAACAATCGAACTCCCCCCCAACAAACCCACGTTCGATAATACCTCAAGAGAAATTCAAATGGCTGGATTAACATCAAACTCAATCATGAACGTGCCATCACCGCTTGCAAAACCGAATAGTTTTTTTGTTCAGGCTGGCTCGTTCCAGAATGAGCAAAATGCCCTGAGTTTTAGCAAAAAATTAGCGCAATATGGGGATTCACGTGTTTATCGCACAATGGTCAACAATCAACCGACATTCCGTGTTAAGCTCGGCCCTTATGATGACAATATGACAGCAAGCCGTGCCTTAGAAACTATTCAGGCCACGGGTACTAATGGCGTTATTGTAACAAAATAAAAATATTTAAACTTTATAATCAGAGGAACATTTTATGCCCTTATCCAGATTTCTATCCGGATTTTTAATGATGACCGTTTTTATAATCGTGAGTCAATCTTGCGCGCACGCCGTTATAGAAATACCTGCCAAACAAGCCATTTTATTAGATGATGAAACAGGGCAGGTTTTATTTAAAAAAGATCATAAAACCCAAATGCCAACATCTTCGATGAGTAAGGTTATGACCATGTATATGGTTTTTGATGCGCTTCAATCCGGTAAAATTACAATGGACACCGAATTTACGGTGAGTGAAAAAGCATGGAGAAAAGGCGGCTCAAAAATGTTTGTTGGGCTCAACGAAAATGTCAAAATAAGCGATCTTATCAAAGGCGTTATCGTACAATCAGGCAATGATGCAACCATCGTCCTTGCCGAAGGATTGGCGGGAACAGAAGAAAATTTTGCAGATGCCATGAACGTCAAAGCAAAAGAGATTGGCATGGAAAATTCTAACTTCACCAATGCGAGTGGCTGGCCTGATCCGAACCACTACTCGACAGTCTATGATCTTGCGATTTTAGCAAAACGAATTCACAAAGATTTCCCTGAGTATTCCAAATTTTATACGCAAAAAGAATTTGAATATAATGGTATCAAACAGCCCAATCGTAATCCGCTTCTTTATAAAGACATTGGGGCAACGGGTTTAAAAACAGGCCATACCGATGCGGGCGGCTATGGTTTAATTGGCACAGCGAAAAAAAACGGGCGCAGTGTGACGATGGTTGTTAACGGCCTCTCAAACGAGCGTGAGCGCGGTGACATTGCCGAACAAATCATAACGTGGGGACTCAACAGTTTTGAAAACAAAGAACTCTATAAAGCGGGCGATGAGGTTGCGGCGGCGCGTATCGCTTTTGGTAAACAAACAAGTGTGCCTCTCACAGTAAGAGACACGTTATTTTTTACCCTTCCTAAGAAAAACCAAAAAGACATCAAAATCAGCGTACATTATCAAAGCCCTCTTCGTGCGCCTATTCAGGCAGGCAAAGAAGTTGCAACGTTAAAAATCTCAATCCCTGATATGGGTGATTATGATTACCCTCTTTACACAGCAAATGACGTTGAACAACTCGGCTTCTTTAAGCGTGCTCTTGCCAACGCAAAACATCTTATTTTCAGCGAACGCTGATGGAGCAGGGTTTATTCATCACGTTAGAAGGCGGAGAGGGGGCAGGAAAGACCACCCAAATTGAACACCTGCGTGAAGCTCTGATCCAAGAAGGTCATAGCGTCGTTGTGACACGTGAGCCAGGTGGTACACCTGCCGCAGAGGAACTACGCGGACTTTTATCCCACCCGGAATTTGGCCCTGAATGGACACCTGAAGCAGAAACGATGCTTCTTTATGCTGCGCGGTCTATGCATATTGCTGATGTTATCAAACCCGCTCTTGCCCAAGGACGTATTGTCATTTGTGATCGCTATGTTGATTCAACACGCGTTTATCAGGGCAGCCTTCAAAAAATGAACCCCTTTTTTCTAGAATGCCTTGAAGTGCAGATCATTGGCGATGTGATGCCCCATATTACTTTTATTTTGGATATCCCTTGCGAAGAAACAATAAAACGTATTGAGAAGCGCGGCGGCGCAAAAGATCATTATGATAACGCCGATATAAGTTTTCATGAAAAAATCCGCCAAGGATTTTTAACGATAGCCCACCAAGAGCCCGAACGATGCAAAATCATCCGAGCCATTCAAGACGAAGCGAGTATCGCCAAAGAAATCAGAGCGAAAGTTACTGCTCTTATTAGAGAGGTTAGTGCCTAATGCTCGACAGCTTACTTGATGATGATTATGAACAAAACAGTGAAAGCTATAACATAACGCCCTTGGAAGGTTTAAAAGAACCACGCCATTCTGATGTTTGCCTTGGGCATCAAAATATTGAAAAACAAATATTAGACCTTTACCATAATGGGCAGATGCCCCACGCGGTCATATTTTCAGGCCCGCGCGGGATAGGAAAATCAACGTTTGCCTTTCGTACAGCGCGTTTTTTACTCAAGCACGGCCTAAAAGACAGTAACCAAGGCGGCCTATTTGGTGACGCCTTACCAACAGAGCCATTGACAACCCTTGACGTTGCAAAAGACGATCCTGTTTTTTCAAAAATTGCCGCAGGTGGCCATCCTGATCTTATCACTATTGAACGCGCAATTGACCCACGCAAAGGAACGATCAAAGAGGCTCTAGATGTTGATACGGCTCGAAAAGTCACCCCGTTTTTACGCATGACGCCATCAGAAGGCGGTTGGCGCGTTGTGATTATTGATGATGCCGACACCATGAACCGCAACGCACAAAATGCACTTTTGAAAATCCTTGAAGAGCCGCCTAAAAATACACTGCTCATACTTATTGCCCACAGGATTGGCGCGATGATACCAACCATTAGATCACGCTGTCGCACAATGACTTTTCAGAGCTTAAGTCATACTGACATGGATAAGCTTCTTGATAAAGTCGCTGGCGCGGCGTTGTCGGGTGATCAAAAAGCCATGATTATGGCGATGGCAGAAGGGCAAATTGGTAAAGCGATTGATCTGTATGAAAATGAAGGGTTAGAGACCTTACAAAGCCTCATCGCGCTCTGCGCGTCATGGCCAGATATGCCATGGGTTGATA
The DNA here is from genome assembly GCA_009995595.1 of Alphaproteobacteria bacterium. GTDB lineage: Bacteria > Pseudomonadota > Alphaproteobacteria > Micavibrionales > Micavibrionaceae. The sequence continues at coordinate 662,263 of JAACPE010000001.1, forward strand.
TTCATCATCTGGCGGATCAAATTGGACGGGCAGGGCAGGAAAATGCCTATATGGCGTTCGAGCAGTCCTTCCTTTGGATGACCTCAACCATGACATTTGCCAAGGCTAAAGGCGAGAATGCTTTACAAAAACCGCTTTACCAAGGCGTGTTTAGCTCCATGATGGCGCATTATTCGCTTGAACAATGGCTAAACATCTGTGAAAACCTTAAAGAGCATTTTGAACGGGCGCGTTATGCCAATTTGGATAAACGCCAAGCCGTCCTTGCTGCTTTTTCATATCTTGACGCTAATTAAGTTCATTTCAGGAGTTTATTATGGCTGAGCAAAAGCCTCCTTTTTATATCACAACCGCTATTTCCTATGTAAACGGTAGCCCGCATTTGGGACACGCCTATGAACAGATTTTGACTGACACCATGGCACGCTTTAAGCGCCTGGATGGGCATGAGGTCATGTTTTTAACAGGCACGGATGAACACGGCCAAAAAGTAGCCAAGACTGCCGAGGCCAAAGGCATGGAGCCAAAAGCGTTCTGTGATCTGATATCTCAGGAATTTGTTGGCATGACGCAGATGCTTAATATCTCTAACGATGATTTTATCCGCACAACAGAGCCGCGTCATTATAAAGCCTCCCAAGCGATCTGGAATGCTATTAAAGAAAACAATCCTGAGGACATTTACCTTGGAAAATACGAAGGGTGGTACTCTGTCCGCGACGAAGCCTACTTTGCCGAAAGTGAGCTAACCGAAGGCGTCGATACGCAAGGTAATAAATACAAACTTGCTCCCACAGGCGCACCAGTTGCATGGGTTGAAGAAGAAAGTTATTTCTTTAGACTTTCCGCTTACACTGAAAAGCTCCTTGATTATTATGCCGCGCATCCCAATTTTATTCAGCCCGATGCCCGCCGTAATGAAGTCATTTCATTTGTTAAAGGCAATCTTCAAGACATATCCATTTCCCGCACAAATTTTAGCTGGGGCGTTCCTGTTCCGGGTGATGATAAGCATGTAATGTACGTCTGGCTTGATGCGCTGACCAATTATATTACAGGAATTGGTTATCCTGAAACAGGTGGAGATGATTACAAAAAATTCTGGCCTGCGGATTATCATGTCATTGGTAAAGACATTATTCGTTTCCACTGTGTTTATTGGCCTGCATTCTTGATGGCTGCTGGCCTAGAACTGCCTAAAGCTGTTTTTGCCCATGGTTTTATAAATGTGAACGGCGCTAAAATGTCCAAATCAGTTGGTAATGTAATTGCCCCTAATGACCTTATCGAAACCTATGGTCTTGACCAAACGCGCTATCTCCTGATGCGTGAAGTGCCTCATGGTCAGGATGGAAACTTTGCCCATGAACACGCCGTGCAGCGTATTAATAGTGACCTTGCCAATGGACTTGGCAACCTGGTGCAGCGCTCGCTTTCTATGATTCATAAAAATTGTGATGCCAAAATTCCTAAGCCTAATGTATATACGGACGATGATAAAAAGCTTCTTGATCACGCGCATAACCGCCTTATCCGTCCTGTGATGGAAGAGGTTGATAATATGCGCTTTCATCGCGCTCTGGAAAAAATCTGGCGCCTTGTGAATGATGCGAATATTTATGTTGATACACAGGCACCATGGGCGCTTAAAAAAGAAGACCCAGAGCGCATGAACACTGTGCTTTATGTGCTCGCAGAAGTCATCCGCGTTCTTGGAATTGCAACATCTGCAGTTACTCCTGAATCAAGTGCAAAGATTTTGGATCAAATCAAAATCCCGGAAGATGAGCGTCACTTTGGCATGATCAATGACGAATACTCACTACCAAGTGATTTTGAGATTGATAAACCAGAGGGCATCTTCCCGCGTCTCGACGAAGCAGAAAAAGCCGCTTAATCAATGTGGATTGATAGCCATTGCCATTTGAACCATGCCCATATTGAGGAATTAGGCACGCCTGATGATTTAATAAAAGCAGCAAATGAGCAAGGCGTTGAGGGCATGCTCACGATTTGCTGTAAGATGGCTGTTGAAATGCCTGAGCTCATGGCCATCACTGAAGCCAATGATAATGTCTGGTGCTCTATTGGGACACACCCGCATAATGCGGGGGAGAAGGCCGAAAAAGAAATCACGCTTGATCAACTGATCAATTTTGCCAAAAGTCACAAAAATATTATTGGAATAGGGGAGTCAGGGCTTGATTATTACTACGACAATTCCCCGCGCGATGATCAGGCAGAGAGCTTTCGTAAACATATCCGCGCCTGCTTGGCAACAGGACTTCCGCTAATCGTCCATACGCGCGACGCCGAAGAAGATACAATTCGCATCATGAAAGAAGAAAATGATGGCACCTTAAAAGCGATCATGCATTGCTTTAGCGGCACGCAGTGGCTCGCCGATCAAGCGTTAGAGCAAGGATGGACGCTTTCTTTTTCAGGTATAGTGACCTTTAAAAAAGCACTAGAACTCCAGGAAATTGCCAAAAACACGCCGTTGGAAAGAATTTTGGTTGAGACAGACGCGCCATATCTGGCTCCAACACCTTTTCGCGGCAAAACCAATCAACCTGCTTATGTCATTCACACAGGACAGTTTTTAGCCGATCTTCACAATATAACCCACGAAGAGATGGCAAGAGCAACAAAAGTGAATTTTATCACCCTGTTTGATAAAATATCATAATAAACTCTTGACATAATCTTAAAATTTAGTCATAACACTTACATCAATTTATCGAGGAGTGTGTCATGTCATATTTTAGTAAACGAGTCGCAGCGCTTGCAACTGCAACAGCTTTATCTGCACAGGGCGCTTTTGCCACTGTCATTAACAGCGAAGATTTAGCAGACCAATATCTCCCGTTAGGACAAACAATTATAGCTGGAACAGATGTTAACGGTGCTTTCACGCAGCCCGATGGTATTAATGGCACTTTTTCTTATGGCGCCATTTTAGGTAATGATGGCTCGACGACCTGGGAGCGCACTATAGAAGCATTTTTCCCCTCACAAAGAGATATTTACAGCGTTTTAACAACTGAGCGGTCGCTTCTTACTAATGCTTGGGACAATACTAGAATTGTTACACCTGGACATTATGTCGAAACAGTCGTTGAAAATGCCTCAGCAGTACAAGAATTCAGAAATAATCATTTTGGAACAGAAATTCTTGCTGATGGCACAGTTCAACTTACTATGAACACAGGTATCATAGCAGAAGGGACTGCAAAAACATTCGAGGCTGTTCAGGGTGCAGAAGATTTCTTTGTTGCACAAGATATAGGCGGAGCCGCTTATGGCTTATTTGCTCAAGGCTTAGAGCCAGATTCATACACCTATGTTCAAGAAGCAGAAGGGGGCTCTTACCCAGTAGGGACTGAAATTGACCCCGCTAATCTAAATTTCAGTGAGAACGCACGCGTATCTGTCAAGATTGAATTAGGAGAGGATGGCTCCCCTCATTTCACATCAGCATTCGCAGGTATTGGTTTTGACATGGAGCCTGCAGGCATAAATATCACTCTCCAATCAGACGGCAGCGTTATTGACGCAACACAATACCATGTGACAGATGTGCCTGATCACATTCATATTAAAATTAGTGGTCGCGAGGATCTTGACGCAATTCAAACAAGCCTTGTAAATGGTGATGGTTTTAGGATCGGAGCATCAAGCACACTAGGAAGAAGAGCAGAAACACACACAATTGCTGGAGAAGGCGACTTTGCAAGGGATATAGATCTTACAGCATCCACCTTAAGAGAGGGAACAGACTTTAGGTTTGAACCAGTCCACCTTGTACAGCGTGTTCTTCAATACTCAACAACAGCGACACCCCTTGATTCAAGCGTTGCTGATTCATGCGAAACACTCGGCCTTTCAAACTTAGGCCTGACTGCAAATGACGTGGTTCTTCTTCCGGCCCGAGTCATTGCTGGGACAGGTGTCCTTCCTAGAGAGTCTGAAGCAATTGTTGCGGTTAACCCTAATGACCTCACACAAGTTTTAGCAGCAGCAGAGCGGTACTTTGTTGGACAAAGTATGGGAGAAGATGGCGAGTTTCACTCAACTATATCCCGCTCAGCAGCAAATGACCACGATGCAATACAGTATGGCGGTTGCACAGGTGATATCACGCAAACAGGAGCGCCAGCTGTTTCTGAAACCACAAGAACATGGGTGCCTCCTGTTGTAGATAGAACAAGAGGAACAAATTCTGTATTTCAAGATGTCACAACAGGATTTTTTGGTTCCACAACGACCACAGGAAGAACAACCTACACTGATACAGGCACTACAAACCCGCCATATGTAGCACCTGTGCCAATAGAGGGCGCAGAACGGTATGTCGTTGATGGAGCAAAATTGATTGATGATTTCACAAACGGTGCAACTAACTTTGAAGCCCCTGTAAGAAATTTCTTGGAGCGCTACTGGACACCACTGGAATCTGGTTCGATTTTGCTGGGTAGCGCTATTGCGGGTTTATCCATAGTGGGTGCAGGCGCTGCTGGCAATCGAAGAAGAGAAACATCTGCCCCCAAACCGTCAGGCATTTAATAAAATCACTTCAAAAATTCTAAAAAAGCGCTTAAAGTCTTTTTTAAGCGCTTTTTTGTGCTTAAATCTCTCTAAATTGTGCTCAACTTGCAAAAATATATAAAATTTTAGTAAACTGGTAATGTATTCGCGTTACACTGATAGATGTCGAAATGTATATTTTTGGACGAAAGGGGCTATAAACACGTGATAAATAAGGCCAAAAACCTTAAAACTAACCGCCATTCCGAGAGCGGGCTAACGCTGATAGAGATTTCTATTGGCTTGCTATTATTAGGTCTTTTTGTTGGTTGGGCGACACAGGCTTATCTCCAATGGCGTTTAGATAGAATGTATACAACTTTGAATGACAACATAGTTGCTGTAAATCAGAGCTTTGAATCTTTTTATTTCATTAACAATCGTTATCCTTGTCCTGCAGATATAACATTGCCATTTAACAATCCCAGTTATGGTGAAGAAATTACGAGTTTAGATCCTAATATTTGTGGGCTGACACCGGCTGCCATTGCAGCGAATGGAGGGGTGGTTTCTGGAGGCGTGCCATTTCAGGCTCTTAATATATCTGAAGAAATCACTATTGATCCATGGGGTAACAAATTGTCGTATACAGTCACTGGCGTACAAGCAGTTCTTCCAACTCATTCACTCAGAGCGTCAATCGCTTTTCCTGCAGGAGCGATTACGATGGCAGTTTCCCGTCTAGTTGATACTAATAGTGATGGTATTACAGATTCGATCAGCGAGCCTACAAATGCCGCAGTTAATGAAGGAGATTTAGACAATGATGGTTTTGGTGACATTACGGGAGCTGCTATTGCAGACACTAATATGATTGATGCAAACTTAGATGGTCTTGATGACTTATCTGGCGGGCCCGCGGTCAATAATGTTGGTGCTCACTATGTAATAAATTCTCATGGCCCTAGAGGCCTTGGAGCAAGAACTAGAAGTGGGGTTTTGGTTCAAGCCTGCCTTGCTACGGGGGTGTCAAGAGATTCAGAAAATTGTGACAATGACAATGTTTTTTGGAGAGGCCGAAGAGGAACAGAGGCAGGAAGTGGTGATAGTGTATTCAGCGACGTTATGGGGCCTAGTTTTTTTGATGATGTAAACTTAGTAAGAACTGAGGATCCATCCAATATGTTTCAATATGCACGAATTGTTTCGGGTACGGGCATGGCATCTGAAATATTCTCTAGAGAAGATCTGGTTGCAATCAACCCCCCAACAGATGCGTTAGGCAATATTACACAAGAACCAGCTGCAAACATACATATTATGGGTACAAGTGGAATTTTATTATTAGAAAGGGACCCTTTGTTGCCAATTGACGACAGTAGAGGCGGCGCCATCACAAATGAAATATGCGACATAAACGGAGCAAACTGCTTTGACCCTGGTTTTTTCACAGTAAGAACAAGTCGTTGCTCTGGCCCCCCAGCAGGTACAGGGACTGGCTTATATGATAGAGAGTTTTTCTGTAATTATGACTACAATCCGGGCTTAAACGTTGATTGTAGCCCACTAGGAATTTTACGCGGTGTAGACGCAGGAGGAAATGCAATATGCAATTAAATCATAAAAAAGAATCAGGCTTTACACTAATTGAAATGGCCATGTCACTTCTAATATTAAGTTTGGCAGTTGCCATGTTTTTACCAGCATATACAAAATACACAGATCAATTAAAGATCATACAAAACGAAGAGCATTTTACAGAAGCCAGATTAGCGTTAGAAACATTTATAGCAACAAACGGTTTTTATCCTGCGCCTGCGCCGCTAACAGCACCCAGAAATTCGCCCTCTTATGGACGTTCAGATAATAATCCTCTTCCAGCAGCTGGGACATGCGTTAATGGTATTTGCGCACAGAACAGTAACAGAGGAGCTGGCTTTGAGGTTAGAGTTGGCACCATCCCCTTTAAGACTTTAAACATAGACGAACAATTTGCTTATGATGGTTTTGACAATAGATTTACCTATGCCGTAACAGACTCCCTAACTAATAGCGCTACCTTTAACGCAAATATGGGGGGCATTTCAATAGTGAACGCTGGTCTAGCAACAGTAATAGAGCCTGCTGACTCTGCGCATTTTATTTTAGTAAGTCACGGCCCTAACGGAAATGGTGCTTATAATAAGGACGGAGTGCAGGCCCCATGTAATCTAGGAACGCCAGAAAGTGATAACTGCAACATTAGCATATTAGATAATATTGCCAATTATGTATATACAGATGTATCTACTAGTATTGCTGCTGGAAATTTATATGATGATATACTGACATATAATCTTCAAGACAGTGTTCCGTTATGGACGTTTTCTTCGAGTACCGACCCATCATTCGCAAACACAATAGAATTAAAAGGGAATAGCCTAACTTTAGGACCAAATGACGTTTTACTGACGTCGATTTCAGGAGATACTCAAGAGCTTCATGCAGAAGCTTCAATTAGGGCAAATTCTGCTATTCGTTTAGAAAATATTTGTTCAACAGCAGATCCTACTGCAGCAGGTTGTTTTAATTTGAATAAGGTTGCTGGCGATCCTATCCCAGGCGTACCAGGGAACCTTGCTTGCCCAGGAGGTCAGTTTCTTGTGGGAATCGATGCTGGAGAACCTATTTGTGAGGCAGTAATTGAAAAGAGATGTCCTGCAAATAACTATTTACAAAGAATAAATCCCGATGGGTCTTTTGTTTGTATTCCTTTTCCGGCCCCAGGCTGTCCTGGTAGAAATTTTACTTTATGTGCTGGAACGTCTGCTGAAACAGTTGTTTCAGTCCCTGACGGAATTCAAGGGCAAGAGATATTAAGTTCTGTGGTAGGGGACACACACAAATCGCGTTTTCGTTGCCGGCGCGAAAATTGGATTAACCCACTAGTATGGGAAATAAAAAATAGTTCGGGAAATTGTGTGTGTAATGCATCTGATGACACTGTGATAAGCCTATGCCCAGATGGCTTAACTAACGCATTATCAACAAGAACAGTCGTAACATGTGGAGCTTCGGGCACAACAACAATCACGCGTAATTATTCAGGATGCCCTTGTGCAGGAACTGATATTATTATACCTGAGATGTGTCCAGCAGGTTTTGTTTCCTCACATCCATCCATAGATATTATCAAAACACGAACCTTCACAGGCTGTAGTGTCACTACTGGTGCGCCTCTATATGGCCCCCCAATAGTCACAACAAATAATTGCGTTTGTTCACCATATGTTAAACCTTCTTGGCAATCATGTCCTACAGGGTACAATGCTCCAGGGAGTACTGGTATTGATTTAGAGACAACACTTTCGTGTGCTTCCGGTTCTCCAGTCTGGACGGGGCCGACTGAAGTTAACAGAAACTGCATCTGCCAAGTAGGATTCAAAGATACACGCGAAAGAAGTTGTCCTGCAGGACAGGTTGGGAAAATTCATGAAGAAAATGAGCTTATTTGCGGATCAGGTTATGTAGGCTGGACCGAAACAGCAACATCACCAGGCTGTAGCCCAGTCATTATTGATTACAGATGGAGAGATATTGCAGATCAAGGTAGGAGAGGGCCGTTAACGTCAAACGCTATCAATAATGCTTGCTCAGCGGCTCAGAATTCAGCAACGACTGGCATCGGAGGAACACCTGTGGACTGTCATGATCCAAATACTATAGCCGGTGGCTCTGCACAGAGGTTTACGTGTACGTGTAATATTGTTCCTTAATTGGCAATTTTATTTTTCACACATAGTTTTATAATGAGGAAAAAATGAATAATAAACATAGCCATAGCGGTGGATTCACGCTCGTTGAACTTTCCATGGCACTATTTATATATGCATTGATTATGGTGACAATTGTCACTGGTGTTAGAATATATATTGAGAAGGCTAAATTTGAACGAAATAAAGAAAGGATTGAAGTTCTTACGGAAGCACTGGGTGTTATTAATGGAAGATTTCCATGTCCAGCAGATCCAACTTTAGATTTTAATTCCCCAAGTTTTGGGATAGAGGATTGCACTTTAGCGCCCGTATTAGGGCAACGCGACACCGATGCTACAGCAGGTAATGATCCTGTTTTAATTGGCCTATACCCAATTGTGACAGTTCTTAACAGATTTCAGGCTACAGGCGTACAAACTGAAAGAAATTTATCAGAGGTACTAGATGCCTATGGGAATTTTTATACTTATGCTGTTTCTGCAAACTTAACGAACGCTAATTTTTTTGACACAACAAACGGTGTTATAGACGTTGTCGATGAATTTAATATTACTTACTCAAACCCTGCAGGCAGCACAACAGCCGTGCTCGTTTCCCATGGAAAAAATGGACTAGGCGCATTCAACCCCAATAATACCATTACAGGAACTGTGGGAAATTGTGCTACGGACACTTCTGCATTGGAACGAGAAAATTGTGACGGGGACAGCATTTTCATGAATGCTTTAGCCAACAATACGAATGCCTCTTATTATGACGATTTAGTAAGATATTTAGGGCGGGATCGCCAAAACCTATGGGCATCACAGTTTAGTACAGCGATGATGGCACAGTTTATTTTTAATTCTAACGAAGATTTCGTTGGTGTGGGAACAAACGCACCATCAGCAGATTTACATGTTATAGGAGATGCGCAAGCACTACAATTTGAAACCAATCAATATTGTGACAGGACTAATCCAACACAATGCTTAACAGCCAACCAGTTTGGTGCAGGCTGGAATCCAATGGGTGATGAATCTGACATGCAATGTCCACCAGGTGAAGGGATTGTGAGCATTGGTATGGATGTTGGACTAGATGGAATGCCAGGAACTGCTGATGACATAAGAACCCCTCATGTTAGATGTGCGCCTATAACATTTTCAGCGCCAGATCCTGCAGGCTTCTCTTGCCCAATTAATCAGGTAATGGTTGGTATGAGAAACGATGGGACGCCAGTTTGTGCAATAGAACCATAGGCTAGAAAAGAACATGCATAAATTACCAAAAACACATATCGATAGCAGTATATACGCATTAATTTACATAATATATATTATCACTTTATCGTTGCTATCATAGTTGTGCAATCATATGAACCTGATTGTTGATATTTGAAAAGTACAGCGCACAAATGAATGATATATAAAACACCTAATAAAATTATGTGTTCAATCAGTGGTTATAAAATTAAGGCTTTAATTCATTAATTAACGTTATCGCCGTTTCATTTACACCAAGCCCTGTTATCCATGGAGCGGAAAATATTAGAGCAAGACAGAGAGTGCCAAAAGACAAGCTGAAAATATCACCTTTGGACAACTTACCGCTATCTGCTTGCGGGTGAATGCGCTCTTCCTCTTCTTTTAATTTTAGGCGGGCATTATCCATATCCCGTTTTGTCTTGCTAATCTTACTATTCTTTCCCTTCATGACTTTCCAGACAATCATCCCAATACGGGCAATATCATCAATCGTTAGAAAAAATATTCGAAGACCACGCTCTATAATGGCAAAACGGGTAAGCATCTGAGCGCCGCGCACGGCTTGTCCTGCTCTTGCTGCCTGCCCCAGACCCAAAGCAGCCATAACTAGATCCGCATAAAGGGCAATAACAAGCGCAAACAACACAAGGGCAATATCGAGCTTCACATGCCAAAGCGCAGTCAATAATGGTCTCTTTGCCTCAATTACATAATGACGCCAAACTTCTAGCCCATAATGACCAATCATCAGCAAGGCAACCCAGAACAGGTTTGCGTACACACTTAAAACAATGGCCGCCCCAACATAAACAAGGATAAATGACATGCGCTCATCATGGTCTTTGACCCAACGCTTTACTGGTGAAGGCATATTTAATTGTCTTCTCTATTCTCCATATATTTAAAATTTTCTTCCCTGATTTTACGTGCAGCCTCGTCATAAAGAAAGGGTAAGAATGCATAGCGCACCCCTTTTGTCACAGGATAGCTTCGCTTCGTTAAGAACTTTTACAATAAGGGTATGCCCTGTTGGTTAAAAATGATATTTGTCATGGATGATCAACGCACAAAATAAAACATTCACATCACCTCTCAATAAGCTCCTTTGGGTCATGCAATGCCTTCGGGATAAAGACCATGGCTGTCCGTGGGATTTAGAGCAGGATTTTAAATCTATCCTGCCATACACGCTCGAAGAGGCCTATGAAGTTGCAGACGCCATTGAACGCGGTCATATGGATGATCTGCGTGAAGAGCTCGGTGATTTGCTCCTTCAAGTTGTCTACCACACGCAAATGGCTGCAGAAGCGTCAGAGTTCACTTTTGATGAGGTTGCCCTAGGTGTGGCCGATAAAATGATCTCGCGCCACCCGCATGTGTTTGGCAACAAAGATGCTGCCAATTCAAGCGCCGTGGATGCCATCTGGGATCAACAAAAAGAGCGTGAAAACGCACAAAAATCGCAAAAGGGCGCTCATACTCTTGATAGTGTAACCCTTGGCCTGCCCGCCCTTCTTCGTGCGCAAAAATTACAGAAAAAGGCTTCCAAGACAGGATTTGAATGGCCAAATCCTAACGCCGCTTTTGACAAATTAACCGAAGAAATTATTGAGTTTAAAGAGGCACTGGCAAGTGATAATAAAACGCATCAAGAAGAAGAACTGGGCGACATGCTCTTTTGCATCGTGAATTTTGCCCGTATGAAAGGCCTGAATGCCGAAGAAGCCCTGCGTAAAGCCAATAATAAATTCGTAAAACGCTTTTCAGGCCTTGAAGATGATTTTCGCGAAAAACAAACACCTATCAATCAAGCCTCGCTTAATGAGATGTTAGACGTTTGGAATGAGCAGAAGAAAAAGGGTTAATTATAATACCCGACATATTGCGCAATAAGGTTACTATGGATTTCGTTCCATGCGTCATCATTGGCGGCAACGATTAAGCCACCACGTTGATCCGCCGCGGTATAGTCTGACCCATCCCATTTTCTTGTGATGCCCCCCGCTTCACGCACCATAAGCGCGCCCGCTTGATGATCCCAAGGGCGTATGCGTGAATAAAGTGCAAAATATGATTGAGCTTCCAAAATTGCCAAATATTCATGGGCACAGCACATATAAGGTTTCACTTCGCCAAACTCATTGGCCAAAACATCCTTCAGGTCATCACGCATTTTAGGCGGTAAAAACTTAACGCTGATAAACCCGCGCGTATCCTTAAGCGATTTTTTAGAGGGCTGATATTGAACCGCATTACCATTAAGTAAAACGCCGCTACCCCTCTCCGCAACACCCATGCGGTTTTCAGGGATATCCAAAATCCAGCCATTAATAATTTCGCCCTTATAAGATAGGGCAACTATAGTCCCAAATTTTTTATCCCCGCTTGCAAAATTTCCTGTTCCATCCACTGGGTCAATAACCCAAACATAGCCATCATGTTGTCCAAGCAAACGAATATCAGTCTCATTTTTAGAAACCGCTTCTTCACCCAAAACATAGGAACCGGGAATAACGTCAAGCAAGATGCGGGTTAGATCAATTTCAGCCTCAAGGTCGGCAATCGTTACAAAATCCGTAGGACCTGATTTTGTTGATATCTCATGATCCGCCAATTTTTGAAAGCGCGGCATAATTTTGTCAAAGGCCACATCTCTAATATAGGCGGCTATTTTATCAGGGTTAATAGTTGTCATACGGCTTCTTCTTGTTTTGGTTCAAATTCTTCAGGCACAAAACCAAACTGACTTTCAAATCTATTACGCTGCGCCCCATCAATCGAGACAGAGAATATAACATGATTGTCCTCATCATGACGCCCCTTAACCGAGGCATTTTCATACAGCCAGGACATAGCCCGTCCCTCTCTAGCAGGTATTTTATAGTTAAGCACGCTCGCATGACGGGATAAAAACTCATCAATCATCACAAGGAGCGATTCTATCCCCTGCCCTGTAATAGCAGAAACACCAATGATTTTTTCACCAAATTGTATCGCACGTTCAATTGAATCTATTCGCCCTTCTGGGCATATATCCATTTTATTGACCACTTCAAAAAGGCGCGGGTCACTCTCAACTTTAACACCAAGATCTGACAAAATACTCAAAACATCTTTTTTATGTGTTTCAAAATCAGGCTGCGTTGCATCACGCACATGAAGAATAACATCGGCATGCTGGACCTGCTCTAACGTTGCACGAAAAGATTCAACAAGGTGCGTCGGCAGGTCGGTAATAAAGCCAACAGTATCAGATAGAATGCACTCCTTACCCGACGGTAAAACCAATTGGCGCATCGTGGGGTCAAGTGTCGCAAAGGGTAAATCTTCTGCAAAAACATTCGCCCCCGTCAGGCAATTAAATAAGGTCGATTTCCCTGCATTGGTGTACCCTACAATCGCAATTATAGGGAACGGCACGCGCTCACGCGATTGACGGGCAAGGTCACGCGTTTTACGCACCTTAAGCAATTCTTTTTTAATCTGATTAATCCGCTCACCAATAATACGTTTATCAAGCTCAAGCTGACTTTCCCCCGGACCGCCGACAAAGCTTGTACTGCCGCGCTGGCGCTCCAAGTGCGACCATGCCTTCACAAGACGTGATTTTTGATATTCTAATTGTGCGAGTTCAACCTGAAGACGCCCTTCTTTTGTCTGCGCCCGCGCACCAAAAATCTCTAAGATCAGACCTGTACGATCAATAACTTTCGTGCCCCAGTCTTTTTCAAGGTTACGCTGCTGCACGGGGCTGAGATTGTGATTAACGAAAACTACATTCGGTTCAAACTCATCGACCATAGATCTAATACGATCAATCGTTCCCGAGCCAAAAAATCGCCCTGCATTAATTTTATTGATATTCGCTTTTTCTAAACCAGCAACATCAATTTGAATGGCGCGGACAAGACCAACCGCCTCTTCCATTTGATGATCTAAATCACGCTCATCATAATTAGAATGTTTGCGCACCTGCATTGAAAAAACAGGTTGCACAATTAAGGCCGTTTCTGTCGGCGCCGCTGTGTCAATAAGGTTACTCAAAATAGATTAAGACTATTCCGCATCACTTGATGTTGCATCCGCATCATCTTCTGAGTCATTTAGATTAAGCGGGCCGCCCGGCATAATAGTCGAAATAGCGTGCTTATAAACAAGCTGAACATGCGACTCCCGTCTTAGCAACATTGAAAAGTTATCGAACCATGTAACAATACCCTGGAGCTTAACCCCGTTCACAAGAAAGACTGTAACCGTCATTTTTTCCTTGCGAATAGCATTCAGAAAAACGTCTTGGACGTTTTTGCTTTTTTCAACCATTGAAAATTCCTTCTTATTGGTCGTTTAACGCTCTATTAGATAAATCAGTATGAAGCGTTCAGCAAGCCTTCTTTTCCGCCATTTCTGATGTTTTTTGACCAAATTCACTCTGAATAAAACAATAAAACGCGTTTGTTGACATAAAACTGTAGGTCGGGCTATATTTTTCTATCAAATCAGGGCGCGGGCTATCACTTTGGATAAAAACAATATCACACCCCGTATTTTTAGCCGTCAGTAAATCAGTCTCCGTGTCACCGATATAAAGCACGTTATCAGGCCTAAGGACCTCCGAAATATCGGCCATCCCCATCAATAATGGATCAGGGGACGGCTTGTCTTTCGCTGCAATCCCCGCACCTATAAAACAATCAAAATGGTCATGCCATCCCAAATGCTGCGCTTCTTTTAATAATGTCTTATGACGCTTATTGCTGACCACGCCAATATGCATATCTGTTTCATTTTTTATAAAATCAATTAACGCTTTCGCATTGTCCATAGGCTTCATCATATCGATATGATGTTTTTCAACAAAATCATAAAGGACAGTTTGCGCTTCATCTGAACGCTCGCCGTAAACTTCAGGGTAATATTCCCGCGCCGATTTACTCGCTGTTCCCAAAAAATCTTCCATCGTCCAAAGCGCTTCTCCGAAAGTTTCTCGAACGAAATTATGCGCCTTTAAAATAAGCCCGCACGTATCAACAAGCGTTCCATCCCAATCAAAAATAATGGCTTTATATTTGTTTAAGGCTGACATTTATAATCCTGCCTCCCAGTGCACTTGTTCCCCGCGAAGTCCATCAACATAAGCACGGTATTCATTGTAAATTTCTTTAGTAATCGGCCCGGGTTTGCCCTCGCCTATTTTGTGGCCGTCTATCTCTATCACCGATGTAATAAGCGCCGTTGCACTGCTCGTAAAGGCTTCAACCGCTTCATAGGCTTCATGTACGGTAAAGGCGCGTTCAATTATTTTTATCTTTTTTTCAGCGCAAATTTTTTCAATCGCAGTGCGTGTCACTCCACGCAAAATATCATGTGAGACAGGACGCGTCAGGAGCGTTTGATCTTTTGTAATAATCCAAGCATTACTGGCAGACCCTTCGGTAATAAAACCCTGCGGGTCAACCATCCACGCGTCCCCCAAACCTTCTTCAACAGCTTCTTGTTTTGCAAGCGCTTGGGCTAATAAGGCAACTGTTTTAATATCACGACGTTTCCAACGGATATCTTCAAGCGTCTTGACCTTAACACCATGAAGCACCGCTGCATTCCCATCAAAATTAAAGGACGATGCAATAATTACAAGTGATTGCCCCGTTGTATTGGGATCAGGAAATTTAAAATCCCGCCGCGCAGCGCCGCGCGTAATTTGAATATAAATCCCTGCATTTTTTAAATGATTACGGCGCAAACATTCACGCATTAAAAAACGCAAAGTTTCGCGTGAGACAGGCATTGGCATTTTTAACTCCGCCAACGAACGCTCAAGGCGATCAAGATGCCCTGTTTCATCGGCCAAATGGCCATGAATACATCCTATAACTTCATAGACACCATCAGCAAATTGAAACCCGCGATCTTCGACATGAACGCTAGCCTGAGCATACGGCAGATATTCACCATTCACATAAACGATACGGGGCATTCAATTTTATCCTTATGATTTAAAACAGCGCAACTTGCGCAGAAAACATTTTTTCAACTTTAGACACGGCCTCATTCACTGCTAAAACAATCACATGGTCATCAACACGGATTTGATTATTGCCGTCAGGAATACTCAGCACACCATCACGAATAATCGCGGCAATCACTACGCCTGCAGGGAATTTAATATCCTTAATCGGTGTGTTGACAATAACGCTCGATTCCGATGCCCCAATCTCCAGCACCTCGGCAAAGCCATTGGCTACATCATGAACAGCCTTCACCCGCCCACGGCGCACATGACGCATGATAGATGACACAGTAATAGCCCGCGGCGATATAACGCTAAGTAATCCAAGAGAGCCTGTAAGCGTGTCATAATTTGTTTTATTGACAAGCGGGATTACACGATCACAGCCTTCATTGAGGGCCATCATAGCAGTTAAAATGTTGGTTTCATCATTATTGGTCACAGCAATAAGTGTTTCAACCTGTGGCATATTGATTTCTGCCATCACCTCACGGTCAACGCCATCAGCTTCAAGCACGAGAATATTTTCGAACTCCTCACTAAGCGCAAGAGCCCTTACAGGATCACTTTCAATGACTTTTAAACGTACATCAGGCTGTGTATTGATAATTTCACGAATAAGCGCATGCCCAATATTACCGCCGCCGACAATTACAACGTCACGCGCTTTTTGTTCTTCATGACCAAATACAGAGAGCGCGCGGCGCATTTGTGATGCCTCTACGACAAAGAAAACTTCATCTCCCATCAACATTTGGTCATCTGATTTGGGCACAAATGCTTTGCCTTTTCGGATAATCGTCAAAATCTTGAGCTTAATATCCGGAAATAAAGATATAAGCTGAGAAAGCGACGTGTTTACAATTGGACAATTATCTTCACACAATACACTACACAAGAATGCTTTTTCTTGCCTCAATGGTACAACAGATGTCGTGCCGGGAACTGACAGCCGGAATGAAACAGCTTTTGCAACCTCATCTTCTGGGCTCACAATATAGTCAATTGGCATATGCGCCCGGCTAAACAAATTCGCCCAGACAGGGTCTTTAAATACCTGCTGCCTGATGCGCGCCACTTTTTTGGGCACATTAAACAATGAGTGCGCAACCTGACACGCCACCATATTCACTTCATCGATACTTGTGACTGCAATGATCATATCAGCATCATTCGCGCCTGCATTTAACAAAATATCAGGGCTAGACGCCGATCCCAAGACACCATTGGCATCGAGCATTGTATTCACGCGCTCTACTTTATCAGGGCAATTATCAATGACCGTCACATCGTTATTTTCACGCGCTAAATACGCGGCAATACTAAATCCAACTTGCCCGGCTCCACAGACGATGACACGCATTTATGCACTCTTTCTTTTTTGTGAATTGTCCGATGAATCGTTACTCTCATCACTATCCTGCTTGGCGTTAAGGGAAATATCAAGCGCCTTTAACTTGCGATGCAAGGCCGAGCGCTCCATCCCCACAAATTCAGCTGTTTTACTTACATTACCCTTAAAACGCGTCACTTGATTTTGCAGATAGCTCTTTTCAAAAGCTTCTCGTGCCTCTCTAAGGGCAAGTGATGAGTAATCTATCGCATTATTTTTTGATTTTCCTTGCGCCTCTTTCCCTGAAATTTCCGGCGGTAAATCATCTTCTTCAATCTGACCTGCATCCTCTTTGGTAGAGGCCATAATCATAAGCCATTCCACCATATTTTTCAGCTGGCGCACATTACCTGGCCATTGATATTGGTTCAGGGCCGTTTGCGCTTTTTTTGACAGGGTAAAAGCCGCCTGCCCTGTTTGCCGCACATATTCCTCAATAAAATATTCCATCAATACTTTGATATCTTTGGGACGATCACGCAGGGGTATAATATCAAGTGGAACAACATTCAGACGATAAAAAAGATCTTCTCTGAAATCACCCTTTTCAATGGCCGCGTCTAAATCCCGATTGGTTGAGGCCAAAATACGCACATCAATATCAATGGGCTCTTGACTGCCCAAATGGTGAATTTGGTTATCTTGCAGAACACGCAAAATCTTACCCTGCGTTTCGAGAGGCATATCGGCGACCTCATCTAAAAGAAGCGTCCCGCCATTGGCTTTCTCCAACACGCCTTCACACACAACACCATCGCGCTCATACCCAAATAACTCTTCCTCTAAGCGCTCTGGGTGCATAACGGCGCAATTTAAGGCCATAAAAGGCTTATTGTGACGGTCCGACAAACGGTGAATTTCACGCGCAACAACTTCTTTACCAACACCTGCCTCCCCTTTAATCATGACACGGCTTTTTGTTGGCGCAATTTTTGTAAGCAATTGTTTAAGCGCTGTCATTTCTGGAGAAGTGCCAATTAAATCTGCCGATAAATCCATGCGCGCTTTCAACGCCGCATTTTCCTTCTTAAGATTTGCCGTTTCAATCGCCCGTGAAATCATAAGAAGAAGGCGATCAGACTTAAATGGCTTTTCGATAAAATCATACGCGCCTTGTTTAATAGCCGTAACAGCCGTTTCAATTGTGCCATGCCCGCTAATCATTACCACGGGCAAATGCTGACTTTGCGCTTTAAAATCTGTCAATATCTCAAGACCATCCTGAATGCTTTCTTGTAACCAGATATCAAGGATCACAAGATCAGGTTTTTTTAAAACAAACTGCTCATGCGCCTCGTTCGAATTACTTGCTTCGCGCACATGATATCCCTCATCCTCCAATATCCCCTTTATCAAAAGGCGAATATCTTTTTCATCATCAATAACAAGAATGTCAGAACTCATAATTTACTCTTTCTTTAAGCCGTTTTTTTATCGTCTTGTTTTTCTGGAACGGCGATAGGGAATAACAAGGCAATACTCGCCCCACTCAATTTTTTATTGTCTGTATATTTATCCGCTCCAACGATAATTTTTCCATTATGGTCTTCCATAATTTTCTTTACGATGGCAAGACCCAGCCCCGTTCCCTTAGGGCGATGTGTTACATAAGGCTCGGTCAAATTCGCCGCCTCTTCATTTTCGGGCAACCCAATACCGCTATCTGTTACCAACAGCATAAGACCATGACCCACTGATTTATGCTCTATCGGTTTGAGAATAATATCAATTTCCCCTGCCACGCTTTGTTTATCCTGACTAATAGCATCAATTGAGTTTTGAATAAGGTTTACAAGCGCTTGTCTAATTTGTTGTTCATCACACAATACAATCTCATGCCCTTGCGTATTATCATGAAACGATATTTTAATTTTAGGATGCGCCTGTTTATGAAGCATCATCACATCAGATACATTTTGCTGGAGTTTTTGTGCTTTTAAATTGGCAACAGGCATACGGGCAAAATCTGAAAACTCATTGACCATACGACCGATATCTTCAACGTGACGAATAATTGTTTCCGTACAAACTTCGAATGTTTCAGGATCACTTTTGATTTCACTTAAATACTTACGCTTCAAACGCTCCGCAGAGAGCTGTATCGGGGTGAGCGGATTTTTAATTTCATGCGCAATACGCCGTGCCACATCAGCCCATGCCGCTTTAAGTTGCGCAGATTGTAATTCAGTAATATCATCAAATGTAATAACCGCCCCTTGTTCTTCTTCGCTGATAAGTTCAATCGCAATACGTACCAAAAGCTCTGACTTCTTGCCCGTGTGGCTGATATAAGGGTTCTCAAATTGCGTAACTTTATTGGTATTACTATGCGCCTTATCAAGATGCTCGGCTATATTGGGGATGACAGACGTAATTTTTCGCCCCACAAGCTCTTTGCTTTCTTGCTCAAAAATCTCTGCGGCGGCGGCATTCACAAATGTAACAAGCCCCCTTGAATCAACCCCGACAATACCCGCCGACACCCCTGCCAAAACAGTTTCCGTTAAACGGCGACGTTGATCGAGCATACGGTTAGCCATAATTAACTCGTTACGTTGCTCTTCAATTTGCGATGTCATACGGTTAAACGAACTTGCAAGATAATCAAATTCCTCAATCTGCTTTTGCTCAGGCACGCGGGCAGTCAAGTCACCGCCCCGCACACGATCCGATACAGAGATAAGGGTCGTAATCGGCAAAACCAATTGCCGCGCAAGCACAATCCCAACCCATATCGCCGCCAACAATAACAAGAGCGCCACGACAATAAAAATCATCGTGACCGTGATTTGAAGACCAGAGTAACTGCCCTCCAATTCACTATATTTATTAACTGCCTCTTGCGTAGCCTCGATATGCCCAAGCACAGTTGGGTCAATCCGCCGCCCCACATAAAGATAGCTATCATTCCAATTATTAAGCTTCACAAGCGCCCGAACACGGTCCTCGTTCTCACTGGTCATAACAACCACATCTCCATCACCCGCTTGATCAAGAAGATAATTAGGAAGATTTTCAAACGTGAGCGTAAAAGTCAGACTAGAGCGCGTCAAAATCTTACCTGATTCATTAAAAATGATAGCTTCAGACAGATTTCGAACAATCGACTGTGTATCCATTAAACGCTCTAATTCATCGGCTCTCAAATCCCCCATAAAGGGCGCATTACGATCAATATCATTGGCCATGGCGAGCGTGTCGGCTTTAATAACCTGCTTATGCTCTTCCAGATAGGCCGTAGCCACCGCTTGAGATTCAACAACCGCCGTGCGCACATTATCGCTAAACCATGTTTGCACTCCAAAATGAAAGAAAAACGCCGAAAAAACAGCCATGATAATAGCGGGCAGCGCCGCCATCACACTAAAAATCAGGACAAGACGGATATGAAGCCGTGACCCCGCAATCCCACGACGGCGTCCAATCCAAATTTTCAAAACACGCCGCGCAATTAACGTGACAAGCATCAGTAATATAACAAGATCAATATTAAGCAGCCAAATCACAACATCAGGGTTATCCCCGAAAGGCGGCGTTTCGGTTAGCGCCGCATAAGTCGCAAAACCGGAAACGATGGCAGCAATGATAAGAACAAAGGAAAGCTTGGTCGCTATCCCTTTAGAAGAAAACCCGCGGCGCACCCCGCTAAACTTACTTTGCGGGCCAATAAACGCAGCCAAAAGCCCCGCCCAGAAAGAATATTTCTTTGGCGAGTCTATGGTTTGGTCTGTTGATTGAACTGCATCAGCCATTCAGTGTTTTTCTTAACCTTCATTTTTATCTTTAAAGCGCCCGAATATGCCTGTAAGTATAACGGTGGTAGGCGTCTAAAACACTTGGAATATCGCCTTTTTACACCTAAAACGCAAGACCCGTGACGAATGGCACAACGCTCAGAAATAAATATGAAAAAAGAGACCATCCCCTTCCATGTTCTTATCCCTGCCGCAGGGTCTGGCACGCGTATGGCGGGGTCAGATAAGCCTAAACAATATATGCCCCTAGGCACTAAACCCATTTTACGTCACACCATCGAAAAATTTCTTACTATTGAAGGATGTCAAAGCATCACCGTGATCATCAACAAAGACCACCAAGCGCTATATGATGAGGCCATAAAAGGGCTCAAAATCCGCCCTCCTTGTTATGGGTTAAAATCAAGAAAAAATAGTGTTTACAATGGTTTAAGATCTTTAATTGATGTAAAAAATGATGAGTTAATTATCATTCACGACGCTGCCCGCCCCCTCGTGAACGCCATCGATATACAAGCCACACTAACCAAAGCCAACCACTCAGGCGCGGCATGCCTCGCAACGCCTGTTTCAGATACGCTTCATCATATTGAGAGCAATCAGACGATTGACCGTACGGCCCTCATGGCACTGCAAACACCACAAATATTTCGCCATGACCTCATCAAACAGGCGCACGAGACATTTAAAAATGATGGTACATTCACCGATGATCGCGGTATGGTCATAGCGATGGGTCATACAGTAACCCTTGTAAAAGGCCCTCGAAGCAACATCAAGATCACAACAACCGAAGACCTTATCTTGGCTGAAAAACTTATGAGCAACACAATTGAAACAATCACCGCCACAGGATTTGATGTCCACGCCTTTCAAGACGGCGCATCTGTGCGTCTTGGCGGTATTGATATCGCGCATAATAAATCGCTTAGAGGGCACTCCGACGCCGATGTTGTCCTCCATGCGATCACTGATGCGATATTAGGGACAATCAATGAGGGGGATATCGGGACGCATTTCCCCCCTTCTGACCCCCAATGGAAAAACGCTGATAGCGCCCTATTTTTAAAAGCAGCTATCTCAAAACTCCACGATAAAGGCGGCCTAGCTAAATTTATTGACGTGACCATTTTGGCCGAAGAACCCAAAATCGGGCCCCATCGCGCCGCCATGCAAAGCCGCATTAGTGAGATCACTGGGCTTAATACTGCCCGTATCAGCATTAAAGCAACAACAACTGAAAAACTGGGTTTCACGGGGCGCGGCGAAGGCATTGCCTGTCAATGCGCTGTAACCATACAAACTCCTTCACTTGATTAGAGGTATCCTCATGATTGGTATTCAAAATAAAGATAAGCTCAAAACCATTGATTTCAAATCCCCTGTAACATGGATTGCAACATGGGGCGGTTGTGGCTTTATCAAACCCGCGCCGGGCACATGGGGCACACTTGGCGGCCTTCCCTTTGGAATTGCGCTGATGTATTTGGGCGGCGCTTATGCTCTCCTCATCGGGCTTGCTATCATCATCCCGCTTGGCCTATGGGCATCCAAGCATTTTGAAATTATGGCGCGTGACAAGGATTCTGGTATGATAGTGATTGACGAGGTTGCGGGACTTTGGATTGCGCTCATACCCGCATTGTTAACACCATGGTCTGTATTTCTCGCTTTTCTTCTCTTTCGGATTGCAGATGTGGTAAAACCTTATCCAGTATCTTGGATTGATAAAAAGATGCAAGGCGCCATAAGCATCATGGGTGACGACCTCATGGCAGGGATATACGCCGCAATCGTTTTAATAGGGATCAACTATGTCGGACTTGGTGGATAAATTAGGGGATAAGCTTCGGGATAAAAAGTGGATGATGACATCCGCCGAAAGCTGCACAGGTGGTATGATCGCCTGCGCCATGACCGATAAAGCAGGCTCATCCTCTATCTTTGACCGAGGCTTTATCACATACTCCAACGAATCCAAAATTGACATGCTCGGCGTTAAGGCCGAAACACTGGAGCAATTTGGCGCTGTCTCCGAAGAAACCGCTGAGGAAATGGTCAAGGGCGCGCTCAAGAATTCCCGCGCCAACATCGCCGTCGCCGTTACAGGTATCGCAGGCCCTTCTGGCGGCAGCATTCTAAAACCTGTCGGCCTTGTTTACATCGCTTACGGCATAAAAGGCGGCGTGACCCAATCTACCGAGCATAAATTCAAAGGCAGCCGCGACGAAATAAGGCTGCAAACAACAAAACAGGCCTTGAAGCATCTCATTAATATCATTAAATAGGATGAATGAAGAAAATCGCTTTCGTTTCTGCAGCCGATGCAACCTATTACCCCATGCTGCGGGAATGGATTCACTCCATACGGCGCTTTCCCGAAAGCAAAGGGACAACAATTTGCATTATGGATGTTGGTTTAACACCTGAGCAAGTTACAAAACTTCAATCGATTGACTGCCTAATCTATAAACCTGACTGGCCCTGCGACATACCACAGCACCAAATTAGAGGACGCGAATACCTCAAAGGCTGTGTCTGCCGTCCCTTCATCAATCAATATTTCCCTGACTTTGATCTGTATATCTGGATGGATCCTGACACATGGATTCAAAAATGGAGCGCGATTGATATGTTCATCCAAGGGGCCAATCAAAATGCAATCACCCTCAGCGCCCAGTCAGACCGCTCCTATCCCCGCCAAATCCGCATAAAGTGGCTTGGTAATATCCCCCTTAAGCTACGCGGCTTTTATTTCAGCAACGCCAAAGCTGCCTATGGATCAAAAACTGCCAAAGAGCTTTATGCCTATAGCGTTCTGCTCGCGGGGATGTTTTCCCTAAAAGGTGACGCGCCGCACTGGGGTCGCTGGCAAGAGCTTATGATTGAAAAACTAAAAGCTGCTAAAGGCAAGGTTTTTACGTCTGACCAACTTACATTGGGCAAATTATGCTATCTGGAAGGTTATAAAAAAATTATCCTTCCAGCCTATATGCATTGGCTATGCGCGTTTAAGCCGCATTGGAGTAAACAGACAAACATGTTCGTTGAGCCTTATCTACCCCATGAAGAAATTGGTGTGCTTCATATTTCTGGTTGGGATGATATGCGTACAGACCGAGGTGTGATGACCGATTTTGAAACACTGGACGGTGAGAGCATTTCTTACACCTATCGCTACCCCTATTTTAACGGGGAAACAGAAGAAGAGATAAATGCGCTGCATCAAGCCGCCTAAGCAGGCTTTCCGTATATTTCTTCTGCTCGTGCTTCGAATGCGTCAATCATCCGTTTGACTACCTCGTTAAAGAACATATTAGCCAGCCCCTGGAGCGCCTTGTTTTTAAACTCAAACTCTACCGAAAAATCAATAATACATGACCCATTGGGGCCATCAGTAAACACCCAATGATTTTTCAAATTCTGCAAAGGGCCTTTGAGGTATTCAATCGAAATATCATGGTTTACCCTGTCAAGGATAACACGCGAGGAAAATTTCTCCCGAAAAACCTTATACCCCACAATCAAGTCAGCCAGAAAAACAGTATCCGATTCCCATTTGTGAACACGGCTCGCAACGCACCATGGCGCAAACTGATTATAACTGCCCACATCCGCCACCAGATCAAACATCTGCTGTTTCGTATAAGGCAACGTCTTTTGTTCAACATGGGAGAGCATAAAAGCCCCTATTCAGCGGCTTGTTTCAGCAATGCCTCTTTGGCAAGCTTTGCATCACGGGCAGCTTTTAATTTCGCGAAATCTTCGCCTGCGTGATAGCTCGATCGTGTCAGCGGCGTGCATGATGCCATCAAGAAGCCCTTCGCCCGTGCCATTTTCTCTAACCCTTCAAACTCTTCGGGTGTCCAGAAATGCTCAACAGCGGCGTGTTTCGGCGTTGGCTGTAGGTACTGGCCAATCGTAATAAAATCAATATCGGCGGCGCGCATATCGTCCATCACTTGGGCAATTTCCTCACGTGTCTCACCCAAACCGACCATAAGACCAGATTTGGTGAAAATCGTCGGATCAACATCTTTCACACGCTGTAAAAGACGTAAACTGCGGAAATATCGCGCCCCAGGGCGAATAGTCGGATATAAACGCGGCACGGTTTCAAGGTTATGATTAAACACATCGGGTTTCGCCCGCGTCACCGCATCAATATCGGCGATTTTACCGCGAAAATCCCCCGGTAGAATTTCAATTGTCGTGTTGGGCGCTTTAAACCTTAAGGCTTCAATCGTTTTCACAAAATGCGCAGCGCCGCTATCCTCCAAATCATCCCGATCAACGGAGGTAATCACAACGTGGTCCAGACCCATTTTCTCAACAGCCACACCAATTTTGAGCGGCTCATATTTATCAAGCGCATTGGGCTTGCCCGTGGCCACATTACAAAATGAACAGGCCCGTGTGCAGACTTCGCCCATAATCATGAAGGTCGCATGCTTTTTATCCCAACATTCGCCAATATTCGGGCAGCCCGCCTCCTCACACACAGTCGTCAGGCCAAGGCCTTTAACCGTATCAAGAGTTTCCTTATACGTCTTACCTTGCCCCGCCTTCACGCGAATCCAATCAGGCTTCTTACCCATCGGACGATCAGGGCGCTTTTGCTTCTCAGGATGCCGCTTCGCACGGTCTAAAAGGTCGGTGTTATAGGTCATGGTGTTAAATTATGTTTTTCCAACAAAAATTACAATAAAAACCGTTATATGCCCCACTATTGCGGGGCGTTTACCACAAAGCAATACAAAAGTTTTTCTTACAATCTTGAATTATAGCGCTCATCTTACACGCTCAAAATGACAAAAGAGATCACACTGAGCCCCTTGTAATAATTCACTATTAAAAATTTATTTTTTACGTTTTCTCTAATTTCTTGGTGAAAAACAATATTAATTTTCTTAATAAAATAAAAGCTGGCCAAACAAACATTGTTGCTAAAATGGCTTGAACAACTGCCCCTACAACTATCGTGAATGGCCCAGCAATTAATCCTATAAGTGGCAGCACAAATGGAGTTAAAATCATATCTGTCATTAAGAGAGTATCGATATTTTTTCCAAATAAAAAACATCTCTCAACAATACTGCCGTAATAACGACATTCGTCACCAAACCAGCCTAACCACCAAGCTGTAACAGTAAAAATGTTTAATACAATAAAAAAACGCCAAGATATCGTAAAAAATTTAAATGCTGATTTTAATATTACAAAGAAAAAATTTATAATATTTGTTACGAATAGTTTCACTTTATTTCCTCTAAAAATGAATAACCTTTCCATACGCATCAAGCACACTTTCATGCATCATTTCGGATAGTGTCGGATGTGGGAAGATGGTGTGCATGTAATCCGCCTCGACCAACTCCGCCGTTTTACCGACAACATACCCCTGAATCATCTCAGTGACTTCTGCGCCGACCATGTGCGCGCCTAGGAGTTCCCCCGTTTTCTCATCCCAAATCGTTTTGACCATACCCTCTGGCTCACCCAGAGCAATCGCTTTGCCGTTGCCCATAAACGGGAAACGACCAACCTTGATTTTATGCCCCGCCTCAATCGCTTTTTCTTCAGTTAAACCAACACTCGCCACTTGCGGCATGCAATAAGTACAACCCGGAATATTAAGCTTATTAATTGGGTGTACGTCTTTTTGACCTGCAATCTTCTCAATGCAAATGACACCTTCATGCGATGCCTTGTGCGCCAGCCAAGGCGCTCCGCAAACATCACCAATGGCGTAAACGCCTGCTTCACCTGTTTTCATATAGCCATCGGTCACAATATGCCCACGGTCTAATTTCACACCTTTAACGTTTTCAAGGCCAATATCTTCGGTATTGGCCACAATACCGACCGCCATAATGACCTTTTCGACTGTAATTTTCTCTGTTTTGCCGTTTTTTTCGATTGTGACGGTTACATCATTGGCGGATTTTTCAATTTTAGACGTTTTTGCGCCTGTAATGATCTTCATACCCTGCTTTTCGAACTGTTTTTGGGCAAATTTCGAAATTTCAGCGTCTTCAACAGGCATAACGCGGTCCATCATCTCAATTACTGTGACTTCTGCGCCCATATTGCGGTAAAAGCTCGCAAATTCGATCCCTATCGCGCCAGAGCCAACCACCAAAATAGATTTCGGCATCTCCGTCGGTACCATCGCCTCACGATAGCTCCAGATTTGCTTCCCATCAGGTTCCATGCCCGGTATGACCCGCGCCCGCGCTCCTGTGGCGATAATAATATGCTTAGCCGTGAGGTCAGCAATTTTCTTTTTGTCCTTGCTAACGGAAACTTTGCCATTGCCTTCCAATTTACCAAAGCCATCAAAAACCTGCACTTTGTTCTTTTTCAGCAAATGCCCAATACCGCCCGAAAGCAGCTTGGCTACACCACGAGAGCGCTCAACCACTTTCTTAAGATCAAACGAGAACCCACTGATAGTAAAGCCAAAATCAGAAGCGTGATTAAGCAAATGATGGATTTCAGAAGAACGCAACAGGGCCTTTGTCGGGATACAACCCCAGTTCAAGCAGATACCACCCAAATGGTTCGCCTCAACCACGCAGGCCTTCATGCCCAACTGCGCCGCACGAATAGCCGCAACATAGCCCCCTGGCCCGCCGCCAATAACAATCACATCAAAATTTGTATCAGTCATTTTGCTCCTAAATGTAAACCCCGTGATCAATTCTACTAATTAAAGATATCAATTCTTTTCTCTCTGAATCGCCTCTCACAACATGTTCTAAAGGCCTTCTTCCCTGAAAATTAGTGTTAGCAGATAACATAAATTCCGAAGCCTTTTCTGGACCGCCAAAAGTATCTACCGCAATTTGCCAATCATCATTTAAAATACGCTGAAGAGCGACATGTGTTTTTTTATCTGCATAAAGGCTTTCCAATCCAGTAGCATGTGTATCCTGGCATTTCAGGATGTCCTCAACAACTCTTGCATTTCTTTTGTCATAAAAATTGGAAACAACATCTTGGGGATATCTAAAAATATCCAGAAACAAATTCCGCACCACAAAATTGAAGCCTTCAATGGAATCTGCTGCCACGCGATCAGGATGGCCCATCCTATTCATTTTGGCGCCATTACTATAATAACGATATCCTGAGGTACAGTTATACCCCAAGAAGTTCTGATTAGAGCCAACTCTCGCAAATGCATCAACAATTTGTGCGATGGCCTCTGCGCGCCCCTGACTGGTATTGAGATCTAATCCTCCCAACATCTCATCAAACTGATTGCCACAAAAATCAGAAATATAATCGATCCAGTCGTCAGGGTATGTTTTTATGCCACTTTCAATCTCATCACTTGTTTTAGCAAAAAGAAGAACTCTTAGTTCAAAAAATTTTTGATTCATTTCTGTTATCACCAATGCGCCCTCCACCTATTTGTCCGTTACCATAATATCGAATATTGTCCTTATTTCGCGCTATGGAATAGCATAGGGACAGCAATTAACGCCAGAGCAAGCCCCAAAATATTGATAACCGAATAGTCTTCTTTAATGAAAAAATAGCCTACGAGAGCCGTTAAAAAAATAGAGATCATGGATATAGATGTCATCCCAAGCCCAACATCTGCACCCAGATTAAACATTTTGGACACGGCCAAATCCACAATTACAACAGAGATCGCTGCGCACACTGAAAATAAAACAGGCTTCATCGGCAAGCTCAACAAATAACCCTCAGGTTGTTTCAGAACATAAGCAATAAAAATAGGGAGCACTATGATTGTGCCTGAAAAATACATCACACCTGCAAAAACAGGTGGGGGCAACGCACCCCCCCCAAATTTAGCTGATAGATTATACCCAAGCATCCCAATGCCCGATATAATCGCGAATAATACCCATAAATTCATAAGCTAAAACTTCTTAAATTCCATCATATGATGGGGAATACCTGCATCCATGTATCCATCACCATATTCTTTAAATCCTAATTTATTATAAAAGCCCAGGGCATGATCCTGCGCTCCTAATTTAATCTCAGTGATGGAATTATCATTTTTAAGTTTATCCAGTATGTGCAGGACAATATCTCTGCCAAAGCCCTTACCCTGAAATTCGTCCAAAACACCCACACGCTCAATCTTTGCAATATTACCCTTTAACACACGATACCGCGCCGTCGCGGCAGGTATATCGCCCATCATATATCCTATGAAATTAACAGCATTCTCCTCATCCTCTTCGTTTTCAATTTCATCAACAAGCGGGCAATTTTGGCCAATAATAAAAATCATCGTGCGCAGATAAATGCACATGGCGTAATCATATTTATTACTGACTTCGATAATATTCATAATTTACACGAGCATCGCTGCTGGATTTTCAATAAAGCGTTTGAGCACTTGCAGATATTCTGCGCCCACGGCGCCATCGACGGCGCGGTGATCGACGGATAAAGTGCATTTCATAAATGTACCAATCTTAATCTCTCCGCTATCAACATATGGTTTTTGCGATCCTGCCCCAACAGCCAAAATACAGGCTTGCGGCGGGTTAATAATCGCGTCAAACTCCTCAATCCCATACATACCAAGGTTAGAGACAGAGAATGTGCCCCCTTGGAATTCTTCAGGCTTAAGCTTGCCCTCACGCGCGCGCCCTGCCATATCTTTCACTTCTGCAGAGATTTCTCTCAGGCCTTTGGTTTCCGCCGCCTTAACAATAGGTGTAATCAGACCATTTGGCGTTGAAACGGCCACCGAGATATCAGAATGCACATATTGACGCACCGCCTCATCCGTCCATGACACATTCGCCGCAGGATAGGCTTTTAGGGCATTGGCGCTCGCTTTGATAATAAAGTCATTTACAGAAAGCTTATACTCCCCGTTTGCGGCATCATTAATCATTTGCCGCGTGCGCATCAATTCATCAATCTGACATTCAATGGTGAGATAAAAATGCGGGACAGTCTGCTTGGATTCCTGAAGGCGTTTAGCGGTAATTTTCTTGATATTGTTATTAGGAATGGCTGTATAAATCATCCCATATTCATTAACTTTCTGATCACCCGTTGGCTGTGGCTGAGGGGCAGAAGCGGCACTTGAAGTGGCTGGAGCTTTAGACATGCTCGTATAGCCTTCAACATCAGCCTTCACGATACGGCCACGAGGGCCAGTGCCAGACACTTGAGATAAGTCAATTCCCTTATCCGCGGCAATACGGCGTGCAAGCGGTGAGGCATAAATGCGATTACCTGATGACGATTTAGTGGCAGCTGGAGCGGATTGAACAGCAGGAGCAGTTTTCTCTTTTGCTTCTTCTTTTGATGCAGTGTTGCCTGGCTTTTTATCGCCCGCATTTAAAAACGGGGCGATATCGTTATCATTCTCGCCTTCTTCAAGCAAAACAGCAATAAGTTCATTCACCTTAACGTTTTCAGTGCCCTCAGCAACAAGGATTTTACCTATAATTCCATCATCGACGGCCTCAACCTCCATCGTGGCTTTGTCCGTTTCAATCTCGGCGATCACATCGCCCGATACAACACTATCGCCCTCGCCTTTGTGCCATTTAGCAAGGTTTCCTTCGGTCATTGTTGGCGATAACGCCGGCATAAGAACTTTAATTGGCATAACAAACTTCCTTTGCAGCATGGATTATTTGTTCCGTCTGCGGTGTCGCAAGCTTCTCTAAACCTGCAGCATACGGTAACGGCACATCAGCGGCACAAACGCGTTTCAATGGTGCATCCAGATAATCAAACGCGTGCTCGCCAATAAGCGCCGCAATCTCTGCCCCAATACCTGCAAAGCCCCAGCCCTCTTCACAGGCAACAATGCGGTTTGTTTTCTTAACACTTTCCAAAATCGTAAAGCGATCAAGGGGGCGAATGGTTCGAAGGTTAATCACTTCGGCATCAATCCCTTGCTCGGCCAACTTCTCTGCCGCCTCAAGTGCGCGGCCAACCATGATGGAAAAGGCGACGATGGTCACATCTGATCCTTCACGCTCAATCTTGGCGCGGCCTAAGGGGATCACATAATCTGGATCGGTCGGTACATCAAAGCTCTGACCGTACATCAACTCGTTTTCCAAAAACACAACAGGGTTCGGATCGCGCATCGCTGATTTTAAAAGCCCTTTGGCATCTGCCGCAGACCATGGCGAAACAACTTTAAGGCCCGGAACATGCGCATACCATGACGCATAACATTGTGAGTGCTGCGCGGCAACACGGCTGGCTGATCCATTAGGGCCGCGAAACACAATCGGACAACCCAGCTGACCGCCCGCCATATAAAGCGTTTTGGCCGCGGAATTAATAATATGATCTATCGCCTGCATCGCAAAGTTAAACGTCATAAATTCAACAACAGGTTTCAGCCCATTAAATGCAGACCCCACAGCCAAGCCAGCAAAGCCGTGCTCAGTAATAGGTGTATCAATAACGCGTTTTGGGCCAAACATATCAAGCAGCCCTTCGGTCACTTTATAGGCGCCGTTATATTCGGCGACTTCTTCACCCATGACGTAAAAATTTTCATCATTACGCATTTCTTCGGCCATGGCATCACGCAAAGCAACACGCACAGTGATATTCTCCGTTGTTTTCATGAACGGCGCCTCATCGAAAACAGGCGGCTCAATCACGTGACCTTGGGCATATAAAATGTCACGATTTTTCACAGTCGCTCCAGAGGGTTGTTCAGCAATATCATTTGAATATTTTGGCGCGCTCTCTTCTTTGTCCGCTTCATCTGCTTTAGGGGCAGATGTCGATGGAGCAGAGCCAATATCTCCCGCACTTTCGCCTTCTTCCAATAAAACAGCAATCGGCGTATTGACCGCAACATTTTCCGTGCCTTCTGCGATCAAAATTTTACCGATGATACCATCATCGACAGCCTCAACCTCCATTGTGGCTTTATCCGTTTCAATCTCGGCGATCACATCGCCAGATACTACGCTGTCGCCTTCTTTTTTGACCCATTTGGCCAAATTACCTTCGGTCATTGTTGGCGATAACGCCGGCATTAAAATATTTATTGTCATTCTTAATGTCTCATTCTTCCGTTATATTTGATATCAACCATTCAATTTCTTCTGGTGAAAATTCTTTGGCATAGTCTGATTCAACATTTAAAAGAAAATGTGCCTCTGCGCCAAAAAGTTCCAAAATTTCAAACCCATCCATACAGGCAAAGCCCATATCTTCATCGCCAACCCATTTATTCAATCGTTCTTCGCTATCAAACAAAATCACAAAGTTTTTGCCATCATCTTGCAAAATAACAGGGCTAATTGGCATATCCTCGTCGATGACCTTCATGCCTTTTTTCTCAGGCATCTCATGAACAGGAACATAAATCGTTGAGTTTAAAAAAGTATCGTAATAATCAAACTCTAGCTTGGTGTTTTTGTCATCTTCAAGCCATTTTTTGAAAGCCGTGTCTAAAGGGGTCATGATTTAAACCTCAACCAAGACGTCAGTCCATAATTCCTCTGGCGGAAGTTCTGGAGACGTTTCTGCGAAATCTGCGGCTTCTTTAACGATGGCTTTGATTTCTTTATCAACTGATTTCAAATCATCCTCATCAATACCGTATTCTTTCATCATGCGTTGTTTAATCTGCTCAATCGGGTCTTGAAGCTTGCGCTCCTCCACTTCTTCTTTTGTACGGTATTTAGCAGGATCAGACATCGAGTGCCCACGATAACGATACGTCATCACTTCTAAGATATAAGGCCCATTGCCAGAGCGCACATAATCAAGCGCCTGGCGCGCAGCTGCCTGCACGGCAAAAACATCCATGCCGTCCACTTGTTCACCCGGAATGCCATATCCCGCGCCGCGCGCATAAAGCTGACCCGCCGCATGCCGCGCCGCAGACGTGCCCATACCATATTTGTTGTTCTCAATCACATAAAGAACAGGAAGCTTCCAAAGAGCCGCCATATTGTAACATTCGGCAACCTGCCCCTGGTTGGCTGATCCATCGCCCATATAGGCCACGGCAACACCGCCATCTTCCTTATATTTATGAGCAAAAGCGAGGCCTGTCCCAATAGCGGTCGAGGCTCCAACAATACCATGCCCTCCAAAAAAGCCCTTTTCTTGGGAGAACATGTGCATTGATCCGCCCTTACCTCGCGAATAACCGCCTTCACGCCCCGTCAGCTCGGCCATAACACCTTTAGGATCCATCCCCTGCGCAAGCATATGCCCATGGTCACGGTATGTTGTCACAACAGTGTCTTGATCTTCCTGAACGGATTGAATACCCGTCACAACGGCCTCTTGCCCGATATATAGATGGCAAAACCCACCAATCAAGCCCATGCCATAAAGCTGACCTGCTTTTTCCTCAAAACGGCGAATAAGAAGCATCTCTTTATAAAGAGCTTTCATTTCTTCGGCGGTGGGTTGCGGGGATATATTTGAAACTGACTTTAAATCAGTTTTATTTGATGATTTCTTTGCTTTTGTAGACAAAATAAAAACTCCTCATGGTTATGCCATAGCTGACGCCCAAATTGGACTATCTTGCTACAACACCTTCACGAGGGAATCTATATAAAACGATATGCTTTTCAACATAAATTAGATTAAATCTTATAACGCATTGATATTGAATGATTTAATTTTGTTGCTATGAGCGACTTTGTAATAACGTAATCTCGTCTTCATAACTGTAACCCAGAACAGAACGGATACGTTCTTCGAGTAAATCTTTGTTAATTGACCCTGGGCGCATCATAACGACTTTTTTCTCAAGCGCTAGGCGTTCCGCATTAACAACAGCCATTTCACTTTCAAGATGTGTCATTTGGCTTTCAAGCGACATGAGGCGAATATAACCGCGCTGCCCCGCAACAAGGTGAAAACAGAAGTAAAAACTAAGACAAATACCCATAACCGTCACCATATTACGGCGCAGGACATATCTCTTTTCAATTAACTTTCTCATGAAAATCATTGAATCACAAACGAATCACCTCTGTCAACCGAAAAACATAGTTAAATCAATGACTTAATGAGAACGAAAAAAGAACAAAACAGCTAAGCGACTCTAATGATTCACCTTTTATTTTATTGACATAATAGTAAAATTTACCTATATACGCTTATGACTGATATTATCGAAACTGCGGAAGATGACTTTGTCAACGTCTATGGTGATGCAAGTTATTTCCCTCCAACAGGAACAATTGGAGTGGCGTGGATCATAGCCACGCATGACAACCCTCTGAGTCCTAACGCTTATTTCGAGCGCTACAAATTGCCAAAACAAGATACTCCACAAGACAGGAGAGACATAACTAACCCTGCTGAACTGGCTGCGATTTATTTTGGGATAATGAGTGTTCCCATAGATAAGAAAGTAAGGGTTCACTGCGATTGTAAAGATGTGTTACAAAAACTCCATCACACAATTCAAACAAACAATTTTTTAGACAATACAACGGGCGCTGAAAAAGCGATGATAACAAAAATAGTAGACGAAATAAAAAAACGCCCCGACGTTATCATTATCTATGCACATGAAACCCCGGAAAGGGAATCAAACCCATTTACACGCTATTACATGGCACACGCACATAATGCTGCTGCTGATGGATCAGGCGCTAACTCAAAAATTACCGTGCCAGACCCATATGCTCCCCCGCCAACAACTCTTCCTAAAAGTAAGCCCCACGACTCTTCTTGCGCATTGGAAATCATTGAGTGGGATAATGACCCATCAAACGACGAACCATTTGAATACCCAAATCACGGTGACCAAAAACCTAGACCCGCAGGGTTTTAAGCCACTAGGCCGCTTTTTTCTTTGCTGCCTTCATCGCTAAGGGGGCACGTAAGAAGCCTGCGCCTTCATATTTGGCGGCTGGCCCAAGATCTTCTTCAATACGGATGAGCTGATTATATTTCGCAATTCTATCAGAACGTGAGAGCGATCCTGTCTTAATCTGTCCGCAATTTGTCGCCACAGCCAAATCAGAAATTGTTGAATCTTCTGTCTCGCCAGAACGGTGTGACATCACAATCCCATAGCCCGCCTTTTTTGCCATTTCAATGGTTTCAAGCGTCTCGCTCAACGTACCAATCTGATTAACCTTAATCAAAATCGCGTTGGCCGCGCCCATCTCAATCCCTTTGGCAAGGCGTTTGGCATTGGTCACAAATAAATCATCACCGACCAATTGCACTTTATCGCCAATCATCTGGTTCAATTTCACCCAACCATCCCAATCATCTTCATCCAAACCATCTTCAATGGACACAATCGGGTATTTCTCACAAAGCTCTGCATAATAAGCGACCATCTCATCAGATGATAAAACGCGCCCTTCCCCTTCAAGGTTATACTTGCCGTTCTTATAAAATTCACTCGCGGCGCTATCAAGGGCGATTACAACATCTTCGCCCGCCTTATATCCTGCAGCCTCTATAGCCTGCATGATAAAATCGAGCGCCTGCGTTGCGGATTTTACCTCTGGTGCAAATCCGCCCTCATCCCCAACATTGGTGTTCATGCCCGCATCATGGAGCTTTTTCTTAAGCGCATGAAAAACCTCTGTCCCGCAACGAAGCGCTTCACTAAAACTCGGCGCGCCAATGGGCATAATCATAAATTCTTGAAAATCAACAGGGTTATCCGCATGCGCCCCCCCATTGATGATATTCATCATCGGGGTAGGTAGCGTATGGGCATACGGCCCCCCTAGATATTTATAAAGCGGCACATCAAGCTCATCTGCCACCGCCTTGGCACACGCCATAGACACACCCAAAATGGCATTGGCCCCAAATTTAGCCTTGTTTTCTGTCCCATCAAGCATGCACATCGTCGCATCAATATGCATTTGTTCTTCAGGATCAAGACCGCTCAGGGCTTCAAAAATACTTGTATTGACATGATGAACAGCCTTTTCAACACCTTTACCGCCCCAACGCTTTTTATCACCATCTCTAAGTTCCACAGCCTCATATTTACCAGTAGATGCCCCAGACGGCACGGCCGCACGTCCGCGCGCGCCGCTTTCCAGCACAACATCAACCTCAACAGTCGGGTTTCCACGACTATCTAAAATCTGACGACCTCTAATATCAATAATTGCGCTCATGGGGGTATTTCTCCTAACAAGGGTTAATAATCTAGGCAATAGAATAGGCGTTACACAAAAAGGTGCAAGAGGGATTTTAGGAATTAAAAATCCGATCGCCCGCATCACCAAGGCCGGGCACGATATAGGCGTTTTCGTTCAAATGATCATCAAGCGCAGCAAGGTAAATGTCGACATCCCCATGCGCTGTTTGAAAGGCTTTGACGCCTTCTGGTGCGCCTATTAGGCCAACAAACTTAATCTTAGTCGCCCCCCAGGATTTAAGCGCATCAATCGTTATAATTGCCGATCCACCTGTGGCGAGCATAGGGTCAATCACATACACAACGTCAACCATCTCATATTCATCAAGCTTGTTATAATAGGTCACAGGCTCATGCGTTTCTTCGTTGCGATAAAGACCCAAACAATAAGTTTTTGCATCGGGCACCAAGTCCAAAAACGGCTCCATCAATCCCAAACCTGCCCGTAATATAGGGACAATCGCCACACTCTGATCGGTAACATTCTCATGCGTTTCACAAAGCGGTGTGTCCACTTTCACGGATTTAACAAGTAAGTCCTTTGTCGCCTCTAAGGCAAGCATCACGCCAAGGCGTTTAACCTGCGCCCGAAAAACCTCTGGCGTGCTGTTTTTATCACGCATGTTTTTTAGATAATTACCCGTGAGTGGATGGCTCAAAACGTGCAGCTTGCTCATTAATGTATATCCACCAGATCCATGGATTTAACAAGATCATCAACTTGCTTTGCTTGTTGAAGAAACTCTTCTAACTTATTGAAAGGAATAGCAGAAGGGCCATCACACTTGGCCTTATCAGGGTCTTCATAGGCCTCAATAAACAACCCCGCTACCCCAATCGCCATACAGGCACGGGTGAGATCAGGGACAAGCGCGCGGCGCCCACCTGATGCCTCACTCCCCGGCAAGCGCATCTGGCTGGCGTGCACCGTATCGCAAATAATGGGTGCATTACCGCTCATCGCCTTCATTACGCCAAATCCCATTGGGTCAACGACGAGGTTATCATACCCAAGGCTATGCCCGCGTTCACAAATAATCGTTCTTTCATTACCGCATTCAGCGAATTTATCGACGATATTACCAATCTGATAGGGGGACATATATTGCGGCTTTTTGATATTAATTGCCGCACCAGTCTTATTGCTCGCCTGCGCCATTGCAACCACAAGGTCGGTCTGACGCGCCAAAAACGCAGGAAGCTGGATCACATCGACAACTTCCGCCACGGGCAGACATTGGTCAATTTCATGCACATCTGTGATAACAGGCACATTATCGAACTCAGCCTTAATTTTTTGAAAAATCTTCAGCCCCTCATCCATGCCCACACCACGGTAAGAATGAATGCTAGAGCGGTTTGCCTTATCAAAGCTCGCTTTAAAAACATAAGGAATGCCAAGCTTATCCGTAATCGTCTTGTAAACCTCAACCGCTTTGAGCGTAATATCTAAGTTTTCAAGCACATTTAAACCACCGAACAGGACCATCGGCCTATCATTGGCACATTCAATATTCTGGATTTTAACTGTTTTTGTCATGGAAATGTTTTAACCACAAAGCCACCTAGACACAAAGGGTATTTTCCCCAAGCTAAACTAGAGTGTTTTAATTATAGAATGATAAAAGAATTAATCAGCCGCTCTTTGAACAGCTTCGCCTGCTTTTTCTAAATCTCTTCCTGCACCAGCAACTGTTTCACAAGCACTTATGGATGAAATTGCAGCAAAAAGAGCGAGGGCTAAAATAATTTTTTTCATAATAAAACTTTCTTTTAATGTTAACTTATACACTCAAGTAAAAATAATAAGTGAAAATAAATATAGATCAAAAATTAACTAAACCAATCGCCCCTGCGCGATGGCCGCTTCGATGAAGCTTACAAAGAGCGGATGCGGATCAAATGGTTTTGATTTTAATTCTGGATGATATTGCACACCAATAAACCAAGGGTGATCATTACGCTCGCAGATTTCGGGCAATAAACCATCAGGGGATGTACCGCTCATAATAAATCCTGCTTTTTCCAAAGCATCTTTATAATTGATATTCACTTCATAGCGGTGACGGTGGCGCTCGGATATATCGGTATGACCATAAATCTCAGCCACTTTTGACCCCTCTTTGAGCGCCGCAGGATAAGCCCCAAGGCGCATAGTGCCGCCCAAATCAGCATCTTTACCCCGTTTTTCTTTTTTATTGTCCTTAGTCCATTCGGTCATCAAGCCCACAACATGCGTGCCTTTTTTGCTAAACTCGGTCGAACTTGCATCTTTAATACCCGCCAGATGTCGCGCGGCCTCTAATACGGCCATTTGAAGCCCAAAACAAATACCAAAATACGGAATTTTCTTTTCACGCGCATATTGCGCCGCCTTGATCTTGCCTTCTGCGCCCCTCTCGCCAAAACCACCTGGCACTAAAATACCATTCACCCCCTGAAGCTCATGGGCGATATCATCAGCAGACCCATCAAAAAGCGTCGCCTCAACAAATTTAATCTTCACTCTGGCCTTGTTAGCAATCCCGCCATGGGTCAGCGCCTCATTGAGCGATTTATAACTATCGGCAAGGTTTGTGTATTTGCCCACAACACCTATGGTCACTTCTATTTCTGGCGCTTTAATACGATCAACAATCCTCTCCCACTTCGATAAATCAGGCTCAACGCTAGTATCTAAACCAAACGCATCAAGGACTTGCGTATCCAAGCCAACCTTGTGATAGGTCAGTGGCACTTCGTAAATTGAGGACGCATCAAGCGCAGGGATAACCTTATTCTCATCAATATTACAAAATAAGGCAATCTTACGCAGCTCTGCTTCAGGCACTTCGCGGTCAGCGCGGCAAAGCAAAATACGCGGACGAATACCCATCCCCATCAGCTCTTTAACACTATGCTGTGTTGGCTTGGTTTTCAGCTCCCCTGCCGCAGGAATATAGGGCAATAATGTCACATGAAGGAATAACGCACGATCCCGCCCCATCTCATTGCCAAATTGACGGATAGCTTCAATAAACGGCAAGCTTTCAATATCGCCAACCGTTCCGCCAATCTCACAAAGCACAAAATCGGCTGTCCCGTCTTTTTCACGTATAAAATCTTTAATCTCATCAGTCACATGCGGGATAACCTGAACTGTTGCACCCAAATAATCACCGCGGCGTTCTTTGGCTAAAACTTCGGTATAAATACGCCCTGTCGTCACGTTATCGTTTTTACATGCTGGATTACCCGTAAAGCGCTCATAATGACCCAAGTCAAGGTCCGTTTCCGCGCCATCGTCCGTGACAAACACTTCTCCATGTTGAAATGGGCTCATTGTGCCGGGATCAACATTCAAATACGGGTCAAGCTTACAAAGACGGACCTTATAGCCCCTTGCCTGTAACAACGCACCAAGAGCGGCGGAGCCGAGCCCCTTACCTAAACTCGAGACCACACCACCAGTAATAAATATAAATCTTGTCATAAAAATTTGCTTCCCAAAAGCGCTATGCCGCTTTTAGGCTCTGCCTTGAAACGGGTTAAATTACTCAGAAATGGGAGCTAAAGGAGCCGTATTTGACTCAGATGAATCACTTCCAGACGCCTTAGCTTCTGGGAGTTTGTTATCGCCCGTTTGATCCATTGTGTCAACCACCGCCGGAGGATTATCGAGACTTTCTAACAAACTTTTTGAGGAGGTGTGAGTCCCCGCCAATACAGCCAAGGTCAAACTGGTGCAAAAAAATAACCCTGCACAGATACCTGTGGCGCGTGTCAACGCACTTGCCGTACTCGCCGCCGTCGCAAGACCGCCGATACCGCCGCCCCCGCCGCCAATACCAAGACCGCCCCCTTCAGATTTTTGAAGAAGCACAAGCCCGATAATGCTTAAGGCTAATAATAAATGTATGACGAGTATGACTGTTTCCATGCCCCTCTTTTAAATCGCCTTAAAACCAATGTCACGCGATTTTTGTGCCTGAAAACGCAAAAAGATTATAACTTTTTGTTATTTTGGCACGAATAAGAGGTACAATAACGGTTCAAACATAAAAAAGGATGTCACGATGCGCTTCTTAACGCTCCTCTTAATCGCTTTTACTTTCATAAGCGCCCCTGCTTTCTCAGCGGATGAAAAAACAATGGAAGTCGAAGTCGAAGTCAAAGCCCAAGCGCAATACAGTCTGCCAACAAACCTTGAGCTTCCCGATCATCGGGGCAAAACACGTTCATTTGAAGACCTCACGGGTGAAAACGGCCTTGTGATCGTGTTCTTTCGCTCCGCCGAATGGTGCCCGTATTGTCAGGTGCAGCTTTTAGAACTTCAAATGAATAAAGAGCGCTTTGATGAACTCGGCTATAACCTTGTGGGTGTTAGCTACGATAATTTGCACGTTCTGGATCTATTTTATACCCGCAAAAACCTCGATTTTCCGCTTTTGGGCGATCCTAAATCAAAAACAATCCGCGCCTTTGGTATCTTGAATGAAGAACATAAAGAAGGCTCTTTTGCCTATGGCGTCCCTCATCCAACGATTTACATCGTTAATAAAAACAAACAGGTTCTTAAAACGTTATCGGAGGAAGGCTATAAAAAACGCCCTGAAGTAGACGACATCATCGCTGCCATTCCCACGAACTAGGACGCGTCAGCAATTCCCAGAAAATCATGCGCTTGAAGCGATGCACCGCCTATGAGCGCACCATTGACATTCTCAGCCGCGAAAATCTCAGCGGCGTTGCTTGGCTTAACGGAGCCACCATATAAAATACGCAGTTTATTGCTTGTTTTGGCTAGATCCTTTAGCTCGTTACGGATGAAAGCGTGCATGACGCGAATATCCTCAACCGTTGCAACCTTACCTGTGCCAATCGCCCAGACAGGTTCATACGCAATCACAATCGTATCCGCACTCGCCCCTTCAGGGATTGAACCAATAAGCTGCGTTCGCACAACATCTTGTTCAATCCCTTGCTCACGCTGCTGTTCAGTTTCACCTACACAGATAATAGCGATCAACCCCTGCTCTAAGGCCATGGTTGCTTTTTGCTTAATAAGCATATCGCTCTCACGGTAATACTGACGGCGCTCAGAGTGTCCTAAAATCACATAATCACAGTTCATATCTTTGAGCATCGCCGCAGAAACATCACCCGTATACGCACCCTTATCAAAAGGGGAACAATCTTGGCTGCCCAGTGATATCGCGCTCGTTAGCTCTGTTTGAACAGGGGCAAGATGCAGATAAGGCGGACAGACCAAAAAATCGTTATTCTTCAGCAAATCAGGGTTTTCTTGAATACCGCTCACGATATTTTTTGCCAAATCAAGCGCAGCCTCCATTGAGCCATTCATTTTCCAGTTGCCTGCGATAAGATTTTTCATGGTATTCCTTATAATATCTTGTTTTAAGTTATTGCCCCTTAAAGACCCACTCCTTATAGTGCCTTCACGATATTTTGAAAAGAGAGGATATTTATGCTTCGATCCATGCGCGATGGTGCCAAATCTGGTGTCATGAAATTTGTACTAATGGGCTTGCTCGTTTTGGCTGCGGCTGGACTTGTGCTGACCGATGTTGGCGGATTTTTCCGCGGCGGTGTGGCCGCAACCGATGTGGCAAAAGGCAAAGGCTTCACCATTGGCGCCCAAGAATTCGACCGCACCGTGCGCCGTACATTAGCACAGCAAGGGATTGCTCCTCAACAAGCCTACCAATTTGGCCTTGTCGATCAAATCCTCAGCCGCGAAATTCAAACCCGCATGCTCAGCCTTGAGGCTCAAAAACACGGCCTGATGATTTCTGATGAAGACCTCATTGCAGAAATTTCAGAATTAACTGACTCCATTGTCGCCGAAGGAGAAAGCAAAAAAGAAGCCCTCCAACAAATTTTGCGCGCGCAAGGTATTTCCGAAGGTGAATTTATCCAATCCATACGTAACGAAGTCCGTAACAATATCTTTCGCGGCGCCCTAATCTCTGGCACAGGCTATGTTTCTGATGCAACGGGGCGGGATTTATACCAATACGAAAATCAAACCCGCGACATTCAGTTTTTTGAACTGACCCTAAAAAGCGTTCCTGACATTGAACAGCCAACAGAAATTCAACTGGAAAACTATTTTGAGACAATCAAAAACCAGTTTTTAATCCCAGAACGCCGCAGCTTCACCATTGCAACACTGAAAGAAGCTGTTCTTGAAAATGCCATCGACATTTCAGAAGATAGCATTCGCGCGCTCTACGACGATCAAATCGACCGTTTCAAGAAAAACGAAATCCGTAAAGTCAACCAAGCCATCACAAGCAACTTGGATGAAGCCGATAAAATCGCCGAGCTTGCTAAAAAAGGATCAGGCATTCAAACGGCCGTTCAAAAAGTGACAGGTAAAAAAGACGCCTTCATGGGCGAAAGTGACTTTGAACAAAACGGTCTTTTGGCTGAAGTGGCAGAGCCTGTCTTTGCCGCCGCCTCTGGCGATGTAGTCGGGCCTATTAAAACGGCGCTTGGGTATCATATTATTAAAATTAACGCTGTGATCCCTGCCCGCACGCAGCCTTTTGACGAGGTCAAAACTGATATTAAAAAAGAAATCATGCAAACACGCATGATGAACGAAATGATGGACGCGGCAAATGTCATTGACGACCGCCTTGCCTCAGGTGAAGAACTAGAATCGATCGTCTCCGATATTGGCCTTACTGTTGAAAAATTTGACTCGATCACTTTGGGAGGCCTATCCAAGGATGGCAAAGAAGCTCTTAAATCCTATGAGGGCGATCGCGCTGCAATTTTAGAGGCAGCCTTCACCTATGACACAGGAGAATCTTCCCCCGTCATGGAAATGGGTGATGGGCGTTACATCACCGTACGCGTCGATGCCATCACAGAACGCAGTTTTGAGCCATACGAAGACAAAAAGGAAATGGTCAAGGCGCAGTGGATCGAACAACAACGCGACGCCGCAAACCGCCTTCGCCTGAGCGAAGCACTTAATACTCTTAATGAAACAAAAGACTTTGAGGCCGTCGCCAAGCAATATGGCGCGACAATCAAAAAGCAAACAGGGATTAAACGCCTTGGTGACATTAAAGATATTAAAAGCTCTGATCTCATCAACATGATATTTGATTCCAATAAAGGGGAGTATGTTTCTGCGAAAACAACAGACGGTCAAGTGATCGGCGTTGTAACGGCTATCACCCTGCCTGACCCAAGCAAAGCAACAGAAGAAGAGCTTAGCGTTGTTAAAGCCCGCGCCCAAAATGCGCAATCCCAAGACATCGTGGCGCAATATATCAACGCGCTTAATGACGAGTATAACGTCAAAATTAACGAGCGTCTTTTAGATCAACTCTATGCGACGCCAATAGATCAATAGAATGATAACAAGCTCGACAATCGACAGCTTTAAGAAAAATTTCCAAAGCGGCAAATCACAGCTGGTTTGGCAATGGATCCCTGCCGATTTAGAGACAACGGTTTCTGCGTTTTTAAAACTCTCAAAAAACAAACCCTATAGCTTGCTCCTTGAGTCTGTCGAAGGCGGCGCTGTGCTAGGTCGTTACTCCGCCATCGGCCTCGACCCTGATTTAATCTGGACTTATAAGGGTAATGAAGTCTCCATCCATGAAAACGGCACAACGATAATTGACACGCTCGCTCCGCTCGAGTCCTTACGCGCGCAAATCAACGCGAGCAAGATTGACATTGTCGATGACACCATCCCGCCTATGGGCCCTTCGGGTTTATTTGGCTATATGGGGTATGACTGCATCAGGCTAATTGAGGATATCCCCGATAACAATCCCGACCCAATCAATGTCCCTGATAGCATCATGATGCGCCCAACCTTGATGGTCATTTTTGATAACGTCAAAAACATGATGTGCCTTGTGAGTCCTGTCCGTCATCACAAAAACAACTGCGACAAAACCGCCGATCACCATTATGAAACAGCGCAAAGCATTATTTCTGACGCGCTCAATGCGTTATCAAATCCAATTGATCAAAGCGTTCTCTCAGGTCACAGTAAAATCCAAACACCCCTAAAAACAGACAGCAACGTGACCCGTGAAGGCTTTCACGATATGGTCAAAAAGGCCGTTGAGTATATTCTTGCAGGCGATATTTTTCAGGTCGTGCCTTCCCAACGTTTCAGTGTTGATTTTGACTTACCGGCCTTTGACCTCTATCGTTCCTTACGCCGTTTAAACCCGTCACCGTTTTTATTCTATATAAACTTTGATGGCTTTGCGCTTGTTGGCTCATCGCCTGAAATCCTGGTACGCCTTCGCGATAATAAAATGACTATTCGCCCGATTGCAGGCACGCGCAAACGCGGTATTGACGCGGCAGAGGATAAAACCCTCAAAGAAGACTTGCTCAATGACCCCAAAGAAATATCAGAACACCTCATGCTTCTTGATCTGGGGCGCAACGATATTGGCCGTGTGGTGAAAAACAAAACCGTTGATGTCACCGATCAATTCACGGTCGAATATTATTCTCACGTCATGCATATTGTATCCAATGTGGAAGGACAGTTAAAAGACGGTATGGACAGTCTTGATGCGCTGTTCGCTGGCTTTCCCGCAGGGACTGTGTCAGGTGCGCCCAAAATTCGCGCGATGGAGATCATTGACGAGCTTGAACCCGAACGCCGCAGCACCTATGCAGGCTGTGTCGGCTATCTGGACGGCAATGGTGATTTAGATACCTGCATTGCTTTGCGAACTGCGCTCGTTAAAGACGGCAAAGTCTACGTCCAAGCCGGCGGCGGCGTGGTTGCCGACAGTGACCCTGAATTTGAATATCAAGAGAGCTGTAACAAAGCCAAAGCCGTCCTTCAAGCTGCCGAAGATGCTATCAATATATCGCAGAGACAGAATCCTCTAGTGAAATAGGCTGATCGATTATCGGCTCAATTTTTTTTGCTTGGGGCATTGGCTTACTCGGCTCAATCAACAAATCACTCAGCGGCACAATCTCAAAACCCTTTTCCTCTAAAGTTGGTATCCATTGCTTTAGCGCTTTAATTGTATGCTCTTTGGGATGACCAATCGCGATGGCTTGTCCGTGTTCACCCGCAACGCGCTCCACATCTTTCAGCGCTTTGGCGACATAACTTGCT
Source organism: Alphaproteobacteria bacterium (assembly GCA_009995595.1). Classification (GTDB taxonomy): domain Bacteria; phylum Pseudomonadota; class Alphaproteobacteria; order Micavibrionales; family Micavibrionaceae. The sequence goes on from JAACPE010000001.1 coordinate 707,207, forward strand.
GTATCCTCATGGTCCAAAAACACATCGCGCACCGCATAAGGCACACCATAACTCTGCGCCATTTCTGCCGCGATAGACGTATGAATAGTGCGCGAGTCCAAAAAATAAAGACGGCGTGTTTTTAATTGCGTCATCAGCATTTCCATCGCCGCCGCATCTTGGGTCAACTGACTACCCATATGGTTGTTAATCCCTACAAAACCCTCTAGCTGTTGGGTCATGAGGTCAAACTCTTGCTGAAAATCACGGGCGCTCATACCTGTTCGAAGGGCCATAGACCCCAAATCCATTGACGGATCGGTAGCTTCCATCGGCATATGAATAATAATTTCATGCCCTTGGCTTTTGGCTTCGCGCGCCTGCTCCGCCACCTTATCCGCATAGGGCAAAAACGCGAGTGTGACAGAAGAAGGCAAATCAATCGCCCCTTTTGACCATTTGCGATTCATGCCGACATCATCGATAACAATCGCAATTTTGCCGCCCTTGGCGTTTCGAGGAGTCATCGCCTCTGGCTCAATGACCTTGGCCTCAGGCTTGCTCTCAAATTCTTGCCCGTTCTCAAATTCTTGCCCCATCACAGCGCCGGGCTCAGGCGCTAAATCTGACGAAGGCTCCGCCTCAAAGAAAACACTACCATCCTCCGGAAATACAATGCTTGGTGGGTTTTTGGTATAGATGCTCTGCGCCACAGGATCAAACTTCTGCGCCTCTAAAGCCGCCTGTTTTTGCGCCTGCTCGGCGTAGTATTCTTCCTTGATTTTGTCGTGATAACTATGCTTATCAAAAACAAAATAATTAACGACCAGCATCAAAGCAACTGCAATGGCCAAAAACTTGATCGTATCTTTATTGGAAGACGGTTTTAAGAATCTCATGCCGCTACGCTATCAAGGGGCTTGATAAACGTCCATAACCGCGCCATAACAATATACATGATTTTGATGATTGATAATTACGATAGCTTTACATATAACCTCGTGCAATATCTGGGTGATCTCGGCGCGATTGTTGAAGTCCACCGCAACGATAAAATTACTGTAGATGCCGTTATCGAAAAAAAGCCGCAAGGCATTCTCATCTCCCCTGGGCCAAGCGACCCTGACCATGCTGGCATTTGCATGGATCTTATCAAACGCGCCGCTGATGACAACATCCCGCTTTTTGGAGTGTGTTTAGGGCATCAGGCGATTGGCCAAGTTTTTGGCGGCAATATTATCCGCACCGCCCCAATGCATGGTAAAACCTCACAAATCTTCCATAAAGGCCAAAGCGTCTTTAAAAACCTCCCCAGCCCTTATGAGGCCACACGCTATCATTCACTCATTATCGAACGTGCCACCTGCCCCGATGTGCTTGAGATTACGGCAGAAACGCAAGATGGCATTATCATGGGCGTAAAGCACAAAACAAAACCGATCCACGGCGTGCAGTTCCACCCTGAAAGCATCGCGACAAAACACGGTCACGACCTCATCCAAAACTTTTTAAATCTGATATAACTGATATGTCTGATTTCACCCCTTTTTTAGATAAGGTCTTAAGCGGCGCTATTTTATCACAAGCTGAAATGACACAGGCCATGACCCTCATTATGCGCGGCGACGTTCCCCATGACGACCTCGCCCCCTTCCTCACGGCCATGAGCGCACGCGGCGAAGCCGTCTGCGAGATAACAGGTGCAGCAACTGTCATGCGCCAAATGGCAAGCGCAATAAACGCCCCCGCTGGGGCGATTGATTGCTGCGGTACAGGCGGGGATGCCTCTGGCACTTATAACATTTCAACCGCCGTCGCCATTGTTTGCGCCGCCGTAGGTGTTCCCATAGCCAAACACGGCAACCGCGCCGCCAGCTCTAAATCAGGCGCCGCAGATGTATTAGAGGCGCTCGGCGTTAATCTTGACTTAAACACAGCGCAATTGGAAAACGCCCTCAAACAATTTAATTTTTGCTTCCTCATGGCACCCCATCACCATCAGGCCATGAAACATGTGATGCCCACACGAAAAGCTTTAGGGCATCGAACAATCTTTAACCTCCTCGGCCCGCTCGCCAACCCCGCAGGGACATCGCGCCAGCTTATTGGTGTGTTTGATGAAAAATGGCTGCATCCTATAGCGCAAACGCTACATAACCTTGGCACGACCCGCGCATGGATTGTTCATGGCCTTGATGGTTTAGACGAAATCACCACCACCACGCAAACAAAAGCCGTCATTTTGGATAACGGCGCAATAACAGAGCGGCTATTTTCACCTGAAGATTTCGGCCTTAAAACCGCAAACGCACGCGATCTAAAAGGCGGCGATGCAAAGCAAAACGCTGGCGCGTTATTAGATATCTTAAAGGGTATGCAAAATGCATATCGTGATATCGTTCTTGCCAACGCCGCCGCCGTTTTAAATATTCACGGCTCTGCAAATGATCTATTAGAGGGCGTAACTCTTGCCGCCAAAACAATTGATAGCGGCGCTGCGCTCCAAACATTAAACGCTTACGCACAATATTCACAGGAACAAAAAGCATGAGCCAAACCGTCCTTGACAAAATATGCGCTGATAAACGCGAGCATGTCGCGGCGCAAAAAAAGCTATATTCTCTGAGCGATCTTGAACAACGCGCAAAAGCGCAAGAAAAACCACGCGGATTTATAACGGCCCTACAAAATAAAAAAGACTTTGCTCTTATCGCTGAAGTTAAAAAAGCTTCCCCCAGCAAAGGCATTATCCGAAGTGATTTCGATGCCCCTGCTATTGCTAAAATATACCAAGATAACGGCGCGGCCTGCCTCTCTATTTTAACTGATGCGCCGTATTTTCAAGGCCATGATGATTATTTTACCACCGTTAAATCCGCAGTCAGACTGCCCATGCTTCGCAAGGATTTTATGGTTGACCCATACCAAATAATTGAAAGCCGCGCACTTGGCGCAGACTGCATTCTTATTATCATGGCGGCCCTAAGTGATGATCAAGCCAGCGAGCTTTATGACACTGCAACGCAAGCAGGCATGGATAGTCTTTTTGAAGTGCATGATGAAGACGAACTTAATCGCGCCTTAACATTAAATCCAAAAATGCTGGGCGTAAATAATCGCAATCTCAAAACGTTGGACGTATCGCACGACACAGGATTACGTTTAGCAGCAAAAATTCCGAATAATATTTTAAAGATTGCCGAAAGCGGACTTTATACGCACGATGATCTTCACAAATTTTCAAATGCTGGCTATGATGCTTTTTTGATTGGCGAAAGTTTGATGCGCGAAGACGACATCGCTGCCGCTGTTCAAAATATTTTACATCATCACGTCTAAGACACTGAAAAATCACACAATAAAAATTTATAAAATTCTTGACACAAAACAAGAACGTAAATAGAATAATACAAGAACAAATATATTCTCTACAATAGGACACTGATAAAATGTTGACGCAAAAACAACGCGAATTGCTCATTTATATCCATGATAATATGAAAGACAGCGATGTTGCGCCCTCCTTTGATGAAATGCGTATCGCGCTTGGCCTGAAATCTAAATCTGGGATTCACCGTCTTATTTCTGCCCTTGTAGAGCGGGGCTATCTTGAGCGCCTCCCTCATCGTGCTCGCGCCCTTCAAGTGACCCGCTTTCCAAAAGAGCTTGAAGAAGAACGCAAAGAGCACGCACCTATCGCCGCCGCTATTGCTGCCTCTCAAATGACAAGCGTCCCTTTATATGGCCGCATCGCCGCAGGCTCGCCGATTGAGGCCATCCGCGATGAAAATGGCCATGTCGAAATACCGCCGACTATGATCGGCAATGGGGAGCACTACGCCCTAGAGGTTGATGGTGAATCCATGATTAAAGCCGGGATTAACGATGGTGACACGGTCATCATCAAGCGCTGTGACACCGCCAATGATGGAGATATTATCGTTGCACTCGTTGATGGCGAAGAAGTAACGCTCAAACGCCTGAAACGCGCCAAAGGTAAAATTATCCTCGTGCCCGAAAATGACGAATTTACCGAACAAGTTTACGAGCCAAACCAAGTGCAAATCCAAGGCAAACTCGCCAGCCTCATGCGCGTTTATCATTAATAATAAAAGTAAACTCGCCCCCACAATATTTTTTTGATCAAACGAACTGGGTTGGTGATTTTACCTCATTAAATCAATTCCTTATCAGCGATCACTTTCATTCCATGGGCGAATTCCGCGCATTTGTTGATCTGTTTTGATGTTCACTTTATCGCCTTTTACCCAAATCGCATGCGATCCGTTTCGCCAAACATTAAATCGGTCAACAATATATTTGGCATCGCAATCGCGGGCTTTAATCGGCTCAGTCGATAAAATCAAATCCGCCCATTTGCAATCTTCAACAACAGATCGCTGCGATGTTGCATAAGCGACTTTAACGTTGTCAATTTGGCCGCGGCATCCGTAAACATCGCATTGCAAACCAAGTTCGTCTGATTTCTTTCCATTTTTGGGAAATGTCTGTTTCTCACGCTGTTCTTGTCCGTTTCGCCGATACCAATTTTCGGCTGTATACCGATCTTGCCGCGCTGATGAAACCCATAAATCGCCCTTTTCGTCCTTCATCGACACCAATTTAAAATCAGGCGATATTTGAATATCTGGATTATGATAAAACGGCAAAGTCAGCGTTACGATTAACGCCAATCCAAATGCGACATAATTCAACTTGCCTTTCCAAACACACATAAACCAAAGGCAAATCGTAATAATGATAAACGCCCAAAACGGGAAAACGGCCGCGCGCGTTACAGCGCCTTCCATATTCGCCGTCCAATGCGCTGAGGCCAAAATCCAGCTAATTCCATATCCTGCAATATCGAGCGAAAATCCCTCTAATCCAATTGGCATTACGAAATAGGATAAAAGCAACGCAGGCATAACAATAAACGCCATAAGCGGAACAGCAATAATATTGGCAATCGTTCCATAAAACGCGAAGGTCTGAAAATGGTAAAGCGAATAAAACCCCGTAGCAAATCCTGCCACAAGCGTGGTTAAAACAACTCCAAGCAAATACAAACTCGCACGGCGCGTAAATCCCGCCTTGGAATAAAGCGCCGTCCAAATCGGTCTTAATCGCTCATAAAAACATACAAGCGCGACAACCGCCGCAAAAGACATCTGGAAACTCACGCTCACCAAACTATCAGGCGAAATCATCAACACCACAAACGCCGCAAGTGCCACAAGGCGCATCGAAATCGCCGTCCGATCCAAAACAATCGCAATCAACACAAGCCCGCTCATCATTAGCGCGCGCTGCGTTGGAATGGTCGCGCCAACAATCAACGTATATAAAACCGCGCCAAGAAGCGCAAAAACTGCCGCATATTTCTTAACAGGATGATGAAGCGCAAAATGAGGAATAAGCGCCATAATAAGCCGTGAGAAGAAAAACAGCACACCAACAATCATACCAACATGCATGCCCGATATTGCAAGCAAATGCGCAAGACCAGCATCACGCATCGCCTCAATGTCCTCTTTGGCGATACTGCCACGCTGCCCTGTCATGAGCGCATTGGCGATAGCGCCTTCGCGGCTATTGAGATAGCGTTCAACGCGGCTAGATAGACGCTCCCGTGTTTTTGCCCAAAAATGTGATAGGCCCGATGCTGGCTCTAAAATCTCTGGCTGGTTATAGGCAAAACCAACAGCGCCAAGACCTTGATAAAACGCATAACGCTGAAAATCAAATGCCCCTGGCGCAACAGGCGATGAAGGCGGATTTAGTTTAGCGAGCAATTTGACGCGCTGGCCTGATAAAAGCCCTTCATCTTTTCGCACTTTAAGACGGATTTTACGTGGCGTTTTCTCTGGATCTAAACGTTCAATTTCGAGATGATTTAAAATAATACGGCTGCCTTGCCCTGCCTCTTGCGGCTCAACACGCTCAATTGTGCCTATAATATCAACAGGGCCAACCGCCTTTGTGAGCATCGGCGTACCAACCAGATGCGTGCGCCACTGCGCCGCCGTAAAACCAAGGGCGATTAAAAACAAGATGAAAGCAACCAAGTTGCGTACTTTATGCCGCGCCGTAAAATCGCGTCGCTGATAGGTCATCACAAAAAACGCCAAAGCAATTAATGCCAAAATAGCGCCCATAAAAGCATGCGGCTCAGCCCTCAGACCAAAATACGCGGCAATTCCAATAGAAAGGAAGAAAGGTGACCACAAAAAAAGGCTATTTTTCTGCTGACCAATTTCCTGTAATATAAAATCTTGTATTGCGCGGATGCGTTGCTGCAACATACACCTAAAGCCTTGATTTATAGTCCAATTCACTATAACCAAATCAGACAAACACTAAAGCAAGATTTAAAAGAAAAGCACTATGACCGTCATTACACGATTTCCCCCCTCTCCAACTGGCTTTATGCATATTGGTAACGCGCGCACGGCGCTGTTTAACTACCTTTATGCGCGTGCAAAAGGGGGGAAATTTGTTATTCGTATAGAAGATACAGACCGCGCCCGCCATTCAGAGGAAGCTGTTGAGGTTATTTTTAACGCCCTTGAATGGATGGGCTTGGATTACGACAATACCCCGCAATCTCAATACGAAAACCGCGCCCGCCATGCCGAAATCGCGCATGCGCTTTTGGCCGCCGGCAAAGCGTATAAGTGCTATTGCTCTCCCGAAGAATTAGAAAAAATGCGTGAGCAATCCAAATCTGAAGGCCGCGCCGTAGCCTACAACAATTATTGGCGTGACCGCGATGAAAGCGAGGCGCCAAAGGGCGTGCAGCCCGTTATCCGGATCAAATCCCCCCTAGAAGGGGAGAGCATTGTCGATGACGTCGTTCAGGGCAAAGTGAGAGTTGATAATAAACAACTTGATGATTTCATTATCCTGCGAAGTGATGGCGTGCCAACTTATATGCTTGCCGTGGTCGTTGATGACCATGACATGGATGTGACGCATGTGATCCGCGGCGATGATCACCTGAATAATACATTCCGCCAAAACGTCATTTATGATGCGATGGGCTGGAAAAAACCCATCTACGCGCATTGCCCGCTCATACACGGCGCCGATGGGTCGAAATTCTCTAAACGCCATGGGTCGGTCAGTATCGAAGATTATAAAAATATGGGCTTCTTGCCCGAGGCGCTTAATAATTATCTGTTACGCCTTGGCTGGGGTCATAAAGATGAAGAGATCATCCCGATGGAGCGGGCGCTCGAGATTTTTGATATCAAGGGGATCAGCAAAGCCGCCTCAAAATTCGATTTTAAAAAATTAGAGAGTTTAAACGCGCATTACCTTAATGCTGCTGATAATGATCGCTTAGTTGATTTAATCTCGCCTTTCTTAAAAGAAAAGCACAATATCATCATTAGCGAGGAAGGCTTAACGCGCCTTCAGGCTGGTATGGATGGCATAAAAGAGCGTGCTAAAACGCTCATTGATCTAGCCGCAGAGTCGAGAATATATTTGGTCGATGCCCCCTTCCCGTATGATGAAGGCGCGCAAAAACATTTAACGCCCGCAGCAAAAACTATTTTGAAAGAAATTCTGACGGAACTTAAAGCGCTCAACGATTTTAATCATGAGGATATTGAGCATAAATGCCGCAATATCGCGCAAATCAAGGCCGATGGCAAACTGGGCAATGTCATGATGCCGTTTCGCGCGGCTCTTGCTGGTACAGATAAATCCCCCGCTTTATTCGAAGCCGCAGAAATAATAGGCAAACCAGAGGTGATTAAGCGTCTTGAGCACGCTATAGCCTACATCGGTACTAGCGCGTCGCATTAAAGAATAGTCATTTGATCTTACTGCCAAATAGGCCTATTATCTGTGGACATTGCATTGGGCTTTTCGTCCAAAAATTCATCACATCATAATGCCTATGGGGAAAACATGACCGATATTGAAAAAACCTTCACACTCACAAACGACCAAACCGGCGAAAGCTCTAAGCTTCCAATTGTTGAAGGAACATACGGGCCACATTGTATAGATATCCGAAAATTACAAGAACTTACAGGTCACTTCACCCTTGATCCAAGCTTTACCTCAACGGGTAGCTGTAAATCGCGCATCACTTATATTGATGGTGACAAGGGTATTTTAATGCACCGCGGTTATGACATCAAGGAACTGGCGACACAAAGCTCGTATCTTGAAACCTGCTATCTTCTTTTGTACGGAGATTTACCATCACAAACAGAACTCGATGAATTTACTTACAACATCACCTATCACACGATGGTACATGAACAAATGCGCAGTATTTACCAAGGGTTTCGCCGTGATGCACACCCTATGGCGATTATGTGTGGCGTTGTTGGCGCATTATCTGCGTTTTATCATGACTCGCTTGATATTAGTGATCCAAAACAACGTGAAATTTCCGCACATCGTTTGATCGCAAAAGTCCCCACCTTGGCCGCCATGAGCATGAAATATTCGATGGGTCAGCCTTATGTTTATCCTGACAACTCACTGAGCTATGCGGCAAACTTTTTAAATATGTGCTTTTCTGTTCCTGCAGAGCCTTATAAGTGTACCCCTGTTTTGGAACGCGCGATGGAGCGTATTTTGATCCTCCACGCCGACCACGAGCAAAACGCCTCAACGTCAACAGTACGTATCGCTGGCTCGTCTCAGGCTAATCCATTTGCCTGTATCGCGGCAGGGATTGCGTCCTTATGGGGGCCAAGCCACGGTGGCGCAAACCAGGAAGTGCTCGTCATGCTCGATGAAATAGGCTCGAAAGATCGTATCCCTGAATTTATCGCAAAAGCGAAAGATAAAAATGATCCTTTCCGTCTTATGGGCTTTGGTCACCGCGTTTACAAAAACTTTGACCCGCGCGCACAAGTTCTTAAAGAATCGTGTGACGAAGTATTGGCAGAATTGGGTATTAAAGACCCCCGTCTAGAGCTTGCTATGGAGTTAGAGCGTATCGCCTTAGAAGATCCTTATTTTGTTGAACGCAAACTCTTTCCGAATGTCGATTTCTATTCTGGCATCATCCTCAAAGCCATGGGCTTTCCTACCTCAATGTTTACGGTTTTATTTGCTGTATCGCGAACCGTTGGTTGGGTGTCACAGTGGAAAGAAATGATGGAAGAGCCATCGCTTCGTATTGGTCGTCCGCGTCAACTTTATACAGGCGCAGCGGAACGTCCTTATGTCCCGATGAAAAAACGCTAAAAATAAAAAATTATTTCAACTGTAACAAAATAAAATCAGCAGCCGTCTTAGACGGCTGTTGTTGATTATGCCCCATAATTTTTGTCCGAACATCATTAAACGCATTTTGCTGTGCAACACGCACCTGTTCATCGTTAAGAAGATGAAGCGTTTGTCTGGCTATTTTTTCTGGCGTGCAATTTTCTTGAATAAACTCAGGCACGACTTCTTTGTTTAAAATAATATTCGCCAAATGAGCAAAACGCGTTTTAATCAGCATGCGTCCGACAAAAGCCGTTAAGCTATTCATACGGTAAGCAATCAAATGCGGCACATTACACGCTGATAACTCTAACCCAACTGTACCAGAGACAGCAATTGCCGCGTCGCAGGATTTAAATATCTCCCATTTGTTTTGCGGAGAGACAAAAATATGCGCTTTTAAATCAACACGGCTCAGCGCGGCTTCAACGTCTTCTTTAATATGCGCCAAGGTCGGCACAACAAGTTCAATTGCTGGCTCTGCCTTTTTTACATTCCGCAGCGCTTCAATTAAAATGGGGGAAAGGCGTTTCACTTCACCGCGCCGACTGCCAAAAAAAACACCAAGCTTTTGTGAACCGTTTTTTTCTGCTTGAGCCTTAGCCTCAAGCACACCGCTTTCCATCATCGGATGACCAACGGCAATGGCTTCTAAGCCCTCTTTTTCAAAATAGGGCGGTTCGAAATGAAATAGACAAATTAGCGCATCAAGAAACTTTGAAATCTTCGCCGCCCGCTTTGGCCGCCATGCCCAAACAGTTGGCGCCACGTAATGCACTAATTTAGGGGCATCAAGACCAAGCGCCTTGCGCAATTTTTTATGCACACGAAAAGAAAAATCAGGCGCGTCAATCGTGATCACAATATCAGGTTTCTGTCGGATAATGTCTTGCGCCGTTTGTTCAATACGCCCTAAAAGACTTTTGAGCTTGGGTAAAATCTCAAACACACCCATCACAGAAAGCTCATCCATAGGAAATAAACTATTAAGCCCCTGCGCTGTCATCAACGTGCCACCAACACCAGAAAAATGTAAGTCAGGTGATTGCTCTTTTAAAGCCGCCATCAGCTGCGCCCCCAAAAAATCCCCTGAAGCCTCCCCTGCGATAAGGTAAATATGCTGTTTCATACATCTACTCCAACAATAAATAAATCATGCTCATCAGCAGATCGAATGACCGCTGCGCGATTAACAATCAAACTTTGCCCTGCATGAACGGCAATACCCGCCATATTTTTTGCCGCGCATGCCTTGATCGTGCCCACGCCAATAGTGGGTAAATCAAGATCCTTGTCTTGTTGAGGTTTGCAGGTTTTGACCAAAACGGCGCCTGCTTGTCCATGCAAATCAATAAGCGCGTTCGTCCCAGCCTCATTCTCAAGACCAATAATTTGACCATCTTTTACAATAACCGCCTGTCCGATATCCGCCGCACCTAATTGTTGAGAATGAGTTATACCAAGCGCAATATCACGTTGAAAATTGCCGCTGTCTTTTTGGGTCAAAACACCCCGTGGGGTTAAAAGATCGGGTAGAAAATTATGCACACCCCATAATTTAACGCCGCGCTGTTCCAGCTCTTTACGCGCCAAAACCAGCAATGCGTTATCCCCGCGCGCCCAAATCCCTTTGGAAATAAAAAACCAAAAGGCCGTCAAATCAGGCCAAAGCGTTAGCATTTTAGGACGATTAATCGCGCCAATAAAAACAATATCTTTTATGTCGTTTTGTTTAATCCATTTAAAAATTCGCCCTGCAGCGCCAATACGCGTTTTGATATGGGGATAATCTGCATAAATCTGCTCATCCGTTTGGCCATTAAAGCCAATAACATAAGAAGCAATATGATGATCATCACAATACTGCGTCAACAGACGGGGCAATTCACCACCCCCTGCAATAATACCAAGTTTTGAAAACGAAGGGGCTTTAGCCTGCACAGCTAGGCCGCTTTTTTGGGCGCTGGTTGGCACAGGCCAAATCTTTCTTTTTGACGGGCAAATTCAACAAGTTTCATGATCAAGTCATCCCCGTGATAAGCTTTTGAGACATCTTCAATGCGCTCATCAAGATTGCCTTCACCACTGAAAATCATGTTCACAGCTTTTTGAATTTGTTTGATTTGCGTCTTATCAAATCCCCCGCGCTCTAAGCCCACAAGGTTTAATCCTGCGAGTGTGGCCCGTTCGCCCTTCACACGGCCAAACGGGATAACATCGCTTTCAACGCCGCTCATACCGCCAATAACGGCGAATGATCCGATACGGACAAACTGATGCACCGCCGCAAGGCCGCCAATAAGCGCCCGATCGCCAACGGTAACATGACCGCCCAATGTGGCATTATTGGCCATGATGACATTGTCACCTAAAATACAATCATGAGCGACATGCACGCCAACCATAAATAACCCATTATCACCCACAATCGTTTTACCGCCGCCATCAACAGTGCCGGGGTTCATGGTGACATGTTCGCGGATTTTATTGTTCTTCCCGATAATAAGCTCCGTTTTTTCGCCCTTATATTTCAAATCTTGCGGCGCAGAACCGATCGAGGCAAAAGGATAAATAACTGTATTCTCGCCAATTGTCGTATACCCATCGACACAAACATGCGCTTTTAGCGTGCAGTTCTCACCAAGCGTCACGTGAGCGCCAATAACGCAATATGGCCCAATAAAAGACCCCGCGCCAATAAGCGCGCCCTCTTCAATGATAGCTGTTGGGTGGATGGTGCAATTGTCAAATACCATGGAAACCTTTTCTTTCATCTTAAGATATAGGAAAATCGGCTAAAACCCGCAACTCACATAGTTTTTCAGAGTGTTGCAGTGTAGATTTAATAAGATTAAACAGCGGCTTCTTGGTTGGTCAGCATCGCGCTAAACGTGGCCTCGGCGCAGATAGTATCGCCCACTTTTGCAACGCCCTCAAATTTCCAAACAGGACCGCGCTGACGCACTTTGGTGACATGGATGTGAAGCGCATCGCCGGGTGTAACAGGTTTTCTGAAACGTGCATTATCAATCGTCATAAAGTAGACAACCTTGCCCTTGGCTTCGTCGCCCAAAGTTTCAACCACCAAAATGGCTGAGGTCTGAGCCATGGCTTCGACGATCAAGACACCTGGCATGACGGGAACACCCGGGAAATGACCCATAAAATGCGGCTCGTTCATCGTTACATTTTTCAAGCCAACAGCGTATTCGTCCGCTTTATAATCAATAATCCGGTCTACCAATAAAATAGGATACCGATGCGGTATCATTTTCATAATACTTTGAATGTCAATCGTTGGTTTTTGGATATTATCTGTCATTGCGCTATTATTCCCATTTATACAGGGAGGTCAACATATTAGGGTTTTCGGATCACCCTTTAGTCGCAAGTTTTTTAAGGGTTGCCAGATGACGCAAATGCTCTTTCATAGGAAAAGCGGGCGAGCCCATCATTTTTGCCCCTGCTGGCACGTCATTAATAACCCCAGATTGGGCCGCTATTTGCGCCCCTGATCCTACGGTGACATGCCCTGCGACCCCAACTTGTCCCGCAATGACGGCGTAATCCTCAATCACCGCGCTACCTGCTATCCCTGCATGGGCAATGATAATACAGCCACGCCCTATTTTTACGTTATGGGCAATTTGAACAAGATTATCAATCCACGTCCCATCTCCGATAATTGTATCGGGGCCTGCGCCGCGATCAATAGTTGTATTTGCGCCGATTTCGACGTTGTCGCCAATGATGACCCGTCCCAATTGCGGCACTTTAACGTGCCCCGCGGGGTCAATTGCAAAGCCAAAGCCATCTTGACCAATACGGGCCCCTGGATAAATACGTGAATTCTCACCCATAATCGTATGGCTTATGGTTGCGTTTGCCCCAATACGGCATTTATCGCCAATTTGGACGTTATAATCGACAACGGCGTTGCTTCCTACCCACACACCCTTGCCCAGTATTGCGCCCTTTTGAATGACGGCGCCTGCCTCGATAACACACCCTTGTCCAATAACCGCCGTATTATCAACAAAGGCGGCATCAGAAATTTGAGCAGCAGGATAAGCCTCAGGGTAAAAAGCCTGCGCAATAAGTGCGTAACTTTTATAAGGATGTTTGGATATCAAAAGATGAACCCCTTCGGGCGCGTATTGCGCCATATCTTTTGACACAATGCAGGCACGCGCCTTAGTTATTTTGAACTGCTCTTTATATTTAGGATTATCCAAAAAACTAATATGGTCTGTCCCTGCCTCATGAAGAGCCGCAACATCGCTTACTATGAGTGAGCCATCAGCGTCATCATTCAATGTAGCGCCCGATAAGTCAGCTAGCTGTTTAAGAGTTTTAGGAGAGCTTCGATCGTGAAAACTAAGGTCGGCCATGAATGAATTATAGCCTTTTCTTATTGCCCTGCGAGGGGGATGCTTGTCACTTTTTGATTCATCCGCGCCAATACCTCATCAGTAATATCCATTTTTTTATCAACGATAACAACGCTTTCACGTGTTACTACGATATCAAATTTCTTTTCTTCGGATACTTCGGCGGTTGTTTGAATGATGATTTTACGAAGAGTTTTAAACGCATCCGCTAATCCTTTATCAAGAGCATTACGGCGTTTTTGAAACAAACGCCCCGTCTCTTGTAACTCTTTTTGGAGGGCTTCACGTTTTTTGGCAAACTCTTCAGGGCTAAGTTTATCTTTTTCATTAACAAGCGCTTTTTGGCTTTCCATCAATTTATTTTCAAGTGCTGTAAATTCTTTTTGAAAGCCTTCACGCTTTTTTGTATGCTGACTCTGCACACTTTTTCCAGCCTCTGACTCGCTAAGCAATTGGTCAACATCGACAATCGCAATCGATTGTTGTGCCATAACTGGCACAGCCAAAAAGCAAAAAAACAAAGTAAGCGTTAAAAAACGTATAGTCTTTTTCATGTTTTAGAACCTTGTTCCAAAGCTGAAGCGGAATGCTTCTTCCTCGTCATAATCTTCTTTGGCATAAGGCACAGCAAAATCAACACGCAGCGGCCCCAACGGAGAGCGCCACGACAATCCAACACCAGCAGAAGCACGAATACTGCTTTCGTCTAAAATCTCTGGCCCTGTTTCATCAATATCATACAGTGATCCAAAATCTGTGAACACATGTCCTTTTACACCAAGCTCCTCTGGCAAGCCAATCGGAAAACCAAGCTCAACCGATCCACGGTAATAGAAATTACCGCCCAAGGCATCATCTGTAATGCTGTCACGCGGTCCTACACCTGAGCGTTCAAATCCGCGCAAGGTATTACCACCAAGAAAAAAGCGCTCATTAATTTGAACATCTTCATCACCATACCCTGCAATACCCGCTACCTCACCAAGGACGTTGAAGATGACACTGCGTTTGTAAACAGGAATGTAATAATTCGATCCAAGTTTACCGGACACATATTTTGCATTCCCCCCGAGCCCCGCAACTTCATTATCGAGCCATGAGTAAAGCCCTTCAGTTGGGAATAAAATGCTATCACGATCATCATATGTGAGGCGCTGTGAGAGGGCTGATGTATTGCGCGTTCCCTCTTGGTCACGCACAAAGCGGGACGCATCCGCCTCAACATCCGTAATTTCATTTCTATCATAACGATAGCGAAGAGACTGACGCCATTTTTCTGAGAGCGGATACCCTACCCGTAAAGCACCACCTGAGTTGCGTTGATTAAACGATCTCTCATCTTGGAAATCACTTGTAGAGTGGTAAACATCAAAACCTGCTGAAACATCGCGGTTTAAGAAATAAGGCTCTGTGAAAGAGGTGTTGAATTCTGTTCGCTCACCCGCAATCGTGGTTGAGAATAAAAGGTCTTGACCTTTACCAAGCAAATTACGCTCACGAATACGCAAATCCGCCAAAGGACCATCATTGGTTGAAAATCCAGCCCCTACAGATATCTCACCTGTCGATTTTTCAGTCACATCAACATCAATAATCGTACGATCTGGCGCAGAACCTTGTCTTGTTTTAACAGAAACATTTTCAAAGAAATCAAGATTACGCAGACGCTGTTCTGAGCGAGAGAGTTTAGAGCGGTTAAACGGGTCGCCTTCAACAAGAAGCATTTCGCGGCGGACCACTTTATCAAGTGTGCGGACATTGCCCTTCACATCAATACGCTCGACAAAAACACGCGGGCTTTCACCAATGTTAAAACGAATATCAACTGTATCTTGATCAAGGTTACGCTCAACAGCAGGGCGAATATTGACAAACGCATATTGCAGATCGCCAAGCTTATCGGTCATATTATCGACCGTAGTTTGCACCTCATCAGCATTATACCATTGCCCGGGAACAAACGTCACCGTATCGCGCAGAACTTCACCGTCAAAGCCGCGTAACTGCGAATCTATTGCCACAGAGCCAATTTTATAGCGCTCCCCTTCTTCGACAGTGAAGGTTAAAAAGAAGTCTTTTTTATCTGCGGCCAATTCAGCATTAGATGTCACCACACGGAAATCAGCATAGCCTTCTTTGAGGTAAAAACGGCGCAATAATTCTTCGTCATATTTGATACGATCGGGATCATACCGATCATCAGAGGATAAAAAACGATACCAACGATTTTCTTTACTAGAGAGCTCACTGCGGAGAGTATCATTATCAAAAGCCTGGTTTCCAACAAAGCGAATACCTCTAATTTTAGTTATTTCGCCCTCTGCGACTTCAAACACAACATTAATACGGTTTTGATCAAGCTTGATAATTTTTGGCTCTACATTAGCGGCAAAACGGCCCGTACGGCGATAAACTTCATAAATACGCGTCACATCATTTTGTACTTTGGTGCGGGTAAAAACCTGACGGGGACGAAGAGAAATCTCGGCAAGAAGCTCCTCATCTTTAATCTCATCATTTCCCTCAAAGGCAATTTGGCTGATGATCGGATTTTCTGTGACATCCACAAAAAGAATGCCTGCATCCTGACGCAGCGACACATCAGCAAAAAGTCCTGTGCCATATAAATCCTTAAGCGCCGCGTTTAAACCCGTTTCGTCAATCTCTTGACCCACACTCACTCCAAGGTAATTCAAAACTGTGGTTGGCTCGATACGTTGCACACCATTGACACGAATTTCACGAACAATTTGCTGTGCCTGTGCGATTGGAACGAACGACACCATAATTGTCGTAAGCGTTAGCAATGACAGGCAAAGCCATTTAACAGTTGATCGCGTGAACATTCTTATTTTCCCTTAACTTAAATAACCCCTGATGGATCACATAAAAGCGTTAATTACATTACCAATTGGAAGACATCATTCAAATTCGCAAAAAGCATCAATCCAACCAAAAGGATAAAACCGACGCGAAAAGCGTACTCTTGAACGCGCTCTGGCACTGGCTTACCTTTTAAAGCCTCAATAGCATAAAACACCAAGTGCCCACCGTCTAGCATAGGAATAGGAAAAAGGTTAATAAGCCCCAAATTAATAGATAATAATGCCGTAAAGGTAATTATCGCAATTAACCCCGCTTGCGCCATGTCCCCTGCAATCGCACCAATACGGATAAGACCGCCAAGCTCGGTCGCGCTTCGTGTCCCCGTGACCATTTGACCCAAAGCACGTAATGTCGATCCCGTAATACTCCAAGTTTCTTGAACAGCAGAAGTCAATCCACCCCATAACCCATGATGCACAAACACTTCTGCCTTTGTTTCTGATACGACAAGACTGCCATATTCTGGGCTATCAGGTTCATTGAGCGCCGTGTTATTCTCTTGAAGTGGCTTAACAATAAACTGGTTAGCTTGCTCACCCTCGCCCATAGTAATCGTGAGTTGTTGATCCATTTTATCCATCAGAGCGCGGCGCGCCGAATCCTCATCAACAACATCCTGACCGTCAACTTTTGAAACGGCTTTTATCGCAAGGCCGTTACTAGGCCCAATAATCCCTAAAACACCGCGAGAATGACTAAAACCAAAGCGATCCTCCAGTGTTTCTTTTTTCGGTGTGACCGTTAACTCAATATTGTCGCCCCCACGCTCTATCTCAAATGTAAGCGGCGTATCGAGCGCCACGGTGACAATACGGCGAATATCCTCAAAACGGCGGACTTTTTCACCATTAATGCGCATCACTTTGTCATGGGGCATAAATCCCGCTTCTTCTGCAGCAGAGCCAACAATAACGCCCGCAGCATGCGGCGGGGTCACAGGCTGACCTACGACAATGTATAGCCCCATAAGGAGAATGATCGCGAATAAGAAGTTAATGCCTGGACCAGCCGCAACGATTAGCGCGCGCTTCCATACTGGCTTTGTATAAAAAGCGACCTGCTTTTCCTGCGCTGTATGCGGACGAACATCCCCGTCTGCTTTTTTCTCACCCTTGCTATGACCTGCACTGGCGGGGTCTGTATCGCCGAACATTTGAACATAGCCACCAAGCGGGATGAGAGAAAACTTCCAACGTGTGCCGTTTTTATCGTTAAATCCAAACAGCTCTTTTCCAAAACCAATCGAAAACGTATCAACTTTAACACCGCACAACCGCGCCACAATATAGTGACCCCACTCATGCACAAACACCAGAACACTGAGTACAATTAGGAATGTGCCCCCATAAAGCCAAACATTACTGGCAATCAGTTGAAAGAGATCAAAAATAGATGTCATAATTTATACCTTCGGAAACGGCCTGTGTTACGCCCAAATTAAACAACATGCCCTAATGTTAACGCGTCCAGCACTGATTCTGCCTTTAGTCGCGAAACAATATCGTAGTTTACGATATCATTCAAAGAGTTTAAAGGCGCAGTGTCCAGCTTATCAAGCGCCCTCGCCGTAATTTTATATATGTCCAAAAAGGCTATTTTATGGTCTAAAAAAGCCGCGACTGCAACCTCGTTTGCCGCATTCAGGGTAATACACGCCCCAAGCCCAGAATTTAAACAATCATAAGCCATACGCACACTTGGAAAGCGGCTCTCATCAACTGGCTTAAAGGTCAACTCTGATAAGGTTTTGAGATCAAGTTTTTCGCCCGCGCTCTCAATACGGTGTGGCCAGCCCATGACATTAGTGATAGGCGTGCACATATCAGACGCTCCCATTTGGCATAGAACTGATCCATCACAATATTCTATCATTGAATGTACAATAGATTGCGGATGCACTAAAACTTCGATTTTGCTGGCTGGCATATCAAAGAGCTTATGCGCCTCAATAATCTCTAAGGCCTTATTCATCATCGTGGCGCTATCAATAGAAATCTTTGCGCCCATGTCCCAATTGGGATGTTTCAGCGCCTGCTCAGGTGTGGCTGCCATCATTTTATCAAGCGACCAGTCGCGAAAAGGCCCGCCAGAGGCCGTTAATACAAGGCGCTCCACCGCGCTTTTATTGTCTGGTTCAAGACATTGAAAAATCGCGTTATGCTCGCTATCAACGGGCAGAAGCGTTGCGCCTGATTTTTGACAAGCCGCCAAAACCAAATCTCCCGCCGCAACCAAAGGCTCTTTGTTCGCAAGCGCAATAATACCGCCCTGTTCTATCGCCTTCATTAAGGATTGAAGCCCCGCCATGCCCACAATACCTGCCATTGTGATATCGGCCTTATGCGCGGCGGCATCTATGATTGCCTGCTCCCCTGCGGCGCATTCGATATTATGCCCGGATAACGCCTCCTGAAGCGCTCTATAGTGAGTTTTATCACCAATCACGGCAAGCTTTGCGCCAAAATCAATGGCCTGCTGCGCCAATTCTTTCACGCTTGTTTGCGCGGTTAAAACACCAATGCTAAACTTATCACGATGCTTGGCTATGACTTTAAGCGTGGTTTTGCCGATTGAGCCTGTGCTGCCAAGGATATTAACCGTTTTCATCTATACCCCTAAAACCAGCAAGACGATAAAAAAGAAAAGCGAGCCTAAGAGCATTGAGTCAATACGATCAAGCAAACCGCCATGGCCCGGGATTAAAACCCCTGTATCTTTAATGCCTGCTTTTCGTTTGGCCGCAGAAATGAGCAAATCTCCAACCTGACCCACAACCGTCAATGACGCCCCAATCCCAAAGGCATAAAATGCATTCGGAAAAGGTAGATAAGTCGGTTTGTTAAACAACTCTTTGAGGTGTGGCCCTATGGTATACAGCGCAAGCATATAAAGGCCGCTAAAGACCATGCCGCCAATAAGACCCGCCCATGTTTTATTCGGACTGATGGCGCGTGCCATTTTAGGGCCGCCAATCGCTTTACCAGAAAAATACGCGCCGACATCCCCCGCCCAAATCACCATGGCAACCGACACAACCATAAAAAACCCTTGGGTGAAATCCATACGAATAGCAATAAAGCTCAAAAAGCAGAGCGCAAAATAAATAAGACCAACGATTGCATAAAGCCAAAACCGTTTTGTTTTACGCGATAAATCCAACCATTCATGCGTCGCAAGGCAAAACGCCGCGCTCATCAGGATAAGAAATGGCAATCCCCCATAAAAGAAAATCGCAAGCGAAATCGGCCCTGCTATGACCGCAGAAATCAATCTCATTTTTAAGGAAGAAGACATAATGCCCTATCTATGCATTTTGGATTGCACCAAAACGTCGCTCTCTAGTTTTAAACTCACTGCAGGCCGCTTGCAAATCAGCCTCACCAAAGTCTGGCCAAAGCGTTTGCGTGAAGACAAACTCACTATACGCGCATTGCCATAAAAGAAAATTACTAATGCGTTGTTCACCACTTGTGCGAATTAAAATATCAGGATCGGGAATATCAGCCGTCATCAAAAATTGTGGTAAATATTCTTCGGCATTTTCAAAATTCGGCTCAAGCCCTTGGTCATTCAAATGCGCCGCCATCTTAGCCGCCGCATGCGCCAAATCCATACGACCGCCGTAATTGAGCGCGATAATAAGATGAAGCCCGTCATTATTTCTTGTTAGTGTTTCGGCATTATCAATCAGCGTTACAATTTCTCTGGAGAGTGGGCCACGCTCGCCGATCACCTGAAGCTTAACATTATTACGATGTAAGTCAGCCGTTTCAGAGCGTAAATACATACGCAAAAGACGCATAAGCTCATTCACTTCATCGGCAGGGCGGCTCCAATTTTCTGTCGAAAAGCCAAATAATGTCATATATTTGATACCCATTTCACCAGCAGCACGGACGGTGCGCTTGCACGCTTCAATGCCCTGATGATGCCCAGCCGTGCGCGGCAATGAGCGCCTTTGCGCCCATCTGCCGTTACCATCCATTATAATGGCGATATGTTGGGGAATGTCCTGTTTCAAAAAGAAATCTCCAATCAGACGGCTAAACCGTCATAATGTCTTTTTCTTTATCGCTTAGCGCTGCATCAACAATTTTAATTTTTGCATCCGTTAGCTCTTGTACTTCTTTTTCAAGGCGCTTTTTGTCATCTTCTGAATATTCTTTGTTATTCTTGATGCTATCCATACCATCGCGACGGACGTTACGAATGGCAACGCGTGCGCTTTCGGCATATTGACCTGCAACCTTCGTTAGCTCCTTACGGCGCTCCTCATTAAGCTCGGGAATAGGCACACGAACAACCGAGCCTTCAGATTGTGGATTTAACCCCAAGCCAGATTCGCGGATTGCTTTTTCAACGGCAGATACGGCGGAGGCATCCCAAACTTGAACAGTGAGCATGCGCGATTCAGGAACCGTAATATTCCCTACCTGATTCATTGGCATTTTCGACCCATACACATCAACAACAATGGGCTCAAGCATGCTTGCGGAGGCGCGGCCTGTTCTTAAACCCGCATAATCACTTTTGAGGCTATCAAGGGCGCCTTCCATACGGCGTGTTAAATCAGCTTTATCCATTTTCTTTTCCTCTTACTTTTTATTCAATAAAATTCATACTACCCGTTTGTGACTAGAGTATATGGCCCTTCGCCTTTTAGCGCGCGATCAAAATTGCCTGCATCTTTAATCGAAAACACCAAAATCGGGATGTCGTTTTCCCGCGCGAGGGAAATAGCCGTAGCATCCATCACTTTAAGGTCTCTGGTCAACACATCCATGTAAGTCAAACGGTCATAACGCGTTGCCGTTGGATCCTTGGCAGGATCGGCATTGTAAACGCCATCTACTTTTGTGCCCTTTAACATGGCGTCACAATTCATTTCAGATGCCCGAAGCGCCGCCGCAGTGTCCGTTGTAAAATAAGGATTACCCGTTCCTGCTGCAAAAATAACAACGCGGCCTTTTTGCATATGGCGCATTGCCTTGCGACGGATATAAGGTTCACAAATTGCCGACATCGGGATCGCCGACATCACGCGGGTTTGCACATCTATATTTTCGAGCGCGTTTTGAAGCGCAAGGGCATTGATAACAATCCCTAACATCCCCATGTAATCTGCTGTTGTGCGGTCCATACCCGCCGCCGCGCCAGATACACCGCGAAAGATATTCCCTGCACCAACAACAACACAAACCTCAGTGCCGCCATCAACGACTTGTTTAATATCTTCGGCAACACGATTGACAGTTTTTGGATCAAGACCAAACTGGTTTTCCCCCATCAGCACTTCGCCAGACATTTTCAATAAAACACGTTTATATTGAGATTTACTCATAAAGACCCCAGACCTTCATCAAAATTTGAATAAACATAAGGGAATGAACCACCAAAAGCAATTCAGTCTTTGGATATATTGTCAGATTTTATTTGGAAATATCTGAAGACAAATAAGCTTTTAATAAAAAAGCCGCTTCGATGAGCGGCTTTTTAAAATTTGTATCAAGGAGAAGATTAACCGTTGGCAACCTTGTTCACCTCAGCGGCAAAGTCTTCGACTTCTTTTTCGATACCTTCACCAAGCTGATAGCGTGAATAAGCTTTCAATGTTACAGGTGCGCCCACTTCTTTTGCAGCATTTTCGACAAATGCTGAGATTTTAGTTTCACCGTCCATGACAAATGTCTGATCCATAAGGCAGATTTCCTCATAGAATTTACGCATACGGCCTTCAAGCATCTTTTCAACGATTTCTGCAGGCTTGCCTTCTGAAAGCGCTTGCTCGCGGATTACGTTTTTCTCGCGCTCCATTTCAGAGGCATCAACATCATCCCGTTTCAAATATTTCGGAAACGCTGCTGCAACATGCATTGCGAGCTGCTTACCGAGCGCAGCAAGCGCTGCTTTATCGCCAGATGACTCAAGGGCAACCAAAACACCAATCTTTCCAAGCCCATCAGATACAGCGTTATGAACATAACCCACAACAGCGCCATCTGTAACGCTCAGCTTCTCCATACGGCGAACGCTCATATTCTCACCGATTGTCGCCACAAGGTTTGTGATCGTATCTTGTGTGCTTTTCCCATCAAGATCCGCTGCCATTAATTCCTCAGTTGAGTTCACTTTAAGAGCAACATCCGCAACCTGACGCACAAATCCTTGGAATTTTTCGTTACGCGCAACAAAATCTGTTTCAGAGTTCACTTCAACAATCGCGCCATTTGTCCCATTAGAAACAATCGCTACGAGGCCTTCCGCCGCTGTACGGCTTGATTTCTTATCCGCTTTCGCCATACCTTTTGTACGAAGAAGGTCAACCGCTTCTTCCATGTTGCCGTTCACTTCTTCAAGCGCCTTTTTTGCATCCATCATGCCTGCACCTGATTTTTCACGAAGCTCTTTGACCATTGCTGCAGTAATTTGCGTCATTTTCTTAATCCTTTATCTTATGTTTATGAATTATGTCATTTCGAACAGTTTTTATAAGCCAGAAAATCTTGCGCCATCGCATTATGATTTCTCGCCAAGGCTCGAAATGACAATTAATTTATTAACCAGCAGAAGCCGCTTTTTTCTCTGCTGATGCGTCTTCTTCCGCGGCGGCTTCAGTCGCTGCCGCTTTTGGCTCTTCTTTTGGCAATTTCACATCTACGTGAATAGCCTCACCCGCATCTTTACCAGATGATGCAACTTCGGCTTGAAGACCATCAAGGATCGCTTCACAGAAAAGATCACAGTAAAGTGTTATCGCACGAAGCGCGTCATCATTTCCAGGTATTGGGAAATCAACGCCGTCTGGGTTTGAATTTGTGTCCAAAATCGCAAAAACAGGAATTCCAAGGTTATTGGCTTCTGTTACGGCAATGTCTTCTTTATTCACATCAATGATGAAAATCGCGTCTGGCTTACCGCCCATATCGCGAATACCACCCAAAGCAAGTTCAAGCTTGGCATGTTCTTTTTGCATCATAAGAAGTTCTTTTTTCTTCATGCCTTGATTTGGTTGAGCTAAAGTCTCTTCAATTTCGCGTAAACGCTTGATTGAACCAGAAATTGTCTGCCAGTTCGTCATCATGCCGCCTAACCAGCGGTGATTGACGTAATACTGACCACAGCGCTTTGCGCTCTCGGCTACTTTTTCTTGTGCTTGGCGTTTTGTACCAACGAAAAGAACGCGGCCCCCTTTTGCAACAATATCACGCATCGTTTGAAGCGCATTTGACAGCAAAGGTGTTGTTTGTTGTAGGTCAAGAATGTGAACGCCATTACGCACACCAAAGATATAATCTTGCATCTTTGGGTTCCAACGACGTGTGTGGTGACCGAAGTGTACGCCTGCTTCAAGCAATTCGCGCATTGTAAATGTTGGCATAGCCATAGGGGATTCTCCTTTAAAAAGTTCCAGTTATTTCCTCTGTAGGCCTTGGTTGACGGGCAACACTGGTTAAGGAACCTACATGTGAATTTGCCCACACAATGTAGACATGCCCGTGTTTTATGGGGTTACGCCGTATAAATCAAGGAAAAAGTGACTAAAAACGTATATTTACGCGCTTTCTTGCAAACTCAAAAATCCGGGCGTTTTTTGAAGGCTCATAAGCACATGGGCAGGAACGCTCCAGCGGCCTTTTAGGGGAATTTCGACAATATCATCGGCAATATGGGCAAAAACGGTAATTTGCACAGGGCCAGCGCCATCTTCGTCCATCATACGTTTAATAATGTCTATCGGCTGTGAGCCCTCAATATGCACCCCTAAAGTACGTATTTTCGCCGCCAGCGCATCTTCAAGCACCTCAATATGTTGCCCTGTAAAGCGGATTTCTTCGTTTTGCTCTTGTGCATCAAGGCTAATCATCAAGGCCGTTCCGGGCACAAGGATATTACGGTTACGTGCGAGCGTGTCAGAGAAGATCATCACCTCAAACACACCTGTCGCATCAGACATCTGCAAAAAAGCAAATTTATTACCTGATTTGGCAGAGACGCGCTCTTGCTTACGGATCAAAATACCCGCCATTTGCAGGCGGCTATTTGATTTTTTGCTTAAAGCACGCGGCACTTCGGCAAATTTAGTAATGCCAAGCTGTTCCAATTGATCTGATTGCGTATCAAGCGGGTGCGCGGAGAGATAAAAACCGATCGCCGCAAATTCTCTTGCCAGTAACTCTAATTGATCCCACGGCTCAACTTTTATGAGCGGCGGAAGCTTTTCTTCCTCGCTATCACTTCCCCCGAATAAGCTCACCTGTCCGCTCGCTTTTTCTTCGGCTTTAGATTGGGCAAAGCGCAGGATCATCTCCATATTGCCGTGGATTTGGGCGCGGCTCATACCAAATTCATCAAACGCACCAGAACAAATTAATCCCTCCATCTGCTTTTTACTTAACACTTTAGAATCACTTCGTAAGGCCAAATTATCCAGTGACTTATAAACACCCCTTGCGTCACGCTCATCAACAAGCGCCTGCATCGCACCCTCCCCAACCCCTTTAAGCGCCGCCAGCGCATAACGCACCGCGCTTTTGTATTTTTCATGCCCTTCAATAGGTTCAACGCGGAACATCGCACCAGATTTATTAACACTTGGTGGTAATAAGGTCATGCCCATACGGTCAATCTCTTGCTTAAACACAGAGAGCTTGTCAGTATTGCCATAATCAAGGGTCATGGACGCCGCCATAAACTCCACAGGGTAATTCGCCTTAAGCCACGCTGTTTGATAGGCAATCAACGCGTACGCCGCCGCATGGGATTTGTTAAATCCATATCCTGCAAATTTCGCAATTTGGTCGAAAATGGCAGAGGCTTGCTCCTCAGGCACATCATTATGCTCCGCCGCGCCGACGACGAATTTGACGCGCTCTTTGTCCATTTCCTCTTTAATTTTCTTACCCATCGCGCGGCGAAGCAAATCCGCAGCACCAAGGCTATACCCTGATAAAATCTGCGCGGCCTGCATAACCTGTTCCTGATATATCATAATCCCGAAGGTTTCTTCTAAAATAGGCTGCAGTTTTGGGTGCAGATAGTCGGGCTTTTCTTCGCCGTTCTTGGTTGCGATATATTTCGGGATATTATCCATCGGCCCCGGACGATAAAGCGCCACAAGAGCGATAATATCCTCAAAGCGGTTCGGCTTCATCTTACGAAGGACATCTTTCATGCCCGCACTTTCAAGCTGGAAAACCCCTGTCGTCTCCCCCCGTGCCATCATCTCAAAGCTTAGTCTGTCATCAAGCGGAATGGTCAGTGCGTCAATCTCTTGGCCGTGATGCTCCCTAATCAGGGAAATAGCCTCTTGGATGACCGTCAGCGTCTTTAACCCCAAAAAGTCGAACTTAACCAGCCCCGCCTGTTCCACATATTTCATATTGAACTGCGTCACAGGCATGTCAGAGCGCGGGTCTTTATAAACGGGCACAAGCTTGTGAAGCTCCCTATCGCCAATAACCAAACCCGCTGCATGCGTTGACGCATGCCGGTAAAGCCCTTCTAGCTTTAAGGCGATATTAATGAGTTTTGCCGAGGTTTCGTCTTTCTCCCCTTCGGCCCGCAAATCCGGATCACTATCTAGCGCCTCTTGCAGTGTCATCGGCGCGGCGGGATTATTGGGGATCATCTTGGCAATACGATCGACAAGGCCATAGGGCATTTGAAGCACCCGCCCCGTATCCCTGACTACAGCGCGCGCCTGTAACTTTCCAAAGGTAATAATCTGCGCGACCTTGTCATGCCCGTATTTATCTTGAACATAACGGATAACCTCTCCGCGGCGATCTTGGCAAAAGTCCACGTCAAAGTCGGGCATGGATACACGTTCAGGGTTCAAAAAACGCTCAAACAGCAAATTAAATTGCAAAGGGTCAAGGTCAGTGATTTTAAGCGCCCAGGCAACGACAGACCCTGCACCCGACCCACGTCCTGGTCCCACAGGAATATCATGATCTTTTGCCCATTTGATAAAATCGGAACAAATAAGGAAATATCCCGGAAAGCCCATTTGCTCTATAACATTCAATTCAAACTCTAACCGCTCCCAATAGAGCGTATGGTCTTCCTTGGATGCATAACCATTATCAATCCGCCATTGCAGCCCCTCTTTAGACTGCGCCCGAAGTTCCTGAGCCTCATTGCGCCCGCTTTCTGTTTCAAAGGGCGGCAAAATCGGGTCAATCGCTTTGAGTATGAAATGACAGCGCCGCGCGATTTTTACGGTGTTTTGAACTGCCTCAGGGATATCCTTAAACAGCTCCACCATTTGATCGGCAGATTTCAAGAAATGATGCTTGGTTTCTTTACGCCGATCATCCTCGGTCACATAGCGCCCCTCGGCGATACAGAGAAGGGCGTCATGCGCCTCATGCATTGTCACACTGCCAAAGAAACAATTATTTGTTGCCACAAGCGGGATGTTCAATTCATACGCCAAATCAATCAGCGCCGCCTCCCGCGCTTCTTCCTCGCGGATATCATGGCGCTGAATTTCAATGTAAAAGCGATCCCCAAATATCTCTTGCAGCTTAACGATCTGCTTTTTCTGCGTCACACCATGCATCGTCCCGCCAGATAGACAAATCAACCCTTCGTGCGCGCCCGCAATGGCTTTTAAGGTCGTGCACACAGTTTTTCCGCCTTCACCGAGCATATAGGCATCACTAATAATTTTAGAAAGATTACGATAGCCCACTTCATTTTGCACAAGGAACACAAGCTGCTCGCCCACCCCATTTTTAGAGTCAAGGCTGACCTGACAGCCAATGATAGGCTGAAGTCCCGCTCCCGTCGCTGCCATAGAAAACTCGAGCGCCCCAAACATATTGTTTGTATCGGTCATCGCCACCGCAGGCATGTCCTGCCCTGCGACCAGCTTCACAAGTTCTTTCGGATGCATCGTCCCTTCCGCCAACGAATAAGCAGAATGCGTGTGAAGATGAATGAATTGTGGTGCGGGCATGGTTTAACCTACGAATTTAAACCCAAAAATCCAAGGAAAAACGAGAGTTTATTAACGCCTAATAACTTATCACACGCCCATTTTTGATTTCCATGATGCGGGTCATGCGTTCGGCAATTTGCATGTTGTGGGTGGCGATAATAGCGCCGATCCCTTGTTGCTTGACCAAATCAATCAAAATCTCGAACACGCTCTCTGATGTTTCAGGGTCAAGGTTGCCTGTTGGCTCATCTGCCAGCAAGAGCATTGGCTTATTGGCCAAAGCACGCGCAATGGCAACGCGTTGTTGCTCCCCGCCTGATAATGTCGCGGGACGATGTGATAGACGGTGCGAAAGCCCAAGCTTAGTGAGCATTTCTTCGGCCTGTACCATCGCGTCTTTACGCTTAACACCCGCAATCATTTGCGGAATGACCACATTTTCCAATGCTGAAAATTCAGGCAAGAGATAATGAAACTGATACACAAAGCCCAAATAATCACGGCGCATTTGTGTGCGCTTTTCATCCGACGCCTTGGCAATATCTTCGCCATTAATAATCAACTGCCCCGATGTGGGTCTATCCAGCAATCCCACCGTTTGCAAAAATGTTGATTTACCAGAGCCAGACGGCCCAACAAGTGCAACCATCTCTCCTGATTTAATCTGGACTTCAACATTGTTGAGGACAGTCAGGCTCTCCCCCCCTTGCTTAAACACACGCGTAATATCTTTGGTTTGAAGCAGAACTTCTGATGACTTGGAACTATTCATAACGCAGTGCCTCTACAGGGTCGAGGCGGCTCGCCCGCCATGCAGGATAGAGCGTCGCCCCTATCGAGATCACAAGCGCCATAGCCACCACGCCCAAAATATTATGCCATTCAATAATAGCGGGAAGTTGCGAGAGAAAATAAATCTCATCCTTAAATAATTCTGCGCCCGTCATGCTCTCAAGCACACCTTTAATCGCATCGATATTGGCAGCAAAAGCAATACCAAGCGCCGCGCCAAAAAACGTACCCGCAATACCAATGCTCGCCCCTGTCAGGACAAATATTTTAAGGATATTTCTCTTGGTTGCGCCCATGGTTCGCATAATGGCAATGTCTTTACCCTTATCCTTCACCAGCATAATCATGGATGAAATAATATTAAACGCCGCCACCAAAATAATCAGGGTCAGAATTAAAAACATGACATTACGCTCCACTGCCAGCGCATTTAAAAACGCGCTATTGGCATCACGCCAATCATAGACAGAGGCAAATCCGCCAACAGAATCTTGAACATCCGCCTTCACGCTCTTATTATTTTCAGGATCAAGGGTCATCACTTCAATCGCATTGACAGTGTCTTTCAAACTGAAAAATTGCTGCGCAGATTTTAAATCCATAAAGATAAACCCGCTATTATACTCATACATGCCGACATCAAATATAACCCCAACCGTATAGGTGCGTGAACGCGGCACAGTGCCAAACGGCGTGGCTTTTCCTTTGGGCGCAAGAAGCGTGATCGGACTACCAATCCCAAGCCTTAATTTATCGGCCAAATTGACACCAATCGCTACTTGCTGCTCTTTGAAATCAGATAAGGCACCCGCCTGAATTGTACTACATCTGAGGCTACTTGCCCCTTCATTACAATTGGACGGCTTTAAGGTGGACGCGGTAATCTTCGTGGCAAAATCCTCTCGGCTCATCGCCCGCACGAGGGCGCCCGTCGCTGATCCACTCACAGAGATAAGCACTTGCCCTTCAATAAGCGGTCGCACCGTTTCAACGCCCGCAATGCGCTCAATCCGATCAACAAGCGCCATGTAATTATCAATCTCCCCGCTTTGGGAATAAACATTTAAATGTCCATTCAACCCCAAGATGCGGTTAACAAGCTCTGCCCGAAAACCATTCATCACTGACATCACGATTATCAGTGTCGCCACACCGAGCATAATCCCCAAAAACGAGAACGTCGCGATAACAGAAACAAAGCCCTCCGCTTTACGCGCCCGCAAATACCGCCATGCCATCATTCGCTCAAGGGGTGAAAACATGTTTTAATACGCCTTTGCGATCAGAACTTTTTCACCATGATCTGCAATGGGCATATTACGCGTTGAAAGGGAGTAATCACTCATTACTTTTTCAAGCGCCTTATCTTCCAAAATAGAAACAGGAGCGCGGACAAATCCGATTTTTCCTGATTTAAAGAACGCATCAATCTCAGCAATATTTGTTACATCATACGTATTCTCATCACGGAACTGACGCGTGCGCTCTAACATTGAATCATGGATATCATCAAGGACGCTTTGCGCCTTATTCATAAACTCATCAACACTTAACGTCGTCTTGCTGTCACGTCCAATATCACGGCGGACATAGGTAAGCTGACCCGCTTCCATTTCACGTGCGCCCACTTCGACGCGGATTGGTATACCTTTTTTAACCGCGTCCCACATCTTATCAGGGGTACGCATATCACGATTATCAAGCTTCACGCGAAAGCCTTTTGCTTTAAGGTCATCGGCGAGTTTCGCGCAGAACGCTTCAACTGCATCGGCTGTATCATCCTTCACCACAGGCAATATAATAATTTGTTGGGGCGCAATGCGCGGCGGCATAATCATGCCGTCATCATCTGCGTGCATCATAATAAGGCCGCCAATCGTGCGTGTACTAAAGGCCCATGAGGTTGTATGGCACAAATGCTCTTTTTCATCGCGCCCTTGATAGGTGATATTAAACGTCTTTGAAAATGTTGTGCCCAGATCATGCGTTGTGGCCGCCTGAAGCGCCTTACCATCTTGCATCATCGCCTCAAACGCGTAAGTATTATTTGCACCCGGGAATTTTTCTTCTTCCGTCTTTAGTCCGATATAGCCATCAAACGCCAAATACTCTGTAAAGAATTTCTCATACAGGCCCATGACGTGGCGACAATCTTGATCCGCCCCTTCATGATCCGCAAAAGCGTTATGACCCTCATGCCAGAAGAATTCAGCGGTACGTAAAAACAAACGCGTCCGCATTTCCCACCGCAGCACCTGCGCCCATTGGTTTAATTGCATCGGCAAATCACGGTAAGATTGGATCCACCGTGACATCGCATCGCCAATAATCGTTTCAGATGTCGGACGCACAATATATGGCTCTTCTAATTTTGAGTCCGCGGCAGGTTGCAATCCCCCCTTGCCATCACTTTCAAGGCGGTGATGGGTCACAACGGCACACTCTTTGGCAAAGCCCTCAACATGCTCTGCTTCGCGGGAGAAAAAGCTCATGGGGATAAGGAGCGGGAATGATGCATTTTGCACGCCATAATCCTTCAGCCATTTATCAAAAATCTCCTGACATTTTTCCCAAATCGCCCACCCATAAGGCTTGATAATCATACACCCACGCGTTGGTGAATTTTCTGCAAAATCGGCGGCGCGTACAACTTGCTGATACCATTCCGCAAAGTCTTCTTCACGCGTTGGCGAAATGGCGGTACGTGGTTTTTTATTGTTCTGTGCTGGATTATTCATCTTTACTCTCGCTTTTATATTATTCTCTAAAATCGCTACCCTGAATCAGGCCATTATTATTCTCTAAATCATTCAAATCTGTGACAATAGATTTAAGCTCCTGCGCAATTTCTTCTTTGGTCATTTGCGGTTTTGGCTCTGGCTCTGCCATGACTTTTTCTAAAAGGCCACTCTCGGCGGCGTAACTTGTCATTGAGTCCAAAGGCTCTCTCTCTATCACTTCGGCTGATGGAGTTTCAGGAACAGGAGAAGGCTCAACTTTGGTCGCTGGCACTTCTTTAACGTCTGTTACAATACGCTGTGATTTGGCACAAAGTATCCCTGTTTGTGATGAGACGTCTTGGCCGTTTACAGAGACTTTCCCATCAGAATATATTTCCGCCACACCTAAATTTGTATCCGCATCAAATCCAAATTCTTTGAGCGCGCGTAATCTATTTTGTAATGATACATCAAGCGGGATCGTAATCACATCAGGCATACCAAATGTAGAAACACCAGCCACATCAGCAGGCATCACAGGCTTACCCTTCACATCAACACGCGGCTGATATATAGCGCCCTTCACGGCGCTTTGCTTATCCAAAAGGCGGCATAATGCGCTATTTTCTGGGTTCATCACACCCTCTTTCTCTTGCGCGTGCGCCTTCACGTGGGTTGAGGCAATCATCAATAAAACAATAAATATTAAATGCATTATTGTGTTCCTTCCCCATTATGAAGCGCTCTATCTTCTGTTACCATTTCACGCGACATTTCATAAAAATCAAGCACGCCATAATGAACCAACACAAAAATAATGAGCCAAACAACAGCAGATAGTCCCGCGCAAATTAAAAACTTCTCTTTAATACGCGGTTTTGCAGGCGCACTCCCCGCCATGCCTGTTTCTAATTTTTCTGGCGTTTTATTACCCCATGGCAGCACCGCAAAAAGCAGCGTCCAGAACACCATGAGGTAAACAATAATTCCCGCAAAAATAGTCATAAGTCTCTCTCTAAATAATGCTCACATGAACATCTGTTTTCGGTTTCATCTTTAACACATTATTCGCGTAACGACGAAGGGCAATCCGTATTTCTTCGGCAACAAATTCTTCAGTTTTG
This sequence comes from Alphaproteobacteria bacterium, assembly GCA_009995595.1. Lineage (GTDB taxonomy): Bacteria > Pseudomonadota > Alphaproteobacteria > Micavibrionales > Micavibrionaceae. The sequence goes on from JAACPE010000001.1 coordinate 739,284, forward strand.
TTTTTACCTTTTTTCAGGTCACGTAAAACATCGTCTATTTCGTTAAACATCTCATCTTCAAAATCCATTCCCTCATCGCTGTCCTCATCAATAAGGCCTTGGGTTGATATATGCGGATCACTCAAAAACTCCAAGTTTTTATCAAGAACGAGTGAGGCATGAATAGCCCCCGAATATTGCAATTTGCGCCGCTCGGCAATCGCCTTATGACCGCCATCAATAATGCGTCCTGGCTCAACCGCCAAAACCCCCGTGGTGACATGATCAATAATTTCTGGCGTATGGGGCGCCAAATGGATCACTGATCCATTATTTGGGATGATCGTTTGCGGCACTTGGCACATTTGTGCCAATTTGGCGTGTGCTTCCAACATCACGCGCTCACCGTGGACGGGGATGACAAGCTGCGGCTTCAACCAATCTAACATCTCCACAATTTCATCGCGGCAAGGGTGACCTGACACATGAATACAATGTGACGTTTGGCTGGTTGTAATAATCTTAACTCCTGCGGCGGCCAAATTATTCTGCACGCCGTAAATATTTTTCTCATTCCCAGGTATTGCCCGTGATGAAAAGATAACTGTATCGCCGCGCTTGATACGGTAAAACTGGCTATCCCCGCGTGCGATACGCGCCATTTGCGCGCGTGCCTCACCTTGAGAGCCTGTTGCAATAATCACAATATTTTCACGCGGCAATAATTCTAGATCATCCTCATTCACAAAGTCTTGGATATCATTCAAATATCCGCAAGTTTTAGCGGCCCCCACCATACGATGTAAGGATCTCCCAACAAGGCCAACACTGCGCCCATTGGCTTCTGCCGCCTTACAAATCGAATGAATCCGTCCTATATTGGAGGAGAAAATAGTAATGACAATCGCGCCCTTATCATTTTCTTTAATAACCTCAGCCAACCCCTTTTGCACATTCATTTCAGAGCCAGAGCGCCCCGCAACATTCGCATTGGTTGAATCCCCAATATAGGCAAGGACGCCCTGCTTACCGATCTCACGAAAAGTTTTTTCTGAAGTCGGCACGCCCAACACTGGCGTAGGGTCTAAGTTCCAATCACCACTATGCAGGACATTGCCGTATTTTGTTTTTACAAATAACGATGCCGTTTCGGGAACGGAATGCGTTACAGGTATAAACTGCACCACATACGTGCCAATCTGAATTGTGGCACCCATGTCCACTACAACAATCGGCGCTTTTTTACACGCTGGCTCTTCTGCCATTTTTTTCTTGAGGATTTCGGCTGTAAAACGCGTGCAATAAATTGGGCATTTTAAGCGCGGCCATAAATGGGCGACCGCTCCAATATGATCTTCATGCGCGTGCGTGATAATAAGGCCGCTAATTTTCTTTTTATGTCCTTCCAAATATTTTGGGTTGGGCAATAAAATATCAATACCCGGGAAATTCTCATCGGCAAAACCGATTCCCATATCGACGACGAGATAATCATCATCACACTCATACACATTCAGGTTCACCCCAAATTGCTCTGATCCGCCAAGCGGTATAAAATTTAAGCCTTCAAACTCTTTTTTACTTTTTGCCATTATAAATCTCTAGTAACCCTTTCAAGGTTAAATCTTGGTCAATGATATCAATCACCTTTGTTCCTTGTGCGAATAACGGCGCAAGACCGCCCGTACCAATCACATAAGGCTTCACACCCATTTCAATTTCAATCCGTTTTAATATGCCTTCAATAAGACCGACATAACCCCAATAAATCCCTGATTGCATGGCCTCTTTGGTATTTTTACCTATGGCTCTCTCTGGTTTTTCAATTGCGATCATCGGCAATTTTGCCGCCGCCCGGTGCAATGCTTCGATGGATAAATTAATCCCTGGCGAAATCACTCCGCCCTCATAAGTATTATTCTCACCCACCACATCAAACGTCGTTGCAGTACCAAAATCAACAACAACAGCAGGCGTTTGATAATAGGCGCAAACCGCGAGCGCATTCACCAGGCGATCTGCGCCGACATCCTCTGGCTTATCCAGATTAATATTGATTTTATCTTTTAATAAATCACTGGTGACAAAAATGGGTTTAACCTTATAAGCTTTATCACACAAATCCATAAGCGGCGAATTGACCGCCGGCACGACAGAGCTAATCAGCACATCCTTAATGTCGCTCTCATCGATACCATAACGCACCATGAGCGGCGAAAGCAACGCAACATATTCATCCGCCGTGCGCCCAGAATTGGTATGCATACGCCACGCGCAAACTTGCTTTTCACCATGATATACGGCGAAAACAATATTTGTATTTCCTGCATCAATTGTCAGCAACATAATCGTCTTTTACTTTTTTGTTTCGTCTTTTGCTTTATTGGCCTCATCGGCCTCACCAAAATGAACATCGCCTGCGCGGATAATATGGATCTCGCCGGTATCATCTTCCAACTCTAATGCGCCATGTTCATCAATACCGCGAAAACTACCCTTTATTGAGCGGTTTGGCAAACGCGCTGTGATCGGGGCGTCAAGGCCGTGGGCCTGATGAAGCCACGCATCACGAATGGGAACAAAACCGCTCTTTTCCCATAACGCATATTGAGCCGCCAATTGCGCCAAAAACTCATCACGAAACACATTAATATAAACGGGTTTTTGCGCCACATTTTGCAAAGAAATCGCCAGTTCTGGCGCGGCAAAGATATTCACGCCAATGCCCAAAACAAGGCTCTCAAGCCCGCCTTTATTATCCAAATTAGCTTCAAGCAAGATACCCGACAGTTTCAGCCCATCAATATAAACATCATTAGGCCACTTTAGAGTTTTCTTATGCTTTTTTGGGTCAATATAGGGATCAAGCGCTTTAGACAGCGCCACCGCCACAACAAAAGAGAGCTCTCCCGCTTTATTAAGCGCGCAATCTGGGCGCAATAAAATCGACATATAAAGATTGCCAAGCGGCGCATTCCATTTATTACCGTGGCGTCCACGTGCATTTTCTTGTTGTAACGCCTGAAGCACATAGCCTTGCGGATCGCCGATCAAGGCACGTTCCTGCACGATGTCTTGCGTGCTTGGCGTATTGCCAATGACTTCAACGCGCCATTGTAATGTCATTGAGTATTATTTTCCGCAGTATCAGGCGTTGCTACATCATCAAGGCCACTAAAGAGCGAGCTTGCCGCAATGCGGCTTTGGTCGATTAACGGTGATGGATTAACAATAAAGAAAATAACGCCAATCACAGAAAGACCAATCACCAATTTACGGCTAAGTGATATTTCTGCATCAAATTTATCCGCAGGCTCATCAAAGAACATGACCTTTATAATCCGTAAATAGTAATACGCCGCCACCACTGAAGAAATAATCCCAAGGATCGCAAGCGTATAAAGCCCCGATTCAACGGCTGATTGGAAGATCAAAAACTTACCAAAGAAGCCAGCCAAAGGCGGTATCCCCGCCATAGAGAACATCAGGATCGCTAGAATATAAGCAAGCTTCGGTGCATTCTTCGATAGCCCTGCCAGATCATCAATATTTTCAACCGCGTTCCCGTCACGGCGCATGCACAAGATCACCCCAAACACACCCGCCGTCATGGCCATATAAATCGCAAGATAGACAATAACCGCCGTAATCCCCATCGCGCCCGACGCAGCAACCCCAATCAACGCATAGCCCATATTCCCAATCGAGCTATACGCCATCAGACGTTTAATATTATTTTGCGCAAGTCCCGCAAACGCCCCAAGAACCATGGAGGCAAGCGCAATAAACCAAATAATCTGAAACCACTCGCTTTGCAACGCAGCAAACGGTTCAAATAATAAGCGAATAAGAAGCGCCATCGCAGCAACTTTCGGGACAATTGCAAAAAGCGCCGTCACGGACGCAGGCGCGCCTTCATAAACATCGGGCGTCCACATGTGAAACGGCACTGCCGAAATTTTAAACGCCACACCCGCCAAAACAAACACAAGACCAATAATAACGCCAAGGCTCATATTATGAGAGAGCGTATCGCCCAAAATCGCAAAATTAGTCGTCCCCGCATACCCATAAAGAAGAGAGATACCAAAAAGCAAAATCCCCGATGAAATCGCACCAAGAACGAAATACTTCATCCCCGATTCCGCCGATTTAATATGGTCACGACGAATGGATGCCAGCACATAAAGCGCCAATGATTGCAGCTCTAACCCAACATAAAGCGCGAGCATGTCATGCGCTGAAATCATCAACATCATGCCGATACCACTAAACAAAACCAGAATGGGATACTCAAACCGCGCAATATAATCTTGATGCAGATATTGCATCGACAGCGCGACAGAGGCGATAAGACCGCCAATAACAAGCACCTTCATAAAGCCTGCAAAAGGATCCATGACAAACATGCCGTTTAAAATACTGACACGGTCCCATTCCAAACCAATTAAAATAAAGGCGGCAATGCCAAGGCACCAAATAACCGCGCCGCCAATAAAATTCGTGCTCTTATCGCCGCGTAAAACGCCCGCCACAAGAAGCACAAGCCCCGCTACAGCCAAAAACAGCTCTGGTAATATTGCGCCCAGTGATGAAAAATCAAAACTTGTCATGGCTTCATTATTCATGCGAGACACCTTTTACTGCACTTTTTACGGCGCTACTTTCTGAACGCTGCACGTTATCATCTGAGACAAGCTCGGCGTCAACGGATTTACCAATTTGCTCATTGTAATGAGTGAGCAATTTATCAACCGATGGCGACACACGCTCCATCACAAATCCAGGGGCAACGCCCAACCAAATCACCATCAATACGAGCGGCACAAAATAAAACATCTCGCGCTTATTGACGTCCTTCATCGCCGCCGCATCTTCATTTTTCTGAGCACCAAAAACAACGCCGCGATAAAGCACAAGCATGTAAGCAGCGCCCAAAATAACCCCTGTTGTCGCAAACGCCGCTACAACAGTGTTGGCTTGGAACGCCCCAAGAAGCACAAGAAACTCACCAATAAACCCAGATGTCCCCGGCAAACCAACAGAACCAAGCATAAGGATCATAAAGATCACCGCATATTTGGGCATATTCTGTACAAGGCCGCCATAACGCGCAATTTCACGCGTATGAAGGCGGTCGTAAACAACGCCAACGCAAAGGAATAACGCCGCGGAAATAACACCATGGGAGAGCATTTGGAATATACCCCCCTCAACCCCTTGCGTGGTGGCAGTAAAAATGCCGAGCGTTACATACCCCATATGCGCGACCGAAGAATAGGCAATCAGCTTTTTCATGTCCGTCTGCACAAGCGCAACGAGGGATGTGTAAATAATCGCAATAATCGAAAGCCAAAATACCATCGGCGTAAAAAACTCACTCGCCTCTGGGAACATCGGCAAAGAGAAACGAAGGAAACCATAGCCGCCCATTTTCAGCAAAACACCCGCTAAAATAACAGAGCCCGCCGTCGGCGCCTCAACATGGGCATCAGGAAGCCACGTATGAACAGGCCACATCGGCATTTTCACCGCAAAGGACGCAAAAAACGCTAGCCATAACCACATCTGCATATCCCGCACAACAGGATTAGCCATCAATGTCGGGATATCACTCGTTCCCGCTTGTAAGTAGAGCGCTAGGAGTGCAATTAACATGAGCACAGATCCCAGCAATGTATAAAGGAAGAATTTATAGGATGAATAAACACGGCGCGGCCCGCCCCATATTCCGATAATCAGGAACATCGGAATCAGCACGCCTTCAAAGAAGATGTAAAATAGAACGGCATCAAGAGCGCAGAAAGTCCCAATCATGAAAGTCTCAAGGATCAAGAACGCAATCATATATTCTTTAACCCGTGTCTTGATTGAATTCCAACTCGCCAAAATACAGATTGGCGTTAAAAAAGTCGCCAGCATCACAAAGAAAAGCGAAATCCCATCAATACCCATATGATATGAGATATTGAGTGATGGCAACCATTCCCCTTTTTCCACAAATTGAAACTCGCCAGAGCTTGCGTCAAAACGCATAAGCATAAAAAGCGATAGCAAAAACGTAAAGGTCGAGACAAATAATGCGGCGCGTTTAGCATTACGCGCTATCGCTTCTTCATCGCCGCGAATAATCAGCACAAAAAACGCCCCCACAAGCGGCAAAAACGTCAGCATCGATAACAAAGGAAATTCAATCATAATTTATCTCCGCCTACCCTTGCCCATTGGTTAATTTAAAGAAAAACCAACTAATGATCGCAATCAAACCAATAATCATCACAAACGCATATTGGAATACATATCCCGTTTGGAATTTGGATAGCATGGCACCAAATCCACGCGACGTTTTGGCAACCCCGTCAGGTCCAAGCCCATCAACAACATTGCGATCCGTCGCCCAGAACACACGCCCAAATGCCGCTGCTGGTTTAACAAAAACTGCATTATAAATTTCATCAAAATACCATTTATTGTAAAATAACGTATGAAGCGGCTTAAATACTTTTGTAAACACGCTCGGCAGGCCGACAAATTTCAAATAAAACACCCAGCCCAGCACAAGACCTAGAGCACCAGCAACAATAGGAAGCTTCTTAACCCAATACGGCACATGATGCGCGGCTTCAACGGTGTCATTTTCAGGCAGAACAAAAATACTGTCTTGCCATATTTGATGATGCCCAACAAATTTATCGTAAAAGAGATATCCAGCAAATAATGCTCCGGTGCCTAAAATCATAAGCGGGGTCAACATTGTTGGCGGGCTTTCATGGACATGATCCATTGTGTGTTTATCAGCGCGTGGCTTACCATGGAAAGTCATAAACAAAAGACGCGCCGAATAAAACGCCGTCATCACCGCCGCAGCAATACCTAGATAATACGCCAACTCCCCAAACCAAGTATGGTCAGCATAAGCGGCCTCAAGGATAATATCCTTAGAATAATATCCTGCAAAAAACGGCATACCTGCGAGTGCGAGCGAACCTATCCACATCAGCACATAGGTTGTTGGTATCTTCTTCCAAATACCGCCCATTTTACGCATGTCCTGCTCATTCGACATCGCATGAATGACTGACCCTGCCCCTAGGAATAACAGCGCTTTAAAGAACGCATGAGTCATAAGGTGAAAAATCGCCGCGCCATAAGCCGAAACCCCAAGCGCAAAAAACATATAGCCAAGCTGTGACATTGTTGAATAGGCAATCACACGTTTAATATCAAACTGCGTCATGCCTATTGTCGCCGCTACAAACGCCGTTGCCGCACCAACCAAAGTCACGACTAACAACGCATTAGGCGCATATTCAAATACAGGCGACATCCGCGCGACCAAGAAAACGCCCGCCGTTACCATCGTTGCTGCGTGAATAAGGGCAGATACAGGCGTTGGCCCCTCCATCGCATCGGGCAGCCATGTATGCAAACCCAACTGCGCCGATTTACCCATTGCCCCCATAAAGAGCAAAAGTGCAATTACCGTAATCGCATGGAAATCTTGACCAAAGAACGTCATGGTCGCATCGGCCTTGCTTGCCGCCATCTCAAACATGGCATCAAATTGCACCGTCCCAAACACAACAAAGGCTGCAAAAATTCCAAGCGCCAAACCAAAATCACCTACACGGTTGACCACAAAGGCCTTAATCGCCGCGGCGTTCGCACTGTCTTTGTGGTTCCAAAATCCAATAAGAAGGTATGAGGCAACCCCAACCCCTTCCCAACCAAAGAACAATTGGACAAGGTTATCTGCCGTCACTAACATCAACATCGCAAACGTAAACAGTGACAGATACGCCATGAAACGCGCCTTACATTTATCATGGCTCATATACCCAACCGAATACACATGCACACAAGATGACACAATGTTCACCACGCACATCATCACAACAGCAAGCTGATCAACGCGTAGCGCCCAGTTAATTTTAAAATCACCAGAGGCCATCCACTGCATCAAATGCACCGTGCGCGGATCACCATGACCGTCATGGCCAAAAATCACTTGAACAAATAAAACACATGATACAAACGCCGCGATTATAACGCCTGAACAGGTAATCAGCTGCGCACCCTTATCGCCCATCTGACGGCCGAAAAGGAACGCCATGAGAAAGCCAACCAAAGGAGGGAAAATTGCCAAATATTCCATTTTAAGAGGCCCTTAATAAGGAAGGAGACAATCCGATTAAAGGGAACTTTAAAATTACCGGCACGATTGGGTCTTGTGCGAAATGATCTGTCTTTTGAACTTTTACAGGCACTTTATTGGGAAAGGCGATCATAGCCTGCTGAGATGGCCTTTTAGAACAAACCACAACAAATTTACTGACGTGATCACCATCTCGATTCACAAAACCATCTTTTGTAACTCTGCGTACAACATCATTACCTAACACTTTTTTTGCCCGTTCCTCTAAATCCGATCTAGCCGCTTCGTAATCAGAGCTTGCCAGCGTAAAACCCTGAACGAGATAATCTTTTTTAAAACTTAAAATGACTCCACTTTTAAACATGGATGCTTACCCCTTCATGCTCGAAATATCTTCAACGGCTATAGAGCCTTTATTACGGAAGAACACTACCAAAATCGCTAGACCAATTGCCGCCTCTGCCGCGGCAACAGTCAGGATAAACAGAGTAAAGACCTGCCCCGTCAAATCCCCCAAATGCGCCGAAAACGCAACGAAGTTAATATTAACCGCAAGGAGCATCAGCTCAATACACATCAAAATAATGATCACGTTTTTACGGTTTAAGAAAATACCAAAAACCCCGAGCGTAAAAAGCATCGCGGCAAGGGTAAGATAATGAGACAAACCAATGTCAAAAAATTCCATGGCTTATACCCCCGTACCCGATGTAACTTTTTTAATCTCAAGTACATCTGATTTCTTACGCGCCTGTTGGTCAGCCACTTTTTGCTTACGCACACCTGGGCGCGTTCTGTGCGTGAGGACAATCGCCCCAATCATCGCCACAAGAAGAATCAGACCAGACACCTGAAAGGCAAAAACATAATCCGTATACAGCACGCGGCCAATTGCCTCGGTATTGGTAATACCCTCTGCGCTTTGCACAAATGGTACGGCAATATTATCTGCCGCATTGGGCGCAAACTTCCACGCCGAGAACACCGCTATTAATTCCGCCAGCAATATCCCACCGATAATAAGACCCATAGGCACATATTGCATCGCACCCTTTCGTAGATCAGAAAAGCTGATATCGAGCATCATCACAACAAACAAGAACAACACCGCCACCGCGCCTACATAAACAATCACTAAAATCATCGCAATGAATTCCGCGCCCAGCAAGATAAACAAGCCCGCGGCGTTAAAAAACGTCAGTATAAGAAAAAGCACAGAGTGCACAGGGTTACGCGCGGTAATCACCGCTATCGCGCTCACCAGAACAACCGCTGCAAAAAGATAAAAAGCCAGACCCGTTAGCATAGTGTTATAACTTATTATTATGGGGTATTGAATTGACCCGTGTTTTAAAACAAACACTGTTCTAATCTGATACGCGCAAGCGTGCAAGGGCGCATAAAGAAAAAAAAAGGGATATCCCTTTTGATTTTTTGTGATTTGAATGAAAAATGCCTTTTGCGGCGTTATGATAAATTTACTTGCCACCACCAGAAAGCTTGGGTGCGGCTAACCCCCCCAGCTTGGCCTCCACGCGCATCATGTTGTGCTTTACGACCACCAGTGCAAGCCATACGATAACGACCGCCCTGTAATTCGCTATGGATACTAGCGGCAGAACGGAAAGTTTCACTAATAGGCATACGTGATATGAGTCCCATAACATCCTCAATGTTTTATAGCTAGACTCTATCAAACTTTAAAAAGGGAATGCAAATTTACGAGAAAGTATAATGAAACTAAGGCCTTCGTGAGGCCTTAGGGTATTCGATAAAAAACTAATTAGGATCTAGGAGCAGCTGATAAGCCACCAGAGTTTCTGGCTGTAGCATATTTTTGTGCAACGCGGTCACCCCAACAAGCCATTCCATGCTTGCCTTCGGCGCGAGCTGCATTAATCATGCTTGCAGAACGAGGAGATGCCCCGCCCCACACTTCTCTTAGACCTGGTATACATACGTTTTTCATGATTTCACTATAGTACAAACAAAAAGCAGTGTCAAGATATTTGCATATCAGAAATGCATAAATAGAATAGCAATCCTGACAATCACAGAATTACCAATTTATTTAGGAATAAATACTTATATCATGCTATAATCACGTACAAAGGCGTTTTTGCGCCATTTGACAAAAAAACGAACTAAAGGCGTTTTGTTTAATATCAAGGAGTTAACCCCACCGCTCAAGCCCTCAGCGGAACGAACTGAAGGGGCTTTTAAAAGGTAGTATCAGGGTTGTAATATAGGTATTAATCGCTAAAACTTACCGATACGGCGCGTCGGCGGCCAGATTGCGTGCAATTTGCGCTTCCCAACGATCGCCATTATCAAGCAGTTTTTGCTTGTTATAATAAAGCTCCTCGCGGGTTTCCGTGGCATATTCAAAATTAGGACCTTCAACAATGGCGTCCACAGGGCATGCTTCTTGGCACAGGCCGCAATAGATACATTTGGTCATATCAATGTCATAACGCGTGGTTCGGCGTGATCCATCGGCGCGCGGCTCAGCTTCAATTGTGATGGCTTGCGCGGGGCAAATGGCTTCGCACAGTTTACAAGCAATACAGCGCTCCTCACCGTTTGGATAACGACGCAGCGCATGCTCACCACGAAAACGCGTTGATAATGGCCCTTTTTCATAAGGATAATTAATCGTCACACGCGGCATGAAGAACATGTATTTCAGTGTTAAGAGCATGCCCTTAACCACTTCAACCAATAAAAAGGAATTCAAAAAATGTTTCATAAGAACTATATATCTCAATTAAGGAAGCGCATCAAAGTAAACAAGCAGGCCAGACACGAGCACAACGTAAAACAAGGTAAACGGCAGGAATATTTTCCAGCCCAAACGCATCAACTGGTCATAACGATAGCGCGGAAATGTCGCCCGCGTCCAAATAAAGAAGAACATAACAAGCAAGGTTTTCAGTACAAACCAAATAACGCCGGGAACTATCGCCAGCGCCTCAATCCCAAACGGCGGCAACCAACCACCAAGGAATAAGACAACAGTCATCGCCGACATCAAAATCATATTGGCGTATTCACCCAGAAAGAATAGCGCAAAAGTCATCGCCGAGTATTCAACCATGAACCCGCCTGTTATCTCTGATTCGCCCTCAGGCAGGTCAAACGGCGCGCGATTCGTTTCTGCCAAGATAGAGATCAAAAACACGATCAGCATTGGAAACAATAAGATTTGAACCCATGTTGGACGATCCGCCGTGATAATTTCAGAAAGGTTTAACGTGCCCACACAAAGCAAAACACAAACAATAACAAGGCCCATCGATACTTCGTAGGATACCATCTGCGAGGCAGAGCGCAGGCCACCAAGGAAGGCGTATTTTGAGTTTGACGCCCAGCCCGCCATGATCACGCCATAAACGCCCATGGATGACACAGCGAACAAGTATAAAATACCGACATTAATATCCGCCAAAACCCATTTGGCATTAACAGGAATAACCGCCCACGCAATTAGCGCCAGCGTAAAAAGCAACATCGGCGCAATCACAAAGACAGGGCCATTTGACTGCGTCGGGACAATTGTTTCTTTGGAAAGAAGCTTAATTCCATCAGCAATAGGTTGAAGCAAACCAAACGGCCCAACCGTATTTGGCCCCTGACGGCGCTGCATTGCGCCCATGACTTTGCGTTCAAAATAGGTGTAATACGCCACAAATAAAAGGACAACGCCAATAATCGCGCCAATATGCGCCATCATAAACGCAAATGGCAGTCCATAAATAGTCCACAGGTCAGATGAGAAAAATTCAGTCATGACGTTCTTATTAATATGCTTTGCCCTATTTTTAAACCAATAAGATCAAATAAATACAATATTTTTAATTGACATAATAATAAAAAATATATTATAAACGCGCCATGTTTAACGGCGTAAAACTCACAACCTTCTTTATGGCTTCCACAATGCTCGCAACATCTGCAATTGCTGATGTTCAAAGCCCCTTTTTTACAGAAGTTGCTGAGGATGATATACGCCAAATAACAACGAGCGACGCCGAAATTCAGGCCGCCTGTCCGCAATTACAAAATATTTCATTACAAGAAATACCATTCATGCGAATCCCGATCATAAAAGGAACGCATGAGATTTATTTTCCAGCCGATTTAAATTTACGTGAATTCGAAGATAGAGAACGCGTTACAGAAATTGATGCATTCAGATTTCAGATGCTTCAAGCTGCCGATGGATCAGAACAATTTTTCATGCATATTAACTTCTTAGGTGGTAGCACAGATTCTGGCTTTCCCGTTGTCTATGCGATGCTCGCCTCCTATGGTTCAATCACAACTTATGCATCTGAAAATGCTGCCTCTATGGCTTTTACAATGCTGATTTCAGGAACGAATGGAAATAGATACGTAGATAATACCAGCTATCTCATGACACATGAAATAACAATGACAGATGAAAATGGTGCCACAATTCATGCAGATGATGCAGAAATTACGGACAGGGAGTCTCTTGACGAATTAAACCAAGCATTAAGGCAACTTATAGAAGCAAACTCAGTCACAAAGATAACCCCCGAATGCACAGCGGCCTTAGTCCAGTCAAAAACAGATGTTCAAATAATGCCGCAGGACGCCGTTAAACTTGGCCTTATAGATTATTCAATCGACTGGGCAAATATAACCGCAATGATGCGAGTTACGCCTTAACAGCGGCTTCAATTGCAGATTGACCAAGGGATTCAATAGGTTTTTGGATATTCTTTAATGTCCATGACCCATCTTCACCTTGCGTAACATAACCAACAACAAAGTGTTGCTGAGATGACGCATTATTTGAATTGGCCTCAAGGCCTTTCAGATCAATACTTAAAAATGGCTCTAAATTAATACCATCCATAAAGGCACATGAGGCATTTTTTACTTCAGAAAACTGTACGCGATCATTAATAGAAACAATAAAAGCCATCGCCCGAATATCTCTTTCGGTTTCTTGCAAAGAGTCAAGATAGACAGTCACATCTTCATCCTCAAAATCACCGCCGCCTGATGTGCTATCACCACGGTGAAAGATTTTGCCTTTATACTGCTCACGTTTTGGCTCAAGAGGTGTAATAATATCGCACACTTCAAGATCTGCATTAAAAACGGCGCATGAAAGATCAAGGTTATGAGGCGTTAAGCCACCAAGAACACCGGTGCTTTTTTCATTAGGGTCCCAAGAAAGACCTACCATGAGCTTCTTTTGATCTGAAGAAAAATTAAGGGTAATAATATTACTCATTACGCGGCCTCCTTTTTGGGTTTCGTGATGAACTTTGTCATATCGGGTTTGAAATAATGAGGGCCTTTCATGACCTTGCCATCGCCTTCGCGTCGAATGGGTTTTCCATCCGCGCCAAGCTTGGACATATTCGAGCGATGTACCTCGTTAAACGCATCCATTTTTATATTTTGTAAGCCAAAAGATAAAAAGGCACCATCGAGAACATATTGAAGGTCAATAAGCGCATCCAGCGTCTCGACAATATCATCGTTTTCAAGCGCCTCTTTCAGCTCATCGAGTTCTTCTTGGAGAAGATTAATACGAAGCTCTTTTGTCTGCATAGAACCCGTTGTCTGCTCAGACTCAACAGGCAAACCATAGGTTTCATGAAATTCTTGAACTTGGTCTAATGTTGTTTTCATTATTCCGCCGCCTTTAGGGTTTCATCGGGCATTACAAATTCTGCAGAGCATTTCATCATGGTCGCAGAGGCCTTTGTAATGACATTGGTCAGGTAGAAATTATCAATCGGGTTTTCAAACACTTTGGCAGTGACTGTGCCCTTTATATCGCCGAACGCGCCCCAAGCGGCAGGTGCAATCTCATCAACCATGCCAAAAGCAGTATATTGCGCGGTAAGCGCCGAACGAAGTTGCGCAAGATTATTGTAAGGTAAGGCATTTCCGCATTCTTCGGAAAGGGCGCGGATAATTGTCCAATCCTCACGTGCCTGACCCGGCGGGTCTATGGCTTGGCGGCCCCGTTGAACGCGTCCTTCTGTATTCATATAAAGGCCGCTTTTTTCGGTATAGGCCGCGCCTGGTAAAATAACATCTGCGCGGTGTGCTCCGGCATCACCATGATGACCTTGGTAAACAACAAACGCATGCGGATGGATATTATCGAGAGTTTGATGATTATCAACACCAAGCAAATAAACAAAGCCCATCTCGCCAAGGTCAAACGGATTGGTCAGAGTGAAACCCATCTCCAGCGCAGCCATGCGGCTTGCAGCATGATGAAGGACATTAAAACCATTCCAGCCATCTTTTACAACGCCTAGTTTTTCTGCCGCCGTGTAAAGCAAACCATGAAGCGCCAAACCATCTTCACGGGCAAAAACATCGGCGCCGACAATAATCATCGGGTTCTTGGCCTCTTTCAACGTCTTGGCGAAACCAGTTCGCGCATTTGAGAGTTTCTCTATATCCTGCGGCGATGTACCAATGTGCTCATACTCAAATGTCGCATCCATTTTCTCACCGATAAGGGCGATAGCAATGTTGCGCTCATAAAAAGCACGGCGAATACGGGCATTCAGTACAGCAGCTTCACGGCGCGGATTTGTCCCAACAAGCAAAATCGCATCAGCCTCATCCACGCCCGCAATACCTGAATTAAAGCGATAGCCTGATTTGTTCGTTACATCAAATTGCGCGCCATCTACGCGGCATTCGAGGTTATCGGCGCCGAGTGATTTCATAAGACCTTTAAGCGCGAACATGCTTTCTGCGTCGCAAAGATCACCCGCTAAAGCCGCCATATTATTGGCCTTAAAGGTCTTCATTTTATCGGCTAGGTAAGACAGAGCTTCAGGCCATTCTACAGCGCGCAGTTTTTTGCTGACTTCGTCTTTAATATATGGACGATCAAGGCGCTTTTTCTTAAGGCCATCATAGGCAAAGCGTGTGCGATCATCGATCCATTCTTCATTGATGTCCTCATTCAGGCGCGGTAAAATACGAAGCACTTCATTACCCCGACTATCGACGCGGATATTACAGCCCAGCGCATCATGCACATCAATACTTTCAGTTTTCTTCAGCTCCCATGAGCGTGCTTTAAAAGCATAAGGTTTGGACGTCAACGCACCAACGGGGCAAATGTCAATCATATTACCAGACATTTCAGTTGAGATTGCCTTGGCAATAAAAGTGCCGATTTCGGCATCTTCGCCGCGGTTGAGTTGACCCAATTCAGTCACGCCGGCAACTTCCTCACCAAAACGAACGCAGCGCGTGCAATTTATACAGCGCGTCATGGTAGTTTTGATTAAGGGGCCGAGCGGCTTATCCTTTACCGCACGTTTGTTCTCTGAGTAGCGTGAGCGATCAAAACCATAGGCAACCGCTTGGTCTTGAAGGTCACATTCACCGCCTTGGTCACATATAGGACAATCCAGCGGGTGATTAATAAGGAGCATTTCCATGACGCCTTTACGCGCCTTCTTCACCATCGGGGAATCAGTCTTCACCACCATGCCTTCACCGCACGCCATCGCGCACGAGGCCACTGGTTTTGGCGGCCCGCCTTCAACCTCAACCAAACACATGCGGCAATTAGCCGGCACGGTTAAACGGTCATGGTAACAAAAACGCGGAATTTCAATACCAATTTGCTCCGCCGCCTGAATGATGGATGTTCCCAGGGCAACGTCAACTTCTTGGTTATTAATGGTAAGTTTTGGCATGAGAGGTTTTTCTGACTCATAATTTGTTATAACGGCCTAAAATTGCCTAAAGCGAACATCAAAAGCAAGGGGCAATACGGCAATAAGATAAAAATATAACGCCTTTTCGGGATATTCTGGTTTTTAGGTAAAATTTCCTTTGATTACAAAACCATTGCCCTTTAAAAGATCAGGCATGGTACAGCGTATAGAAGTTTTCACCCTCACCGAAGATGGCCGCGCCAAAACGCTTGAGGATCAGTTCAAAAAATCAGGTCAAAAAGTCGATAGCGTGCGCGTTGTGGATGTTTATACGATTGAGGAAGGTATCAAAGATGCTGCTAGCCTCGATGATTGCCTGAAATCCTTTACCAATCCGGTGACGCAAAAGGCGTTTGTTCTTGAGGCTGGTCAAGAACCTGCCAATGATTACATGGAAACGGCAGGTGATTTTGATTGGGCGCTTGAGATCGGCTATTTACCAGGTGTAACGGATAATATCGGCCATACGGCAAGCGAGCTTACCGCTCTCACCTTAGGGCGCAATAAAACACTCTATAGCTCTCGAGTTATTCTTTTAAAAGGCACTTTGAGCGAAGATGATGTTAAGGCATTAGCCGCTGATTTGCATAATCCTCTAATCCAACGCGCCTCTAACAAGAATAAAGCCCAATTTACCAAAGAGGGCGGCATGGACGCGTTTATTCCCCGCGTTGTCCTAGATAATAAAGGCGCAGCCATTGATAGTGTTGATTTAAATGTATCTGATGAGGAACTCATCACGATCGGTAAAGAAGGCATCAAAAATGAAGATGGGACGCGCCGCGGCCCGCTTGGAATGTCGCTTTTATATATGCAGGCCGTTCAACAGCATTTTGCCAAAGAAGGACGCAATCCTACAGATGTAGAGCTTGAAACCCTCGCTCAGACATGGTCAGAGCACTGCAAGCACACAATCTTTGCGTCCCCTATCGATGACATTAAAGATGGTCTTTATAAGCATTACATTAAAGGCGCAACGAATGAGATCCGTAAAGCACGCGGCGATGATGACTTTTGCATCTCTGTCTTTAGCGATAATTCAGGGGGAATCATCTTTGATGATAACTGGATGATTACTGACAAGGTGGAAACGCACAACTCCCCTTCTGCGCTTGACCCGTTTGGCGGCGCGATTACGGGGATTGTTGGTGTCAACCGTGACTGTCTTGGGTTTGGTCAGGGCGCAAAACCCGTTTTGAACCGTTATGGCTTTTGCCTTGCTGATCCGCGTAAAGACCTTGAATATTATCGCGGTAAAAACAAAATGAACCCGACACTTTCTCCTGACACTATTATGAAAGGTGTTGTCGCAGGCGTTGAGGCGGGCGGGAACCAATCGGGTATCCCAACCCCACAAGGGTTTATGTATTTTGATGACCGTTATGTCGGCAAGCCACTTGTATTTGCAGGGACTGTCGGCGTTATCCCGCGAGAAATTAACGGCAAGCCAAGCCATATTAAATCTGCCAAAAATGGTGATCGTATTGTGATGATTGGCGGAAAAGTTGGCCGCGATGGTATTCACGGCGCAACGTTTTCCTCCGTGGCACTCGATGAAGGCTCCCCTGCAACGGCAGTACAAATTGGCGACCCGATTACGCAAAAGAAATTTATGGACGCTATTGTAAAAGAAATACGCGGCCTTGGCCTTTATAATGCCATCACGGATAACGGCGCGGGCGGCCTTGCGTCCTCTGTTGGTGAAATGGGCGAAAGCTCTGGCGGGTTTTGCCTCGCGCTTGATAAAGTGCCGCTTAAATATCCAGGCATGCAGCCATGGGAGATTTGGATCTCAGAGAGCCAAGAACGCATGACACTATCTGTACCTGCGCAAAACATCGACACGCTTTTCAAATTACTTGAAAAACGCGGTGTAGAGGCCTGGGATATCGGGGAATTTAATAATTCTGGCCGCGCCGTTCTCACATGGCATGGCGATACGGCGATGGATATGAGTATGGAGTTCCTCCATGACGGCATTCCAGAAACCCCGCTTAAAACAACATTCACGCGCGGTGGAGAGCCTGAGCCTGATATTGCAGAGCCAAGCGATTACGCCAAAATGCTAATTGATATGATGGGTCGCCTCAATATTTGTTCCAAAGAATTTGTAGCCGCGCAATATGATCATAACGTCCAAGGGTCTGCCGTATTAGGGCCCATACAAGGTCGCGGGCGTGTTTTTGCAGACGCCACAGTGTCGCGCCCTGTATTGAATTCCAAACGCGCCGCCGTTCTCTCCCAAGGGTTAGCGCCGCGTTACAGCGATATTGATACACACCACATGGCACGCGCCGCGCTTGATACAGCCGTTCGCAATGCTATTGCGGCAGGAGGAGATATTGATCATCTTGCCCTTTTGGACAATATTTGCTGGTGTTCCTCTGATGAGCCAGAGCGTTTAGGGCAACTGAAACGGGCAATGGCGGCGATTTATCACCTTGCCAAAACATACCGCACACCCTTTATTTCAGGCAAAGATAGTATGTTCAACGACTTCCGCGGTTATGATGCGGACAATAATCCTGTTACGATCTCTGTCCCGCCGACCCTTCTAATTTCAGCAATCGGCGTCATAGAAGATGTGGCACATGCCGTATCCATTGACCCGAAAGCGGCTGGTGATTTGGTTTATATCCTTGGCGAGACGAAAGACGAACTGGGTGGGTCAGAATATTATGACCATCTGGGGCATTTGGGCAATAACGTGCCAGAAATGCATGATGAACCAAACTATGCTCTCTACCGCGCTCTTACCATTGCCAACAAGCAACAGCTTTGCGCCTCTGCCATGGCTGTTGGATTTGGCGGCCTCGGTGTGACGCTTGCCAAAAAAGCAATCGCAAGCGGGCTTGGCATGGATATTAGTATTGATAGCGATCTTCGTCTTGATAAGCTCCTGTTCTCTGAAAGTCAGGGACGGATCATTGTGACCGTTTCCCCTGACGATCAATCCGCCTTTGAAACAACCATGAGCGGGTTAGAACATGTCGCCTTAATCGGTGAAGTGACAAACTATAATCACTTATATATCAACGGTATAAAAAACGATATTGAAGCATTATCTCAAAGCTATAAATCGACCTTGGGAGGGTATTAACGATGACAAACACCGCCCCAAAGGCAATGGTCGTTACTGGATACGGCCTGAATAGTGAGGAAGAAACAGCGTTTGCGTTTGAGCGTGTTGGATTTAACACCGTGATACGCCACATCAATGATCTGGCCGAAAACCCGAATGAACTTTACGAGATACAGGCGCTTTCCGTCCCTGGCGGATTTTCTTATGGCGATGATACAGGCTCTGGCAATGCGTTTGCCCAAAAGATGCGCCTGACTATCGGGGACGCGCTTAAAGAATTCGTATCGCGTGATACATTGACCCTTGGCATCTGTAATGGTTGTCAAATTGTTGTGAATTTAGGTCTAGCCCCCGCATGTGATGGTCAATACGGCGTGCGTCAAGTAGCCGTGACCCATAATGCTAGCGCGCGGTATCAATGCCGGTGGATTGATTTGGGAGTGACATCACATAAATCCCCTTGGCTTGAGGGTGTGGTCAACATGCACATTCCTGTCGCCCATGGTGAAGGGCGCTTTATGATGGACGATGCGACGCTAAAAACCTTAAAAGACAACGATCAAATCGCTTTGCGGTATACGAAAGACGGCAAACCTGCCAATGGTGAGTTCCCTTACAATCCGAACGGGTCAACCGATGATATAGCGGGAATTACAGACGAATCTGGCCGCGTATTGGTTCTGATGCCCCACCCTGAGCGCGGAATGTTCACATGGCAGCGCGATGATTTTGCAGTGCTGAAAGACCAAGCGCGCCGTTTAGGCATGCCTTTGCCTGAAGAAGCGGACGGCCTTGCCCTTTTTGAAAACGCCGCCCGTTATTTCGGTGTTAATGCGATGAAAAAGACGGGTTAATAACCAGACTTATTCTAAAATTCCCAAAAGCAACCGCTGTAAAAAATACCGAGCTTTTAATTAAGCAGCTTTTCTCACATCACTTGTCGAAACATGTGGAAAATCCACATCTGTGTCGGCAACGTGATTGAAATAGTTTGTGAAGATATTAAAGGCAATCACAGCAACCATCTCTAAAACTTCGCCTTCTGAAAAACCAGCCTCTTTAACGGCTTTTACGTCCGCATCGGATACATTTCCGCGGCTTTCAACAGTTTTGGCGGCAAAAGTAAGGGCGGCTTGGGTTTTTGCGTCCTCTGATTGGCCTTTAAGATTGTGCTTTAATTCTTCTGTCGTTAAGCCTGCGCCTTCACCAATTTTAGTATGCGCGGAAGCACAATAATCACAGCCGTGAAGACCCGCAACGGTGAGCGCTAGGCTCTCTCTCAGTTTTGTAGAAATTGATGTCTTGCCGAGCGCGCCTGATCCTTGCATGTAAAAATCAAGAACAGCGGGCGAATGAGCAAAAGTTTGAAAAATATTCGGCACAGAGCCAAGCTTTGCCTTTACGCCATCAAGTTGTTTTTGTGCCTCTGCGGCGGGTGATGTGTTTGGGGCGATACGTGCCATAATAGTCTCCATTTTTATAGGGGTTAAAATATGCATTGTGAATTCGTTAATATCATACGCTTGTTACAAATAAGTGTCCATTTTCTTTAAATAATAAAATTCATGTTGTGCGGATATAAGACTTAAAATATTTTACACTCACAATCGTATAATTATTATCGGTTCATACAACTGGGGGAATGAATGTTAATTGGATTTGTTTGTCTTTATATGATTATTTCAATTGCCGTTGGCCTATATGCGGCGCGGCGCGTTCATAATTCAACCGATTACGTCGTAGCAGGACGATCCCTCCCCCTTTACATCACTATCGCAACCGTTTTTGCCACATGGTTTGGAAGCGAAACCGTTTTGGGCGTTCCCGCGACATTTATTGAAGAAGGCTTAGGCGGGGTTATTGGCGACCCGTTTGGCGCGGCAATGTGCCTTATACTCGTTGGTTTGGTTTTTGCGGCGCGTTTATATCGCATGAAGCTTCTGACAATTGGCGATTTTTACAAACAAAAATATGGCCGTAAGGTTGAGGTGATTGTTTCTCTCTTTATCTGCACCAGCTATCTAGGGTGGGTTGCAGCGCAGGTCATGGCGCTTGGCCTTGTTTTTCACATTGTTACCCATGGGGCGCTTTCCCAAGAATGGGGCATGGTTTTGGGCATCTCGATTGTTCTGCTCTATACAATATTTGGTGGGATGTGGTCTGTTGCGATTACTGATTTCATGCAAATGGCCGTCATTACAATTGGCCTTTTCATTATTGCCTATGTTATTTCAGGCATTGCGGGGGGTGCAGATATAGTCATCAATCATGCGATTGATAACCAAGCTTTCAGCAATTTTTGGCCTGAGCTGACTCTGCCCGCCATATTAGCGTTTATTGCCGCTTGGATTACTCTGGGGTTTGGCTCTATCCCGCAGCAAGATGTGTTTCAGCGCGTCATGTCTGCCAAAGATGAAAAAACCGCCGTGCGCGGCACAATCATTGGGGGCGTGGCTTATTTCTTCTTTGCGTTTATTCCGATTTATCTGGCCTATTCAGCGTTCATTATTGAACCTGATACGGTGGCAACACAATTGACAGAAGACTCGCAAGTTATTCTCCCTTCGCTTATCTTAAATCATACGCCGCTATGGATACAGATTATCTTCTTTGGCGCGCTTTTATCCGCCATCATGTCAACGGCATCAGGGACGTTGCTCGCGCCTTCCGTGACCTTTGCAGAAAATATTTTGAAAGGCTTTATGCCCAAAATTAGCGATAAGAACTTTTTACGCCTTATCCGTTTTTGTGTTTTGGGTTTTGCGTGCACCGTTTTATTTATTGCAATTAATAGTGAGCTTTCCATTTTTGAGATGGTAGAGAATGCTTATAAAGTAACGCTTGTGGGGGCGATTGTGCCGCTCTTTGCCGGGCTATATTGGAAGCGCGCCCATACTGACGGCGCTTTGACTTCAATTGGCATGGGGCTTGTGACATGGCTTTCAATCGAAGGGCTTATTATTTGCGCAGACCAAGAAAATGGATGCACACTACCCTTGCTATCACCCGAAACAATTCAAGCCATTCTTATTTGGCCGCCGCAACTTGCAGGTTTTGTCGCGGCTATCATTGGCATGGTTTTGGGAAGTTATTTGATTAAAGCAAAAGCGTAACGCGTTCGCTCACATTTTTCGCGCTGGACCATAATGTTGTCGCAGACGCCGCTCTTGCGCCGCTCCAATGTCACTAGACATTATTCCTTTTGGATTTTCAGCCTGTGGGTCGCGCCGTGCAGGATATCCTTTATGACTTGGCGTAAATTCGTTACGCGGCAATCTCGGCTCTTCGCCCCATTGGCGATCTTCAGGCGGCTTAAACATAGTATTACTCCTTAAAAAGTGATTGAGATAAAATTAAGCCGCCTTCTTTGCCTTACGATAGGCTAAAATACGTGCTTCAACCTCTGGTCTAAAATGACGCATTAGTCCCTGAATTGGCCATGCTGATGCATCGCCATGCGCGCAAATTGTGTGGCCTTCGATCTCTTTTGTGACATCAAGAAGCATATCAATTTCTTCAAGCTCTGCATCCCCTTTCACCATACGGGTCATCACGCGCCAAAGCCATCCTGTACCCTCACGGCATGGTGTACATTGGCCACAACTTTCATGCTTATAAAAATAAGAAAGGCGCGCAATCGCATAAATAATGTCGGTTGATTTATCCATGACGATTAAACCCGCCGTTCCTAAACCCGATTGCACTTCGCGCAAAGAGTCAAAATCCATAAGCACTGTATCGCAAATCTCAGCAGGCAGGAGCGGACAAGACGAACCACCCGGAATAACAGCCTTTAGGTTATCCCAACCACCACGAACACCGCCCGCATGTTTCTCAATGAGGTCCTTCATGCGAATGCCCATTTCTTCCTCGACGACGCAAGGGGAATTCACATGGCCAGAAA
Source organism: Alphaproteobacteria bacterium (assembly GCA_009995595.1). Classification (GTDB taxonomy): domain Bacteria; phylum Pseudomonadota; class Alphaproteobacteria; order Micavibrionales; family Micavibrionaceae. The sequence continues at coordinate 762,146 of JAACPE010000001.1, forward strand.
TGCAAAAGAGCTTAGTGCCTGTGTTTTTCTCATCCTTACCAAAAGAAGCAAACCAGCTTCCGCCGCGTCTTAAAATTGTAGGAACTGACGCAATTGTTTCCACATTATTGATGGTTGTCGGCGCGGAATAAAGTCCCGCCATAGCAGGAAATGGTGGCTTATTACGTGGTTGCCCTTTTTTACCTTCGAGCGATTCAAGCAAAGCGGTCTCTTCGCCGCAAATATACGCGCCCGCGCCCCTGTGTAAGGTCACATCAAAATCCCAGCCAGACCCAGCCGCATTTTTACCAAGCAACCCAGCCGCGCGCGCTTCTTCAATAGCCTGAACGACTTCAGATCCTTCATGCACAAATTCTCCACGAATATAAATAAACGCGTGATGTGCCTGCATAGCAAAACCTGCCAGTAGCGCCCCTTCAATAAGTTTATGGGGATCATGGCGCATAATCTCACGATCTTTACAAGTGCCTGGCTCCGACTCATCTGCATTAATAACGAGGTAATGCGGTTTGTCTTTCAGCTCTTTTGGCATGAACGACCATTTAAGTCCCGTCGGAAACCCAGCGCCGCCGCGACCGCGTAGACCTGATTTTTTCATTTCCTCAATGATCCATTCACGCCCTTTTTTAATCAGCGCCGCCGTACCATCCCAATCACCACGCTTTTTGGCGTATTCAAGGTTAAACGGCTCAAACCCATAAAGGTTGGTGTAAATTCTATCTTTATCGCTGAGCATTATAGCACTCCTGCCTTTTTGGCTTGTTCTTGTAATGATGTTGGCCCTGTTATTGCCATAGATCCACGTCGGCCATTTTGAGGGCCATGGGGCGGTATAATATCTTTTTTGAGGCTCTCTAAAATCTCGATCATTTTTTCGCCAGTTAGATCCTCATAGTAAAGATCATTCATTTGGATCATCGGTGCATTTGTACATGCGCCCAGGCATTCCACTTCCATTAAAGTGAAATAACCGTCTTTGGTTGTTTGACCAATTTTAATGCCAAGGTGATCTGTACACGCCTTTACAATGTCATTCGCATTACAAAGCCAGCAAGGCGTTGTCGTGCACAATTGAATAAGATATTTGCCGACAGGCTCAAGATTATACATCGAATAAAAAGTGGCAACCTCATAGATTTTAATTTTTGCGACACCGCAAATTTCTGCGATTTTATCCATTGCGGCGCGAGTAATCCACCCCCCGCCAATAGGCAAATCACCATAAGGGCCAGTCACCGCAATTTGGCGCTGCGCAAGATCAAGAAGCGGCATAATTGCACTATGCTCGCGCCCCTGCGGATAGCGCCCGATAATCTCTTTAACCGCTTTTGGATCTGTAAACTCGAAGCTGTCAGGCTGAAAACTAGCGTTAATGGCGTTTGATTTTTTCATCGTATTATCTCTGGTGTTATTACCGATTAAATAGGTTTTTATTTTGGCGTAAAATATAAGATTTTGAAAGCCTTAGCATAGGCTTTTCTATCAATAAAAAGCTCACGCTTCCAGCACTTATCGAAAGAAACAAACATAAACCGCAAAAGAGCCACGGCGCAACGTGGGCGGTGAGATCCAATTGCCCTATACACACGACCAAAACACCTATCGCAAAGGAATGGGATAAATAAAGAGAATAAGACGAATCACCTAAAAACCCAGCAAATTTGGGCATTTTCATATCAAAAGCGCCCCTTGGCAAAACAATCAGCGCAATTGTGAGCGCAGCAAAGGTCTTTTGTGGAAAAGACAGACCTGTTGCCGCATATATTTGCGCGGCAAAAATCAACCAGATAAGCGAGGCCGCAATCACTAAAACGCCGAGATATTTTATGATTGTGGGCAGTGCTATACCCTTTTTGACCATAAAACCAATCCAAATGCCGCTTAAAAAATTAAGAACGATCGGGGCGCTGATAAAATGAATAATCTCATTTTGTTCGGCGCTGCCGCGCATAAAGAAGACCGGCACAAGAAGCGCGATGGTCAAGGCAATCATAAAAAAGCGCTTGGGTATGAGCATAAAAAAAGCAAAGAGAGCATAGAAATACATCTCATAGTTCAGGGTCCAGCCGACTTTGTAAAACGGCATTAAAATGCCATCACCGTTATAATAGGGAATGAATAAATAGGTTTTAACAACGTCATTGATATTGAAGCCCAAATAATCAAGCTGCTGCGGCAGAATAAAATAAGCGATCACAAGCAAGGTTATAAAAAACCAATAAAGTGGAACAATTCGCGCAATGCGTTTTAACATAAAAGTTTTGGCGGCGCTTGCATTGAACTCTGCAGGGCTGGTGTAGATCATTATAAAACCGCTAATCACGAAGAAAAGATCAATGCCGTAAATAAGAGGCTCTAACTGCCCTGCAGAAAAATTTGTTAAACCATAAAGTGAAACAGTTTCTTTAAGTGCATGATAAATAACAATAAGAACGGCCGCAAAACCCCGCATCACTTGGATAGAATCAAGTGTGCCGCGCTCAGATAATATCGCGCCGCCTGAGACGGTCATTAACGGTCAATCTCACCAAAAACGATGTCCATTGAGCCAATATTTGACACAACATCGGCAAGCATGTGACCTTTACTGATAAAATCGAGAGCCTGAAGATGGGCAAAGCCCGGCGCGCGGATATGACAGCGATAGGGCTTATTTGTGCCATCTGCAACGAGGTAGACACCAAACTCACCCTTTGGTGCTTCGACCGCGGTGTAAGTTTCTCCTGCAGGGACATGGTACCCTTCAGTGTATAGTTTAAAATGATGGATCAGTGCCTCCATTGAATCTTTCATCTCGGCACGTGGCGGCGGTGACACTTTATAGTCATTCACCTTTACAGGGCCATCAGGCATGGATTTTAGACATTGGCGCATGATTTTGAGCGATTCACGCATTTCAGCCACACGCACCAAATAACGCGCGTAACAATCACCCGTTTTACCAACAGGCACGTCAAAGTTCATCTCTTCGTATACATCATAGGGCTGACTTTTGCGTAAATCCCACGCAACGTCAGACCCACGGAGCATTGGCCCCGTAAAGCCCCAGTCAAGCGCTTCTTCTGTACTCGCCACACCAATATCAACAGTGCGTTGTTTAAAGATGCGGTTATCGGTCAACAAGGTTTCAAGATCATCAAGGGTTTTAGGACAGCTTTCTGTCCATTCGAGCATTTCTTCAGCCAGACCCGCCGGCATATCCATGGCAACGCCGCCCGGGCGGAAGTAATTAGCATGGAGGCGTGCGCCACAAACGGCATCATAAAAGCGCATGCCTTTTTCACGTTCTTCAAATCCCCATAGTGCAGGCGTGATCGCCCCGACATCAAGGGCAAAGGTCGTAATGTTCAAAATATGGTTTAAAATACGTCCCAATTCACAAAACAAAACACGGATATACTGCGCACGGCGCGGCGGGGTAATCCCCAAAAGCTTTTCAACACCAAGGGCAAAAGCGTGTTCTTGGTTCATTGGCGCTACATAATCAAGGCGGTCAAAATAAGGAATAGCCTGCGTATATGTTTTATGCTCAATAAGTTTTTCTGTCCCGCGGTGGAGTAAGCCGATATGAGGGTCGGAGCGTTCAACGATCTCCCCTTCCATTTCAAGAACAAGACGCAAGACGCCGTGCGCGGCTGGGTGCTGTGGGCCAAAGTTCATGGTCATGGGTTTAATCTGGGTTTGGGCAGAGACTTCGATCACTTCTTCTGTATGCACTGAATGAACCATTATTTTTGTCCCCCAACCGTTTTGTCTGATTGTTTCCAACCGCGTTCGGGGATTGTACCCTTTTCATCTCCCGGCAGTTGAATGTCGGTCATCCCTTCCCATGGGGAGAGATAATCAAAACTGCGGTAGGCCTGCGTTAATTTAACAGGTTCGTAGACAACGCGCTGTTGTTCCTCGTCATATCGAAGTTCCACATATCCTGTTAACGGGAAGTCTTTACGTAAAGGGTGGCCATGAAAACCATAATCCGTTAGCAAGCGGCGTAAGTCTTCATGCCCATCAAAATAAATGCCGTAAAGATCCCATGTTTCGCGTTCATACCATCCTGCCGCGCTGAAAATTTTTGTTGCTGTTGGCACAAGCTCATTTTCGCCGACATGAAGCTTAATACGAATGCGCTGATTGAGGGTCATCGACAACATATGATACACAATATCAAAGCGTTTTTCACGGCTAGGATAATCTGCACCGCATATGCTTATCAGTTGTGTGAATCGGCAGTCTTTATCACTTTTTAGGAATTGAAGGGTCGCGCAGATATTTTCTGGCGCAACAATGAGGCAAAGCTCCTCATCATCAATTGAATGGTTGAGAATGATATCCTCTAACTCATCTCTGATATGATCGGCTAAATCTGTAAAGGCTTCTGTTTTGGACATAAAAAATACCGCGGTTGTTATTCGCGGTACTATAAAGAGTTAATCAGGGGTTTCCAATAGTTTTTGGAAAAGAATTCCCTATCTTAAAGCTGGAACAATCGGGCCTGGACCATTTGTCGGCGCATTCGTCGCCAAAGTGAAACCAAGACTTGTTCTAAACTGCTCAACGCCTTGCGTCCAGGCATCCGACATTATGGGTGCAAGTACTTCTAATTGACCTTTTACAGCATCAAAATTCTCTGGTTCAGTATTTTTAACATGCTCTAAAATCTTAAGTGCCCCTTGAAGGCCAACATCTGCTATTTGCTTGTAATCTGATCTTCCTTCTGTTCCATTACCTTGTGCGATGTCTCTGATCGCCGCAGGTAAAATGCGCGTCAGCTGGTCATTTATAGTTGCAACAAGCCCCTGATCACGGCGACCATTAAAAAGAGCATCAAAAGGGCCACGATCATTATTTGCAAAAGCATCAATAATGCGTTGTTTAGCACTAGAATTATCGGCTTCTTCCCATTCAGCTACGAAAGCGGCAGCGATGGTTTCTGGTGTATAAACATTAGGATTAAAATCTGCAGCGACTTCATCCGCAGTGCGATTACCATGAAGATTCTTGCCTGCAGCTTTTAAAAGCTCAACACCAAAATAACTGGGGTTGCTGAAAGTTTCTGCAGTGGCCTTACCACCAAAACCTGCTAAAGCTAAACTTGCACCGCCACCGAGTAAAACGCTGCGCCTTGTTACATCAACCATAATCACACTCCTATTTTTTTAGATTATGTAACCTACCCTTAAATTCGTATTACGTCAAATAAAATATAAGGATCAATTAGATTTAATCGGCTTTAGCGGGCAATACGCGTGTCTTCACGCTGAATTTTCTTTTGAAGCTGTAAAAGTCCATAGACAAGCGCCTCAGCTGTTGGGGGACACCCGGGGACATAAATATCAACCGGAACAATACGATCACATCCACGCACCACAGAATAAGAATAATGGTAATAACCGCCGCCATTGGCGCAAGACCCCATTGAGATAACCCAACGTGGCTCTGGCATTTGGTCATAGACACGGCGAAGCGCGGGAGCCATTTTATTGGTAAGTGTGCCGGCAACGATCATAACATCAGATTGACGCGGGGATGGACGGGGAATCATACCAAAACGGTCAAGATCATATCGGCTCATATACGAATGAATCATCTCAACCGCGCAACACGCTAAGCCAAATGTCATCGGCCAAAGCGAGCCCGTACGCGCCCAATCAAAAAGGGAATCAGCGGATGTTAAAATAAAACCCTTATCATTAAGCTGTTTTGACATCGCCGCAGGCACTACATCTTGCTGTTGAGGCGGCGGCATCGGCAGCTTCGTTGTAAAAGGCACATCAGGTGCAATTATATTTTTACGATCATGTGACATTTAATGCATATACCTTAGAGGGTTTTGTCTAACTATTTGGCCAGTTTTTCTTAATTCCAACAACTCAAATTCAAGTGCGCCTATATAAGCCTGATACTCCCATACAATCGCAAGCGCAGATGAGCTACGCAAATCTTTTTCAGCAGCAACTGAAAACTCTACTCCCACTCTAACGCGCCTTTATTCCATTCATAAATAAAGCCCACGGTGAGAACCCCTAAAAAAATCATCATCGACCAAAATCCAAACATACCAATTTCACTAAGGCTTATAGCCCATGGAAAAAGAAACGCGATTTCAAGGTCGAAAATGATAAAGAGAATTGCAACAAGGTAAAAACGCACATCAAATTTATTACGCGCATCGTCAAAAGCATCAAATCCGCACTCATAAGCTGCGTTTTTATTCACGTCAGGGTTTTGCTTACCCGAAACAAACGACAGCACAAGCATCGCGCAGGACATAACAACAGCAACCCCAATAAAAATCAGGATCGGGAGGTAATTCAAAAGAAGTTCCGTAGGTGCCATAAAAAAGAAAATAAACCCTGGCCGCGTTTAAGTAAACAGGAACATACGCAAATAGTGACGATTTAGACAAAAAAATATCCGCGTCACAGTGTTGTGAATACGGATAGATTTTAATTTAAGTTAATGGCGCGAGTGACGAGACTTGAACTCGCGGCCTCCGCCGTGACAGGGCGGCGCTCTAACCAACTGAGCTACACCCGCGCAAAAAACTTGATCTGTATTTAACGAAGAAAGCCTATAGCGTCAAGCATGAAATCCTAACAAAAAGAGGCTTTTATCGTCTTTTTAGCTTAAAACTTATGCTGCAAGCTTGGCTGGCTCTGTAAACCCAAGGCCAAATTCATCTGCAACGCATTTATAAGTGACCTCCCCTTTGCAAACATTAAGACCAGCCATAAGGGCTGGATTTTCTGCCAGCGCCTTTTTCCAGCCTTTATCAGCCAGTTGAAGCGCATAAGGAAGTACCGCATTATTCAGCGCATGCGCGGATGTCATAGGCACTGCGCCCGGCATATTGGCCACACAGTAATGGATCACATCATCCACTGTATAAACAGGATCGTTATGCGTGGTGGCATGGGATGTTTCAAAGCATCCGCCTTGGTCGATAGCAATATCAACAACGACAGAGCCTGGCCGCATTTTTGAGATCATTTCCTTAGTGACAAGTTTCGGTGCAGAAGCCCCTGGAATAAGAACCGCGCCAATAACAAGATCCGCGTCTAGAACATAACGCTCAATCGAATCGGCAGAGGACTGAATAACACGCGCTGTATTGCCAAAATGCTCATCGAGGACGCGAATTTGATCATGACCTTTTTCTAAAATTGTTACATCTGCACCCATCCCTACGGCCATTTGCGCCGCATGATAACCAGATACACCGCCGCCAATGACGACGACTTTTGCCGCCTCAACACCCGGGGATCCGCCAATAAGACGGCCACGCCCTCCAAGATGTTTCAGCAAGTACGCGCCGCCCACCTGAATAGACAGGCGCCCCGCAATTTCAGACATAGGCGCAAGCAACGGAAGTCCGCGACCATTGGGGCCAGTAACAGTTTCATAAGCAATTGCAACACATTTAGATTTCATCAGCCCTCTTGTTTGCGCTTCATCTGCTGCAAGGTGGAGATAGGTGAACAAAACCTGATCTTCGCGGAGCATTTCGCATTCAATCGCTTGTGGCTCTTTAACTTTGATAATCATCTCTGCTTGGGCAAAGATTTCTTTTGCTGTTTTCAGGATTTTTGCCCCTGCTTGCTCATAATCTGCGTCTGTATAATTAATGCCTTCACCACAATTTGTTTCCACAATCACATCATGCCCATGGGCAACAAATTCACGCACAGAAGATGGCACAAGCCCTACTCTATGTTCTTGAGGTTTAATTTCTTTCGGAACGCCTATGAGCATATTCTTCTCCTGATATGTTGTTAAGGCATAGATATTATCAGGCAAAGCAAAACGGGCAAGCCTAAAAAATGCCTTAATTTTCACAATTAAATCATAGACTTACCTTAGTATAGGCTTGATATCACATTAATTCAGCCACGCTTTAGTGGGATGGTAGCTTCACAGAAAGGATAAAAACAATGACACAAACACATTTAGAGATAAATCTGCAAGGTACAGAGTTCACGGCCTATGACAGCTACCTTATTGCCCTTGTCCAGCAAACTCAGTCACAATAAAATCGCTTCAAACAAGCCAGCCTTCAAAAAGCGCTGGCTTTGTTATTCTCAGTCTTATTTATTTTCGCGTAAATACCATAAAATGGCGATAAAGATCCCTTTAGTGGGTGGTAAGAGTATAAGGGAGAGAAGCGTAATATAAACGCAAATGATCGCAATATTGAAAGGCATTGAAAACCAGTTATAAACGCCTAAAGCGATTAATAGAGGGATTGTAAAAAGCCCGACAAAAAACATCGTAAACCAGGCGGGCCCATCATCGGCGTTTAAACCCTCAAAACTTTCGCCGCAATTTGGGCATTGATCGTGTTTTGTCAAATATCCCTTTAAAACACGTCCCTGCCCACACTTAGGACAGCGCATTTTCAGGCCATTCAGAATAAAAGGAGACAAATTATGGCCCGCCGATTTGATTAGCCAAGTTTTGCAGAACAGGACCCAAAGGCTTTATTATTTCCTTTGGGATGCCCGCTACACCCCTTATAGTCGCGGCAATCCATGCCGCTTGTTCTGGTGTTGGCTCTTGATGGCTATGATTTGATCCATGACCAGATTCGCGGCCAGTCATTGTTAAGTCGAGAGGATGAGGTCTTTTAATCATATATATTTAAGTAACACATCTAATTTATTATGAAAACATTTATTTAATGTTTTTGATAATAGATCGTACACACAAATAAAGCACAATGCCGTTTAAGATATGCCACATATAATGCACGCCGATTGGTAAGGCCTCACAAATCAACATATCAATAGATCTAAATGAGAGAGAAATGACAAAAAGCAACGCGGCTAATAACAATATCCATGGCTCATGTTTTTGCGCTCGTAAATGATAAGCCCCAAAACCAATCAGAAATATGAGCGCGGGGCTATATCCAAGCGACCCGTTAAGCCATGAATACGGCATCATGCCAGATAAAACAGAAAGTCCCAAAAATAAGATAAACAGGGCGAATATTTTCGATCTCTTCAAACCAATAACAAGGTGGCTATAGCTTATTAAAAACGAGATTTTGAATAACAAGATGGGTAGAACATCTGCAAATTTCGACCAAACATTCGCGTAAGTATGAAAAAGAGAACTGCCGATCCCTATCGCGGCAATCAGTACGATCAGTTTGATCACATAAGCATTTAAAGCATTTTTCTTTTTCGCCAGTATAAGCGCCGCGATCGCCGCTATAATAAAAGCAATGTTCGATAGAGCATTCAAAGGCTCGGCCATTAAACCTGGCTCTAAGCGCTCGCAATAAATGTCAATGTGTTGATGTAGACCCAAAGCTGATCCAAATATTTATAAGCTAAAATGGTGGGTGGTAACGGGTTCGAACCGCTGACCCTCTCGGTGTAAACGAGATGCTCTACCAGCTGAGCTAACCACCCCCATAAGAGATGTCAGTGTTTTAACCATCCCCGTTTAAAAATGCAAGCGAATATAAAGAAAAAAGGCCACACTAAATCAGTGTAGCCTTTGTTCAAATAATAGGAAGGGGTTAACTTACTTCTTGTTAACGGCTTCTTTAAGCTCTTTACCAGCTTTGAACTTCGCGTTTTTAGAAGCAGGAATTTTAATCGCTTCGCCTGTACGTGGGTTACGGCCTGTTGTCGCAGCGCGTTTAGCAACTGAGAATGTACCAAAACCAACAAAACGTGCATCATTGCCTTTTTTCAAAGTTGCAGTGATACCACCGAAAACAGCTTCAACAGCGCGTTGTGCATCTGCTTTAGTCATTTCAGTTTGTTTTGCTACGTGTTCAATAAGTTCTGCTTTATTCATAGGAGTGTCCCCTTATGTTAGAGTTTAATTTCATGAAGACGGTTTTATAAAGCAAATGTAAAACCATCTATCGAATCACTGAGAGTGGCTCTAGCCGTTTGTTTCTCTGTGTTTCAATAGAATCAGTTTTAAGCCCTTTTCAAATAAGACTCAATGATGAATCACGTCTTTCCCCTTATTTTCTGCAGTTTCTGGGGATATCGGGGCATTTTCTGCTGTTTTTTCGGTTAAAATCGGCTCTGGCATCTTCAAAAGAGCGTGAACGAGCACTTCTTCAATCGTGTTTACAGGTACGATCTCCAGATTCTTTTTCACTTTATCTGGGATATCCGCAAGGTCTTTCTCGTTATCTTTAGGGATAAGAACCTTGGTAATTCCGCCACGAAGCGCCGCAAGAAGCTTTTCTTTAAGACCGCCAATAGCTGTCACATAACCGCGCAGGTTAATCTCCCCTGTCATGGCAATATCTTTACGAATTTCAATACCTGTTAAGGCAGAAATAAGCGCCGTCGTCATTGCAGCGCCTGCAGAAGGGCCATCTTTTGGAGTAGCCCCTTCCGGAACGTGAACATGAAGGGCTTTTTCATTCAAAGCCGCATAATCAATTCCAAATTGTGCTGCTCGCGATTTAATCAGCATTTCTGATACGCGAATAGATTCTTTCATCACGTCTTTCAAATTACCTGTCATCGTCACTTTGCCGTCTTTACCCGGCATCGTTACCGCCTCAATAGAAAGAAGGTCACCACCAAATTCAGTATAAGCAAGGCCTGTGACTACGCCAACACGATCTTGTTCATCAATTTCGCCATAACGGAATTTTTTTACGCCTGCATATTTTTCTAAATTACGCGGTGTAATAGATACCTTCTCTTTACCGCCCATCAAAATTTCTTTGATCGCTTTGCGGCACAGATTGGCAATTTCGCGTTCAAGATTACGTACCCCTGCCTCACGCGTATAATAACGAATAAGATCACGTATGGTTTTATCCGCAATTGAAATCTCAGAGGGTTTTAATCCTGCCGCTTTAATTTGTTTTGTAATCAAATGGCGTTTAACAATCTCAATTTTTTCATCTTCGGTATAGCCCGCAATACGGATGACTTCCATCCGATCAAGAAGCGGTTGTGGCATACGCAGAGAGTTTGCCGTACAAATGAACATCACATCGGATAAATCGTAATCAAGTTCCATATAATGATCATTAAATGTGCCATTTTGTTCAGGATCTAAAACCTCAAGCAAAGCCGAACTCGGATCGCCGCGATAATCATTGCCCAGCTTATCAATCTCATCAAGCAAGAAAAGCGGGTTTGACACCTTGGCTTTTTTCATGCCTTGGATCACTTTACCCGGCATGGCTCCAATATAAGTGCGCCGGTGGCCACGGATTTCTGATTCATCACGCACGCCACCCAACGACATACGGACAAATTGACGATTAGTTGCCTTGGCAATAGATTGCCCAAGCGATGTTTTACCAACCCCCGGGGGTCCAACGAGGCAAAGAATAGGCCCTTTGACCTTGCTCACGCGTTGTTGCACGGCGAGATATTCAAGGATACGTTCTTTAACTTTTTCAAGACCATAATGATCTTGATCAAGAATCTTTTTGGCTTGTTTAATATCTTTGTGGACGCGGCTGCGCTTACTCCACGGCACGCCCAAAATCCAGTCTAGATAATTACGCACCACTGTTGCCTCGGCGGACATCGGGCTCATCTGGCGTAGCTTTTTCATTTCGTTCTTGGCTTTTTCACGCGCTTCTTTTGTGAGCTTGGTTTCTTCGATTTTTTTATCGAGTTCCCCCATCTCATCAAGGCCATCTTCACCCTCATTCAGCTCTTTTTGAATGGCCTTCATTTGCTCATTCAAATAATACTCGCGCTGCGTTTTTTCCATTTGGCGTTTCACACGATTACGGACACGCTTTTCAACCTGAAGAACGCCAATTTCGCCCTCCATAAAGCTGTAAATTTTTTCTAAACGCTCGGCAACAGTGCGAAGCTCTAACAGTTCCTGTTTTTCTTCGATCTTGAGTGTTAGATGTGACGCAATTGTGTCTGCCATTTTTGACGGCTCTTCAATTTGATTCACGGACACTAAAACCTCTGGCGGTATTTTTTTATTTAGCTTCACATATTGTTCAAACTGTGAGACCACAGCTCGGCTGAGCGCTTCAAGCTCATCAGTGACCACTTCATTCTCGACCAATTCAATGGCTTCGGCTTCTATATAATCACCGTCATCCATATATTTTTTGACTTCATGACGGATGCCGCCCTCAACGAGCACTTTAACAGTGCCATCTGGGAGCTTTAAAAGCTGCAGGATATTCCCTACTGTCCCAACTTTATGCAGATCACCAGAAGATGGATTATCTTCAGATGGTGTTTTTTGGGTCATAAGCAAAACCTGCTTATTGCCCTGCATCACATGTTCAAGCGCTTTAACCGATTTCTCACGTCCAACAAAAAGCGGTACGATCATTTGTGGAAAAACCACGATATCGCGCAAAGGTAAAACAGCAAAAGTTTTATGGGTTGAAACAGAGCTCGTGATTTTAGGCATGTTTTCTTTCTATGGATATTCGGTTGCGTTTGAGTTCGCTATTTATTCGCATTAACGCGCGTGTCAGTTACTTTTTTAACAATCAACATTATTTCTCACAATACACCAAAAATGCGAAAAAGGGGAAATTCCATCCCCTTTTTTGACTTAAATTTCTGTAATTTATAGGAAAAATTTATTTTTTCTTAGCGCTGTCATCATCTGAAGAAGCATTCTTAACAACAACCTCGTCAATAAGACCAAATTTCTTCGCTTCTTCGGCGGACATGAAGTTGTCGCGGTCCATTGATTTTTCGATCTCTTCGAGTTTCTTGCCTGTGTGCTTAACATAAATATCATTAAGCATAGAGCGGATACGTAAAATTTCACGCGCTTGGATTTCAATATCAGAAGCTTGTCCCTGTGCACCGCCTAAAGGCTGGTGGATCATAATACGGGCACTTGGTAACGCAAAACGCTTGCCTTTCTCCCCCGCTGTTAGCAGCAGCGATCCCATTGACGCGGCCTGACCAATACAAACCGTTGAAACCTGCGGTTTAATATATTGCATCGTATCGTACATTGCCATACCAGACGTTACCACGCCGCCCGGGGAGTTAATATAAAATGAGATATCTTTCTTAGGGTTTTCTGACTCTAAGAACAAAAGTTGCGCGCAAATAAGACTTGATACGTAGTCATTGACTTCACCTGTGAGGAAGATAATCCGCTCTTTTAATAAGCGAGAGAAAATGTCAAACGCACGCTCTCCGCGGTTGGTTTGCTCAATCACCGTTGGAATAAGGTGGCTGTTTAAAACTTCTAAAGGATCGCGCTCGCTCATTTGTCTAATACTTTCAAATTTATAAATTGTGAATCAACTCCCCAAAGATAACGAGAGGCCAAGCCACACGCAAGGGTTTCTTCTTCTGTATATTAACCGATTTTTATTGACATAATAAATAGTGATGCGTATTTTCCTGCAATGTCAGACAACACGCAAAATTCAAAACAACCGCAATCTCTAACGATTACTTTTAATAGTGCTACAAGAGATGAATTATATGAATTTTTTACTGATTTAATAAAAACGATACCAGAGGCGTATTTATTAAAACAATCAGAGCATCCATGCTTTATAATAGTGAACGGGGACGAGGCATCTGGAAAATCAATGCTTTGGGATATAGCCAGAGAAGTCCTCTTTGACCAGCATACAATTGAGGAAGAAAATAGCATAACCCAAGCGGGTTTAATAAAACAAAACCGTGACAACTTTCGGGACATTCGCGTATACGAAGCCTATGCGGGCATCTCAAAAACAAATATTTCTATGCGTTTAATTTGTGCGAATGCACACGCACTCAGTTCTGAGGAAGGCGTTTATGCGGATAGAATTTTAAAACGTTTACAAGCACTCTATAAATCCTGCCTATCCTCACAATGGACAGCCGACCCAACGGCAGAGGATTTTATAATTCTTAGCAATGCATTGCCTTTCATCGGTTTTGGGAAAGATACAGCACCTGTAGAAGTAAATATAGAAGGGCCGCATGATAGTTGGGAAGGCGCAAAAGGAAACTGGACGCGCATAACAACTGTTACCTTCAGAAAGCCAATTTTAATAAACGCCGCCTATGAGACGGGGCTAGTAAATAAATACTCAATGTAAAAAGGCCCCTTTCGGAGCCTTTTTCAAAATCTATCTACATTAGAAAACTACTTATCGTCTTTCTTCGCAGCCTTTTTAGCAGGTGCTTTTTTGGCTGGCGTTTTCTTTACAGCCTTTTTCTTTGGCTTAAATTCTTCGTCGTCTTCTTTTGTTAGCTCTTCGATGCTGACTGATTTCTCGGTAACAGTGGCGCCTTCAACGATAAGATCAACAACCTTTTCTTCGAATAATGGTGCGCGAAGCCCTTCCAAAGCTTGGGGGTTCTTTTGATAATACTCAAAAACCATTCTTTCCTGACCGGGATATTTCTGGGCCTCACTGATAACGGCGCCTTGCAATTCGTTATTGGCGACAGTCACACCATTGGCCTGACCGATATCGGCGATCACCAAACCTAAGCGCACGCGGCGTTCAGCAATGGCTTCTAACTCTTCTTTTTCGTCATCCGTAAGCTGCTTATCTTTTTGCTCAGGATCAGCGGCGCGTTCTGCCTCGATTTGTTGCATAATGCCTTCATACTCTGCTTTTTGCATGCTTTCAGGCAGATCAAATTGGTGATTATCATCAAGAATATCCAGAATCTGACGCTTGAGCTTCATGCGTGTATACGCCTCATAATCTTTTGAGAGCTGGTTTTCAACCGCGTCACGTAATGCTTTTTCGTCGTCAAACCCAAGCTCTTTTGCAAAGTCGTCATTAACAACAGCATCAGTGGCTTCGTGGATTTCTTTAATCTCAACATCAAATATAGCATCACGACCAGCAAGCTTTGCCGCGCCGTATTGTTCTGGGAATGTGACATTAACTTCAACTTTTTCACCTGCTTTTTTACCAATAAGTTGGTCCTCAAAACCAGGGATAAACTGACCAGAGCCAAGCTCTAGCTTCGTGCCATGGGCATGCATACCCTCATGCTCAACGCCGTCATCCTTCGTGCGGCCATGAAAATCCATGATCACAATATCGCCCGATTTTGTCGCACGATCACCAGATATTTTCTTGGAACCTTTATGCTGCGCCGTAATACGTTTAAGCGCATCATCAATTTCTTTTTTATCGAGTTTCGCGACAAGTTTCTCGAGCTTCATACCTTTGATATCCATGACTTTAAAGTCAGGAAGCACTTCAAGCTCCATCGTATATTTAAGATCTTTGCCTTCGTCGAATTCTTGCACTTCAATTTTTGGCTGCATTGCGGGGCGCAGTTTTTTGTCTTTAATAACCTGGCTCGTTGCATCATTAACAGCTGTTTCGAGAACTTCGCCTAAAACTGCTTTACCATAGCGTTTTTTGAGGATGTCCATTGGCACTTTACCAGGGCGGAAACCTTGCATTTTAACAGTTTTGCCAACTTCTAGAAGTTTGGCTTCAACGTGTTTTTGAATGTCATTTGCTGGAACAATAACTTCGAGTTCGTGTTTCAGACCTTCTGATTTGATTTCTTTAACCTGCATAACGCTCTTTCGTTTTTTTGTGATTTTTAGCCTATCGGCTGCTAATGGTGCGGGTGAAGGGACTTGAACCCCCACGCCTCGCGGCGCCAGAACCTAAATCTGGTGCGTCTACCAATTCCGCCACACCCGCACATTTAAGCCTTCAATTGCGCGGTTTTAAACCATCAAGGCGATCATGCCAAGGGGAATTTCAAAATTTTGACATTTTTTATTGAGATAAAGCTTATATGAAGAAAATAGACTTTCCTGGGGCGGCTGACGGGGTTCGAACCCCTTGCCGCTTCGCGGCAATTTTTAAAAAGAACGCGGGTTCACTTCATTGGAACTGGGGATACTGACTAAAGGTAAGATCTTTTATTCCTGGGGCGGCTGACGGGGTTCGAACCCGCGACAACTCGGACCACAACCGAGGGCTCTACCACTGAGCTACAGCCGCCACAAACAAGTGTGGTTTTGATATCGGATACGCCTATTATGGTCAAGTATTTTTGCAAATACAGCTTTATATA
Source organism: Alphaproteobacteria bacterium (assembly GCA_009995595.1). Taxonomy (GTDB): domain Bacteria; phylum Pseudomonadota; class Alphaproteobacteria; order Micavibrionales; family Micavibrionaceae. The sequence goes on from JAACPE010000001.1 coordinate 778,144, forward strand.
ATTATCTGCCTATAAAATTCATTTTTTTCACTAAAAAATGTAGACGTGTGTTTTTATCGGTGTTAGAAAGCCTCAAATATTCTTTAGCGGCATAACAGTCATGCATCTTAAGAATGCCTACTTGCAACTTATATACAGGAGCCCCTTGGGAAATGTCAGATAAAACACTTCGATTTAAAAGCTTTAACGAGTTTAAAAAATTCACTGATGAAAATGATATTCAATTCATTGGCTTAGAATTCACAGACCCCCGCGGTAAACTTCAACATACCGACCAACATATTAATAGCTTTGATAAAGATATGTTTGAAAAAGGCGTTATGATTGACGGCTCTTCTATTGCAGGATGGAAAGCGATTAACGAATCTGACATGTGCCTTATCCCTGATTGGGGTAAATGTTTCGTTGACCCGTTTGCGGCGCAACCTACATTAAAAGTATTCTGTACAGTGGCCGAGCCATTGTCTGGCGAGCCTTATACGCGTTGTCCACGTGTTATCGCACAAAAAGCTGAAGCCTATGTGAAATCGTCAGGTCATGGAGACACAGCCTATTTCGGACCAGAGGCAGAATTTTTTGTCTTCGATGATGTTCGTATGAAAGCCAACATGAACGAAGTCAGCTATCGCATCGATTCAACCGAAGGTCCCTATAACTCAGGCACACCATACGAAGAAGGCAATACAGGGCACCGCCCAGGCATTAAAGGTGGATATTTCCCCGAAGCACCAGTGGATAGTGGCTCTGACCTTCGTGCAGAGATGCTCACCGTTATGGACGCTATCGGCGTTCCTGTTGAGAAACACCATCACGAAGTTGCCCCATCGCAGCATGAGCTTGGAATTTTCTTCTCAACATTAGTAGAAACAGCGGACAACCTTCAGCTTTATAAATATGCTGTTCACAATGTTGCTCATATCTATGGCAAGACTGCGACCTTCCTACCCAAGCCTATTTTTGGCGACAATGGGTCAGGAATGCATGTTCACCAATCCATCTGGAGCGGCGGCAAGCCACTTTTTGCAGGTGATAAATATGCAGGGCTTTCGGACACCGCGCTTTACTATATTGGCGGTATTATTAAGCACGCCAAAGCATTGAACGCGTTCACAAACCCCTCGACAAACAGCTATAAACGCCTTGTTCCGGGATATGAAGCCCCTGTTCTTCTTGCTTATTCTGCACGTAACCGCTCTGCGTCTTGCCGTATTCCTTATGGCGAGTCACCAAAGGCAAAACGTGTTGAAGTGCGCTTTCCTGATCCAACAGCAAACCCTTATTTAGCATTTTCAGCGATGCTTATGGCTGGTCTTGATGGAATTGATAACAAAATCCACCCGGGCGAAGCCATGGATAAAGATCTTTATGATCTCCCTAAAGATGAGTTGGCGCAAATCCCAACGGTTTGTGGATCATTACGCGAGGCGCTTGATTCTCTGACAGCAAATCATGACTTCCTGTTAAAAGGCGATGTCTTCACGAAAGATATGATTGAAGCGTATATTGATCTCAAAATGCAGGACGTTCTGCGTTATGAAACAATGCCGCACCCGATTGAATTTTTGATGTATTACTCATCTTAGAAAAATTCAAAGAAGTGAATAAAACAAAAAGCCGAGAAGAAATTCTCGGCTTTTTTAATACCGTTTATAAAACTATCCTATTTTCGGGAATCTAAATTTAAAGATTCTTTGTCCAAAACCTGATTACTTGGGGCCGTCAGTGTTTCATCATATTGTCTAATTGTTGCAACAACATGCTTATAAGCTTCTTGGTTTTGCGCCCAAGTGTAAAACTCTGCCCCACGACCAGGCGTTAAAAGGGAGGCAATGATGTAATATCCATCAGACTCCATAACGCTCACCCAAAGTTCATAATCAATTTGAGTAACAACATCAGGCTTCATCTCATAAACCTCCGTTGCCCCAAAATAAATATCAGAGTGGTAATCCAGAGTTTCAGGCCCAAGATATCGTCCTAAAGAATAATCGGGTATTTCAAGTTTTGTCTTAAAATCCTCAATCTCTTCTTGAAGCGTTGTTTTTTCAATTTTACTAACCAAAAACATACTGATTTGGCCACTCAAACTATCAATATTCTTACTTTGCACCAAAGTCGCCTTCATACGAGCGATAGTTTTAATTTTTGAGGGGATCAGATACCAAGAGGCTGGATAATCAAAAAATGCCTCATTTAAGAAACTAAAGCTTTCCATAACTTCGATACCCGAAGTGTCAATATTGGTGAGTTGGAATGACTTTACTACTTTTGCCTGTAAGGCGCGTTCTTCCATGTAGTGCTCTTGGGCGACATAATACCGAGCCAACACAATACGCGGCCCGTTAATAAACGCCATAACGCGCACCAAATAGGTAGTATTATCAATAAGTTGAACATAAAGTCCCTCTGCCTGTGTTTTAGAGATAACGCTAAGCGCTTCAAGGGAATAACCCTGACTAAATATATAATTTACAAACCAATGCTGCGCTTCAATTTCATAACCAAGCTCTAAAGCCTCAAGCGTAAAAAAGCTTCTGATTTGGTTTTTGGGTGGACTCACATATTCCGCAAATGTACCAAATAGCTTGACGGCGCTTTTTTCAACCCCTTCAAGGGCATCTATGCTGTCTTCAACTGAGACAGAATCACGCGGCTTTGCAGCGCGGAGCTTCCAGTCCTTAGGAATGCGAACCGTGTGCTCTAAAAACTGATCCTCGAATGGCATCTGCCTAATCAATGCTGTTTGGGCTTCAAACACATCATCAGGTATTTCCTCCACCTCAACTATTGGTGGAATTTTTTCTAAATCAATAACCTGCGCTTTGGCTTGAAGCGGGATAAAAAAAGCAAGAAACCCGGCTAAAATCAAAAGATTCGGGACATGTCTAAAAAAACTATGGTTGAGCGCTTGTAGGATCTTCATATTCTCTATTATATGCTATTTGGTTAATGAATGAAAATTGTGCCATCACAATGTGTTGATAATAAGGGATTTTAAATCATATGTCGGATCTTTTTGGGGCAAATACGAAGAAAAAAGAACAAGCCTATGATGCCTCATCGATTGAGGTTTTGGAAGGGCTAGAGCCTGTCCGTAAGCGTCCTGGCATGTATATAGGCGGCACTGATGAACGCGCCCTTCATCATTTGGTAGGGGAAATCCTTGATAACTCTATGGATGAAGCCGTTGCAGGTCATGCAAACAGGATTGAATTTCACCTTGATGAAAACCACGGGATCACTATTACCGATAACGGGCGCGGCATTCCAACAGACAAGCACCCCAAATTTCCAACAAAATCAGCTTTAGAGGTCATTCTGACCACCCTCCACTCTGGCGGTAAATTTAGCGGTAAGGCCTATCAAACCTCTGGTGGTCTACACGGCGTTGGTATTTCTGTTGTAAACGCATTATCTGATGACATGTGGGTTGAAGTTGCGCGCGATAAAAAGCTATATAAACAAACCTTTAGCAAGGGTCATGCAACATCTAAACTTCAAGATTTAGGCAGTGTTAATAACCGCCGCGGGACGAGTGTGTACTTTCATCCTGACCCAGAAATTTTTGGCAAAGATCCTAAATTCAAGCCTTCATGGCTCTATCAAATGGCACGGTCAAAGGCGTATCTTTTTAGAGGCGTTGAAATAAGATGGTCCTGCGCCCCCTCTCTAATAAAACCAGACAGTAAAGTAAAATCAGAAGAAGTCTTTCATTTTCCCAATGGGTTACTAGATTTTCTTAATTCAACACTTCAGGGCAAAACAACTGTAACCCCCAAAGCATTTGCGGGTCAGGCTGAGCTTCCTGATGGCGCAGGACGACTTGAATATGCGATTACATGGCCTGATCGTGTTGATGGGTTTATGCATTCTTATTGTAATACAATCCCAACCCCACAAGGCGGATCACATGAGCAAGGCCTTCGCAGTGCATTAACACGCGGGCTCAAGGCCTATGGTGAAATGGTGGGCATTAAAAAAGCGTCGCTCATTACTGCAGATGATATCTTGGGCTATGCAGGAGCGCTTCTTTCTGTATTCATCGGCGACCCACAGTTTCAAGGGCAGACCAAGGAAAAGCTAGTAACACAGGCCGCTAGCCGCTGGGTTGATATTGCAATTAAAGATCATTTTGATCACTGGCTAAGCGCCGACCCAGCGTCCAGCAAGATGTTGCTTGATCATATTATTGAAATAGCAGAGCAGCGCCTTGCCCGACGTGCGGAAAAAGAGACATCGCGTAAGTCAGCAACGCGTAAGCTCCGTCTGCCTGGCAAGCTTGCCGATTGTTCGCGCAACAATGCCGATGATACGGAGTTATTTATTGTTGAGGGCGATTCCGCGGGAGGCTCGGCAAAACAGGCGCGTATGCGCGAAACACAGGCCGTCCTTCCTCTGCGCGGTAAAATTCTGAATGTGGTGAGCGCAACAAAAGACAAAATTCGCGCAAATACTGAAATTCAAGACTTAATCCAAGCGATTGGAGCGGGTTCAGGCAAAGAGTTTGATCTAAATAAGCTTCGGTATGAACGCATTATCATCATGACGGATGCGGATGTTGATGGAGCGCATATTGCAGCGCTTCTTGTGACCTTCTTTTACACCCAAATGCGCCCTCTCATCGAAGAAGGACATTTGTATATCGCGCAGCCACCGCTTTATCGCCTCGCCGCTGGTCCTCTAAGTGCCTATGCGCGTGATGACGAGCATAAAGAGGAACTGATGGAAAGTGTCTTTAAGGGTAAGAAAAAAGTTGATGTAAGCCGATTTAAAGGTCTGGGTGAAATGCCCGCAGCGCAGCTTAAAGAAACAACGATGAACCCTAAATCGCGTATTTTGCTTCGCGTTGCTCTGCCTGATGTTATGGCTTCCATAGGGATTACAGGCGTGTTGCCTGATGACGAAGATGGCCTATCTTATCCGCTCAAAGCGCTTGATGAACTTGTCGATGATTTAATGGGCAAAAACGCAGAAGCCCGTTTCAATTTTATCCAAGACAACGCGGAATTTGTTCAAGATATCGATATTTAACGGCGCACTGAACAGTGGTCAATCAAAGCATTTGAAAGTAGTTTATTCCAAATATGAAGAAAATAATTGCTATCCTCGTCTTGTTTTTATTTGTGGCCCTTGTTTGGTTTGCGGCATTGCCTTACGCCATAAACGTAAAGTTACAAGCGCATCTTGCCAATCTTGGATACCAAAATACCACAATTGGCCACATAGAATTTGGCCTCAAGAAGATTGTAGCGCAAAATATTGAACTCAACGATACGGCAAAAACAAGTATTAAGACAATCCGTATCGGCGCATCGCCTCTTTCCATTCTTATGGGACACAGCATGAACGGGATACTTATTGATGGGCTTGTGACGCAATTGCATATGCGCGATTTACGAAGCGCCGTTCACGATAGTGCAACACCATCTTTTTTTAATTTGATTGATATACCTGCCGAAAATATTGAAATAAAGAACTTCGAAATAATGGTGCCCATTAAAGAGGTTAAACAAACGATAACAGGTCATATTCACATTAAGGGTGCGCCATCAGATCAGATCAAAATGGTCACAGGCCTCTTAAAAAACAACTCTTCACTCACGTCAATATCAAGTCATCTTAACGGCAAGATTGACTCTAAAGGAAATGGGATCCTTCATTTTAGGTTAGAAGATGTGGATTTCAACACGGCATTTTTTAATACGAATCGCGCAAGTGGTTGGCTAGATTATAAAAAAGCCCCAGACACACCCATTGAAGTATCCGGTCAAATTGACGCAGGCGCAGGGAGTGTTTTTAGAACAGCTGTTAAAAACATAAGTGTGGTTTTAGGCAAAGCACGTCAGACGGATGATGTTATGAACCTCGTTCTTCGGGCAAAAGCGGCAGGCGTTGATGATGCCACTCTTTCAACAGATATAGAGTTTTCACATGTTCAAAAGAAAATCATAGCCGCCCAAAGCGTTATTGATACGAGAGCATTCGGTGACTTTTTGAGATATTTGAAAAAAAACAATAGCTCGATCGTCAATGAGTTTCCCAATTTACTCGCGCTGAAAGAGACGCAAATAACAATAAACTTTTTGCCAGAAAAACGTTTTGCTGACGGCCCTCTTCCTTTTGACTTAAACGTAATTGCGACCAAACAAAACATTATGACAGGGACATTTCTGGTTTATCCCAATGATATGCAAATACGGGGTAGTGCTGAGACGGATATCAACATGACCAATGATATAAAATCACTTCTGTCTTTAACTGATGAACAAGTGTCAGATAATGTTTTGCGACTTGATGGTAATTTAAAAAGCGCCGTATTTTAGCGCACGTAAACTTTACGGATAATCACAAGAATCAAAGACAACCTTTGCAAATGATCGTGCGCCACTTTCAATTGTGAAGCGATATTCTCTATCCCCTGCAACGACCGAATATTTAATCGGCAAGGTTCTATTTTTCACTTCACGTTTTCCTTCGTAGTTAAAAACAACAGTAACGGGCTGTGTCGGATCATACCATGCCTCTGGCTTGCCTTCGCTGTTGCGCGCCGACTTACCATCGCCTTCAATGATGATAGCACCATCGGCAATAGAAACCTTACTTTTAGGGCCTGTATAAGCCGGCGTTGTGACGACAAAACGCTTCACGTCACGCTCAGAACAATTTGTAGGAGGGCGCGCAGAGCGAATAACAAAAGAGAGGCGCTCAGGGTCCATCCCTTGCTCAATTTGGCTACGCACCAATGTCGCTAAATCCTGCATAGGCCCTTTAGGGATAATACTATCGACCTGCTCTTGGAGTTGCTTATACCGTGTATCAGCCGTTTGTGCCTTTGCACTAATTTCTGTCACACTTTCTTGAAGCAAATCACGCTCTGCAACGAGGGCTTTGTTTTTATCGGTCAAAACGATGAGCTGCTCTGCTCCGTATTGTTTACCAAACCAAAAACCAAGAAGCATGGATAATAATACAACTGACAAAAACTTTAACAACGCATAAAAACGCTGCGCCGCTCTGTTGCGGTATCGTGCATCGGGGTTATAGGAGCTCAAAGACATAAATTATTTTTACAAACCATAGTAAAATTTTGCAATAGCGATATACGTTACCCAAATTATTAAAACAAGCGGGATACCTGCTTTCATAAAGTCACGAAAACGATAATGCCCAGGCCCCATCACCAAAAGGTTCGTCTGATATCCAATCGGCGAAGCAAAAGAGCAGTTTGCGGCAAAGATGACCGCAATAGCAAAGATAATCGGATCAGCGCCAATATTCACGGCCATATTCATGGCAATTGGTGTAAACAAAATCGCGCACGCGTTATTGGATAAAATATTGGTACAAAATGCCACAAGAATGAAAAGAAGAGAAACCATAAAAAGCGGTTGATCAGCAAATGGCACTTTAAGCAGCAATTCGGCTATAAACTGAGCCCCGCCCGTCGCCTGCAATGCAACGCCAAGGGCAAGCATTGCCCCGACAAGGAGCAAAATTTTACGGTCAATCGCACGTGTGGCTTGCCTAATATTTAAACAACCCGTTGCAATTAACGCAACCGCCCCAGTAATCGCCGCAACAGCAATCGACAAAACACCCGTTGAGGCTAAAATAACAGTTGCCAAAAATATAAGCCCCGCGATTGGCGCTTTTTTAGGCAAGGGTAATTCTTTTTTAGACCCAGACAAAACGATGACATCAGTTGTGTTGTCTTGCCGCATCGCGTTAATCTCACCTTGCGCCCCTGCTACTAATAAGACATCACCCGGCTCTAAACGGATACGGCCCAGACGGCGGCGGACAACACGCGCACGACGCTGAATACCCAAAACAATTGTGCCAAACTGTCTTAAGAAATCCACTTGATCAATTGTCATGTCAACAAAACGGGAGGCTGGAGGAATCATCAGCTCGGCAAGGATACGGGTTTCTGCAACTGTATCTTCTAGATCAACCGTTTTAGCGATGCCATCGGGGTCATCTTGATGCTCTTGCTCTTTTTCATCAATTGCACGCACTTCTTCTTCCGATAATAAGAAACCAGGATATTTTGATAGAACGTCGGCGAGCGCATCGCGAGTTGCCGCGGCAATCAGAATATCTCCTTTTTCAAGCAGATATCCCTCAAAAGGCGGCAAAATCAAATGTCCTTGGCGTTGAATAAGACGGATATTCAACTCTGGCAAAAGAAGAAATCGACCATTCACACATTCCATTCCGATCAATACACTACCTTCTGTAACATCAAGCTCTGCAACAAACTCTTTTGCATTCCCGCTCAACTCTTGGGTCAACGACTGACGGTTTGGCATTAAGAGCGGTAAGATAGTCACAAGATAAATTAAACCAACACCAGCAAGGATCATTCCTGGAATCAAAAAGTCAAAGAAACCGAGCGCTTCATACCCCTGCGCCACCATCGCACTGGATACGAGTAAGTTGGTAGACGAGCCAACGAGGGTCATCATCCCCCCTAAAATAGCAGCAAAACTCAATGGCATCATAATTTTACTGGGTGACACACCAGCAGAAATACCAATAGCCTGCATAATAGGGATTGCCAAAATGACAAGCGGCGTATTGTTTAAAAACGCGCTCGACATTAAGACAAAAAGTAAAATCGCAACGATAGATGCCCATGGTGGTAAGAATTTTGCTTTCACAAAAATATTAATCATTGGCCGCAATGAGTCCGTTCGGATAATGGCTTGCCCCATAACCAATAGGGCAAGAACAGCCAATAAAGCCGGGTTAGCAAACCCAGCCAGCAGATAATAAGCATCAAGAAGATTACGTCCATTTGCATCTGGCACAGGAAAAATCTGTCCAAAAAGTAACAGAGCCGTTAAAATAGCAACACTTGTGACTTCTAGTGGATATTTTTCACGCGCGAAGAAATAAACTGCTAATGCTGTTATCGCTAAGACAAACCACATATGAAAATCTGTATTGATAATAGATATCACTGAATAACCTCATCGATTTCATTTTGGTTTTCGTCGCTTGAGCTATCAATGCTGATGCCTGACGTTTGGAACTCACCTAAGTTCTTCAGTCCTATACGCGCCATAATCTGTGTATCACTATCACCAGAGGTGTCGCGAGTAAATGTTTTGAACCCTGTTAAAGCAAAGGTCAAACACTGCCCATTATAACCAAAACCCGATGCGATGGACCGAAAACCCTCATTGGTTCGATCAAAATCATATTGGCTTGCCCCAAAGATATACCACTCGTCATTAATGCTGTAAGTGAGGCCATTATTGATTTGCTCTCGGCTTTCATCAAGGTCTGTGCCTTGTAATCCCGCAGTGTAGAAATAGCGCGTTGATAACGCAAAAGGCCCCATAACTGCGTTCATATCAAGCTCATGACGTTTTGATGAAAAGTCATTTTCGTCCAATTGTATACGATAATCTAAATTAAGATTCTGCCCCAAAGACGTTGATATTTGTCCCACGTAATCAGAATGATCTTCGGATAGACCTGATCCTTTTGGGAAAGGATTATCATCACTTTCAAATCGATAGCTTTGCCCCAAGAAAACTTCACCACTATAACCGTTGTCTGCAAAAAGACCTGTTCTCACACCGTATGTTGCACGCTGTCCGTCTTCAACGCGGTCATAGCCCGGAAAACGGTTTGCAGTGAATAAAGTGATTGGATCGACAAAAACATCCTGACTATCTTCATTAGGAACACCATTATTAACATCGACATCTGAGGTCGATGTTAACGCAGCCAAAGGTTCAATGAGCCAATTCATTTTTTCAAACCGTTTTTGAACCGGATAGGCTACTTGGAAATGACCCGAGGCAAAACCACGTAACTCTGACGCACTCTCATCAAGATTATTTTGTACATTTGCCACATCACGATCGCTCACCTCATAAACGTCCCCGCGTGTCATGAGATCAAGCGTGCTGACAAACCCAACACCTGAAACAAAACGTCTATTCCAGCCTGCTTCTATACTGCCACGAGTAACATCTTGGTCGCTTCCCTCGCGGTTCAGACCGAGCGCAGAAGCTTCAAAACTCCAACGCCCCCCCAGAGTTTCACCCGGCACCCCCAAAAAACGAGAATAAATTTCAGGAAAAATATTAGGCTGATCAGCTCGACGATCACTGACACGCACATCTTGGAATGCTGTCATCCTTGCAAGTGCATAGTCACGATCAGAAAAACGCTCAAGATAAAGATTATTTTCCAAAACATCTTTATTCGTAATATTGTATTGACGTAGATACTGATCGTCGGTTGTCATTTCTAGATCAAGGCCTGCACGCCACTTATCATTAATGTCCCAGATACTCTCAGAAAACAAATGCCCTCTAAAATCGGCATCAAGCCTATTTTTAACGCCCGCATCCCTATCAGAACGCTCTGAAAACGTGGCGCTCCCTTCTCCTTGAAAAGACGCGTTTTCAAATCGGTGACGATATTCTCCCAAAACAACAGGCGCCTCGGCGCTTAGAGCCATAACACCAAATGTTGCATCACGATTAGGGGCGATATCCCAATAATATTGCTGTTCGTAAATTGCCCCAAGCTGACTGTCATAACCAGCGCGAGGCGCTAAAAACCCGCTCTTACGATCAACTGACCCATCGGGATGAGAAAAATAGGGCGTATATAAAATGGGCACACCCCCTAATTCAAAACGCGCATTTTTATAAGAGATGCGCTGCTCATCTTTATGATGCGTTACTTCATCAGCCTTAAGTTGCCACAAAACATTATCGGGGTTGGCTTTGCAAGGCTCACAGGGTGTGTATGTGGCATCTTTTAACGCCAGTTTATCACCATTTTGAGTTTGCTGTCCGTTTTTTGCAGTAAAACGAGATCCATCTGCCAAAAGCCCCTTAAGCCCAGTGACAAAACCCTCTTTCATTTGTTCAGAAAGCTGAAAATTTTCGGCAAAATAAACATCGCCTTGGTTATCATTTAAGACAACATTGCCATTGGCCTGAACAATATCCGTCGTCAGATTATAGGAGATTTCATCAGCACGTAAAATACGCCCCGCCTGAACCATCTCGACATTACCAAAGGCCGTTATAATTTGACCCGTTTCATCATGCTGAAGCATATCTGCCAGCAAGTCGACCTGATCGTCTGGATTAACCAGAGCGTCCGATGGCATATCAGGAGGCGTAACTGTGCTCAAAACCGCCTCATTTGGGAACATATCAAACGAAGGCTCTGCTGCTGTAGACGGCTTCAAGAGACTCAAATAAAGAACAGCGATGACCAAGGCTGGTATCGCCTTATTTTTAGAGAGTCTTAGGATCGTTTCAGAACAAATCATATGATGAAAAACAGCAGAATTAATAGAGTTATTGACGTTATGCCATAGCGAATTAGAATAAAGCGCAATAATAGAGAATGAAAGACTTATTTACCGCCGATAACGACGTTATTTTAATATAAAAATGGCATCAGACTATTTGAAGAAGTTTGGCATATCATCGCCAAAACCAGGCTGGTCTGCTGGCGCGTTGTCTGAGTAATTAAAATGTTTACCATCATCAAGATGCGCTGTTTTATCCCCATTTTTATCAACAGTAGGACGCTCTTTCTGCGGCTTCTTGTTGTTGTCTTGAACCTTAGATGATTGTTTCAGCGCAGGTTTTTCGGCTGTTTTTTTATCATCGCTTTTTTCAGATTTTGATTTTAAATCAACAACTTCTAACTGTTTCTTCAAAAGTTTCTCAATAGCATCAAGAAACTTCTCATCACGAGGCGTAGTAAACATCCATGCACGACCCGTTGCCCCAGCACGCCCTGTACGGCCAATACGGTGAATATAGTCATCCGCACTCATCGGCACATCATAATTAAATACATGAGATACATTTTTTACATCAATACCACGCGCTGCAACATCGCTACAGACTAATATGTCAACTTTCCCAGTTTTAAACGCCTCAAGCGTTTCTGTACGCGTTGCTTGCGCCATATCACCATGCATCGCAGCAGCAGGATACCCTTTACTCTTTAAATATTTTCCGAGTATATCAACATCCTTTTTACGATTTAAAAAAACAAAGGCATTTTCGACTTTTTCTTGTTTTAAAAGTTTTTCTAATAAGCGCTCTTTATCTTTTGGCTGGGTATGCACCAAGAATTGCTCAACAGTTACAGCGGCAGAGGCCGCAGGAGTCACTGAAATTTCTTTTGGGTTGGTCAAGAACTTCGCGGTTAACTTCCTAATTTCCGGAGGCATTGTCGCAGAAAACAAAAGTGTTTGGCGCGTTGGCGGCAGTAAGGACACAATCTTTTCAATATCAGGAATAAACCCCATATCCATCATGCGGTCTGCCTCATCAATCACGAGGATTTTAATATCGTTAAGTAAGATTGATCCGCGTTCAAACAAATCAAGCAAACGTCCAGGCGTTGCAATCAAAACATCCACGCCTTTTTCAAGGAGCTTAATCTGGTCCCCCATGGACGTCCCACCAACAAGCAAGACCTTGCTGAGCTTATGATATTTACCGTATTGGTCAAAGTTATCAGCTACCTGCGCGGCCAATTCGCGTGTAGGTGCGAGCACGAGTGAGCGTGGCATGCGCGCTTTGGCACGCCCCCCACTCAACGCATCAATCATAGGCAAAGTAAAACTCGCCGTTTTTCCTGTGCCTGTTTGGGCCAAGCCCACAACATCGCGTGTCATTTGGATGAGCGGAATAGCCATAGCCTGAATAGGCGTTGCCTCTGTATAGCCCATATCGGCGATAGCTTTTAATGTATTGGGATCAAGCCCTAAGTCTTCAAATTTCATGGCTGTACTATAACGTCCTTCTGTCAATAAGCAAACGTAATAAAATCAGCGGCTTAAAGCATAAATTAATGAGCGTGGTTATGATGAATACCGTGTTCTGCATAAATTACCGCGTTATGATCAAACGCATAGTAAATCACTAAATTAATAGCAAAAAGCGCAGTTGCAATCATAAGAAGCTTTGCAGAACGCTTTTTCTTTGGTGCGCATGGCGGATGACCGCAGCCAGTATCATGACAATCAATACGGCGAGAAATCTCGTGTAAGGCCCATCCGAAAACGATCATAACGCCCGAAAACAAAATCAAATGAACTTCATAGACATGAATCACATTGTGCAATGTAGCGAGACCAGTCGGCATAGAGGCCATAACCCCAAGGCCGCTCATCAGGCTTATTGCACTAATAACAGTCGGCAAACCACAGCACAGCACATGGCTTAGAAACGTACCAATGATTGTCCAATGAAAAATATTTTGAATGCGCTGCATAGTAACCTTAATTATTTTTTCACGAAATTAGTCATTTTTATCAAAATGTCTAGTATTTAGTGACATAATGGCGCGTTATCCCAAAAGCTTTTAAGCCCTATTCCCCAAAACACGCGCCGCAACGGCGACGTATATACTCCAAACGACTTCGCTCAATACGATAAAGAGCGATGTTGTGGCGTCAAAGTAAGCAAAAGCAAGGCCAACAGCCAGTGAGTTATTCATCGCGCCAGAGCTGATAATAAAGGGCACTTTTTCGTATTTATCAACAAAGAAACTAAAAGCGATACCAAATAAGTAGCACGCGCCAATAAGTACAACCATCACCCAAAACCCTGAGAATATAAGAGCAATATTGTCCAAAAATTCCTGTTTTTGTGCCGCAATCACGACCATTAAAATCACCGCTAAAATAATCACCGCCGCTGATTTATTGTAATCCTTTATGGCCTTATTAACCTTTGGTATTTTTGACACGCCAAAGAAATATACGAGTATCGGAATGAACACGACAAAAACGAGCGTGACAAACAATTTAAAAATATCAACGGCAACATATTGACCCAAAAAAGCAAATGTCCCTGGAATAAAAACAGGAGCGAGCACGCTTGATACAATCGTCAGACTTAAACCAAGCGCAACCTTTGCTCCCGTCAACGAACAAAGCGATGCCACCGCAACACCAGCAGGCATGAGCAAAAGCAAGAGCGCGCCGACTGCAAATTCAGGATAAATTGATTTCATCACAAAAAAACAAACAAGCGGAAATATTGCAAAACGCAAGAGCGTAAAAAGGGCAACCTGAAACACATCAATCTTAAGAAAATCAACTGGCCTGATATCGGCGCATGATAAAAAGATCAAAAACGCCGTCAATATGATCGCCACCTCATCAGCCGCACCCCCTATACTCGGTGCAACGAACCCCAATAGAAACCCAATAAGAAGCAAAAGCGAGAAGTTTTTTTCAATAAGTATTTTTATCTGCGCCATATTACGCCGCCCCTTTTATATCTATTTTATTTTTGTTATCAATGGCGTAAGCACCATCTTTAATGTGAAATTCTACACTATCACGTCCCTGCCAGTTGTTAATCTGAAACTGGCCTACAAGGTGGAATGGCATTACTTTTGACTGTGTCAATAACGCTTCACCAAGATCTGTTCCAACGCCGCTAAAGAACATACCTTTCATACGCATGCCGCCTTCCGCATCACTAAATAGAAGACGAATATGTTTATCTTTTAAAACATCTGCTTGATAAATTCGAAGATTGCTCAGCGCGAATAAAGGCTCGGGATTACCCATGCCAAAAGGGCCCATATTCGCCGTCAACAAATTCACAAAATCAGGTTTTGCACCCCGTACTGTTGCAAGGGCATCAATCTCTAATTCATCAATTATTTCATTATCTTGCGATAAATTTTGAATGTAAGAATAGAGATAATCTCGAAAGGCATCCAGTTTATCTGGCTCAATCGTGAACCCCCCAGCCATCGCATGTCCGCCACCCTTCACAAGCAACCCTTCATCCCTTGCCTTGATGAACATATCGGCCATGGAAACTCCCTTGACGGAGCGTCCAGAGCCGCGCCCCTCAATCGTGCCATCAGGATTTTCAGCGTAGGTAATACAAATTGCAGGTTTACCATAGCGCTCTTTAAGGCGTCCCGCTACCAAACCACTTAACCCAGGATGAAAGCTCTCATCATCGACAATTATAATCGACTTCATGTAGAGATTGGTCATTTCTACCTTATCACAAGCCGTTTTCATCATTTTTGTCTGAATGGCTTTTCGTTCCTCGTTACATTCTTCAAGCGCCATAGCAATTGAAAGCGCCTCTTGCGGGTCTTGAGTAGCAAGTAATTTTGCCCCAAGATCAGAACGATGAACACGCGATCCCGCATTAATCCGCGGCCCTATAGACCAGCCTGCATCGGTTGGTGTGGGCGCCTGTGTGATATTCCCCACAGCGCAAAGTGCCTTTATTCCCTCATTGGCATGACCCGCCATTTGGTCAAACCCAGCCTTGACAAAAAGCCTGTTCACCCCTTGAAGCGGTACCATATCGCAAACAGTCCCCAAGCCCAGTAAATCCATCCATGATTTCAGGGGCGCTTCCTTAATATGATGCTCATTAAAAAAACCCCTATCGCGAAGCTTACTATTTGTGGCCACGCAGACCATAAAGCTAACACCGCATGCAGCAAGCATATCAAGATTAGAATTATCATCGGCGCGTTTTGGGTTCACAATATGGTTAGCATTGGGCAAAGTCTCTTCAGGCTCATGATGATCAAGAACTGCAATGTCAAGCCCAAGCGCTCGCCCCTGAGCAATTGGCTCATGCGCTGTAATACCGCAATCAGCGATAATCACAAACGTTGCCCCTTGTTCTTTTAAGCTTTCAAAAGCGGCCTTGCTTGGACCGTACCCCTCATTGAGGCGATCGGGAATATAAAGAGGCGGATTAAGGCCACAATGACGCAAAAAGCGTGTCAATATCGCCGCCGATGTTGCCCCATCAACATCAAAATCGGCAAGAATTCCAATTGTCTTGGCACCCTTCTCAGCCGCCATAATATGATTTGATAAATCATCGCTAAGAGCTTCCATACCCGCCATTGAAAAAGGGTCAGGGAAATTATCGCGTAAGGTTGGATTAAAGAACGCATCAATTGAATCGCTTGCAATGCCGCGTTGACATAAAAGCCGCGCGATAAATTCAGGAAGTTGCTTGGTTTGAATAATGCGCGTTATCTCTGCCTCGTCTGCGTTAAAAAAGCGCCAGCTTTTTCCGCCCAAGGACTTTGTAACATTCAGCGCATTCGTCTCACCCTTATTCATCAACCGCTCTAAAGCCTGTTTTGCGGTGAAAATTATGCTCTGCTTGAATGCGGCGCACTGTACCGGATTTAGATCGCATGACAATAGAATGCGTCACCGCCCCCCCTGCATAACGGCGAACACCCGGTAGCATTGTCCCAGATGTCACGCCCGTAGCGGCAAACATCACATTGTCAGGTTTAGCAAGATCATTCGTTGTGTAAATACGATTAAAATAAGTAATGCCCCATTTTTCAGCACGCTCGCGTTCGTCATTGTTTCTAAACACCAAACGACCCAGCATTGAGCCACCTGTACACTGAAGCGCCGCCGCCGCCAAAACACCCTCGGGCGCGCCGCCTGTGCCAACATAAAGATCAATCCCGCTCAACTCTTCTGTCGTGGATATAATCGCGCTCACATCTCCATCTTGTATAAGAGAAATACGCGCCCCAGCTTCACGGATACCTCTGATAATATCAAGATGGCGATCACGCTCAAGCACACAAACCAGAAGATCTTCAACACTTCCTTGCTTGGCCTTGGCGACTTGTTTCAAAACATCACCAATTGGCGCCTCAAGATCAAGCACATTTGACGGTATTCCGGGCCCAACGGCCATTTTCTCCATGTAAACATCAGGAGCGTTCAAGAAGCCGTCTTTATCCGTCATCGCCAAAACCGCAAGAGCGTTTTGACCCCCTTGCGCGCAGATGGTTGTCCCCTCTAATGGGTCAAGGGCAATGTCAATTTCTGGCCCTTGCATATTGCCGACCAATTCACCGATGTAAAGCATTGGCGCTTCGTCACGTTCCCCTTCGCCAATCACGACACGACCTTTAATGGAGAGTGAGTTCAATGCCTCTCGCATGGCATCAACGGCGGCGCGGTCTGCTGCTTTTTCATCGCCGCGCCCCATCGTTCTCGAGGCCGCTAGAGCCGCCGCCTCTGTAACACGCACGGCCTCTAGAGCAAGGTTACGATCCATAGAGAAACTTTCATCAAAAGCTGGTTTGTTTTGTGAGGGGGTTGCAGACATATGTCTTCTTTCCATTAAGGGGTGAATCTATGCCTTGACCTTAACGAAGTGCTTAGAGTTCTTCAATTAGATTTCTTCAACGCGCAAATGCTTTGGCTTTGTCAAAATACTGTCTAATTTTTCAAGCGCAATCATACCCGCGAGAATGTCTTTATATTGCCCTTTATGGGTAATCATCACTATAGATTCAGTGCCATTGTCGTTAAAACCAGGCTGTATGAATTTATTGATAGACACATTATGGTTTTTTAAAACTGAGGTTATATCCGCAATGACCCCCGATTGATCCTTCACTTCTAAATGAAGATAGCAAGCGCTTTGAATATCGTTTGCATCTGCCCATGACGCATGTTGAAGCGTCTTTGCGTCTACACCAAACATCGGCGGCACATTGCCGCGCGCTATATCAATAATGTCTGCAACAATCGCAGAGGCCGTTGGCCCCTCACCAGCACCCGGCCCAACATTAAGAACCTCATTAACAAAATCGCCTTTTACACAGACGGCATTAAACACACCTTCAACATTACCAATGGCGCTTGTTTTCTTAACCAAGCACGGTTCCATACGTTGTAAAATTTTATCACCGCTTCGTTTTGCAATCCCTAAGAGCTTAATCTTATAGCCCATATCGGCGGCAAATTTAATATCATCAGCGGAAACGTCACGAATACCTGTTATCGAAAGCGCCCCAAAATCAGGCTTTACTCCAAAACCAAGAGCCGTCAGCAAAGTCAGTTTGTGCGCGGCATCAATTCCATCGACATCAAAAGTTGGGTCAGCCTCGGCATACCCTTTATCCTGCGCCTCTTTTAAAACATCCTCAAAGTCACGGCCTGTTTCGCGCATTTCTGTCAGAATATAATTACACGTGCCGTTTAAAATACCAAAAACGCCCGTGATATTATTGGCAGCAAGGCCTTCACGAAGTGTTTTAACAATCGGAATACCGCCTGCAATAGCAGCCTCATAGCCAACAGACACCGCGTTATCTGATGCCAGTTGCGCCAGATCTGCACCATGATGCGCAAGGAGTGCTTTATTCGCTGTGACGACATGCTTGTTGTTTTTAATTGAAGAATAAACAAAGTCTTTTACTGCACCTTCTGCGCCGCCAATCATTTCAACCACAAGGTCTAAGCCATTATGATTGCTCATAGTTGAAAAGTTTTTCACCCATTCATACCCAGATAAATCCACACCGCGGTCTTTGCCTTGATCCCGCGCACTTATCGCAATGATTTGAATGGGTCTGCCTGCGCGTTTTGAAATAAGATCACTATGATGTTGTAATATTTTCACAACACCAACACCAACAGTGCCAAGGCCAGCAAGGCCTATCTTAAGTGGGTCTTTCATATCAATAATCGTCTCTTATCTATCCTAGTAACCTGCTCCAGTAACAATATCAACGCGGCGCTGCTCTTCCTCTGATGGCGCAGGTACAGTATCGCCAAATGCCGTTGTTTTTAGTTTTTCTGCAGGAACACCTTTTTCGATCAAGGTTTTAGATACAACAAACGCGCGGTTCATAGATTCTTTGAGGTTCAAAATGCTGTTACGGATTGGGTCATTCGTTTGCGCGCGGCTGCTTGCATGCCCTTCGACCTTCACACGATCAACAGGAGAAAACTTAGCCGTTTCAGCAACTTGCGATAGTTTTTGCATATCACCAGAACCAAGGCGCGATGACCCATGGTCAAAGTAAATAACCGCATCACGTGCGCTCACATTACCAGAAGCAGAACTATAACGCGGAGCCATATTATTGTTATAAGCGCGCCCCGTATCCAAAGCTGGCATAGCAGAACCGCCAATGTTCGGAGAGACAGCAATTAATGGCTCACCATCAAGGGGATAAATCGTCACACTTGGGTCACCCATAGAAACACCAGCATTCATCGCCGGAGGACTAGGTAGTACCATAGGCACGCTAGCGCGCGGTGTTTGGTACTGTTCCAGATCACGATGAGCCAGCATTTCTGCTGGACTTAATGGCATCATTTCTACGTCAGGCGCAGGTAAAGGCGGTGGTAAGTTTGGCGTACCCATTACAATCCCATCATCAGATATGCTCGCAGACATTGTTCCCTTATGCGTCATAACCGTGTCAAAAGAGTCTGATTGAGAATTTGCCTTCATATTAATGTTGCTGTTTGTTTTTAAAACAGTGTCATATGAATCTGTTGCTGTTCTTGAACTTGGCCCTATCAAAACACCATCAACGGGGGCATCGGCGGGTACAACAGGCGCAAAGCTCGGATCAACAGGCGGCGGCACGGCAAGCGCGGCATTAGTCACTTTTATATCTGAACGATTTCCAAATGTCGCCATTTCACATGCGCCCAGTGCGATTGATAAAACCCCAAGGGATAAAACTATTGATGCCTTCAAGAAAAGCCTCCACTACCTAATGATTTGAATTCATCTGCATCCTGTCCGAAAACGTGCCGCGATGCAAGGCCAAGGGAGGTTTATTCCCCGAAATTTATGCCAAATATTCAGCCGCAAGCCTGACATAGTTATCAGCAGATTTTGGAAAGAAAGCGAGTTCTTCTTCGGTTAAGTGACGCATATAACGCGCAGGGCTTCCGCCCCATAATTGTCCGCTTGGTACAACTTTACGCGGCGTTAAAAGGGAACCAGCGGCCAGCATCGCGCGGTCTTCTAAAACAGCTTCATCTAAAATACACGCGCCCATGCCAACAAAAGCCTGATTGCCGATGGTGCAAGCATGCAATATAGCGCCATGCCCCACCGTCACCTCATCTCCGATATAAGTGCCAGATACACCGCGCGTTACATGGATAACGCAGTTATCTTGGATGTTCGTGCGTTTGCCAATACGGATTTCATGTACGTCACCGCGCACCGAACAACCAAACCAGATATTACTCTCCTCCCCAATATGAGTGTCACCTATAACGGCAGCATTTTCGGCGATAAAGACTTTATCTCCTATGGTCGGCATGATTTTACGATAAGGGAGCAACATAATAATATCCTAAAACGGTATCGGATATTGACGGTAAACTTTATCAATATCCGCCATAACGTCATCTGATAATTCAATATCAAACGCATCAATATTTGTTTTCAGTTGTTCTATATTTGTAGCCCCAATAATAGTTGAAGTCACAAAATTTTGTTTATCAACAAACTTGAAAGCCATTTGGCAGACATTAAGCCCATGCCTTTGAGCAATATCCAGATACCCATCCACAGCCTTATGCACATGCTCACTTTGTAGACGCCATGATCCAGAAGATAGCCCTAGCTTTTTCTCAACATCACCCCGAGACCCTTCTGGCAAAACACCGCCCTTATATTTGCCACTTAAGATACCTGTTGCCAGAGGCGACCATGGCAAATAAGCGACTTCTTCACGAACACAAACCTCTGCTAAATACGGGTCATCTGAACGATCGAGTAAGGAGAACTCGTTTTGAATGGATTCAACGCGCGGCATATTATGTTTCTCCGCAAGACCTAAATACTTCATGATACCCCATGCAGTGTCATCTGACAGACCAAAGTGACGAACCTTTCCCACCCTCACCACATCATGAATACCCGTTAGAATATCCATTAGATTATCTTCAATTTCAGCAGAGTTTTCAGCGGCGAAATCGATAATGCCCGCATGATTACGCCCAAAATGCGGAAAGACCCTGTTAGGCCAATGGAGCTGGTACAAATCAAGATAATCTGTCTGCAACCTCTCAAGGGAACTATCAATCGCCGCACGCACACCATTACCCGTTAAAGGGCCACCGCCGCGTATCCAATCAGGGCCAATACCCGCAATTTTAGACGCCAAAATCACTTGGTCACGCTTGCCATTTTTGGCAAACCAAGACCCTATATAGAGCTCTGTACTTCCTTGTGTTTCAGGATGAATAGGAATGGAGTATAACTCAGCTGTGTCCCAAAAATTTACGCCGCGCTCAAGTGCATAATCCATTTGCTCATGCGCCTCGGCCTCATTGTTTTGCTCGCCCCATGTCATGGTGCCCAAACAAACACGTGATACGTTGAGCCCTGTCCGGCCTAATTTTGAATATTTCATAAACGCTCCTAAAGATTAAAATACAAAAATGACCTTAATGATTTTGGGTAAGTTTGAAAGTGAGAAAATTTTAACAATAAAAAAAAGGCGCTCAAAAAGCGCCTTTTTGTGAATAATATGTTCGTCTTGAGAACAAATGTCATAGAGCGATTGAAATTAACGTTTCGCCCACTGTTTCGAACGACGGGCCTTGTGCTTACCAATTTTCTTACGCTCAACCACACGGGCATCACGTGTCATCATACCCGCTTTTTTCAGTGCTGGACGAAGCTCAGGCTCAAAGTTTTCAAGCGCGCGTGAAATACCGTGACGGATCGCGCCCGCTTGACCTGATAACCCGCCACCTTTAACGGTGCACATAACGTCAAATTGGTTCACGCGATTTGCAACAAGAAACGGCTGATTCAAAACGAGCAAGTGTGTCTGACGACAGAAGTAATCATCTTGGATTTTGCCGTTTACAACGACTTTACCTGACCCTTTTTTGAGCCAAACACGCGCCACAGACTCTTTACGACGGCCTGTTGCATAAGCACGACCAAGATCGTCAACTTTACGCTCTTTGATATTTGATTGACCCTGAACTGGGGCTGCTGCAACAACATCTTTTGCTGTAACCGGAGTGCCCTTAAGGTCTTTTAAATCTTTCATTGCTTCGGCCATGTTACGCTCTCTTATTCTTAGGGTTCATGCTCGCAATGTCGAGGACTTGCGGCTGTTGTGCTTCATGCGGGTGCTCTGCGCCTGGATATACGCGAAGATTTTTCATCGCAAGACGTCCAAGGGGTCCACGGGGAATCATACGCTCAATTGCTTTTTCAACAACGCGCTCTGGGAACTCACCATCAAGGATGGCACCTTTTGAGCGTTCTTTAATTCCGCCTGGATAGCCTGTATGCCAGTAAAAAATGTCATCTTCACGTTTTTTACCAGTGAGGTGTACTTTTTGTGCATTGATAACAACGACGTGATCGCCATCATCCATGTGCGGCGTGTAAGTTGGTTTGTGTTTACCGCGCAGGTGATTGGCAACGATTGTCGCTAAACGACCAAGAACAACGTCCTGTGCGTCAACGATGAACCATTTCTTTTCAATCTCAGCGGGCTTTGCTGAATATGTTTTCATCTGATTTTCCTTTAAGTTATGGCCTAAACCCTAAGTCTACACCTTAATTCTGGCGCTGTTTTGCAACATTACGAAGATTTAGTCAAGAAAAACCATATAAAACAGGGTGTTAAAATAAAGGTAAAATAATACCTCAAACTTATGCTGTTTATTAAACTGTGATCTAGGGCCTATTTAAACGGCAATGCGTTTGTGCAAAGCGAGTGTGAAGCGGCTGTTCAAAGTTACAAGCCACAGTAACTTCTGACGCGCGCGCAGGGACAACAAGCTCCCAATCCGCTGCTAAAAAATCAGGGTTTGTTATAAGGCTTGGATATTCTTGAGCATTCGCGGCGACAATAACCTCAATTTGTGCCAAAACCTCAGATGCAGAAGCATTTGGCTCTAACGAAGCTTGAGCGATCGCGGATAAAGTCCCAAATTGTGAGGCCAAAAAGACTTCATCTAAAGGTTCTTCTGGCATCTCTAACGGTTGATCCGTATTTGCGCCTTGAAACAATTCGAATAATGGCGTTTGAGCTGGCTCAACATGAGTGTAAGTTGCATGAATGACTGGAATATTGATGCCTGACACTTCTTCGGGCTCATAAGAGGGTAATGAACTTACTTGCGTTTGAGCTATTATAGGGTTCGGCTCAAGGGGTGTATTTGAAAAAGCAGCTTGAATATAAGGCCCTAAACCGCCCAAATCATTAGGCGCAATAGTCAAAGAGGCTGTTGAAACCGCAAGATCAAGTGTAAGATCTTCTTTTTGTGTATCAGAGAAAGATGCTTCACCCTTTGTGGAAACATAACTATCATTATTCAGGCTCTCAGAAGTGCCAAAAAACCCTGCGATAGCTATCGATGCCGCCGCTGCTAAGCGCTTTAAGCCGCCAAAAACGCCTGTTGGCGGCTTCGTAAACGGAACAACATTCGAAGCAATTTGCGCTTCTTGAACTGTTTCTTCTCTCACTACTGAAATAACGGCACTTATATCTGCCTCATTAAGATTTGCGCCAATCGCTCTTGCAAGATTAAAGGCAACGCGGTCATTCGTAAAAATCTTATAGGCCCTGTCACCAACACGCTCTTCAGAAGGAATGTTAATAACTCTAAAATCTGCGTGTTTTAGAACCTCGTTAGAACTATCTAGAATACGACTTAGCGACTCCGCACTCACTGCAATTCCCTCAGGGTGCTTAATCATTTCATGCGCCACTGGATCTGGAGAGGACACACGATATTCGCCGCTATCTAGGCGCTTAATATTAAGATGAGTCAAATATGGGTTATTGCTATTCACAAGAGCATCTAGGTTTTTTTTATCCATAATATATGGCTTGGCGTGAATATGGGCGGGCTGTCCGCTTAAAAAACGTGGCAACGTGATTGGCGGTTTTTCTTGCTCCACTGTTGTCAAATCAGGCACAGGCAGGACTGGTGGTGCAACAGCTCTAACTTCGCTTGTCTTTGCTGATAAATCTAATCCTAATCTTTGCGCAGCAGAATCAATAAGTGCCTCTCTTTCAGCTCTTTCTTTTGTCTGAATACCGGCAAGATGTTTGCGCAGACGCTCTGGCATAATCGTTACGGGAGGCGTTACAACTTCAGTTTCTTGAACAACTCTTTCTTTTGCCTTTTCCCCGCCGCTTACTTTACGAAGCAACGCGTCAACTTGATCTTTGGCATGTGGCTGGCTTTCTTGAACATAGGCAACAAAAGCGCTCAGTAGATCTTCACCGTTATTACCGACGAAATCTTTATATTGATAAGCTCTTTGACTTTCATTTGTGCCACTCAACGGACTAAGGCCAATTAAATCACCTAAAGATCTTAGTGCTTTAGGCCCTACACCCTTCATATCCACTTTAGCGTTAAGAAAATCTGGGAACAACTCTCTCAAATGAATAGAAGTGGTTGGGCTGTCATCTAAATTATCTTTCATCACACACACCTAATTTACTTATTAACACTTTATTAAGCATTGTTTTGACAGAATAATGCAAATTTGTCAATTTAATTTACATAAATATTAGATAGGGCGCTGATATTCCTCCCTGTAATTCGAAATATACTGACACTATCAAATCATGTTAGGGTGAGACATTACGGAAGGATTAATACGATGGATATGACGACACTCACACATTTTTTGGGCTGGTGTACGCTCATTAATATTGTAATTTTTCTTATCTCTACGGTTATGATTACCCTGTTTAAGGGTCTAGCTATGGGTCTTCATAAGAGGCTTTTTAACGTAGATGAGAGCTTTCTCACACAAAGTTATTTTAACTATCTGGCGCGCTATAAGCTTTTGATAATTGTCTTTAATCTTGTGCCCTACTCGGTTCTGCGCCTCGCGCTTTAAATTTCTTAAAAACCTGTGAAAAATAGCATGGAAGGAATAGACTCTGTCAAATACCATGTGCTTTACTCATTTCTCAAATGCAATAAATGAATAGCAACAGGGTGTATTTAATGTCACACGCAAAAACCTTATTATCAGCCGCAGTATTAGCCTTACACGCAAACTTTGCCGCAGCGCAGGAACAGCTCCTTACTCAAGATATTTCTATTGATGACACGTACCATACAAGAGAGCCTGTTTATGTTGTTTTGCCAACATCGAATGGGGAGTTAGTGCGTGATTTCACAGCGTGCACATCGGATAATCACCTCGTCACGGGAAACTTCGCCCTGCGCGCGGATATTGATTATGCGAACGCACAAATTGAAAATGGTGGATTAGAGGCGCTTAGTCGTCAGGCCTCTGTGGACGGATTCATGTACCAGCGCGCCTTAACAGAAGTGATTGGCAGCATGACATTGGCGAACTTAAAGAGTTCACAAATCGCATCAAGTGCTGACCAAGCCCGAATGAGAGAGAATGTCGCAACAGTCCATGCTCATTTTACACAGGCTAACTCAGGTCCTGTTGAATATAGTTTTCATATTAATGAAAGCTTGTTTAGACGCCCCAACACAAGGCTATGTCCCCAAGCATAAACGTCTGCATTTTTAATAGTCATCTTAAAGGTTAGAGCTAAGTCGTTTCACAAGCTTGCACGTATGCTAAAACCTATAAACTCACATTAAATGGAAACTCTTTAATCGGCTTATAATCGTTTACAAAACCCAAAACATGTTTTTACGTAAAATAACATTGACAGATAACCAACAAGTGGTTAATTTATTTTACATATTTATTAATGGGTTGCCTAAACATGGGTTATACAAAAAATGTAGCAGCTTTCGCTCTGGTTGCATCACAAGCATACTCTGCACAAGCTGATGAAAATAACGGCTGGTTTGCAGGCTTAGAATACGAGCAAAACGTTGACGCTTATACATTAACTATACCAACCAGTATGCTAGGGGACGGTCCGGTTTTAGACTACCTCCCTCACTTCCTTAGCATGAATATACTCAGCAGCAATTGCACCAACGCTTTTGCAGGACATCGCTGGGGCGGTGGGAATACAGATGTTGGTGGCTTAAGCTGGCGCTTTTCAGCATCTTTGAAAGCATCCAGTTGTCACTCCGATATCAATATTAACTTCGCCCCTAATCAATCATATGCATTGGCTAGAATGAACGAGACTGCTCACAGCACAATCCTCACTTTGATGGAGACCAATATGCCTCCGGCAATATTATCTCTCGCTGGTATTTATGGTGTTGATATAGATAATGTGACAAATATATCAGCAGATGCAATCACAGCCCTTATAATGGATCCAACCCGCCCCCTCCCAACAACAGAAAATGTCACTCTTGCATTTAGCAATGTTCCGGCTATTCCAAACCCAAGAGTAAATGCCGCCATAAACGAAGCACAAAACCATGCTTTGGAGGTAGTGAACGCAGCAAACGAAGCACGCGAGATTGTTGATTTTGTTTATTCTTTTCCTGATCAAGTAGATGATAATGGGAGAATGTTTGCCCTTGGTTTCGAGACTTCACTAGAAGCACGATATCATTTTGCAAGACAATCCTATTTTTATGCTGGTGCAGATAGTGAAGCGACCGTAAAAGCAAGCTTCCACGCTAATCCTCTGCCTCAGCTTTCTGATGAGACAAATTTTATTGTTCCTTTTTACGGCATTGAAACCACAGCGCGCCTTGGTGTTGCTTTTGAGGATGCAATTGGTAATTTTGATGTGGCAGCAGGATATAATCACCCATTCAGCACATTTGATATACCTTTAAATGATATTACACTAACTGGCATGGACAGCCCTTACTTAAATCTTAGCTTATCTGATGATAGCGGGTTTAAGATAGATACAACATATACACCAGAGCTAAAACAGGCAGGCTTTACCGTAAACTTCACTTTTTAACTCAGCCGGTCTTTATCCAATAAACTTTGTAATAAGAATTCTAATGGTCGGAGTGAGAGGACTTGAACCTCCGACCCCTCGCCCCCCAGGCGAGTGCGCTACCAGGCTGCGCTACACTCCGACGAGATGTTGATATCGAAATTACGGCGTAAAATCAAATAAGTATTTACAAGTATTTTTGAATTATGTTAATACTTCGCAAAATTAAATAGTAAAGGTGTGTAAAATGACAAATCAACTACAAGATATTAAAACAGATGTAGCGCCATCACGTGACTACCCTTTAGCAACAGGTGCGGCTGTATCAACTATATGCAGCCTTACTGACGGATCATATGAGCCAGGAAGACCCACAATCACTAATGATGACTTAGCCAGACTTGCAGAGAGCCTAGGACAGGGAAAAACAGCCGACCGAAATGACAGAGCCCCATCTCCTTGTGGTATGGACTTTTAAAAAATCTAAAAATGGAACGAACACGCGGCGAAAAAATATCGTTTTTTGTGGCTGTCTGCAAAGAGAGCGCAGATGACGGCGCCGCGTTTATTTTGAGCGATGTTTTTCAATCGCACGCCCCAGACACAAATGTGAATGCGGAAGTCGCGCGTAAATACAACGCGCTGACTGAATTTGCGGAGAATGTTTACATAGCACTAGATGGACAAAGATCTCATATAGGCTCACTAGGCCCTCGCCAATACGCCGAGATGATAAGAGATATGCATAATGGCACAAATGCAGAAAACAACAGAATTTATGCCGCATTTATGATAGCAGGCCACCATATTAGAGAACTTACAGTTAGAGAACTTACAGAGCGTCCAGATTATGTAGTGCCTGTGATTATTACTCAACCGCCACTACAATCAGGTTTAAGAGCCTAAGCTTTCACCATACTGCGGAGCGCTTTGAGCTCAGCGAGCATCATTTCTAAAACAGCGCGTTGTTTGGCTGACATTCCTGCAGGCTGCGCGGCCATAACTTGCGCGGTTGGTTGCACTTTCGGTTGTGGTGCGGGCGCGACACTTTGCGGCGCTTCGTTGGCGTTATTGGCTTCACCATCAACAATTTGACCTTTACCACGCCCCTTTAAAAGCTTTTGAACGCCTTTAATCGTATAGCCTTCGGTATATAAAAGATGATGAATACGTTTTAGCAAGGCCACGTCTTCTGGGCGATAATAACGGCGGCCACCCCCACGTTTAAGAGGTTTTACTTGTGTAAATTTTGTTTCCCAAAAACGAAGAACATGTTGCTGCACATCCAGCTCCGTCGCAACTTCGCTAATTGTCCTAAAGGCTGTTGCTGATTTTTTGATGGGTGATTGTTCGACGTTGTTAGCGGCGCTCGTTTGCGCTTTTTCAGATTCGCTAGGCACTCTTTTTTGAATGGCTTCCATCTCTACGTGGCTTTCAACGCGCTTTGTTTGGAAAGGTTGCTCTGACAAAGGAGGTTGAACGGCGCGCCCAGTTTGATAACTGACTTGATCAACAAGCGTTGTTTCATCAGACATAAGCGGCGGTGTGACACGTGTATGATTATTCATGGTATTTCTCTATTTCGTTAAAATAATAAAAGTTATAATTGTTTAAGACGTTTCGCCTGATTAACTCTCAGACTTTGGAGTGCTCATCGCTTGCGTTGCTTTATTAATTCTGTCTTTCAGAACATGTGAGGCGCGAAATACAAGAACACTGCGCGGGCTTATCGCCACTTCGATTCCTGTTTTCGGGTTACGTCCAACGCGCTCTCCCTTGTGTTTGACAGAAAAACTGCCAAAAGAGGAAATTTTAACACTGTCGCCTTTTGTTAACGCTTCCATCATCTCATCAAGCACTTGCTCGACAAGGTCAGAAGATTCGTTACGCGATAAACCCACTTGCGCGTAAACCGCTTCGGCGAGGTCGGCGCGTGTGATTGTTTTGCTTTCTGGGGGTAAAGTCATACCTGGCTCCGTTTGTTTGTATGCCTTACGCTAAGCCCCTGCGTTTTAACCGTCAACAGGTTGAATATATTTAATCACAAAAAAAGTGGATTATTTCAATGGGGTATAGTGATTACTTCAATTAATGAGGTTGTGGAACGAAGCATTAAAAAAATAGTTAATTTGTTAACTAATGCTTGAAAAGTTAACAAATTAACTATATAAAATTGCCATAACTTAACCCCTAATCCAAAAAATGGAGACAATAATGACTATATTATCTATTGCCAGCGGTTCGAGAAGAAGAAGAATTATGGAGGATAACATCGAATCCAGCACTTGGCAAAAAGCGGCAACCAATAAGGAAACTGGCGTTGCAGTAGCATCACGGATTGCGAAACATGCATTTATGGCCACCGCAGCCTATTCATTAACAGTTGAAACTGCGCCACAGCCATATACAGCCCTTATATTTGCCGCAGTCTCTTTGGCAGCGGCATCAGAGCACGCCATTATTAAAGACCGCCTTACAAATCGGGCAGGAGAATTTAATGATTTTGATAGAAACGCATCCAAGCTAGAATTAGGATATCAAAAAGCTCTTCGTCTTACAGTTGGCTTGGCGAACGAATATAATCCGATCCCATGCCTTCGTTCGGCTTGGAACACCCTTCCCGAGAGAGAGGGATTGCTTCGTAACGCAAGCAATACTGTGAATAGAGGCTGTCGAGCCCTAATAAGAGCGATGATGTAAACTCTTAAATTACTAATAACGCACAAGGGCGGCGCCCCATGTTAGGCCGCCGCCCATGGCTTCAATAAGCATCATCTGACCGCGTTTAATTCGCCCATCACGTACCGCCTCATCAAGCGCAAGCGGAATAGAGGCCGCCGATGTATTACCGTGACGATCCACAGTGACAACAACTTTATCCATAGGCATATCAAGCTTTTTGGCGGTGGATTCAATAATACGAATATTCGCCTGATGCGGCACAAGCCAATCAATAGAAGACGAATCAATATTATTATGTTTTAAAGTCTCTTCGACAACATCAGCCATATAATTAACGGCGTATTTGAATACTTCGCGCCCTTGCATTTGAATGACGCCATTTTCCCCTGTGGATGACACACCGCCGGTTGTTTGTAACAACGCGCGCTGCGCTCCATTAGCATAAAGATGCGTAGAATGAATTCCTGCGCCCGCAAGACCTCTATCGTTCTCTGCCGCTTCAAGGATCACAGCCCCCGCTCCATCCGCAAAAAGAACGCAGGTTGTTCTGTCTGTCCAATCTACAATTGAGGACATTTTCTCTGCGCCAATAACCAAAATACATTTGGCTTGACCCATTTTTATAAAATTATCCGCGGTCGCAAGCGCATAAACAAAGCCCGTGCAAACCGCCTGAATATCAAACGCTAAACAGGGGGCTATACCAAGATCCCCTTGAACTTTAACGGCTACAGAGGGGAAAGTGCGGTCTGGCGTTGTGGTTGCAACAATCACGCCGTCAATATCCGTAGCCGAAACACCAGCTGCCTGCATTGCTTTTTGTGCGGCTTTAATAGCCATCATGCCCGTTGTTTCGTCCTTGGCGGCGATGTGGCGTTCTTTAATACCGCTGCGCTGAACAATCCATTCATCGGACGTTTCAACAATTTTCTCTAAATCAGCATTCGTCATCACGCGTTCGGGCAAATAAGAGCCCGTGCCCTTGATTATAGAAGTCAAAGCCATTGTTAAATACCCACCTTATTAAACGCCAACAACAGAAATGAAGGATTCTTGATCCATTAGTTGTTCTATTTGCGCTGCGACGCGCTGATTAAATCCATTTTGTACCAAATTTGCAGCAACCATGATAGCATTAGCAGTCCCATCGGCGTCACTTCCCCCATGGCTTTTGACACACACACCATTCACACCAAGGAACATGCCGCCGTTATAATTACGTGGGTCAACTTTTGCCTTCATCTTCTTAATCGCGCCACGCGATAGGAAATACCCTAACATTGCAAGCGGCGATGATTTAAAAGCCTGCGTCAGATATTCTTTTGAGAGCTTACCAACGCCTTCAGCAGTTTTAAGCGCAATGTTTCCAGTAAAGCCATCCGTCACAATAACATCCACTGTCCCTTTAGTGATATCATCGCCCTCTATAAAACCGTAATAAACACCCGGAAATTCTACAGTAGATAGTATTGAGGCCGCATTACGAAGCTCCTCATGCCCTTTCATGTCTTCTGTTCCAACATTTAAAAGACCAACAGTTGGTTTCGTAATCCCTTGCACCACACGCGCATACACCGCGCCCAACACTGCAAACTGAGTGAGCACTTCGGCATCACAAGAGAGATTTGCGCCCAAGTCAAGCATCACACTTTTACCATGAATAGTAGGCATCACACTGGCAATAGCTGGGCGGTTAATCCCAGGCAAACATTTAAGTATGAGTTTTGACATCGCCATAAGCGCGCCCGTATTACCCGCCGACACAACACCATCCGCCAGCCCATCGCGCACCGCCTCAATAGCAAGGCGCATTGATGTATCTTTACTGTTACGAACGGCAACAGAGGGCTTTTCCTCACTCGCGATATGTTTATCGGTATGGCGAATTTCAGAATGCGGTATAATTTCAGGAAATTTATCCAGCTCTGGCTTGATTTTCGCCTGATCGCCAAAAAAGATATAGCGCGCACTGTCAATTGACCCGTGAGCCTTTGCGGCGCCAGCAACCATGACTGAAGGACCAATATCCCCGCCCATGGCATCAATTGCAATTGTTTGTCTGTAATTCATGGTTGAGACAATAAGCGATGAACGATAAAAAAGAAAAGAGTTTCGTTAAGGTTTTAACGAAACTCACAATATTCTTATTATTATCGAAAAAGGCGAGAAATAATTAATCGCGTGTTTCTAAAACCTGACGGCCTTTGTACATGCCAGTTTTCAGGTCGATGTGGTGACGGCGCTTTGGCTCACCAGTATGTGCATCTTCAACCCACTGCGTTACAGTTAACGCATCATGAGAGCGGCGCATACCACGTTTAGCCGGTGTAGTTTTTCTCTTTGGAACAGCCATTTTCTTGTCCTTATATTGTTTGAATCATAACTCTTTGTTGTGACTCATCGTTATTCTGGGCGCTTTATAACGAATAAAATGGGGGGAGCGCAAGGAAAAACGTAAGAATTTCTAATAATTCATCAAAATCCCGCAAAATCTTTCAAAATCGGCGCTAGCGCTTTTCTTTCCAGTCTTTAAGCGCTTCAAAGGGATTTTTCTTTAAAGGACTATCTTCTGCAGGCTTAATAGCCTCATCGCTATATTGGTAAGCCGCCCCTTCTTTTTTGGGATAAGGCGGAATGGCCAAAATCAAGTGCTGGACAGCCAATTCACCCAAGTCTATTTGACCCTCTATCATATCATCCGGCTCTTCCTCTTCTGAAGCCATTTCAACTTCAGTAGGGCCTTTACCGCTCTGATGCCCTTTATTATCACGCTCTTTAAGAGCCTTCATAAAGGATACTGTTGTCTCTTTATCCTCAAACCAGCCCTCTATTGGCTCATCAACGGTAAAATCAAACTCGTCTGCAGTTATGGAGCATTCCAGCGTCACCAAAGCCTTGAGCGTGCCATAAACATGAACAACGCGGCCCGCTTGTTCACGGTTAAGTGTTACCTCAGCTTCGAGCGATTCGATTGACACTACACTGGCACGCACTGCAACATCTTCGCGCTGCTTTTTATCTGCTGTGATCTTGGTTGTAACTGGCGTGTTTTCAACGCGCTCGGCATCATAATAAAAGCTCCATTCATTTTGGAAGCTTGGCTTTGGTCTTTTAGGCACTTTTTTTATCTTTCGTCATTTTCGTCAAAACTTCTGGGAAATTATAACCAAGCAACCCATGAACATCTTTACCGCGCATCGTCTCGCTAATTTGCTTCATGTAATAAGCCATCGCCATGATGTGTGCTGGCTCAATCTCATCATCCTTCAATGTGCCATATATATTTCGGCGAATAGCCTCTTCCAGCGCTTTATCCTGTTTGTCATCAATCGCATTGGCGTAACTTTGAACACGCCCTTTAAAGCCTTTCATCATACGTTTCATGTGCTTGGGTACGCTCAAATCCCCCACTCCTATCTCTCGCAGCGCCTTATCTGTAATCTTAAAATTCACATCAAATAGTTTTTGCGCCAGTTTTTCTTGGTCGGCTTTATTGAGCCCCACAATCAAAAACCCAACATGCACGCTCATCATTTCAAAGCGGCCATCTATTGTGTCCGGCACACCAAGGCTTTCATAAAACACCGCTTTGCGAGCCGTAAGGGCGGCATATTCATATAACTTATTGGCTTGTTGTTTACGCAAAGCGCGTTCTTTAAATAAACCAAACATAAGATCAACCTTTTTTGGGCATAGGATTAACGTATCTATTGATTTTTTAAGGCTTTGAAGGGTATAGATCAAGCATGAAACAATTAAATATCCTTTATGTATCTGTTTTTATTTTTGGCGCACTGGCCTTTACAGCCTGCACACCAACCATAGCAACGCGCGGTAATATTGTTGAAGACTTCCGCATGGCCGAAATCACGCCTGGTGTTAGCTCACGTACTAATGTCCTAAAATCTTTGGGTTCCCCAACAACCAAAGCGCCTTTTGACGATAATGTCTGGTATTACATCGGCCAAAAGACTGAGAAGAAGGGCATTTTTGATCCTAAAGTCGTAGACGAAAAAATCGTTGTCGTTGCCTTTAACGAAGAGGGAATCGTGGAAGTTATGGAAGAAATAGATGCTGAGCGCATGGACATCCCCCGCGTGCGCCGAAAAACCGAAACTGGCGGCAATGATGTCACTGTGCTTGAACAGCTTTTAGGCAATGTCGGCAAATTTAACGCCCCAGACGTTTCAGCAACGGGCGACAGATAGCAAAAACCCGCTTCCTATAGTATGAGAAAGCGGGTTTAGTGTTTGAGTGATTAATGATTATCAGATCATCAATCGGAGGAATTTTGTTTAAATGGGCTTTTGCTGAACTACCTGCAGCAAAACATCATTAATTTGATCATCACCTAAAACTTTTGCTGTGACACGATTTAAACGTGCCTTTAGATCATCCACCTTCAGCACACCGCCCTCAAGCGACGCCTTGCGGTTTAAAACACCATACATATCTTGGATATAAGCGTCCTTTAAACGCGGTGCCAGTGACTTAGCATTGGCGGCGGCTTCATCACCATTGGCTTCTAAAACAACAACCAATGTCACAACTTGTGAGACGCCATAATTATCAATAATTGGGAGAATAAAGGGGTCAAGGTTAACAAATTTAACCTCTTTTGCCTCTTTCATCGCTTCTTTGCCCTGCAATTCTTTTTCGGCCTTAGCCGCCTTAGCCGCCTCGCTCTCTGGGCCTATGGACGCAATCGCGGTATTTTGAAAATAAAAATACCCGCCCGCAGCCCCGCCGCCAGCAAGGACCAAGGCCAAAAATATCATCATTACAATTTTCATACGTAACCCCTATAAACCCTTAAAAAGACAGCCGATTGTCCCGAAAGCGTTAGTCCCTAACTATCCAAATAGCTTTGAATACTCTTTAAGGCTACAAAATAAAGGTTAACAATACGTGTAGATCAAGCGTTTTTATTGTTTTTCTTCAACAGGTTACCCCTGTATGAAAAATATGATTTTAGATAAAAAAAATGGCCCTGTTTTTTTAAACAGAGCCATCTTTGATTTATCTAATTTAAAAATTAAGACGCATTAACGATGGCAGTCACTAACTTGGCCGCAATTTGTGATTCTGTGTCATCTTTTCCAATTGTATCAATGATTTGACCATCAGAACCAACGAGTGTCACAAAGCCAGTTTTTGCACCAAACTTTTGCAAAAGACCACCGAGTTCTTCATCAGTTGCCAACACTTTTGTCGCTTCAATTGTTTCTTTAGAGCTAAAATCAAGCTTCACAACAGCAATCTTATCCATATTGATTGCCTGCATGGCCTGTTCCATTTTTGGCCCTAGCACTTTACAAGCGCTACAGCTGTCTGAGTAAAACACGACAGCTTTAACTTTTGGTGCTTCTGCCGTCATCGCTGGCTTTTCATCCATCATCTTTTTTGTATCCATGTCATCCATGGCATGCGCCTTAGGCATAAAAGCGAGAACAGCAAAAGCGAGTGTGAGTAATGATTTCATTATAATATCCTTTAAAAAGTTGCGTAAAAAATAAATTTACTCCACCCATTCGCGTTTGCTATAAATAGGGTTACAAAAAAATACAGATCAAATGAAGTTAGCGTGTTGTCTTTGCAACACCGTCAAGTATCGCATTCACGAGCTTGACTTCCGCATCATCATAAAATGCGCGGGCGGCGTGAAGATAGTCGTTGATGATAATGGGTGCGTCAATAGATTGATGAACCATCAATTCAAACGTCCCAGTTAAAAAAAGAGCGTATAAAAGAGGCTCTTTCGCCCGTTCTGTCGCTGGCTCAGGGCTCTGGCCATTTAAGGAAACGGCCATTTCTTGTTTTTGCTTTCCCGCCGCGCGGTTCGCATTAACCATCTCATTAAGCTGTTCGAAATGGGTGAAAGTGCCAATCACAATATCTTTGAACAATTCACAGTTTGGCGTAACGAGTTCGTCGCCATCAATGTCAATGCCCCCTGCGCGATGATTCAAAAATTCTTTTACAGCATCTTCGGGAGATTGCGTGTTTTTATTTGATAAAATTTGATAAACAGCCTGCACAGCCAGCAAACGCGCGGCACTGTTTTGCGCCTTTTTTGACCCTGTATTGGCTCTAGAAGGCGCTTGGTCTTCGTTTGTGTTGTGTTTATCAGGCTGATTATCAATCATAAATTTTCTTTATCTTTTAAGGGCTTATTGTGCGGCCTTGTTATGCAGCCTTCTTCTCTTGCATGAATGCGCGGCGATTTTCAAGCGTTTTGATACACGCATTTGCAGCTTCCGCCCCTTTTTGCACGAAATGATCAAAGAAATATTTTTGATGGCTTTCATGCTCATGGAAATTAAGCGGTGTTAAAACAACTGATAAGATTGGCACTCCCGTATCAAGTTGAACACGCATCATGCCATCAATCACCGTAGAAGCGACAAAGTCATGGCGATAAATTCCGCCATTCACAACGAAGCCGCAGGCAACAATAATGGCATAATCACCCGTTTCGGCGATCCATTTTGATTGAAGCGGTATTTCAAGACTACCCGGGACATCAAAGATATCAATTTGGCTTTTTGCAAAGCCCGCTTTTTCCATCTCAGCTATAAAGCTATCACGGCCCTGCCCGACAATATCATCGTGCCATTGCGCTTGGATAAAGGCGATCTTTTGACCGCCCAGTAAGTTTTTAGGATTAATCTGATTCATGGTTTTTTCCTTTCATCTGTTAAACAACCAGAATCAGGGCATGTGACTAAATGTAGCAAACACACTTCTCGGGCGTTGCTTCATCTAGACGCTCTCTTTCATCCGGACTATGACCGTCGGCTGAGGCTTCTCACCTCATCTGCTTGACCTTTTATACAAGAATATAAAAGCGCTCGCGGGCTCATGTCATAAAAACATATACCGCCGGTAGGGAGTTTCACCCTGCCCTGAGAACTATAGTCTTTATAAGGAATTGTAATTTTATTATCAAGAAGATTGCATATCAAGCATACGCGCCATGTAACGTGCGAGCATATCAATTTCCAGATGGACGCTATCGCCTTCTTGGCGCTGGCTCAATGTTGTTTTATCCCAAGTATGCGGGATAATATTAACGCCAAAGCAATTGCCCTCAACCTCATTAACCGTTAATGAAATACCATCAAGTGCCACAGATCCCTTAGGGGCAATAAACCTTGCAAGATCTTGCGGCACTTCAAAGCGCAAACGCCATGAGTCGCCCTCAGCGTTCAAGTGCGTTAACGTGGCAAGGCCGTCAACATGTCCAGATACTATATGCCCACCCAGTTCATCACCAACCTTCAAGGCACGCTCAAGATTAACGCGCGTGCCGATATTCCATGTACCGATAGTGGTTTTGGATATACTCTCTGCGGACACATCGACAAAGAACACATCCCCATTCTTTTCAACAACCGTCAAACAACAGCCAGAGCAGGCGATGGACGCGCCTATATCCACCATATTAAGGTCAAATGTGGTTTTGATACCAAGGCGCACATCGCCGCCCGTTTTATCGAGGGTCTGAACACTGCCAATATCTGTAATAATTCCTGTAAACATGCCCTTACCTTATTGTGCCTTCTCATAAATATCCAGCATATCTTGACCTAAAATGCGCCTATCAATAAATTTTAATTTTATTGAATTATTTAAATTATTTATATTTATTTCTTGAATTGAATTATAAGCGCCCGACCCTAAAATAGAAGCAGAGTGAAACCATAAGAACCGATCAAATAGGCCACACTTTAGAAAACCTGTCGCAACCTGCGCGCCGCCCTCTACAAGAACACGTGTAAGCCCTTTTTCTGCTAAAACACCCATCAAACTCTTCAGATCAATCTGACCGTCTTCATTAACAGGAAGCGTCAAAATCTCTGCACCCTTCTTCAACAGCATTTGCGCTTCATTTTTGGATTTTGATGTCACAACCCAAACGGGGTTTTTATCAATAAAATCAAAGAGTTTTTCCTGACTACTCAGTCGTAACTGCGTGTCTAAGACAATACGAACAGGTGCATGATCCACGCCCTCAATTCGCGATGTTAAGCTTGGATTATCCGCCAATATTGTGTTCACTCCCACAAGAATGGCATCATGTTGTGACCGTTCAATATGGGCAAATCGGCGTGCCGCAACACCCGTGATCCATTTTGATTCGCCGCTTGCCGTGGCAATTTTACTATCCAGCGTCGAGGCCGTTTTTAAAGTGATAAGCGGGCGCGCCTTCTCTCTTGCTAAAAAATACCCTGCGTTTAACGCGCGGCACTGACCATCTAAAACGCCAGTGACGACCTCAATTCCAGCATTTTGAAGCATGGATATACCCTGCCCGCTAACACGCGTATCAGGGTCGAGCGTACCAATCACGACCTTACCTAAACCTGCATCAATCAAAGCCTGAGCGCAAGGCGGTGTTTTTCCAATATGGGCGCATGGCTCTAAAGTGACAAAAGCGGTTGCCCCTTGAGCAGATTTGCCTGCCTGAGCGAGAGCCTGCGTTTCGGCATGCGGCCTGCCGCCATCTGCTGTTCTTGCGCGGCCTATAACAAGGCCGTCCTTAACAATAACACAACCAACACTGGGGTTTGGCGCAACACGCCCAAGCCCTGTCCGCGCCATATTCAGCGCCGAGCGCATGTGCCATATATCGGCATCACGATAACTCATTATTTTTGCTGCGCCTGAAGCTCGCGGACGTTTTCGAGGAAGGCGTTAAAGTCTTCTGGATTACGAAAATCTTTGTAGACCGAGGTATAACGGATATAGCCCACAAGGTCGAGCTGTATGAGTGCGTTCATAACTAAATCGCCAATACGGCCTGCGGCCACTTCCTGCTCGCCTTCGCTTTCAAGTTGGCGAACAATACCTGTTGCGGCTTTTTCAATTGCCGCCATCTCGACAGGACGCTTACGCAGGGCCACACTCATAGAGCGAATAATCTTGTCGCGATCAAAAGCCTGCAATCGTCCGTCGGATTTAATGACGATTAAATCACGCAGTTGCACACGCTCATAAGTCGTGTAGCGCCCCCCACAAGAGTTACAAGCGCGTCGCCGGCGGATTGCTGTATTATCCTCCGCAGGACGCGAATCTTTCACTTGTGTGTCTTCGCTATTGCAAAAGGGGCAAAGCATAATTTAGTGCCTTTATTGGCTTTACTTGTAAATCGGGAATTTTTCACAAAGCGCTTTAACACGCGCTGTCACTTCATCCAGATTTGCAGTAGGCTCTGTTTTATCTTCAGATTTTTCTAAATCATCGAGGATATCGGCAATCATATTACCGACCTCAGTAAACTCAGCAATACCAAAACCACGCGTGGTTGGCGCAGGCGTACCAAGGCGAATCCCTGATGTCGTAAATGGCCCTTCTGGGTCATTTGGCACGGTGTTTTTATTACAAGTTAAACCTGCACGATCCAGCGCTTTTTCTGCATGTTTGCCAAAGAAAGACTTACCGCGCAGATCAACGATAAGGACGTGTGAGTCTGTTCCGCCTGACACGATGTTATAACCACGTGCCTGAAGGCTAGAAGCTAAGGCGCGGCAGTTATCAATCACTTGCTGCGCGTATATCTTAAACTCAGGCTTGAGTGCCTCACCAAAAGCAACGGCCTTTGCTGCGATTACGTGCATCAAAGGGCCGCCTTGAAGGCCTGGGAAAACACCCATGTTGAAGCCTTTAGAGAATTTCTCATCATTCCAAAGAATTAAACCACCACGCGGCCCGCGAATAGATTTATGAGTTGTTGTCGTACAGACATCGGCATATGGAAGTGGTGATGGGTAAACACCTGCCGCAATGAGGCCAGAATAATGAGCCATATCAATCATGAGATACGCGCCAACTTCATCGGCAATTTCACGGAATTTTGCCCAATCAATCACGCGGGAATACGCAGAAGCGCCGCACACGATCATCTTAGGCTTGTGCTCATGCGCTTTTTTACGCACGTCATCATAATCAATCTGTTGATTATCATCAGCAACACCATAGGCCGCAAAATCAAACCATTTCCCTGATTGGTTCACCGGAGATCCATGCGTCAAATGGCCACCATGATCAAGACGCATACCAAGTACTTTATCACCTGGCTCAAGAAGAGCTAAATAAACAGCCTGGTTTGCCTGCGCACCAGAATGTGGCTGAACGTTCGCAAAGTTACATTTAAAAAGTTTTGTGACACGCTCAATCGCAATATTTTCGGCAATATCAACAAACTCACATCCCGCATAATAACGCTTACCCGGCAGACCTTCAGCATATTTATTGGTAAAAATAGAGCCTTGGGCCTCCATTACAGCTTTTGATACAATATTTTCAGAAGGAATAAGTTCAATTGAGTGCTGCTGACGATCCAGCTCTTTTTCAATTGCTTGGGCAATAATAGGGTCAGCTTCCTCTAATGTCGCTGTCCAGAAATTATCTGGTGTCATATCTTGTGGTTTCATTGCTGTGGCATTACTCATTTTAGGTCCTTTATTTTTGTTTCATTTTGTTTAATCGGATAATTTATCAATGCGGCGTTGATGACGCCCACCTTCAAATTCTGTTTCTAAGAATGTTTTAACAATATCAAGAGCAGCCTCAGTCCCCGTGATACGCTCTCCAAGGCACAAAACATTTGCATCATTATGTTCACGCGTGAGCCGCGCCATTGTTGCATTGGTACAGAGCGCCGCGCGAATTCCGGGGTTACGGTTACAGGCTATGGAAATACCAATTCCCGTGCCGCAAATCGCCACGCCAAAGTCAGCATCACCATCAGCAACAGTTTCGGCGACGGCCTTACCAAATTCAGGGTAATCAACAGAATTTTTGTCATCGCCTGTGCCCAAATCGATCCAGTTCAAATCAAAGCTATCTTTGATAAACTCTTTGAGGTTATAGCCCCCATGATCGCTAGCGATGGCAACTTTTAATTTCATCTATAGTCCTTGCCGCTTTTATAGGGTTTGCGCGGCTTTCATGCAATATAATTCTTACAATTCGTACCCATTCATCTGTGAAAAGAATTTAATCTATGATCTCTTTTTTACGAAGAACGTATTCAAGGCGTTTAAGGGCGTTTCGTTGTAAGATAACTTCTGGCGTTGTCGATGGCCCTTGAATGGAAACTTCAATAAGCGTTTTTGTGTCCATAGCAGATACTTTAACAAACTGCCCCACAGCATGCATCTCAATAATGACTTCACGATTTTGTAGCGGCATTTCCATCTTGTGATATACTATATCTATGAATGATAAGAATAAAAGAGCTGAATTTAATTGGGAGGACCCACTCCTTCTTAGTGAACTTCTAACCGATGAAGAGCGCATGGTGCAAGACACCGCAAGAGGCTTTGC
The DNA here is from genome assembly GCA_009995595.1 of Alphaproteobacteria bacterium. Classification (GTDB taxonomy): domain Bacteria; phylum Pseudomonadota; class Alphaproteobacteria; order Micavibrionales; family Micavibrionaceae. Next base: position 818,803 of record JAACPE010000001.1, read on the forward strand.
ACAAAGCACACTTTTGCCAGGCATTATCGAAGCCAATCGACATGAGAAATTTGATCCAAACATAATGAAGCAAATGGGCGCGCTCGGTCTTTTGGGCGCGACGCTAGAGGGCTATGACTGCTCTGGTGTATCTTACACGGCCTATGGTTTAATCGCGCGGGAGATGGAGCGCGTTGATTCTGGTTATCGCTCTGCCCTTTCGGTGCAATCCTCTCTAGTAATGTACCCCATTTATACTTTCGGCTCTGAAACACAAAAAGAAAAATTCTTACCAGGGCTCGCAAGCGGACAGCAAATTGGCTGTTTTGGCCTCACAGAACCCGATGGCGGATCAGACCCATCCACGATGGTCACACGTGCCAAATCTGTGAAAGGCGGGTATAAAGTTTCTGGCGCAAAACAATGGATTACAAACTCCCCGATTGCGGATGTCTTTATTGTTTGGGCAAAGGACGATGAGGGAAAAGTCGGCGGCTTTATCCTCGAAAAAGGGATGGAAGGGCTTGTTGCGCCCAAAATTGAAGGTAAATTTTCTTTAAGAGCCTCCATTACTGGCGGGATCATGATGGACGAGGTTTTTGTCCCTGAGGAAAATCGTTTACCTGAGGCCTCTAGCTTAAAAGCGCCCTTTATGTGTCTGAATTCGGCGCGTTTTGGGATCAGTTGGGGCGTTATGGGCGCAGCAGAAGCCTGCTGGCATCAGGCACGCAGCTATACAATGGACCGCGTGATATACGGCAAACCCCTTGCAGGCCATCAACTTGTTCAAAAGAAACTTGCCGATATACAAACAGAGATTACGCTTGGCCTATGCGCCGCGCACCGACTTGGGTCATTAATGGATCAGCACCGCGCCCCACCCGAAGCTATATCCATGTTAAAACGCAACAATTGCGGAAAAGCCCTTGATATTGCAAGATTATCTCGCGATATGTTGGGTGGTAATGGGATCGCCGATGAATACCACGTGATCCGCCATATGATGAATTTAGAGGCTGTAAACACGTATGAAGGGACACATGACATCCATGCCCTCATTTTGGGCCGCGCCCAGACAGGCATTGCCTCTTTTGAATAAATTTAAGAGTTTAACCAGACATTCCTGTAAATTGTGTCTGTGAGTTCCAAAAACGCTCGAGCATTTGCATGGTTTTTGTTACATCCTTCAATCGCTCTTCAGAGAGGTCTGTCCCCTGAATTTTACCCTCATGGCGTTTAAACATCTCACTGAGGACCTCATAAAGCCCCTTACCTTTTTCGGTCAATTTCACGCGTATAGAACGTTTGTCATGGACAGAGCGTTCTTGCTCAAGATAGTCATTTTCAACCATTTTCTTAACGTTGTATGACACGTTCGAGCCTAGGTAATATCCCCGCAAAGTCAACTCGCCTACCGTCATATCATCATGACCAATATTATAGAGGATCATAGCCTGAACGTTGTTAATGTCTTGTATGCCCTTACGGTCAATCTCAACCTTGACGACATCAAGGAAGTAACGGTGCAAGCGTTCAATGTGTTGAATGGCTTCATAATAGGCTGTGGTCAAAACGGTCTCTCCAGTTAAAAAATGTCGTGGATGACATTATTTCTATTGATTATAAGGCATGGAATACTCTAGTGATACTCTAAAGGTATGAATGTTTACATTCTCCCTAAAATAGCATACCTAGTATGGATTAAAAGCCCTTTAAAATTATATAAAATTTGATATGTCTGATAAACCTGATTTAAAAGCTTTCCTGCCCGCTGACTTAGCGAAAAACCTTAGCGAGCCTAAGTCTCATGCGGAGCTGATGAAGCATAAGCGCCTTACAGATAATGCGTTTCCGCACGTAAGAATGCGCCGCCTTCGTCAAAATGCCGCCATTCGGGATATGGTGCGCGAGAATAATTTGTCTCCAGACGACTTTATTTATCCGCTTTTTATTGAAGAAAATACTTCCGAACGCTCAGAAATTAAGAGCTTACCAGGCATTTACCGCGAAACCGAAAAATCTATGGGGGCGGTAGTGAAAGAAGCTGCGCGTGAAGGCGTTCGCGGCGTAATGGTCTTTGGCGTTTCTCATCATAAAGATCACACTGGATCAGATTCTATGGACCCGAACGGTCTTCTTGCCCGCATGATTGACCGTGCCAAGCAAGCGTCACCCGAAACAGCCGTTATCGCAGATTTGTGTTTTTGTGAGTACACAGACCACGGTCATTGCGGCCCTATTAATGAGCGCGGCGATGTTGATAACGATAAAACAATTGAAAACATTGCCATGCAGGCCGAAGTTGCCGCCGAAGCTGGGGCAGATATCGTAGCCCCCTCTGGAATGATGGACGGTCAGGTTTCTGTTATTCGTCATGCGCTTGATGTAACAGGCTTTACTCATATCCCCGTTATGGCTTATGCCGCAAAATTTGCGTCAAACTTTTATGGCCCCTTCCGTGATGCGGCTGGGTGCTCTCTTGGTCATGTCGAAAACGTGCCAAAACACCGTAAAACATACCAAATGGACCCTGCTAATGGCCGCGAAGCCATCCGCGATGCACTGATGGACGAAGCTGAAGGCGCTGATATACTTATGGTTAAACCAGGCATGGCCTATCTTGATATCCTAAAAGAACTGCGTCAAAAGACAGACCTCCCTCTCGCGGCCTATCAAGTTAGCGGCGAATACGCGATGATGAAGTTCGCAGCCCAGGCTGGCGCTCTTAATTTTCAAGATGTGATGTTGGAGAGCCTTATGGCTTTCAAACGCGCTGGCGCGGATATGGTCTTGTCTTATTCTGCCATTGAAGCCGCACGCTGGATCAAAAACGCCTAGGCGCTTATTGACCCTAAATTTCTGTATGTTTTGCCGCATCACCTTGAAAAAATAGGCAAATAAAGCCATGATGACAGGTATCGTATTTTTGCGATTCTTGCGTGTTTACTCTGTAATTACAAATTTCATAAGAAGGATTAAAAAGACCCATGAAAATTGTCGGCCTCGTAATGGTTTTATTCTGTACCTTTGGCGGTCTTTTGATCGCTATGGGCTTTGATATCCCTAAGTTCATTAAATTAATGGGCCTTATTGGTAAAGCCGTTCCAGGCGAATTTGTTATCATTTTTGGTTGCGCCGTCTGCGCGTTTATTGTCGCCAATTCCCCCACAACCATCAAAACGACACTGTCATACTTTAAAGCAATCACAAAACCTGAGGCGCACAGTAAAGACGACTATATTGAACTGCTCAGCATGCTTTATACTCTCTTTAAACTGGCACGCACAAAAGGGTGGCTAGCGCTTGAACAACATATTGAAAACCCTGAAGAAAGCTCACTTTTCGGTCAGTTTCCAAACTTTCAACATAACCACCATGCGCTTGTTTTCCTATGCGATTATTTACGTATCATCTCTCTTGGAAATGAAAACCCTTATGAGATAGAAGCGTTAATGGATGAAGAAATCGAAACAATCTCCCATCATGAACAACACCCCAGCCATGCCATGCAAACCATGGCTGATGGTATTCCTGCGCTTGGAATTGTTGCCGCGGTTTTAGGGGTTATTAAAACCATGTCATCAATTAACGAGCCCCCAGAAATTCTGGGTAAAATGATTGGTGGTGCGCTTGTGGGAACTTTCCTTGGCGTTTGGCTTGGTTATACGTTTATTTCACCGATTGCGGGGGCCATGAGAGGGCGCGCCGATTCAGAAATCATGTATTTCAAAGCTATTAAAGTTGGCGTTATTGCCTTCTTAAACGGCGCTGCCCCTCAAGTTTCTGTTGAATTTTCACGTAAGTTCTTACCCCATGATGTTCAGCCAAAATTCCTAGAACTCGAAGAGCATTTGAATGCGCTCCCTAGCCCCGCAGCATAAGGAAAAAGCGTAAACGCTATGGCTAATAAGAACGACGAGCTCAATAATATCATTATCAAAAAGGTCAAAAAGGTTGGCGGGGGCCACCATGGCGGTGCTTGGAAAGTGGCCTATGCTGACTTTGTAACGGCGATGATGGCGTTCTTCCTTCTTCTCTGGCTCTTAAATGTTTCAACCGAAGAACAGCTCAAAGGGATTGCCGATTACTTTTCCCCTACCCCTATGATATCTAAAGAAAGCTCTGGCGCAGGCGGCATGCTTGGCGGGACGACAATGGTTGTTGAAGGGGCAATGATATCTGAAAAGCAAGAGCCCGTGCCTAAAGAAGTGACCGAAGCGCCTGCACTTCGCCCAGGGACATTACCGCCCCGCCCTGACAAACAAGACATCGGACAAAGCGGCAAAAAACTGACAGATGAAGAAATCTTAGAGCAAATTCGCCAATGGGAAGAAAAAGCCTTCACGCAAGTGAAAGAGCAGCTAGAACAAGCGATGAAATCGGCAGAAATGCAAGAGCTTGTCGATAGCATGCAAATTGATATGACGCCTGAAGGCCTTCGAATTCAGCTTATTGACCAGGAAAACAAACCCCTCTTTAAAAGCGGAAGCGCTGCCCTTGAGGAACATAGCAAGCTTCTTTTGAAAAAAGTATCGGATGTTATCTTAAAAATGCCCAATGAGTTATCCGTGCGCGGCCATACTGACAGTGTTCCTTATGGACCAGGCGCAAGCTATACAAACTGGGAGCTTTCTGCGGACCGTGCCAATTCATCACGTCGTTATTTAGAGAAAAATGGCATTCCCGCCACCCGTGTAAACAACGTAGTGGGTAAGGCCGATACAGACCATCTTTTTGCTGATAACCCAACAGATGGGCGCAATCGCCGCATTAGTATTATCTTGCTGCATGAGTTCCTTGTGGTCGAAGAAGGCACGAATATGAGCACCCGCGCCAAAGCCCGCCTTGAGGAAGAAGAAACCGAAAAACAGCTCTATGAGCGAACCGAAGGCGCAATTCGCTTTCCTTAAGGTCTGAAAGTTAAGTCCCCAGCTTGCGGCAATCTTGCATATTGTGTTAACTCGCGCTGTAATTTTATGAAATCTGGCTTTTGATTATGGTCTATAGATTTTAAAATATGGCCTACAGATTGCAGGGTTTTTTCTGCTTGCTCTCTAGTTTGCGGCGCTCGTAAACCTAAGGATTTTGTATTAAAATGAACATCCGAGCCGTGTTTTCCTGTCAGATCGTATTGGTAATCCTCTATTTCTATAGAAATTTTTATGGATTCCATCCTCCTATCTGCTCCAGCAACACCGATATCAATTCTTAAATAGCGCCGACCATTGGCCTGATTAGACGTAATCGTGTAAAACCCGCCTCCCTCAACAAAATCATCTGTATTAGGACGCCCACTTTTAATAACTCTCTCTATCTCCCCCTCGGCTTTATGCCGAACCAATAACTTGGTTGGGACAAAGTGACTTCTGAGCGAATTTCCTTGACCGGGACGTTCAGAGTTAGGCCATAACGCATTAAATATATTTGTAGTTGCAGAGGGTATAACGTCTTTTTGTAAAAGAGATGCTAGCTCAGCACGCGTAAATTTAAAAAGCCTCGATTTCATAGATGTTTATTAACATAAAAGTATTCATTATGTCAAAATTTAGCTATTACCCAAACGTATTGCTCTTTGGGAAGCCATTGGGCGGTAAACGTCCTGCTTGGGCGCGGTTGCCAACCCATGGATTAAGATCGCCAACGAGTGTTTCACCCGTGCCGTATTTATAGGTCAAACCATCGGCCCAGATAAAGGTCTTAAAGTCCCCAAGGCCACCATCTTTATATTTTTGCAAAATCACGCCGCGGCCTTTAGTCATTTCAGGGATTTCTTCAAGGGCAAAGACAATCATTTTACGGTTTTTACCAATAACGGCAACATGGTCATGGCCTTCACCGATTGGCTTACAGAGCTTAGCCTCTACTTTGCCAGACACATTCAAAACCTGTTTTCCATTTTTTGTTTGCGCAAGAACATCGGCCATTTTCACAATAAAGCCACGCCCATCATCGGCAGCCACAATCATTTTTTCCTCAGGCTTATACACTTGCATATCCACAATATCGGCATCATTGGGCAAGTTCACGATAATACGCAGGGGCTCCCCAAAGCCGCGGCCGGGGGGAAGCTCATCCCCACCGATTGTATAAAAACGCCCGTTTGATCCAAAAACAAGAATTTTATCGGTTGTCTGCGCCTCAAGCACAAATTTTGCACGATCACCGTCTTTATATTTAATCCCTTTTGGATCAATATCGTGCCCTTTCATGGCCTTAACCCAGCCCTTAGAGGAACAAAGCACCGTAATCGGTTCTTTTTCAATCATGGCTTCTTCGAGGCTTTCAATATCCACAGGCTCTGGCGCTTTACCAATTTGTGTGCGGCGCTTTCCAAGGGCCGTTTTAGGACCAAAAATTTCTTGTAAGCTATTGATTTGCTTTTTAATAACGGTCCACTGACGCGCTTCGGACTTGATGAGTTTATCGAGAGCATCGCGCTCTTTTGATAATTCATCATGCTCCGTTTGCAATTCAATTTCCTGCAATTTATTTAACGCACGAAGGCGCATATTCAGGATCGCTTCAGCCTGAATTTCAGTCAGCTTAAACTCTTTAATCAACTCTTCTTTAGGATGATCTTTTGTGCGGATAATTTTAATAACTTTATCCACGTTCAGATAAACCGTCAAAAACCCTTCAAGCACCTCTAAACGATAGAGTACTTTTTCAAGGCGATGTTGCGAACGGCGCACCAAGACAACTTGCTGATGATCGAGCCATGCCTGAATAGCAGCCTTTAGCCCCATAACCTGAGGCACAAGGGCTCCTGACTCTGTGTACCCCAACACATTAAGGTTCATATTAAAGCGCGTTTCAAGGTCAGTGGAGCGAAAAAGCGCCTCCATAAGAAGCTCTGCTCCAACATTTCCTGAGCGCGGGACGAGCACTATACGTATATCTTCCGCGCTCTCATCACGGATATCATCAAGAAGTGGTAATTTCTTATTCATCACCAAATCAGCTATCTTTTCGATCAGCCGTGATTTTTGAACCTGATAGGGGATTTCAGTAATGATAATTTGATATGTACCGCGCTTAAGCTCTTCTACTTCCCATTTCGCGCGCACTCGAAACGCACCTTTACCCTCTTCATAGGCTTTAATGATGTTTTCTTTTGGCTCAACAAGAATACCGCCAGTTGGAAAATCTGGACCTTTAATAAAACTCGCCAGTTTTTTTGGTGAGATATCTTCATCCAGCATTGCTAATGCAGCATCACAAATTTCTGCGACATTAAAAGGCGGAATATTTGTTGCCATACCCACAGCTATACCTGTTGATCCATTTGCAAGCAGATTAGGAAAAGCACCAGGTAATACGACAGGCTCAGATTCTGATCCATCATAGTTAGGGCGAAAATCAACCGCGTTTTCCCCTATTCCCTCTAACATGAGTTGAGCAACAGCTGTTAAGCGAGCCTCGGTATATCGCATGGCGGCGGCGTTATCGCCATCAATATTACCAAAGTTCCCCTGCCCATCGACAAGCGGGTAACGCACATTAAAGTCCTGAGCAAGGCGCACCATAGCATCATAAACCGAGCTATCACCGTGGGGGTGATATTTACCAATGACGTCACCAACCACACGCGCCGATTTCTTGGGCGCAAGCTCTGGACGCAAATTCAGCTGTGACATTGCATACATCAGGCGGCGATGAACAGGCTTCATTCCGTCGCGCACATCAGGTAAAGCGCGATCCATAATCGTTGAGAGCGCATAAGATAAATAGCGCTCAGACAGGATTTGCCCCATCTGTTGATCAATTATTTTCGGTTCGATAGCGGGTTCGTTCTTTTTAGCCATGAAGCTTTTTAACGGCTTATTGACCAAAAACCAAGACGGATAATGTAATTAGTCCATAAAAGAATTATACCATGACAAGACTAAATTATATTACTGAGCGATTTCCACAGGCTTACGGTTTTCATCTATAGCGACAAAAGTGAAAACGCCCTCTGTGACCATACGCGAATTATTGATCGCTTCGGCGCGTGCGCGTGCCCATGATTGGACATGGACGGCGATAGAGCTGCGCCCTGTGCGGACGATTTCGGTATAAAAACTCACTTCGTCCCCTACAAAAACAGGTTGGTGAAAGTTCATACTATCAACCCCTACTGTCACGACGCGGCATTTTGCAAGCGAAGTGGCCTCTGATGCACCAGCTAAATCCATTTGTGAGAGCAGCCAGCCGCCAAAAATATCACCATAGGCGTTGGTATCGGCAGGCAAAGGCACGACGCGTAATGTTGGTATTTTGTCAGGAAGTTTTTGTGTCATGGATATATCCTATTTCATTATCGTTACAATGGCAGCATGTCGGCAAATCGTTGTTGGAATAATAAACGCGCTTCTGGCACACCCTTGGTATGGTGAGCAAAAACCCAGTGTTCAAGAAAATGGCCAGTCATTTTGAGAGCTATCAAGACATCTTCATTATCCCCAGCAGTATCTGCACGATTGCAATTAGGACGCAAAAAATGCGGTAAGACCAATAATTTCTCCTTATATGGCGCAGCCTCAGCGCGGCTTACGGCGCGGCCCGACTTGGGTGATACGTATTCAAGGGTCAACGGGTCTCCATGAGCGGCACATTTATCAAGCTCTAAACGAAAACCTAGCTCACGTAAAAGCGATATTTCCCACATAACATAGCTGACAGCCCAATAATCACTCTCAAAAGATGTCATTAGTTGAAGTAATCCATGATAAAGTCCTGTATGTCCCTCGCGCTCCGGTAATGCACAATCACATAAGCTACAGGCTGACAAAAGCGCGGCGAGCTTTAAGGGCTCATCTAAAATGCCATAAGGAAGCCCACCCTCAGGCTCAAGGGCATAAGTACCAAGACTTTCATTATCACGGGCGCTCCAATCACATTTGACTTGCGAGCCTGGCTCTAACATTGCACGTTTATTTTTACTCTGAGCACCATGAACATACCCCGCATGACGGCCATTATTTTCAGTCAACAACGCCACAATCGCGCCGCCCTCACCATGGCCGCGCGCTGATAAAACGATCCCTTGATCTGTCCATCTTTCCATGGCACGAGTATAGACATGACTGATATTAAAATCGACGCTTTAAGATCACTATGTGAAGGTATTTTGCTTAAAACAGGTTTATCGCAAGATCACGCCACTATTGTAATCGATCATTACCTTGAAAATGAGCTATCGGGTAAGACATCGCATGGTATGGTGCGCGTCATTCAAGTAGCAAACGCTATAGAAAAAATAGGGCTGCCCAAAAAAGCACCCGAGACGATAATATCTAAAACGAATATGGCTTTGATAAATGGAAACATGAACCTTGGCCCTGTTGTTGGTAAAATGGTTATGGATCAGGCAATCAGTCTTGCAAAAGAACACGGCATATCACTGGTTGGTGCCAATACGTATTTTGGCAATACAGGCAGCATGGCCTATTACCTGCGCCGCCTTGCTGATGAGGGGCTTATTGGGCTGATGAGTTGTAGCTCAGAATGTATGGTTGCTGCGCCTGATGGCAAAGAGCGCTTGCTCGGCACAAACCCTATTGGTCTTGGTGTGCCCTCCGACGAAGGCAATCATTTCATCGCTGATTTTGCGACTTCTGCGATAGCTTATGGTAAAATTTTAGTGGCCATGGATAAAGGCGAGCCGATCCCCACAGGCTGTATCATTGATAAAGACGGTAATCCGTCAACTGACCCCAAGGATGCGGCGCAAGATGGTGCCATTTTGCCGCTTGCCGATTATCGCGGCTTTGCCCTTGGGCTTTTTGTCGAGATGATTGGCCTGATGCTTGGCGGTGAAGTGCTTCATAATGAAACCTATGGCAAGGACGCCTTGTTTATAATCTCTATTGATCCCGCTCATTTAGGTGGCGCGCATTATTCAAAACGCGTATGCAATATCCTCAATACCATGAGACAAAGCACCCCTGCCCCGCATAAAAACTCCGTCAACATGCCCGGCGATCGATCATCAGCGCGTCTGCACGGTTCTATTCAGCGCGGCAGTATTGATGTCGCCGATAAAACACTGGAAAAACTGAAGGCTTTAGCATGAAAAAAGACATAAAAATTGGCGTCGCAGGATGCGGCGCACTCGGGTCAATTGTTGTATCAGCTCTTCAAAAAGGGATAGAAGGGTTTGAATTTATTGGTATTTCTGACACCGCCTCACCTGAAACAACTGCACCGAATATGAGCTTTAACGACCTCACCTCTCAATGTGATTGGGTTGTGGAATGTCTGCCCCCAAAGATCGTTCCCGAGATAGCAGATATCGTGTTATCGAAAGGTAAAACGCTTGTGATGATAAGCGCTTGTGCAATGCTTCTTTATCCCGAGCTTTATGAGAAGGTAAAAAATAGTGCGGGGCGTGTGCTGATACCCTCTGGCGCTTTATCTGGGCTAGACGCTGTTGTAGCACTTGGCTGTGCAGGGATTGAGAGCGCCAAGATTGCAACCACCAAACATCCCAGAGGGCTAAGCGGCGCCCCTTATATCATTGATAATAAGATTGATTTAGAGACCTTAAGTGAACCGAAAATGATCTTCAGAGGGAACGCCTTTGAAGCGGCCAAAGCCTTTCCCGCCAACGTCAATGTCGCTGCAACCTTAAGTATTGCAGGAATTGGGCCTGAAAGAACGCAAGTTGAAGTGTGGGCCGACCCTGCCATAAAAGGCAATTCACATAAAATAACAGTAACAGGCGGTACCAGCACCATCACATCAGAAGTGCTCAACCTACCTGATCCAAGTAACCCCAAAAGCTCTCAACTAGCGGGCTATTCCATCGTGGCCTTTTTGAAAAAACAATCGGGCAAAGTGCAGGTTGTGTAAATGTTACCACAAAAATCTTTTTACATGATCCGCCATGGTGAAAGCGTTGCTAACAGGGACGGTTATTTTAGCGGTAATCTTGACGTGGAATTAACGAATACCGGCAAACAGCAAGCCGTAAAGGCACGCACCACATTTGAATCCTTGCCCATAAAACCGACTATAATTATCCACTCCCACCTCTCTAGAGCGCGTGATACAGCGAGTATTATTAACGCTGGATATCAATTGCCGATGATAGAAACACATTTATTAGGAGAACATCACTTTGGCGATTGGGAAAAGATGCCTTGGCAGGACGTTCGTCCCGCTTTCTTGGCAGGCCAAAACCCACCCAACGGTGAAAGCCATGAGGACTTCAAAAACCGATGTCATAAAGGTTTTCAATTTGCGCTAAAGCACGAAGGCACCCCGTTAATTGTTTGCCATGGCGGCGTTTTTAGGGGCTTTAGCGCTCTATACGGAAAAGAAATGCATGGTATCACGAACTGCACACTCTATTCATTCGACGTGTATGAGAGCGAGCCTGACTTTCCATGGAAGATTACGCTGATTGAATAGCACGCCAAACATCAAGCGCCTGTTTTGATTCTTTTACATCATGCACACGGAAAATTTGAACGCCTTGATCATATCCGCGCAGCATAGCAGCAATTGATCCGGGCAATCGATCCTGTGGGTTAGTCTGTGGACAAATTTTTTCAATGAAGCTCTTTCGTGACGCACCCAGTAAAATTGGACAGCCTAGATTATGAAATTTATCTAAGTTATTTAGTAATTTAAGATTATCTTCTAATGTTTTACCAAAACCAATTCCAACATCAAGAATGACCCGATTTGGATCTATTCCTGCCTGTGCACAAACTTCAAGACGTTTTGCCAAAAACGCATAAACCTCTCCCTCCACATCACCGTAGAGGGGGTGATTTTGCATGGTCTCTGGTGTGCCTTTCATATGCATCAAGATGATTGGTATCTGAGCCTTTGATATGACATATATTGACTCATCATCATAAGCTAACGCACTGACATCATTAATAATATCTACGCCCAAATGAATTGCCTTTTGCATCGTATCAGCATGACGGGTATCGACCGATATTGGCGTTTTACAACCCGAGGCTTTAATACCCTCAATGACAGGAAGTATTCGTGCTTGCTCGTCCAGCGGAGAAACAGGCTTTGCCCCCGGCCTTGTTGATTCGCCGCCAATATCCAAAATACTGGCACCCTCCTGAACTAAGTTAAGTGCGTGCGCGATTGCGCGCTCTGGGTTTATAAAATTACCGCCATCAGAAAAACTATCAGGCGTGACATTGACAACCCCCATCAATAAGGGCTTATTTGATATGAGGTTTTTTAAATCCATTATAAACTTACACCATCAAGCCTCTTGGCCTCTTGCCCCTTAGGAAGCTCACGCAGAAGCATCATGATTGAATGACCCAAAACAGGATGAGTCCAATTCTCAGAAAGTTCAAATAAGGGCTCTAAAACAAAGGCTCTTTTGTCCATTCGCGGGTGCGGCACAATGAGCCGATCTGCTTCTTTAATAATGTCATCATGATATGCAATCAAATCCAGATCAAGCAAACGCGGCGCATTTTTTTCGCTCCGCACACGCCCAAATTCTGATTCAATATCGAGCAAAATACCCAATAGATCATGCGCAGATTTCTGTGTTTCTATCGCAATAACACCATTGTGATAATCAGGGATATTAGGATCAAAAGGAACGGGCGCCGTAAGCCAAATAGAAGAACGCTGGAGCACTTTTACGCCGCGCCCCTCTAAAGACTCTACGGCCTTAGACAACGTCTCTGGTGGCGTCCCAAATTGGCTAGGAAGATTAGCGCCCAATGCAACATAGATCATAAAAAAAATGCCCTCAAAAGTTGAAGGCATCTTAAATAAAATATCAAATGTTATAAAGGCTTAACTGCCCCAGGTCCTAAAATCACCCGAATCGACATGAACAAAATCACTACGTGAGTAGTAGCCCACCCCACCAGCGCGCAGAGACTCAGCAATATCACGAAGACGCGCCGTTGAATAATCTTCCATATGGAAGTCGATGGCCTGCCCTTTCATGTGAAGGGATTTTTTGGCAACCCCGCCAGAAGCCTGACGCAGCTTACGATTTGTAGAGGGACATCGATAACCAGAGAGTATATCAAGCGGTTGATTCCGCCCAGTTAATTTGTGCACTTGGTAAATTATATCCAAGACACGCGGATCCATAGGATATTCTTTATCAGCGCGGTGGTCGCGCAATACATGATTAATTTGATCAAACGCATCTGGTAAATATTTATCACCTACACGGTAAACGCCTGCAAAGCTCTCTCCTGTGTGTGCATTACGAAAAGAAATACGACGTGCACCGCCTTTACGTTGTGGCAGAGGAACAGCCATGGCAGGATTAACGAGGCCAGGAATAAGAAGTCCGCCAAGCGTTGCCGCGCCTATAGAGAGAAAGGAACGACGATCTATACCTTTGGGCATATGATTGTCAATTTGAACATCTAAGGGATTTTTATTTATATCGACCATGATATTTTATAGCTTCTTTATTTTCTTATCGTCTAATTAAATTTATCCAGAAAGGGGACTTTTCAGAAATAGAAAAAGCATGTTTAAAACAACATACATTCCTAAGGTTACTCATTAAAAGTTAACAAATCAACACTATCCTTACTTTTTTGTTCTTGCTCTGATTCTTGGCTCACGTTCTTCAAGACCGTTTCTGGTCTCTGATTCTGCTTTTGAATCATGGGCTTAGGTATGTCAAGCACTTGATTTTCAGCTTGAGTCTTAACCACAGTTTTAGACTTTTTTATGACGCGGGCAGGTGTAATTTTAGGCAAATCAGGCTTTTCTGCTACCATAGTGGATGGAAAACCAACCCCGTCCATATCATCCAGTGCGCGGCGCAAAACAGCATCACTACCATAAATATCATAACCATAAACAAGCTGCCCCTGATCCCCTATCCAAATTGTATGGTATAGAATATAGACAGGAATGTGACGCTCTGCGGCTATTTCGGTTTTACGGCCAGAATCAATTATTTTTTGTGTTTTTTCTGGCGTCCACCCTGTATTTCCCTCAAGAATAAAATTCGCCATTCGTACAGGATCTTCCATACGAATACAGCCAGAGCTTAGCGCCCGATTAGAGCGTTCAAAATAATTTGGCTCATTCGTATCATGCAGATAAATATTATAGGGGTTGCTCATAAACACACGTACTTTACCAAGCGGATTGCGACTTCCCGGAGGTTGTACCATTTGAACACCGTGCAACTCATTTTGGGTCATGGCTGACCAATCAACAGTTGTTGGGTCAATTGTTTGGCCGTTGTGAACAACTTCAATCCCTTTATTAGCAAGATACATAGGATCGCCTTGCAGACCAGGTAAGAAATCTTCTTTTTTAATTGTGGGCGGCACAGTCCATGTTGGGTTTAAACGCACCCCGGTAATTTCTGTATTAAATATATTTGTTGCGCGTTCTGGTCTGCCGACAACAACCTTCATATCAAAGGCAATCTTATCGTTTTCAATCGCCCATAAATGAGCAGCTGGGACATTCACAACAACGTAACGCTCTGGCTTTTCTTGTTCTACCCAACGAAGGCGCTCCATATTCACCAAGATTTGATTGATATGATCATCTTGAGTCTTGTTCATGATATAGGCTGTTTGAGGGCCAATAATACCATCGGCAGCAAGACCATGAGCGCGTTGAAACGCCATAACACTCTGTGCTAATTCGTCATCATAAAGCGTGTTATTAGGATTAGAATCATCAATAGTAAAACCCATTCTCCCACGCAGTGCAACAACCTCACTGCGGCGCGTTCCGGGCCTTAAAATGCCGTTTGATAAACGAACTTCCTCTGGTCTTTTGGTTACGGGCGTATTGTAAAGCTTAACAAGCTCTTTTTGCAGCATCTTGTAAAGCTTACCTTGAGGAGCAAAGCTTTCAAGAGCTTTTGAAACATTACGCGCAGATTTAATTTGAGATAGCACGGTTTCCGTAAGCAGTGGCTGCTTCCAATATCTTGCGTGCAAGCCAATATCGCTTGCATTAACGCGCATCCCTGATAAGTCGCGGGCATAGCGTGCCATGGCGTCGCTCAAGAGAAGCTCCAAATGTGGCGATTTTTTCAAATCAAACGGAGCTCTTTCTGCCTTTAAAACATCACGAATTTCACGCGTATGATATTGCTCCGGATTCAGTCCATGCTCCCATGCTTTTTCGAGAATATTTAAAATATTTTGCGGCGTATCTTGAGTTGATGTGAACTGAGAGATCAGCGAACTTGATGTCCACGCATAGGCATAATCATTCGCCCCATAAAAACCCATTAAGCCTTTGGGGTCTTGAAAGCGGATATTACCAATGCGCCCTTTTTGTAAAAGCGCTTGTAGGTCAGGATTTTGCCTACTTTGCTTAAACTCCTGCTGCGATTCCTGCATAGCATTAGGCTGTACGTCTGATCCGAGGGACTCCCTACTAGCGGTAATGCGTTCATCAATACCCGATGACATTTGAGCGTGAGCCACGCCGAGACCTAAAAAAGCCATCAAAACAAAAGCGATGAGAGCCACTACATGGCTATTTTTACAGGTCAGATTATTCATTTGAGTTGAGGCGACTTCGTTAATATCTATTTTATAAAATGGGGTTATAAATACATTCTATCATAAATAATACCGCAGATTACAAAAACCTCTTAAAGATCAACAAAAGTATGCGTCTCTCCTTTTGCACCAGGGTGCGTAACCGCCCCTTTTTCAGCAGAACCTACTGTTTGAGTATATTTCCAAATCGCTCCTGACTGGTAATTATGCGCCCGTGGCTTCCAGTTTTTCTTACGATCGGCTAATTCTTGGTCGGATAATTTTACATCCATCGTACCCGTTATGGCATCGATACGGATAATATCGCCATCTTGCAAAAGGCCTATAGGGCCGCCAACATAAGCTTCGGGGGCAACATGGCCAACACAAAAGCCGCGCGTTCCACCTGAGAAGCGTCCATCTGTGATAAGAGCAACCTTATCTCCTAACCCTAAACCATACAGAGCCGAGGTGGTTGAGAGCATTTCGCGCATACCTGGCCCACCTTTTGGGCCCTCGTTGCGAATCACAAGAACTTCACCTTCATTAATGTCTTTGGCTTGGACGGCATCAAAACAGGCTTGCTCCCCTTCAAAGACACGTGCAGGCCCTTCAAAGACAAGGTTCTCAAGACCAGCAATCTTAACGATAGACCCTTCTGGACATAGATTTCCCCTCAGGGTAACAACGCCGCCCGTCGGGTGAATTGGGGTTTTTACTGGAAAAACAACATCTTGATCTTTTGGGAATGTAACGCCTTCAAGATTTTCAGCGATCGTTTTTCCTGTTACCGTCATGCAATCACCATGAATAAAACCATGATCGAGAAGTTCTTTGAGCACAACACCAACCCCGCCCACATCATACAGGTCTTTGGCAACGTATTTACCGCCAGGACGGAGGTTTGCAATCAGAGGGGTGCGTTTAAAGATTGCACCAACATCATGCAAATCAAAGTCAATACCACATTCATGCGCCATAGCAGGTAAATGAAGGCCCGCATTGGTTGAGCCACCAGTTGCCGCCACAATTGCTGCCGCATTTTCGAAGCTTTTACGGGTCACAATATCACGAGGGCGCAAGTTATTCTTAATAAGTTCCATAACAGCGCGGCCAGAGGCTTCCGCGTACTCATCTCGGCTTTCATAGGGTGCGGGCGCCCCAGCAGAATTAGGCAAAGCCAAACCTATCGCCTCAGAAACACACGCCATGGTATTGGCTGTAAATTGACCCCCACATGCACCGGCGCTTGGACACGCAACGCATTCTAGTTCTTTCAGATCTGCATCTGAAAACTCGCCCGATGCGTGCTTACCAACACCTTCAAAAACACTAATAACATCAACATCTTTGCCGCGAAACTTGCCAGGAAGAATTGACCCGCCATACATAAAAACAGAAGGCACATTCAGGCGAAGCATAACCATCATCATGCCCGGTAATGACTTATCGCAGCCCGCCAAACCGACAAGGGCGTCATAACAATGTCCACGCATAGTCAGCTCAACCGAATCCGCAATAACCTCTCGCGATACAAGCGAGGAACGCATGCCTTCATGTCCCATCGCAATACCATCTGTCACTGTAATTGTTGTAAACTCACGCGGCGTACCGAAGGCCGCTTTGACCCCTTTTTTAACGGCCTGTGCCTGACGCGATAAGGCGATATTACAAGGGGCTGCCTCATTCCAGCAGGTTGCGACTCCGACTAAAGGCTGATGGATTTCTTCTTCTGTCAAACCCATCGCGTAATAATATGAGCGGTGCGGCGCGGATTTAGCCCCTTCGGTTACATAACGGCTCACAAGTTTAGATTTATCCCATTTTTGAGTCATCGTGCATCCTCTATTTTTTGATTTTTTTATAAATAAGGGCAATAAACGGGCGTTAATCGTTATTACCTTTTTTATTTTTTGATCGCGCCGCCTCAATCGCTTTACGAAAACGAATAGGCTTTTCAATAGGCGGTAGTAAAATATCACCAACACCCGTTCCGCGAACCATAACACGGCCATATCCAAAGATACGCCCTAAAGCGCCCTGAAGAACGTTGACCCCTTCAATACGGTCGATATTAATCTCGCCCACATAACGTGCAACAAGTCCGCGTTTATATGAAAGGCGATGTGACGTTACGGCTATTTCAGTAGTTGCGCGGATAATCATCATTTGTGCAAATTTAAGCAGACCAATACAGAAAATCATAACAGCAACAATTTTAACACCGGGGTGGATAGTTTTAATTTGGTCAATCAGCCCTAGACGCGCCATGGCACTATTATGAAAGATTAAAGGCTCAAACTTGATTGCAACGCCGATAATAACGACAGCCAAGCCAAAGAAAAAAACAATGTTAAACGCTGCTACGACATTATACATCCAATGAAAACGTGCCACATGAATCAGTTTTTCATCTTCTGCAAGTGACTGTTGAATATAAAGCATGAAGCCCCCTTTGCTTTATTAATTTATTAAATGTCTATTCATCACCAAGGGAAATACCTAAACCGCGCGCAGTTTTAACTAGCGTGCTGTCTTTATCTACCTCCTGATACGCCGCAATAGCGTCTTCGATAGCAACATCAACAACTTCGCGATTTTTCCATGCAACCATGCGATCAAACTTACCTTGTTCAATCAACTCAACAGCCTTAACACCGAAGGCTGAGGCCAATAAACGGTCATTATAGGTCGGCTGTGACCCGCGCTGGACATGCCCTAAAACGGTTACACGAGCCTCTGAGCCTGTCATTTTAGCGATTTGCTCACTAAGATAGTTACCAATTCCACCATAACGCTTTTGGCCATCGGCAAAAGTCACCCAGAATGGCTCCCCATCTGGCTTTTTGACAGCCTCTGAGACAATAACAAGGGCAAAATTACGCCCCGTGGCCTGCACGCGATTAATTTTTGCGGCCACAGCCTCTAGATTATATTTTATTTCGGGGATCAGGATAATATCGGCCCCGCCAGCTATACCTGCCGCCAGCGCAATATGCCCAGCATCACGCCCCATAACCTCTAAAATCATAACGCGGTCATGGCTCGCAGCAGTGGGCTGTAGCCGATCAAGAGCCTCCGTTGCCACAGAAACTGCAGTATCAAAGCCTACAGACGCTTCCGTCAGGCCAATGTCATTATCAATTGTCTTAGGAATACCAACCATCGGCACGCCGCCGGCCTGCGCCAGACGTCTTAAAATAGCGTGCGATCCATCGCCGCCAATTCCAATAACGGCATCCAGTCCCATTTTATCATAATTGGCGATAATTTCATTGGTGCGGTCTTTAAAAGTACCATCAGGCATCGGGAAATGGAACGGGTCACCTTTATTGGTTGTGCCCAATATCGTGCCGCCCATACGCATCACAGTGCCATCAAACTCTTGGGGGATTAAAACCCTATAAGCAGGCTCTTCTTTAAGCAAACCTGCGGTGCCCTCCAAAATACCGAAAGTTTCCCAGCCTTTTTGGTGCGCGCTGTGCACAACCGCGCGAATAACAGCATTCAAGCCTGCGCAATCCCCGCCGCTCGTCAGAATTCCGATTTTTTTAATTAGTTTTGCCATGGATTTTTTTACCGTCCTATATTAAGTGACTTAATTTTTTATCCTATTCGCGGCTCTAAACCAAGCCTAAACACGATAAAGAATAAATAATGGACAGAAAATTACTGATTAAAATCAAATAGTTTAACCTTTTGCTTATCAAATCCATATTTTTTTGATAAAGTAATAAATCCTAGTAACTTACAGCGTGTTTCTTAATTTCCAATGGAAGATATTTCAGACTTAGAAGAAAAGCTTGCAAACCTTGAGCGTGAGCACAAAGACCTTGATGAGGTGATAGAACGCCTTCGTCAAACGCCGCATGTTGATTTCTTACAAATGAAGCGCCTTCAAAAAAAGAAGCTGATGTTAAAAGATACCATTCAGCGCATACGCAGTGATCTTTTACCTGACATCATCGCTTAGCCCCCTTTTTTATTTATATATTGATTTTCAGGGCGAAATAGTGGATTTTGTGACCCATGACACATTCGGATCAAGACCCTTTAGTCGGTATCATCATGGGTTCCCAATCAGATTGGGATACTATGAACCATGCTCATACCATACTACACGAACTTCAAGTAAAGCATGAAGTCAGAATCGTTTCAGCCCATAGAACACCTGAGCGGATGACCCGATATGCGTCTGAAGCAAAAGACCGTGGGCTCAAAGTCATTATCGCGGGCGCTGGTGGCGCGGCGCATTTACCGGGCATGGTCGCGGCAATGACCCCATTGCCTGTGCTTGGTGTTCCTGTGCAGTCAAAGGCGCTGAATGGCATGGATAGCCTTCTTTCTATTGCCCAAATGCCTGGTGGCATTCCTGTGGGTACATTGGCGATCGGTGAGGCTGGTGCAAAAAATGCAGGCCTTTTGGCAGCTGCAATTCTTGCAACTAACGACCCAGAGCTAATGTTACGCCTTGAAGCCTATAGAAAGGCTCAAAGCGACGCTGTGGAAAACACCCCAAAAGATTAACATATTAAATTTTCATTTTTAGCCTGAGCCACAACCAAAACAAGTAAAATTAATTCTTGTTTTAGAGACAACTTCACGCCATAACATATTGTTATGAAACTAAAAATACAAATACTTGGAATTTTAGGCGGCGGTCAATTAGGCCGTATGTCCGCCCTTGCCGCGGCGCGTTTGGGGATCAACACAATTATCCTTTGCCCCGAAAAAGACTGCCCCGCTAGCCTTATCAGCACAGATTTTATTCAAGCGGATTATGAGGACGAAACAGCACTTAAAAAACTGGCAGATCAATGTGATGTCATTACATACGAATTTGAAAATATACCATTGAAAACAATAGAGTTTATACAAAAACATAAACCTGTTTATCCAGACCATCGACTTTTAGAGGTCTCACAAAACCGTCTGAAAGAAAAACAGTTCTTAAATGATATTGGTATTCAAACGGCTCCTTGGGCACCGTGTTATAGTGAAAATGACATTAAAGTAACACTTGAACAGTGGCAGACACCAAAATGCATCATTAAAACAGCGCGTTTCGGTTATGATGGTAAAGGTCAATTATTACATGATAATAACAGTAGTTATTTAGAGTCTTGGACAAGCTTACAAACTGACGAAGCCGTCATAGAAGGTATCATAGATTTTGATTATGAGATTTCCGTAATAGTTGCTCGTGATGTCAAAGGAACAATAAAAACCTATCCTATCGGTATTAATGAGCATAAAAATCATATCCTGTGGAAAACAACTGCACCTGCTAACATCCCCTCAAAGATACAAAGTAGCGCATCAAAACTCGCACATTTAGTTGCAGAGAAAATTGAGCTTGTTGGCGTGCTCACGCTCGAACTTTTCATTACAAAAGAGGGTAATATCTTGGCCAATGAGATTGCGCCGCGTACCCATAACAGTGGTCATTGGACGATTGAGGCCTGTCATGCCTCACAATTTGAAAATCATGTCCGCGCTGTCTGCGGCCTTCCTCTTGGTTCAACGGATGCCTTTGCCAAGGCCGAGATGATCAACCTTGTGGGCGATGATATTAGTGACATTCCATCCTATTTAGAGCAAGATAACGCCCATATTCACCTTTACGGCAAAACAGAAAGCCGTGAAGGCCGCAAAATGGGACATGTGACACTGATTTCTAACTTGGATAATGCTCATTAGGCTTAAAATCCCCCTAGACTCTTACTTCTCAATCTATAATCTGTGCGGGATATAGAGCATAAATTAGAGGGAATCATGACCAATACAGCATCAAAAGCAAAAGCAACGCGCATAGAAACCGACTCAATTGGTGAAGTGGAGGTTCCCGCAGACGCCTATTATGGCGCGCAAACACAGCGTTCGCTCCTTAATTTTAATATCGGCACAGAAAAAATGCCCGCGTCACTTATACGTGCCCTTGGTATCCAAAAGAAAGCGTCCGCCATGTCAAACATGGCACTTGGTATTATGCCAGAAGATATTGCGACGCCTATCATGAATGCTGCAGACGAAGTGATTGACGGCACACTCGCTGACCAATTTCCCCTCGCTGTTTGGCAGACAGGTTCAGGCACGCAAAGCAATATGAACGCCAACGAAGTGATCGCTGGTCTCGCTAACGAGGTCTTGACTGGTACCCGCGGCGGTAAAAACCCCATTCATCCCAATGATCACGTCAATATGGGTCAATCATCGAACGATACATTCCCCACCGTCATGCATATCGCTGCGGCAGAACAAGTGCATCATGCCCTTATCCCTGCGCTAGAGGAGCTTCATAGCGCCCTTGATGCCAAAGCCAAAGCTTTCGAAAAAATTGTTAAAAATGGACGCACTCATTTACAAGATGCTACGCCCCTGACGCTCGGTCAGGAGTTTTCAGGTTATGCCAAGCAAATTGAATATGGTATTGCGCGTATCGTGGCATGCTTGCCGCGTCTGATGCAGTTGGCGCAAGGCGGCACCGCCGTAGGAACAGGTATTAACTGTAAGGCTGGGTTTGATATCAAATTTGCCGAGACTGTCAGTGACATTACAGGATTAGAATTTGAAACAGCCGAAAATAAATTTGAAGCTCTCGCAGCACATGATGCGATGATTGAGCTTTCTGGAGCCCTGAATGTTCTTGCCGCGTCACTCATGAAGATTGCGAATGATATACGCCTTCTTGGCTCTGGCCCACGCTCTGGCATTGGTGAGCTCATTTTACCTGCGAACGAGCCTGGCTCGTCCATTATGCCTGGTAAAGTAAACCCAACGCAATGTGAAGCCATCACGATGGTGTGCGCTCAAGTCATGGGTAATCATACAACCGTTACTATTGCAGGGAGCCAAGGACATTTTGAGCTGAATGTTTACAAGCCTGTCATTATTTATAATGTGCTTCAATCCATTGAGCTTATTGCCGATGCCTCTGTCAGCTTTACCAAAAACTGTGTTGTTGGGATTGAGGCAGATGAAAAACGCATTACAGCGCTCATGCAAAACTCACTTATGTTGGTGACCGCATTAAACCCACATATCGGGTATGATAACGCCGCAAAAATTGCAAAAACAGCCTATGCAAATGGTACAACGCTCAAAGAAGAAGGCGTGAATTTAGGCCTGCTTACGGCAGAGCAATATGATGAATGGGTGAACCCCCTTGATATGATTAAACCACGCGACTAATGGACGCGATAAATGGATAAGGCCACTCTTGCCGAGATTTTGAACGCGCCGATCATTAAAAGATCAGTGATGATTTCAGGTCATGCGACAAGTGTATCAATTGAAAAACCTTTTTGGGACATTTTGAAGAAAAGCGCGCAAGAGCAAGAGACCTCAATTAATAAGCTCATCACACTTATTGATGATGCGCGCCCTAAAACAACGCATAACGTTAATCTATCTAGCGCCATAAGACTTTATGTTTTAAATCGTTTAAAATAACCCTTTAAGAAGATTGTTCACGGCATCCTCAGGTGTTTCGCTATTGAGAATCTCATTAAGAGCATCTTCTGGTTTTTCAATTTTCTTCGGCTCAACCACGGGTTCTGCTGTTGGTACGACGGCAGTTTCTGGTGCTACGTTATTTGTTGGATCTGGCTCAGGCACAGCATTATCGTTGGCAGGAGTATCCGTTGTCACAGGCGGCTTATTCTGCTCTCTCGGTAGTATGCCAAATTGTTGAAGCTTGTTGGTCACATCGCTACCTAATACATCAGGAAGCTCTTTAACAAGTTTACGTTTAAGCTTATCACTGACGTAATCTTCCAAGACCTTCTTACCAAACGTATCCGCTGGGTTATCAAGCGGCCCCTTTATTTTTACAGTAAAGGGCTCTAAATCTGTAATTTGCTTAAGTGTAATAAGATGGTCTGTATTGATTGTCCACTCAGGCAAGTTCACAAAACCTGTTGAAGCAATTTTGGATGTCTCGCTCTCAAGTGTCATTGATTCAATATTCACAACGCCTTTAGTGATTTTATAAGCACCATCAAGTGTATCAAATTGCGTTTGCCCGCCACTCGTCGCACCATCAATAAGACTAGTGACTGAATCAATTAACTTATCATTGACCGCAAGACCGCGTGCCATTTTATTCAGGTCAAATCCTTTAATAATAATATTCTTACCATTCAGAGCGGCAGTTCCATCTAATGCATTAATAAGCGCATTTGCACTTTCCCCATTAGATGTAACATCCAAATTAAATGCAACAGTACCCGAACTTTGCAGTTTTTTCGATTTGCTTAAAGCAAAAGCGAGCGCCTCAAGCGAAATATCATTCATCGCAGTATCAATTTTTATAGAAAGAGGCCCACCTGATTGGGACGGAGCATTTACGCCGGCGTTTAATGTTGCTTGACCGCCGAAAACTTCGGCCTTCATACCATTAATATTAAGCGCTCCATTTTGTACTTTAATAGTCGTTGAAGGCTGTGAAAAATTCCATGCACCATAAGTGATAGAGTTAGCAGACAAGTCTAAATCAACATTCATTGTATTCATCCAATCAACGTTAATAGGTGTCTTTGACCATCTTTCCTTAGACGATGAAGCAGAAGCACCAGAAGCATCAGCTCCCCCTGCTGATTGAGAGGCCGTTTTTGCCCCAAGCAATTGATCAAGCGCAATCGTGCCTGCTTGCAATGCGCCAGTAATACTCTGTTTTGATCCCGTCTGATCAATTTTTAAATTACCGCTAAATGTGCTCGCCCCTAAGGTGGTTTTCATCTCTGATAGGGTAATTACTTTGTCATTAAGAGATACTTTTGCAGCAAAGTTAATTGGTTGTGCTAAACCTTCGCTACTTTTGAAATCGGGAGAGACGACACGTATCGCCTGTATAAAATTAGGATGCTTTAAACCAACCCCCATGTCGCTTATTTGCGGTTTAGTCATAGCATTTTTAATTAGGCCGGAAATATCAAGCTGCCCATTCATAGCTTTAATATTTGCCGATGTGCTTAGAGAGTCTATCGCCCCTTTTACAGTCGCTGAAGCATCTACAGCCTTCAGGGTTTCAGGCAGTTTAGAGGCATCTACTTTTATCGCTTTAGCAAAAGATTGAATATCTTGCGTCTTTAGACCAAGCGTTAAATCAAGCCCCGATAGATCGCTCCTATTGCCTATGACACCATTCGCACTCATAGCCGCTCCCAGATAATCATTAACAGAAGCATTTTTGAGAGTGAGCTTATTACCAACGCTCTCACAAGTTAAACGCACGCCGTTGATCGTAACACCATTGGCTTGTAATTTTTGGATGCTAATATCAAAAACAGCATCAACAGGTAAATTAAATTCTTTAAGCGGCTTCAAGGCATCATTCGCATTGCCTCCTGCCTTACTTGACCCCGTTGATTGCACTTGCTCTGCACCGCTCACAGTTTTTGATCCGCCCGATAGCTTATCAAGATCAAGTTCGGTTGCAGAAATATCAATGGCAACTTGGTCACGTCCGCCCGCCAAAGATGGGGTATAACGGCCCCCTAGCCCAATAACAGAATCATCGAGCTTAAGAACACTATCCTTTAGGCTTATTGATTTTGGGGAAAGAACACCCTTTAAATCCCAACGTACAGCCTTAAATAATTGCGCTGTTTTGTTATCGATTTTAGGAACAAAAGCTTTAACTGCATTATCAAATTGACCGACATACCCGTCTATAGCAAAACTCGCAGTAGGATCGGCGTAAGTGACTGCCCCCGTTGAGGAAGAAACAGAGGATGACGCATAAGCAAGATTGACCTTGCCTTCTGTCTTACCCTGACCCGGAATGCCTAACGCCTTAAAGGTAACAACAGATTTTGCGCCTTTTTTATCAAGTGAAACAAAAACGCCTTTAAATGATTTACCATCAAAATCTATACCAGGTGTGTCAAAAGCAATTACCGCATCAATGGCCATAGGTAATGTCAGGCTGCTAGGAATGAAACCTTTATTATTTGTTGTGGTGTCATTTGCTGCAACGTTCTTTTGGCCACTTACATTATCTGATGAGATTGCTGAGACTTTGTTCAAATCAATGACCTGGTTAAATTTTAAATTTGCGTTCAAACGAACAGGATTTTTTTCTTTGAAATTTGAAAGGGCAACTTTTCCTTGTGCGCGTGCATCGCCGACAAAGGCAATAAGATCGTTGAATTCAATTTTATCTTGACCTGCGGTAAGCACGCCCTCTATTTCAATTTTCTGATTAAGGGCTGCTGGAACACTTCCTCCCAATTGCGCTGCAATCTGGGCTGGTTTTTGGACGCTCGCTTTAACTTGACCTTGGACATCAAAAGGTGCCTTTATACCAACGATGCCATTATAACTAAATCCTGCCTCTGCCTCAGGGATCATGAATTCTGCATTAATGCCAATACTATCCTTACGCGGGTCAAAGGAATCCATTTTCACATCAAGACGCATCGCAATATCATTATATGTCAGACCGCCATCAATAGCGAACGGGCCATTTAATGTACTAGCTTTTAATGTCGTATTGATTGCCTGAATGGAATGAGTTTTATCTTTTTTGTGATCTATGAATGTGAGGCTTCCGTTTTCGATCATCACACTGTTCAGCGCGATTGAATCAAGGGCGTTACTAGCTGCTTGATTAACTGTCTTATCAATAACCTTAGCCCCCTCTTCCCCTGCGATAACTTTAACATCAGAGAGCATTTCCATTTTTTTGGTTATCCACGACCCTTTGCCATCTTTTAAAATTTCAACCGTAATAACAGGGTCAATTAACTTTACAAAATCAACGGCAATTTCTTTTTTCAAAAGCGGCATGAGCTGAATGCCCACTTCGGCGCTTTTCATGGTAAGCAAGTTTTCAAATTTAACTTTTTTGGGCGCTTCGACAATCAGCCCCTCAATTTTCAAGCGCGGGCTTGGTAAAATTGCGAGCGAAAGATCACCTGTTACATCAACATTATAGCCTGTTGCTTTGCGCGCCTCTTCAATGATTAGCGGCTTGTATTTATTCCAGTCAATAAAACTTGGCCCAACCAGCACCGCAATAATAAGAAGAAATAAAAAAGATCCAATAAAAAGTAGCGTTTTTTTCAAAGCATTGCTCCTATGTATACAAATACGTAAATTATTTAGCCCTGAGGGGCATAAAATCAGTGATAGAACTTTATAATATGAAATATGCCCTATCTCAAATAGTTCCCTGTTTGAGAGGTTGTAATATTAAACTATGGCTTTTATCAGGCTAAGCTTTATAGGCTACCTATTTGAGAGGCCACTTTATCACGTGCGTCCATGGCAATATCCATATCATCTGCAGATGTTTGGTGCGCAATCACGCCAACACTGCCTTTTTTCTCAAAAAAGATGACCGATGATGACATTGAACTATTTGTACCAAGACACGCGAGTTCATACGTCGAATAGCCATTGCCTTGGCTTGCAGGAACTGAAGCAAAATCACCAGCGCAGCGGCTTTTTTGTTCGTTGATATAATTATTGGCAAACTGTGAGGCATTACCCACCTGCCCAGAATTGGCAACTTGCGCTACGCCAGAGAGTTCTGGCGTATTCCAGCGATATTGATAAATCTCACCAGGTTGTTTTTCCATACGAATACTGCCTGCAGAAATCCCTGCACGCTGTAAAACATTTTGGATATCACTTTGGCCAATGCTTGGCGCAGGGATTTCCTGTGGTTTTGGCGCCTGAAGAACTTGTGTCGGCTGGGGTGCTGCCTCAGGCACAACTGCAGCCATACGAGCACCTGTTGGTTCTGGAAGATCAAGAGGTGTTGCTAAACGTCCCATATTTGCCGCAACGTCAGTTTCCGCCTTAGCCACGCGGCGTTCCTTTTGGGAGAGCGCGCGTTGCAAGCTTGCAATGTCTGTTCCTTTTTCTGCAAGTTCTTTTTCACGCGCAGCAAGTGATTGTTTAAGTGTGGCAATTTCTGCCTCTTTTTGAGCGACATCTTGCTGTGAGACGATTGATTGGGAGCCACGAGAGGCAAGTTGCACGCTAAGCGCTGCTATCTCTTGATTTTTTTGAGCAGATTCAGCCGCAATTTCTTTCAAAAAATCTTCTTTGATTTTAAGAGAAGCCTGAAGGGCTGCAACTTCTTTTTGCTTTTGCTCCAGTGTTTCAGAGACCTGCTCTGTCCCTGATGATTTTTGTGAGACCGCAGTTTGTAGAGAACGAATTAGTGTATCTTGCTCAACAAGCTTTGAAGCCATTTGCTGATTTTTTTGTTGTTCCGTTTCAAGTGTCGACTTTAAAGTTGCTAATACTTGAGGTTCAACTTGAGGCGCAGACTCTTTCAAGGCTAAAGAGGATTTCAACTGGGCGATCTCAACATCTTGTTCAACAAGTTTAGACGCCATTTTCTGATTTTCTTGTTGTTCCGTTTCAAGAGTCGACTTTAAGGTCGCTAATACTTGAGGTTCAACTTGAGGCGCAGACTCTTTCAAAGCTAAAGAGGATTTCAACTGGGCGATCTCAACATCTTGTTCAACAAGTTTAGACGCCATAGTTTGCATCTTTGTTTTTTCTACAGCGAGTTCCGCTTCAACATTTGATAGCTTTATTTCTTTTTCTTTTAAAGTAGCTTCAACCGGATTTTTTGCGTTTTGATTTGCTACAAGCTGAGATTGTAACAGTGATATCGCAGTATCTTGCTCAATCAGTTTTGCGGAAATTTGCGCTGATTTTGTTTTTTCAGCATTCAACTCTGATTGAGCCTTGGCTAGCTCCGTCGTTTTTTCGTTTAAGCTTTGTGCTAAAGGATTGGCCTCATTAGCTTTAGCATTTAACTGTTCTTGAAGTGACGAAATTTTGGAATCTTGCTCCATGGTTTTAGCTGACAATTCCGCAAGCTTTTTCTTTTCAGCCTCAAGCTCTGATTGAGCCTTGGCTAGCTCTGTCGTTTTTTCGTTTAAGCTTTGCTTTAAAGGGTTGGCTTCATCCGCTTTAGCATTCAACTGTTCCTGTAACAGCGAGATTTTTAAGTCTTGCTCAATAGTCTTAGTGGATAACTGCGACAGCTTCTCTTTTTCGGCACTCAAGTTAGTTTGAAGCGTTAACACTTCAT
Organism: Alphaproteobacteria bacterium; assembly: GCA_009995595.1. Classification (GTDB taxonomy): domain Bacteria; phylum Pseudomonadota; class Alphaproteobacteria; order Micavibrionales; family Micavibrionaceae. The sequence goes on from JAACPE010000001.1 coordinate 847,306, forward strand.
TTTCTTTTGTTGCTAGAATTGGTTCAAGTGGATTGGCAGCTGATTTTAGTGTCTGAATTTCTGCTTGCGCTAATTGCAACTTATTTTGCACCTCAGACAAAGCAATCATGTCTTTCTTGAGTGTCTCAACTTCAGAGAGTTTTTCTTTTACTCGCGCTTCATAGTCGTCAGCTCTTTTTTTTTCTAAAATAAGACGTTCATTAAGCTCTTTAACTTCTATTTCAAGCTCTGGCGAATTTGCCTTTTCTTGCGCTTCCTTCAGTTTATTCTCGAGCTCCATGAGACGTTCACGCTGATTGTCCGAGGCAACAGCAGGATCAAAGAGCATACTTTCCAATTTCTTAACCTCTTGTGAATGACTTAAACGCTGTGCCTCAAGTTGAGCACCAAGGCGTTGAATTTCGCGTTGAGATTCATTAAAACGTTGCGTTACCTTTTGTAAGTTAAAGTCATTACCTGTTTCATTCAATAATGCATTTTCTTGCGTGACACGTAATTCTTCTATCTCGGTTTTCAATCGTAAATTATCTGAAGTTGCGGCCTCTAACTGCGCTTCAAGCTCGCGCGCCTTTTGCATAGCTTGCGTTCCAATTTCAACTTTTGCACTATCAATAGCACCACGCGCTTGTTTTGCATCTTCAAAGAACTTTTTATTCTCGGCTTCTAACTCAGCGATACGCGCTTCAAACGCTGAAATTTTTGCCATGCGCTCTTGCTCTTTAAGGGCATCTGCTTCCGACATTTTTTGAAGCTCGGCGTCTTTGGCTTTACTCATCTCTTCTTTAAGGGCTGCCATTTCTTTTTCAAGTCGAGCGTTCGTCTCATTTGCCCTTTCAAGCTCTTCATTTGCTGCATCCATACCAGCACTGTCCGTATTGCTTTGCGCGCTGAGAGCTTGCTGCTCCAAAAATGAATTTTTTTCTTTCAGCACTTCAATCTGCATCATTAAATCAGCAATTTTAGGCTCCATATCCGATGTAGTAACAGATGGCATAACAGGGCTTGGTGGCACTGCAACTTTTGCAGGGATCTCTTTTGCAACTTTCGCAGCTGGCTGAATCACCTTTGGCTCATCTTTAATGACAATAGGCTCAGGGGCCTCAATAGCCTTTACAGGCTCAGGCGCTGATTTTGATTTGAAATTGCCAACCGTTTCAATCTCATTAGCAACAGGCTCTTTAGCTTTGGGCGTTACGACATTTTTAAGCGCTTGAGCGGCTTGCGCAAAAGGTGATGACGCTTTTTCTTCATTTTTTTCTTCGACTATTTCTTCAACTGTTTCTTCAACTGTTTCTTCAACTTTAGATTCGGTGTCATCGGAAAGTTTTTGTGCAGAAAAACCAGACAAACTCTCTGTCTTCTCGGCGCTCGCAACCACTGTATCATCGCCGCCTTTTAAAGCTTTCAAGCAAGCGTTCAAATCAGAATTACCACCTTCAAAGCCCGAGAGATCAAAGCTGTATTCTTTTCCATCCATTTCCACTTTAAGCGTATTGGATTTAGCCAGCGCTTTTAAAAAACTTTCATCCCATCCAAGGCGAACGACCATGGCCTGCTTAGAGGCAGGCATCATTTCATAAGCACGGATTTGTCCCGGCCCTGGTTGCAGCGTCAAGCTGTAGGCTTTATCAAGATCAAGAGTGTCATTTTGAAAATCAATTGCTAGAGAATACTCCTCTGCCATATTGCGGCCCATTGTGAAAACAATGCCCTCGTTGTACTCACGAGCGAGGGTGCAATAAGGGTCACCGCTCCCCCCGTTTGCATTAATTTTTGTAATCGACCAATTTGTTTGCGGTTTTAAGGCAACGCCTGATTTATCCTGCGCTTTCACATGAGTTACGCTTGAAACACCGCCTAGCGTAATCGCAATTGTGAGAGCGAGAAGTGATGTTTTAACAATAGGCTGACGCATTGATCATTTTCCTTATAGTCTTATAAAATAAAATAAAATTAAGCATTTATTATTACGCGTGCCCAATAATGGTTGTGCCATCGGGTCTTAATGTAACTTTATTAGCCATTTCGATTAGAAAAGACAAATAATGTCTGACGGCCCGTTATTGGATCTTTATTTAATTGTGCTTGGGGGTAAATTCCTTCCATCGCAAACTGTTCCAAAACGCTCTGAATGGCGGACTCATAAGACTGTGTATTATTAATACCACGTTTGAGTTCAAAATTTTGACCTGATTGCCAAACAAAATCAATGCCTGCCTGTTTTGACCAAAACTCTAGAACGCCTTGCAAGCTTGCCCCAGCGGGAGCGGACCACTTAAACGGCACGTAATCAACATCACGCGGCGGCATTACATCAGGAATAACAGGCGTAGGTGTGACTGGGTAAGCACCACGGGGCGCAGACACCATATCAGGAGAAACACGCGGCGCCATATTTCCGGAAGAGAGGCGCGGCGATGCTAAAGGCTCAGGCGGCGACAATTGCGCTAGAGCTGCCGGCGCATTGGGGCTCATCATAGGAGCGCCAATTGGCATAGGGGCAACAGGTATGGGAGCCATTCCAGCCATATCTGCACGAAGCCCTGTTGCGGCAGAATTTTGTGCAATCAACATCTGAACAGCTTCATTAAATGTGCCGCGATGTTCAAAATCACCCATAACTGGCGTTGGTTCACCCGCTTGCCATTGCACATCAACATTAGCGCGATCGCCCCAACGATTGATAACAGAAGCAATGCTCTCTCCGTCTTTTGCAGACCAAACCATCTGCTCTGTCGCCATATCGATATTTTTAACTGGGAGTGAGTTGTCTTTTTGACCTGTCATGCTGCGGGGTTTGGTGTTTGCACGATTATCATGTGGCGCAGCTTTACTAATATTTGATGTTCTGTTGCGATCTCCCCATTCAGGATAGGTTTTCAATGGCTCTAAAGACGCCATAGCTGCTGGCTCTGCAGGTTCAGGAACAGACCCACCAACTGGTAAAGGCACACTCGGCACTGAACCCGCCATAATTGGTGCAGGCGCAGGAACTGGCGCCGTTGTGAAAGGTGTTGGTGCAGCAGCCATCGGCGTGATTGGTGTCGGGGCGCCTGCTATCATCGGCTCAGGCACAGGCACAGGTGCAGGTGCAGGTGCAGGAGCTGGCGCCGTCATTGAAACCATCGGATCTGCAACGGGAAAAGCCGCCATCGGCGCGTCCATTGCTGGCGCAAAACATTGTTCCAAACGTGTCATGCCCTCTTCAATCCCAGAGAGCAAAAAGCGGAATGTATTTCCCTCAACGTCGATAATCAAAGGCGCATTTCGCGCAATACTTTTGTAAAATCCAGATGAGTCTTTAATTTTAAAAAGAAGAATGCTCTCAGAAAAAGCCGTGCTATCAACGTTATATTGTCCGCCATCGGTCGTGATAAGAGCGTTATATTTTCTTCCTTGACGGAAAATTTCTTGACGAAAGTCAATCGCCATCGCCATGACCTGACCGCCACCACCAGAAATCCGAAGGGAGAACCCGTTATCAAATCCAGCCGTCATCACACAAGGAAGACGGATATCGTTAAACTTTGCTGCTTGCGATAAAGGGGTTTTTTGAACTTGCCATGGATCAACAATATTAAATGTCGGAATATCAATCATCGCCCCTGCAGGCTGCGCTTTTGCTTCGATACCTATAAGGCAATAGCACCCTATTAAGGCCGTTATAATGAGTAGTTTTTTAGAAGAATGAAACATCGGATTAAATCGCTATCTACCTATCAAATAATATTTGAGTCTTATCATATTCAAGTATTGATCAGAACACACGTCTCATCACTACCTAATTTTGAATGTGAAAATCTCTATGACACTAAGCAGACAAAAGGCTTCCTGCAAGTTTTTTGTGGTCTTTTTCAGGGTTATCAAAGGGTTTTTTAGATTATAGTGGCCTTAATAAATTACGCATCGTTTTTCTTATCTAAACGCTGTGCTAGAGCCCCTTCAAGGAATCGGTCGATATCCCCGTCCAAAACGGCATATGAGTCCGTATTTTCAATAGCAGTGCGTTGATCTTTGACCATTTGATAAGGATGTAAAACATAGGAGCGAATCTGGTGTCCCCACCCTATCTCACTCTTTTCACCATGCGCGGCAGAGGCATCATCTTCTCGCTTTTGGATTTCACGCTCATATAAACGGGCTTTGAGCATATCCAGAGCCTCTGCTTTGTTCTTGTGCTGGGACCGTCCGCTTTGGCATGATACAACGATATTTGTCGGAATGTGCGTTATCCGTACGGCACTATCAGTCGTATTGACGTGCTGTCCTCCCGCGCCGCTCGAACGGTACGTATCAATACGCAGGTCTTTCTCCTCAATTTCGATATCAATACTATCATCAATAACTGGCGCAACCGAAACAGAGGCGAAACTAGTATGACGGCGCGCGCTTGAATCATAAGGTGAAATACGAACAAGGCGATGGACACCATTTTCTGTTTTAAGCCAGCCATAGGCCATTTCACCATGAATACGTATCGTAGCGGATTTTATACCTGCTTCTTCTCCATCACTCCGATTGAGGAGAGAAACCTTAAAATCGCGCCGATCCGCCCACCGCGAATACATACGCAATAACATCTCGGCCCAATCTTGAGATTCGGTTCCGCCTGCGCCTGAATTAATCTCTAAATAGGCATCATTGGGGTCAGCTTCACCAGACAACAAACTCTCAAGTTGCAGTTTTTCGGCCTCGATCTTCATAGCACTTAAAGACTTTTCAGCCTCAATCACTATGTCCTCATCCCCTTCGGAATCGGCAAGCTCAATAAGATCAATCGCATCGGCGACGTTAGTTTCAATTATTTTTACGGCAGATATTTGCGCCTCTAGACGATTGCGCTCACGCATAATTTTTTGCGCTGTCTCTGTATCAGACCATAAATCAGGATCTTCGGCTTGGGCATTGAGCTGGGACAGCTTTTCTAATGCTGCGTCCCAGTCAAAGATGCCTCCTCAGCAGTGATAAAGCACTTTGTATATCTTTTATGACTGCTTCGGTTTCGGCTTTCATCTTACTATAATACAAGAGGGCTATTAGGCGGCTTCTTGGTCCATCATCATATTATTTGTGAACACATCCTGCATCATTTCAATGAACATATCCATATTGTCCAAATCCGCAATACCCGTCAGCATTGCATTATCAATCATCATTGGCTCTTCTGACCACTTTGCGCCCATTTTTATGGCTTCATCACGCATAGCAACAGGGCCCGCAACGGTACGGCCATCAATTTGCTCACTCATAATCATTAAAGAAAGCGCATCCCCCATAACAGCAACAGGCTTATGCGCCGCCATAAAGCTACCGATAAAGCGTTTTGTGTGCGCTGTAGATTTTAGCTTTTCAATGCTGCGCTGCCCGCCTGGGATCAAAAGACCCGCATAATCAACACCCAGTGCTGTATTTAATGACGCATCAACAGCGAAATTGTGCCCCCATGCTTGACCTTCCCAGCCATTAACCAGACCTTGATTTGTGCTGATAATTTTGAGCGTGGCGCCCATCTCAATAAAGCTACGTTGTGCTTTAATAAATTGTTTTTCTTCGAAACCGTTTGCAACCAACGCTGCGACTTTCATGCCAAGCATAGCTTTTGTCATAGAAACACCCTTTTGTTTTTCTGGTTATAATTAGATTTTTGATAAGACGTTATCGAGTCTATATGCGAAGCCAGTGACTTAGTGTCTTTTAAGGCCTCGATCAAATCGTGCGAAGAATTAAGCGATCAAACCAAGATTGTCAAGCACAGCGAAGCAATTTAACCATATTTTTTATGTTAATTTAAAAATCGCCGCCAAATTCACATATAAACTGGAAAAAGTCCTTTTTTTTCAAAGATATCTTTACATTAAAGGGCACTCGCTATAAAAATGCAGAGATATTTTATTTTGCAGAAAAAATGCGAGGGAGTTTCCAAATGAAGGTCACACAATTACTAACAACAATTATGGGTGTTGCCGTCTTATCGACAGCGGCTTGCTCACCTTACTTACATAAATTCGAAGAGCAAAAAGCTTTGGAAGAAGCCTCTCCAATCGGAAATCCATTCACACAACGTTTAACGATGGAATATAAGAGCTTCGTTGAGAGTGAATTGACTGAATTTGACGATCATGCAGATAGCTTGCATTTTTCTCGTAAAGGTCTAGCAGCGGCACGCGGAGATATGGTAATGCCTGAACAAGTGAGTGATTGGCAACTACTACCTGGCCACGCTGAAGAGCTTATTGTCACACGCTCACGCCTCGTTAATGTTTTTGACCTAGGTGCTCGTGAAATCCAACCGGATCTCTCAGCGTTCGCACAAGCCCGTTTTGATTGCTGGATTGAGAATCAAGAAGAAAACTTCCAACCTGATGAAATTAGCGCTTGTAAGTCACAGTTCTTAGATGCACTGGCTCAGCTTGAGGCCGCAATGCCAGTGGCACCGCCACCTGCACCAGCTCCAGAGCCAACCGCATTTGACGTTGACCCATCAGAGCCAATGAAAGTTGAAGATGCGAAATACATCGTCTTCTTTGACTTTGACAAATCAGTACTTAATGCAGGAGCACAAAGCATTCTTGATGCTGCAGCTGAAGAAGCAAAATCACGTAGCTTAAACGCTGTGAATGTTGTGGGTCACGCTGATACATCTGGAAGTAATGCTTATAACCTTAAGCTTTCTAACAAACGGGCAAATGCTGTTCGTGACGCGTTGGTCGAACGAGGAGTTAGCCCAGGCTTGATTAATTCGAACTACCGCGGTGAAGAAGAACTTCTCGTTGATACGCCTGATGGTGTTCGTGAGCCGGCAAACCGTCGTGGTGAGATTTCTTTCCAATAAAGATTTCTAAAAAATAGATTTTGATGAAGGCCGGTTTATCCGGCCTTTTTCTTTGAGCACTCTAAGCCCATTTTATTGTTTCAATTCAAAGTGATGCGGATTAAACTCATTCCATGGATTATCGTCCCCTTCTCTATGTCATTGGCGTATTGCTTGCGATCTTAGCGCTTAGCATGACAATTCCCTTATTGGCTGATCTCGCTGTCGGCAATGAGGATTGGAAGACGTTTTTCTTTTGCCAGATTTTTACGGCATTTTTTGGCGGTATTCTTATCCTTACTAATGCCGGCCAAGGCTTTCAACTAAATGTGCGCCAAGCCTTCCTGCTGACTGCTTTTAGCTGGATCGCGCTCAGCCTATTTGCTGCAGCCCCCTTTGCGATGTCTAATTTGAATATGAGCCTCACTGATTCTGTCTTTGAGGCCGTGTCAGGGATTACGACTACTGGGTCGACAGTGATAAAGGGACTCGATACTGCGCCACCTGGCATCTTGCTCTGGCGGGCCATTCTACAATGGCTCGGTGGTATTGGTATTATCGTCATGGCACTCTCTGTGCTTCCCTTCCTAAAAGTCGGCGGTATGCAGCTTTTTAAAACAGAAAGCTCTGAAAATGAAAAAGCTCTCCCCCGCGCAACGCAGCTTGCGGCCTCAATAGGCTTAATCTATCTAGGGTTAACTATTATCTGCATGCTGTGTTACCAAATGGCCGGATTAAGCTCCTTTAATGCGTGGGCGCATGCGATGACTACAATTGCAACGGGCGGCTTTTCAACTTTTGACGCCTCCTTCAGCAATTTTGACACTGTATGGGTAGAAATTGTTGCTATCGTTTTTATGCTTATGGGTGGCCTACCCTTTATTTTATATGTCAAGGCCCTTAAAGGAAACTGGAAGGCGCTTTTTAGAGATTCGCAAGTCAAAACCTTTCTAAAAATCGTTGCCTTTGCAGTGATTTCAATGACAATTTATCTTATTGCCCAAGACCGCGAAGATTTTGCCAAGGCCTTACGCCGCGCGAGCTTTAACGTCGTCTCAGTGATTACTGGAACAGGTTACACCAATGGTGATTATGGTGCATGGGGCGGTTTTGCGGTGAGTCTAGTATTTTTTCTTATGGTCATCGGTGGCTGCGCGGGATCAACCACATGCGGTATTAAAGTTTTTCGCTTTCAGGTTCTCTATGCCGTTGCCATCACACAGCTAAAAGAACTTTTGCATCCGCACGGTGTTTTTATGCCCCATTATAATGGCAAAGCCCTGCCAAAAGGTGTTGCCACCTCAGTGATGAGCTTTTTCTTTGTTTATATCTTATGTTTTGCCGCGCTTGCCGTATCACTATCATTCATTGGTCTTGATTTTATGACGGCAATGTCTGGCGCGATAACATCGATATCTAATGTTGGGCCGGGTCTGGGTGATATTATAGGGCCAACAGGCACGTTTCAACCACTCCCTGATAGTGCCAAATGGCTCATGTGTATTGGTATGGTTTTAGGAAGGTTAGAGCTCTTCACAATTCTTGTTCTTTTTATACCACATTTTTGGAGAAAGTAATTATTGAACGCCATGACGGCGCGCAATCTCCATGACTTGGGCGTCAATTTCAGCCATCACGCTTTCAAGAAAAACCATCTGGCGTTTTTCCTTCTTTGCCAATGAGATATAATGCGGAATATTTACAGATCGGGTTAGTGCAATAGTATAGGCTTTTGAGCCCTCATTCATCTGTGTTGGGGTGAGTGATAAAACTATGTCAGCCTTGTAAACATTACCGCCGCTAAACATTCCCGCAACGCTTCCTTTCTTTATCGTCTTTGTGACCGCTGCACGCTCAATATCAAAAATTGCGTTTGATTGCACATGATCTGCAAGCACAAAACGATTTTGCGCATAACGGTTTAGCATCGTTGTCAGCGGGATAATCAAACTTTGCCCAACATCATCTAAGCCCGGCCTAAAGCTCTGCTTTGTATGAACTGCGCCCGCAAAAGAGAGTGGGGTTAAATGTGTATAGGAAATATCTGCAAGCGGTTTTCCTTGAGGCTTTGGCATATCTGCGCAGGCACTAAGAAAGGAAAATGTAAAAATAAGAATAAAAGCGTTAAGAGTCCTTTTTAACATTCTTAATCATAGTCTCAATTTGAAGTGGGTCAAAGATATAATCGGTGCTACAAAATTCACATTTCATTTTTATTTCACCGTCAACGGTCATTTCTTCACGGTCTTCAGCAGACATCATAATGAGTACATTCTCGACTTTTTCATTTGAACAACGGCAAGAGCGAGTCATCGGTGTTGGCGCAAACACACGCACGCCTTCTTCGTGAAAAAGCCGCAGCAAAATGTCATGCCCCGTTAAGTCGGGACTAAGTAATTCATCCTCAGTACAGCTTTCAAGCAAAACCATGGCGCGGCGCCAGTCATCTTCATCAAAATTACTAGCCTTGGCATTGCCACCTTCTTCTGGAAGACGCTGCAACATAATGCCAGCCGCTCTCCATACACCTTTGCGCATTCCAACGGCCATTTTAATACCCGTATCTATTTGCTCTGATTGTACAAAGTAATGCTGCACACATTCCACCAAAGACGCCCCTTTTAGCTCAACAATACCTTGATAAATCTCAGCGTGTCGCCCTTGATCAACTGTAAAAGCCAAATACCCCTTGCCCAATAATTGCGCCAAATGGTTATCATCACTCTCATCCAAATCATCAGAAAAACTGCCGAGCTGAGATACAATCTTCTCGAGGCGCTCTTCCTTAAAGGTCGCACAACCACGCACGCCCCCCTTTGATGTGATATCCGATACCAACATGGGAATCGGGCCATCCCCTTGGGTCTGAAGCGTAAATATCCCATCATATTTGAGCATAGAAGACAACAGCGCACAAAGCGTCATCGTCTCCCCCAAAAGCTGGCTAACCACTTTAGGGTATCCATGTTTGACGATAATATGATCCAGCACATTATCAAGACGCACTATGCGCCCTCGCAAATTTGATGATTCAAGTTGAAACGGCCTAATCACATTGCCCGTAATCTCATCACCCATTACAGAAAACTCCACGCATAATTATCTATTTAGCTTTTAATTTTATATCCAGTGCGCAGCATCTGAAGCGCCAGTGCAGATAAGGCAATATTAACAACGATCAGAAGCACAAGGCCAATCATGACATTCCCATCTGCATGCCCAATAAAGCCAAAACGGAACCCATCAATCATATAAAAAAACGGGTTATAATGTGCCAACTTGTCCCAAAATGGTGGCAATTGTGACACGGAATAAAATGTCCCTGATAAAAACGTCATCGGCGTGACAACAAAGTTTGTCACAGCAGCAATATGATCAAATTTCTGCGACCAAATTCCTGCCAAAAGTCCCAGAATAGCAAGCATCATACAACCCAAAACACCAAAGGCGAGTATGTACCAAATAGAATGCACATCCATACCAACAACCACGAAGATAATTAACCAAACAGCAAACCCAACAACCGCGCCCCGTGCAATCGCGCCCACAATAAAGCCTGTGTATAGCTCAGTTGCGGATAAAGGCGGCATGATAATATCAACAATATTACCCTGCACCTTTGCAATCACGAGAGAGGAGGACGTATTTGAAAATGCGTTTTGTACCATAGTCATCATAAGTAAACCGGGCGCCAAAAACGTCAAATATGGAATATCGCCAATCGTGCGTGTAATCCCGCCAAAGGCAAGGGCAAAAACAGCATAAAAAAGTAATGTCGTAATCATTGGCGCGACAATAGTCTGCGTGTAAACGCTCATGAAACGCCCAATTTCTTTACCAATAAGCGTTTGAAGGCCTACACGGTTAAGACTAGGTATTTTACGCGGGGTTAACCCCCTATTTATCTCGTCATTATGTTTTATTTGTTCGGCGGGCATAAGAGGCTTTCTGTTGGATTTAACCTTAAAATAGTGAATAATCAATACCATGTCATACCCAGCAGAAAAAGAGGATTTTACAAACGGTACTAAAACCGCGCCTGATCAAATTGATCTAAACACGAAAAAGCCGTTTGAGCGCAAAAAACCAAAAGTTCCGCGTAAAATCACAGAAAGATACCTTCATAATGCTGGGCTTGCATATTTACAACGTTTTTCCTCCAGCTCTGCCAATTTCAGGCGTGTCATGTTGCGTAAAATCGATAAATCGTGCCGTCATCACACAGATCAAGATAAGAACAACTGCGAGGCAATCCTTGATAAAATCATTTTAAAGTTTCAGGATTTAGAGTTACTTAATGATGATGTGTACCTTCGCGGTATGGTCATCTCCTTAAGTCGGCGCGGATTATCCTCACGTCTAATTCAACAAAAACTAATACAAAAGGGATTGCCGCTGGACGATATTAGCTGTGCCCTCAAATTATACGAAGAAGAAGAATATGAAACAAACGGACAAGCCGATCTTTACGCTGCCATTATTTATTGTCGAAAGAAAAAATTCGGGCCGTTTGACATTATGGAGAGAAAAGATCCGGAAAAGTCACTCGCCTCAATGGCGCGCGCTGGCTATAGCTATGAGATAGCACAAAAAGTTTTAAAAATGCCCATGCAGGTCATCGAAGAAGAATTTAGATTTCTTCTTTAACGGAGGGATCAGCAGCCTGCACCTCGGCTTGAGCCTGACGTTTTTTATTATGGGTTACACGCTCTGCTGGGAATACTAGGGTGACTGTTGTACCTACACCTTTTTGTGACACAAGCTCTAGTTCACCACCATGAAGACGCATTAAGGATTTCACTAATGTTAAACCCAAACCTGTACCTGATTTTGAACGGCTATGTTCTGTATTCAGTTGACCAAACGGTGACAGAGCCTTTTCAATCTCATCTTCATGCAAACCCACTCCCGTATCTGTGATTGATAAACGCAATTTACCATTTGAATCAATTTCAGAGTGAATCGTCATGACAGCGTTTTCAGGGCTGAACTTAACAGCATTCGACACAAGGTTAATCAACATCTGTTTAACGGCTTGCGCCTCACCTACCAAGCCTAAAGAGGTATCAATCACCTTGTTGTGAACCTGCATTTTATTTTGACGGATTTTAGTCCCCAATAGCATAAGCGTATTTGATACGATCTCGCTAATGTTTATATGCCCTTCATTAAGAGAGCGATCGCCCGCTTCAATACGAGAAACATCTAAAATTTCGTTGATAATCTGCAAAAGACGATTACCGCTTTGAAAAATATTGTCGGAATATTCAACATATTCTTTTTGCGCGATGTCACCAAAGGCTTGGTTCTTGATAATTTCAGAAAAACCAATAATAGAGTTCAGCGGCGTTCTTAATTCGTGGCTCATATTTGCCAAAAACTCAGATTTAGAACGGTTAGCAAGGTCAGAGCTCACCTTTTCTTCTTTTAATGCAAGCTCTGCTTTTTTACGCTGATCAATATCTTCCATGCTACCCTCGAAAAATAAAAGAGTACCATCATCATCATAAACGGGGCGCACATTTTCACTCACCCATATAATAGAACCATCATGTTTGCGTATACGTATTTCTTCAAAGCCAGCGGCCTTTGACGCAACAATAGACTGCAAGAAACGTTCACGCTTGACATCATCAACATAGATTTCATTATTAACATTCTGCACATTGCGTAGCATATCTTCAGGAGATTTATACCCCAAAATAAAGGCCATAGAAGGGTTTGCGCTTAAATACTGTCCTTCTGGAGTGACTTGGTAAATACCAGCTGCCGCATTTTCAACAATTGCGCGATATTTCTTTTCGGCTTCACTGAGTGCTTGCTCGGCGCGGCGGCGCTCTTCAACATCTGTGATCGTTCCTACAATCCGCAAATCTTTATTCTCATCTTGACGGATCATTGAGATTGTAAGCTCAACGGCGCGGAATGTTCCATTAGAAGTTCTGAGACGTGTAAACGCACGATAAGGTTGTTTTTGACCTTTTATCAGGAGTTCAAAATTACGCTTTTGTTCCTCTTGATCTTGAGAATAGAGCATATCAAAAAAGATACGCCCAATAGATTGATCCGTCGCAAATCCCGTTACTTTTTTCCATGTTTCATTGATAAAAACAATTTTTCCATCCACACCCAGCTCGAAAATAATATCGCTTACCGCATTAATGATCGCACGGTTTTCACGTGCTGATTTTTGGATCATGTTATTTAGACGCTCACGCTCGCTCATTTCTTGGCTAAGTTCATAATTTTTATAAGCAAGTTCTTTATTCATACCCGACAACTTGATCGACTGACGTTGATTGTTACGCACATAAAGAGTTCCGATAAGCGTCAGTGTTAAACCGAATAACAGCATAAGAAACGGAATTTTTCGTAAGAAAGACTCTCGCCCTTGAATAATTAAATTAATTTGGCAATTAATATCGCGACCAAGAAAATTGAAGTTAAAGAAATGCACTGTTTCATCAGTGCGACGCGTTAAATCAGCACTGTTATCTTTTGCAGTAAATTCAAAGAAAGATTCGCTCGATGTTTTATCTATTGCATTAAAATAGCTAATTGAGGTTTTCTTTTCTAACCAAGACATTTCTATAAAGTTTTGAAAATTTGTAATTCCAATCAAAAGACCATCTTTATTTTCGTGATTTTTTGCCCTATACATAACTCCAAAATACTTACTATCAATAATATTTTCTAAGCTCTCATCTAACGTAAGCATAAAACGGCTATCCGATTTTTGCCCCTTAAAGCTATCAAGCATTTTATCAATCACTTGTGCATCTTCACGAGGATTACTGGCAAAAGAGTCAATTTTTTTATAAACCTGCTGGTTAAGCTGTGCTGAATCTTCCAAATCATCAACCCACCAAATTTGGTCGAAATACTTCGTTTTTTCAGGAGATTGCGAGAGGTACCTGCGTAATTTTTCGTGGCTCATACCATCAGCAATCTGAATGGTGTAAGAGAGAGAAAATAAAGCATTTTCTGCTAACTCAAAATTCTGTATTGCCTTCTCTTCAACCTGCTCTATGGTCTGCGCGAGATCATCACGAACAATTTCTTCAATAAAAATGCTTAAGGTCGCAAAAGCTGTTATCGTCAAAATAAGTCCATTTATAAACACCATAAGCTGCGCCATGTTGCTCGAAAGCCACCCGTTGCTGCTCTTTATGGGATCCGGCACTGCAAGACCAGGTCTATAATTATCATTACCGACTAAAGACATAGATATCTCAACGTTATCTTGTTAATTTTATAGAAATACCCATAGATACACCGCGAAATACCATAGTCGCACTATAATATCATGCTACAAAGGTATTAATAGAGTACTAATAAAATCGAGATAAAGATAAGAAAATAGGGAGTTATTTCAACTTGTTAGGGTAATTCTAGCTAATAATCCGATTGACCAACTTCATTATTTTTTATAAACGAACTGCAAAAGGGCAAGGCAATGACCATTACATATGATGATTTTTTAAACGTAGATATACGTGTCGGTGAGATTATAGAAGCAAAAGATTTCCCAGAAGCTCGCCGCCCCGCCTACCAGTTACGTATAAATTTTGGCGATGAAATAGGCATTAAAAAAACATCAGCTCAGATTACTCAAAACTATACTTTAGAGTCATTACAGGGCAAATATGTAGCTGCTGTTATCAATTTTCCGCCAAAGCAAATTGGTCCCTTTATGTCAGAAGTTCTTGTATTAGGCTTCATGGACGAAAATAATAATGTCACTCTCGTATCACCAGACAAAGCTGTCCCATTAGGGGGGCGCTTACATTAAAGGCTATAACGGCAAATCTAAAATAACGCGTAAGCCTCCCATCGGGCTTTTATCTAATTCAATACTACCGCCATGCGATGAAATGATATCTTGTGCAATCGTAAGCCCTAATCCAACGCTTGCTGTTTTAACGTTGCGTGATTTATCACCGCGATAAAACGGCTTAAACACATCTTCATATTGGTCAACGCTTAAACCTTCTCCATTATCATCAATAAAAATACGAATAGAGCTCTCTTTTTTCTCTAAAGTCACCTGCACCATATCCGCAAAGCGGTCAGCGTTGGTAAGGATATTAACAATACACCGAATGATTGCCATTTCTTTAACGGGAACCATATATTTTTCTGCAGGCGCATTTAAAATAAACTGTGCATCCAAATGGGTAACGGAATCAATCGCACGCTGTGTTAATTCTTTGAGATCAACATCCCTTGTTTCTTCACCAGCCTCACCGCGCGCAAATTGTAAGTAAGCACTAATCATTTTTTCCATGTCATTTATATCAGCCTTCATGGCTTTAACGTCATCGGTTTCCTTCATCATTTCAAGCTGAAGCTTCATCCGTGTGAGCGGCGTTCTAAGGTCGTGTGACACACCCGCCAACATCGTTGTACGCTGTTGTATTTGACGATTAATACGGTCTTTCATATCAAGAAAAGATTGCGCCGCGAGCCTGATTTCGCTTGATCCGCTTACCTTAAAGAAAGGAATATCCCGACCCTTACCAAATCGATCCGCCGCCACCGCCAAACGCCGTATAGGACGAATTTGATTACGCATAAATAAAATCGCAACAATTAAAAGAACAAAAGACGCCCCAATCATCCAAAGTAAAAAGATATAAGACGACGAAGAAAAAATACGTTTTAGGCTAAAATTATAATTTAAAAATTGATTTTCTAATTGCACTTGAATCAGGACATCACGATCTTGCGTATTAATAGATATTTGATGCGGATAATCAATTTTGTACTCTGCCGCTTTGTCTAAAGCTTTATAAACAAGATAAGGCCATGAGTTAAATAGCGTAAATTTTGGCTTTTCTAGTTCTTTGAATGTCCCTTCTTCAGAGGTCAAAATAATTTTTAGATTACTCTCACTCGCTTGTTGAATCTCATAAAACTGATAACGCGGAGGCTCATCCGTAACCATTTGCGTGATCGCGGCAATTTCACCCATAACACCATCGACCAAACGCCGTGTGACCTCATCCCAATATCGATCCAAGAATACAAAAATTGTGATAATTTGAATAAGCAAAACAGGCACGGTTAAAATTAAAAGTGAACGTGCAAATAATCCTTTAGGCATGATTGATCTTATGATCCGAGTACTCACTTTATTCCTCCATAATTTCTGCGCGGAGCAAATATCCCTGCCCGCGCACAGTTTGTAAGTAACGCGGTCTGTTGCTGTCTTCTTCTAGTTTACGGCGCAAACGTGTTACCTGCACATCAATTGTGCGTTTATTGGGATCAAGGTTACATTGCTGCGATAAATAATCCCTACTCACCACATCCCCGGGGGTTTGCATTAAAATCTGCAATAAATTAGCTTCAACATTCGTTAAGGCGATGCGTGTTTGCCCATCAAATAATTCTGGATGGTCAATATCAAACTGCCACTGCCCTATTTGCACCTTGGTAATTTTACTGTTTTCTTTTGGTACACGTTTTAAAACCGCATCAATACGAAGGACCAATTCACGCGGATCAAACGGTTTAGGGATATAATCATCCGCGCCTGCCTCAAGCCCCAAAATACGATCTTCCACTTCACCCATCGCCGTAAGCAAAATTACAGGCGTTTGGTTGCCTTGGACACGAAGACTTTGAGTGAATTCAACGCCGCTATCGCCCGGCATCATAACATCGACAATCAAAATATCGAAACTATAGAGTTTCAAAAAACCCGCCGCTTCCTCTGCGCTACCTGCCACCATGGCAATATAGCCCTTTTCATTCAAATACCGCGCGACAAGGTCACGAATGCGCTCATCATCGTCAATCACAAGGACATTGACCTTATCGGCATAATTCTCTTTTAAGATTTCTTTTTTCACAGTGTATAGCTATAATTCTCTTTTTAATAAGATAACAGTAATAAAAGAATACAGGAAAATTGATATGGCTGCAGGTGATTTTAGTGATCGTGATGGATTAATCTGGATGGATGGGGAAATCATTCCATGGCGTGATGCCAAAGTCCACGTTCTGACACATGGGTTACACTATGCTTCTTCTGTATTTGAGGGAGAACGCGCCTATGATGACAACATTTTTCGCATGCATGACCATTCAAAACGCCTGATCCGCTCAGCTGAGCTTATTGATATGCAAATGACCCTCACCGCCGAAGAACTCGATACCGCAAAACGCGAAATTTTAGAAGCCAATAAGCTTACCAATGCCTATATCCGCCCTATTGCCTGGCGCGGCAGCGAGCAACTCGGTATTTCTGCACAAGCCACAAAAACACATGTCGCCATCGCCTGTTGGGACTGGCCGAGCTATTTCTCCCCCGAAGCGCGCGAGAAAGGCATATCGCTACAAACCTCTAAATGGGCGGCGCCCATGCCAAACACAGCCACCACGGCGAGTAAAGCCGCAGGTCTTTATGCAACCCACACTATGTCCAAACATTCCGCAGAAGCAAAAGGGTATACAGATGCGCTTATGCTTGATTACCGTGGTTATGTGGCAGAGGCAACGGGCGCAAATATCTTTCTTGTCCAAGATGGTGTTTTGCGTACCCCCGATCCTGACTGTTTCTTGAACGGCCTCACAAGACAAACTGTTCTCTCTCTAGCAGAGGAACTCAAAATCCCAACTGAAATATGTCATATCAAACCAGAGGAATTAAAAAACACTCAAGAAGTCTTTTTAACGGGCACAGCTGCCGAGGTGACTGCCGTGGGTAAAATTGATGATCTTGAGTTCTCAGTTGGGCCTATAACCCGCCAGCTCCGTGATGCTTACGAATCTTTAGTGCGTCAAAGATAGAAAAAACAAACAAAACTGCAAAAACAGCTAAGTCATTGATAAATATAATAAAATAGATATTTTTTATAGAAATTTGCTATTTCTTAATCTTTTTAGGTAATATTAAGCATAATTACATAAAAAGAGGCTTTATCAATTAATGGCAATTAGAGACCTAGACACAGCGCAGCAAGCACAGCTCATTCAAGAGTTGTCAGAGCTTATGGGCGCACCAGAAGGTCTTATTACAGCTGCTAACCTAGAAACAGTTGCTACGCGCATGTTTGCATCGGGGCAATCTTTTGATACCCGCTCCTCTGGTACTATCGAAGACCTCATGAATGGCGAAATGCCAGAGGCAACAGACCCACAATCACAATGGAGCCAAATGGCCAGCCGCGCCATTAATGGCCGCGCCGCTGCAGGGGACAGTATTTTCCTTCTCGAAGCTTTAGGTCGTGACGTCTATGGCGGTAATTTTGATATCGATGGAACGCTTACTGATCAAGAACTCGCAGAACTTAGCATTATTCGCAATGGCCTGGAAAATGGATTAACAATCCCTCAAATCGGCAGAGATTTTGAAGTTGCACGCTATGAACAGGCTCAGGCAGCTGCCGCCGAAGCAGAAGCGACACTTGATTCACAACAAGGTGTTCTTCAAATTCAAACACAAATGGCCGCTCTTGGTTGGATCGAAGAGTCTGACATAACAGGAGAATGGACACGTGACCAAGCCAGAATATTGGTTGATAACACCTATTCAGATATGCGTTCACAAGAAGCCCTCATCGGTGAGCACGGCGAACAGGGATTTTTAAACTTAACACGCGGCGCATTTACAGCTGGAGCAAATCCAAACCTGACGCTTGATATTGCTGGTGCAAATCGCCTTTTAGGTGAGTTCACACAAGGTCAGGATTTTTCACAAATCATTTCCCAAGCTATTACCTCTGGCGATGCAGATCAAATTCGTATAGCACAGGGCTTAACAGGTCAGCGCATCACTGGGGAATGGGATGAAGCAAGTTTAAATGCTGCTATTGAAGAATTAGAAGGTGGCGCAATCACAGAATTCCCACCATCAATGTATGGCCAAGCCAATCAGCTTATGTGGGGTGAATTACAAGAAGCATTCCAAGCAGGCACTCTTCCTCTTCCTGAAGGGGCTGACCCAAATAGTTTTGCTTTAGATCTTATGGACCCTGCCTCTCATGCTGCGTATTTTGAATTTGTAGCATCACAGCATGATCACGCCGCCGTTATCGCACAGGCCCAAGCTTTGAAAACAACAATTGGTGTTGAAGCAGCAGTCCAAGCACCAGCAGAAGCCGTTTTGGATGCAGGTGTGGAAGCAATCTATGATGCAGGAGAATCACCTTACGCTATTGAGAGCGCTGGAGCAGAAGCAGCTCTTCTGCGTTCAGAAGTTGCGCGCCTTGCAGGGGACACAGCCACTCAGTTATCAGAGCAAGAAATTGCTGTTCAAGAAATGGGCGCAGCGCTTGATGCCGCCGAAATCAACTTTGTTGAAATGAACATGACAATGTTCAGAACAGCAGGTTATCATTTAGGAGTTGCCGGAAGTGAGCATGCCGCCATTTTCCAAGAGGGCACCGCAGCAGAACTATCTGACTTTATTACTTCACGCACCAATGAAGAGTTGTATTTCATTTTATACGATAGCAATACATCTTTATATCCGGTCATCTCAGGCGCAATGCCAGGCGCAGGATGGCAGGACATTGTTGATGCGCGTCAAAATCTAGACATTGCGAGAGAAGAACTCGAAGCATTCCGTGCTCTCCATGGCGAAACAGCGCCAGTTGTTGCGCCTGAAGCGGAACCAGAAGTATCACCAGAAAGACCACAACCTTTAGGCGAAGATCTTGTGGCAGGTACCGAAACGACCGTTCAAGGCTTGATAGAAGAAGCACAAGTTGCTGCGGCAACTTATGGTTATGAGCCAGGTCAAGTAGATTACAGCTTTAGCCGTGCTTTAAGCGGACGTGAAACTGGCATCGCAGCCGACCCAAATGTAGCCGGAAGCGTAGTCAGAGCGAGTTTCTCATCTAGTGCTTTAGGCGAAATAGCCGATATTTCAGGCCAAATACAAAGAGCTGAAATTACACGAACAGGCATGAGCTTTACAGTCTAACAAACTGCTCTAAACATTAAATCTAAATAAAATAATGTCCCCATTGGCAACGATATATTCTTTGCCCTCTTGGCGCATTTTACCGGCGTCTTTTGCCCCTTGCTCACCGTTATTATTTACAAAATCATCATAGGCAATGACTTCGGCTTTAATAAAACCTTTTGTAAAATCTGTATGGATCGCCCCTGCGGCTTCTGGCGCTTTTGCACCTTTTCGGATAACCCAACTGCGCGTTTCTTTTGGTCCTACTGTGAAATAATTATGCAAGTTCAACAAATCAAATCCCTCGCGGATAATCTTATCTAATCCTGCTTCTTCCAGACCAATCGTTTCAAGGAATTCAGCGCGCTCATCGGCGCTATCTAGTTGTGCTATTTCTGATTCAATAGACGCACAAATCGTGACCGACTTTGCCCCTTTTTCAGCAGCCATCACTTCAACTTTCTTTGTCCAATCATTACCGGTCGCCGCGTCATCTTCGTTCACGTTGCAAATGTAAAGAATTGGTTTTGCCGTTAGCATCCCCATATTCTTACTCCAGCGCACCTCCTCTGGCGTCTCTGGCGTATAATCACGCGCAGGCTTACCTTCATCAAGAAGCGCTTTATATTTCAACATTAAATCATGCTGCCCTTTAAATTCTTTATCACCGCCTTTTGCTTTACGCGCCACATTATCAATTTGCTTTTCAAGACTTTCCATGTCGGCGATGAGCAGCTCAGTCTCAATTGTTTCAGCATCCCGCACAGGGTCAACACTGCCATCGACATGAGTAATATCATCATCTTCAAAACAACGCAGAACATGAAGGATCGCATCCGTTTGACGAATATTGCCAAGAAATTGATTCCCCAGCCCCTCGCCCTTACTCGCACCTTTCACAAGGCCCGCTATATCCACAAATTCAAGTTGAGCCGGAATAATTTTGGCAGAGCCACCAATCTTGGCAATCACTTTAAGACGGCTATCTGGTACTGCAACTTTGCCCACGTTTGGCTCAATCGTGCAAAACGGGAAATTCGCCGCCTGCGCCGCCGCTGTAGCCGTTAACGCGTTAAAAAGCGTCGATTTTCCAACATTGGGAAGCCCTACAATACCACAATTAAAACTCATTATTTTTTCCTTTATTTTAAACTTTAAAATCTTCGGCAACGCGCGTCCCAAAATTGCTTTTGTTTTCTTTTAACAAATGCTCAACGTGACGCGACACGATATCAATGAAAAACGGCAAATCTTTTTTTTCATCTTTTGAAAAATCCGACAGGACATATCCACTCACACGGTTTTTATCACCAGGGTGATCAATACCCAAACGCACGCGCCAATAGTCTTTTGCGCCCTCATTGCTGGCGAGATGGTTATCTATGGATTTAATCCCATTATGCCCCCCACTACCACCGCCTTGCTTGACCTTGACCTTGAAAGCAGGAATATCAAGCTCATCATAAAAAACAATAATGTTATCGGACGGGATTTTATAAAACTTCGCGCACGCACCAACAGATTGACCAGACTCGTTCATATAAGTCATCGGCTTCAATATCACAGCCTTTTGACTGCTAATGCGCCCTTCACTTAGCGCCCCTTGAAATTTTGACTTATACTCAGGGAAATGATTATCGGCGGCAATCTGATCGACCGCCATAAAGCCAATATTATGACGATTTGCCTTATATTTATCACCTGGATTCCCAAGACCAACCAACAACCACATATCGCCAATCTTCTTCTTTTTAAAAATACCCAACATAGGACGTTATAAACAAAAAAAGAGGACACTGAAAGAGCGCCCTCTTTTAAAATTAAACATAAGAAGAAATTATTCTTTATTTTCTTCTGCAGGTGCATCGCCTTGCGCTGTTTCGCCTTCTTCACCCTCTGCTGGCTCATCATCTAGTACGACGCGCGGAGCAGAAACGGCAGCAAGAGCAAAGTCACGATCAGAGATAGCAGGCTTTGCCCCTTCAGGCATATTAGCGTTGCTGATTTTTATGGCATCGCCAATTTGCGCTTTTGACAAATCAACATCAATGGATTCAGGAATGTTTTTCGCTTTACAGTTAATATCAACCTCGAAACGCACAACATTCAAAATTCCTTTTGCTTGCGCCGCTGGGCTCTCTTCATAACCAATATAGTTTACAGGCACAGAAACTGTGATTGATGTTTTATCTGTCACGCGCAAGAAATCAACGTGCATCACGTTATCTGTCACTGGGTGAAGCTGTGCATCACGCGCAAGAACAGTGTGCTTCTCTCCATCAACATCAAGCTCACAAATCATTGTGAACATGTGACCCTTGTTATATTCAAGGTTCGTCTCTTTTGTTGGAAGTGAAATAGTTACAGGTTCTTTTTTGTCACCGTAAATTACGGCTGGTGTTTGTTTATCACGACGGATTGCACGGGCGGCCCCCTTACCGGCTCCCTCACGTTTCGTCGCTGTCATCTTATATTGTCTAGACATAGCTTTTTCCTTTAAAATAAAATTATGGCCATCCTCCAGGGGTGGCAGGCCTTGTGATGGGCAATAAATAGCAATTTACCGCCTATTTCAAGGATTTATTTAGGAATGACGCTGTTTTTTAAGGCTTATTTGAACAACGCAGAGATAGAGCGCTCTTCAGCAATACGTTTTATCGCCTCCCCAATAAGTGGCGCAACCGAGAGCTGCTTAATATTAGACGCCATTTTAACAGACTCAGTTGCTGCGATACTATCGGTAATAATAAGACTTTCGAGCGCAGATTCCTTTACACGCGCAATTGCGCCGCCCGATAAAACACCATGTACCACATAAGCATCGACTGAAAGAGCGCCCATTTGCTTAAGCGCATCCGCCGCATTACAGAGCGTACCGGCAGAATCCACGATATCATCAACCATAATACAATGCTTTCCTTCGACATCACCAATGACGTTCATCACCTCAGAAATGCCTGCTTTTTCACGGCGTTTATCGATAATCGCCAAATCCGCAGTCATACTCATGCGCTTGGCTATCGCACGCGCCCTGACAACACCGCCAACATCAGGAGATACCATGACAATATTGTCCTTGCCTGCGAATTTCTCCTCGATATCTGGCACCAATACAGGGGATGCAATCAAATTATCGGTGGGAATATCAAAGAATCCTTGGATTTGGCCCGCATGCAAATCAAGTGTCAAAACACGATCAGCGCCGGCGGACGTAATTAAATTCGCCACAAGCTTTGCCGTTATGGGCGTACGGCTGCCTGTTTTGCGGTCTTGGCGGGCATATCCGAAATAAGGAAGAACCGCCGTAATACGGCGCGCAGATCCACGGCGTAGCGCATCTATAGAGATCAAAAGTTCCATCAAATTATCATTTGTTGGAAAAGACGTTGATTGAATAACAAAAACATCCTCACCACGCACATTTTCCTGAATTTCGACAAACACTTCCATGTCTGAAAATCGGCGCATACTCGCTTTTGTGAGGGGGATATCAAGGTATGCAGAGATCGCCTCTGCAAGTGGTCGGTTAGAATTACCGGAAATAATCTTCATTTTGGGGTCCTGTTTTGTAAAGGCCTTATTTTTGTATGCTCGGACTATAGAAAATTGTCGGATCAAAAATCAATAGGCGAATGGTTAAAAGAGTAAACTTTTCCTGCTCGGCCATTATTTTTGAATACAAATGGCTGAAATCTGCCGTCCATAGTCTGCCTCACCCCGATGTGTTGTGCGCCGATAGCTAAAAAAGCGCTCCTCATTACTAAAAGTATCAACGCCCGTAATCTCAATCTGTTTAACGCCAACACGCGCCAAACGCGAAGCAATATACCCCGGCAAATCAAACATCAAATGCCCCTCACGGCTGGCGGGCTTAAAAAAATGCTCATTGGCTTCATCTTGCTCCATGAAGGGTTTTTCATACCCAAGGCTGACCTCATAGGATTTAGGGCCAATACAAGGGCCAATTGCGACTGAAATACTGGAGAGCACCGCGCCGTGTTCGATCATCACCTCTACGGTAGCTTCGCAAACGCCTTTAATCGCGCCGCCCCAACCAGCGTGCGCCGCGCCAATAATAGGCGCCCCGTCCTTTTTTAGTCCCGCAAATAAAACAGGGCCGCAATCTGCCGTCAGAATACCCAACGCTAATCCTACTTTATCGGTGACCATTGCATCAGCCTTTGGCCTCTTATCACCGCTGGTTGATACTTGTGTCATGTAAAGACAATCAGACGAATGCACTTGCCAAACAGAGGCAAGCTGATCTCTAGAAACACCCAGAGCCCTCGTCACACGCTCGCGGTTTTGGACAACATGCTCTGGATTATCATGGGAGCCAGAGCCGCAATTAAGGCTTTTATACAGCCCCGCGCTAACACCGCCGCGCCGTCCAAAAAAACCATGAGAAATGGCATCATGTTTATCGGCGATTGACTGTGATTGAACTTCGATAATATCTTTTATCATATGGTAAACCCCGCCAGTTGAATTGTGCTATCGGATGAAAAGGCAATTACCTTAAATAAATCGCCCATTTGGTCTTTGTCTATTAACCGCATCAGCGCCACCTCAACATCTTGCGCTATATCAGGGCGGTTCATTTCTGATGCAGAATGCCTTAACGCTTCGGCTCGAATTTCGATCCCGAGCGTTTTCAAAAACGTAGATTGTGACACAGGGCCATGCACCATCATGTTTTTACCCATCATCTGCTCAGCCAAATTCCCAAAATTGACATGATAAGTAATGTCACATTCTCCTGGTGTTTCTAATATATCGCAATAAGCATGATTTTTGAGCGCCTGCAACGTGTCACCGCACCTATTATTACTGAACCCATAATCAATCAACAGGCAACTACCCCCTTGATTCAAAACAATATCTATAAGGTCATTCATAAATCTTTTCTGTTCATGTGACACTTCAACAATATCACCTAACCTTGGCTTAAACAGGGTGTTTTGCAGGCTATTTTTTTCAAAGTAAACAGAATCAAGAACGGCTCTATCATATATACGAAACGATCCGTTTTTATTAATGGTAATAGATTTTTGCGTCCAACCCGTGTCAGTGAGCGTATATTGATCCACAGGCAAGGCATCAAGAAACTCATTCCCAATTGCAATAATCGGAAGGCTCGGATCATGTGATGCGATGGACTCAAGGGTCATGTGCCACGTTGGCTCATATTCAGACAGAGCCTTAAATTGTGCTTTTCGTAAGACAGGACTCATCTCCATCAGATGAATCTTGGCAGCGCCCACAAACCCATCAACTTTATGCCCAACGCGCAAAATATCCGCCATTAATGTCCCGCGCCCCGGCCCCATCTCAAAAAGGATAAATTGCGCGGGCGCTCCCATTTTATGCCATGTATCAACAACCCACGCCCCAATCATTTCCCCAAACATCTGGCTAATCTCTGGCGCCGTTGTAAAATCTCCCTTTTTGCCAAAAGGATCTCGCGTGATGTAGTACCCATATTCAGGATGCCCTAGACACAAACCCATATATGTCGAGAGCGGCATAGGTCCCTCGGCCTTAATTATATCTCGTATAATTTTACAAAGAGGTGTTTCATTCATTCGGCGCTCTTTTTAAAATACGCCTGCGCGTAAAAGATCACACAAAGCCCTAGGATAAACATAGGAACACTCAACACTTGCCCCATAGAGAACTGCTGGACAATAAACCCAAGGTGAAAGTCTGGCTCACGGAAAAATTCAACCGCAAAACGTGCGAGCGCATAACCACTGAGGAAAACACCCGTAATGAACCCAGGGCGTGCCCGCACCCATGTTCGCGTTGAAAGCACAAACAACACGACAAACAAAACCAATCCCTCAAGAACGGCCTCATAAATCTGGCTTGGATGGCGTGGCTCTTCTCCTCCATAAGGGAATATCACTCCCCATGGCGCTGTTGTTACGCGCCCAAACAGCTCCCCATTCACAAAATTAGCCAAGCGCCCCAAAAACAATCCTATCGGCACCGCGGCA
Source organism: Alphaproteobacteria bacterium (assembly GCA_009995595.1). Lineage (GTDB taxonomy): Bacteria > Pseudomonadota > Alphaproteobacteria > Micavibrionales > Micavibrionaceae. Next base: position 873,032 of record JAACPE010000001.1, read on the forward strand.
CAGACAATATCCGCAAGGCGTAAAACATTAATTTTGTTATAAAGTGCATAACCAATAATCGCGACAATAACACCAAGGACACCGCCGTGGAAGGACATCCCCCCCTGCCAAATACGAAGCGCCGCAAGCGGGTCATGCATATACACATCAAATTGATAAAACAGCACATAGCCTAGACGTCCGCCCAAAATAACACCCAGAACGGCAAACGGGATAAAATTATCAATATCGTCCTTATTGGGTCGATGATTAGGGTTGAGCCCGACAAGATAAAGGGCATATTTCCAACCCGCTAAAAACCCCACAAGATACGCCAGCGCATACCAACGAATATCAAGCGGGCCAAGAGATACCGCAATCGGACTTATATCGGGGAATTGAATAGCCATAATTTACAAATACGGGTCTTCTTTTGCCATATAGTTTTGAACAAAATCAGTTACACCGTCCTCCAATGTGGTAAACGGCTTATCATAACCCTCATCGCGCAGATTTTGGATGTCCGCCTGAGTGTAGTATTGATATTTAGGCTTTAAGCTCTCAGGCATATCAATATAATGAATACGCGGCTCTTTCCCTGCTGCCTTGAACGTAGCCTCTGCTAAGTCCTTGAAGCTGCGTGCTTTTCCTGTGCCAATATTGTAAAGACCAGTTTTATCAGGATTATCATAGAGCCATAACATAACAGAAACGCAGTCTTTAACGTAAACAAAGTCACGCAATTGCCCCCCATCTTCATATTCGGCATGGTAAGACTTGAATAGCTTAGCCACAGCGCCGGCTTTGACCTGCGGATAGAGCTTACAAATGACACTCATTTGATCTGCTTTATGATATTCATTCGGCCCGTAAACATTGAAAAACTTCAATCCTGCCCATTGAGTCGGTATCGGCTCATTACGGGTTCTAAGGACACGCGACACGCGACGATCAAAGGCATGCTTTGACCAGCCATAGGCATTAAGCGGGAGAAGAGTCTTTAAGTGATCTGGACTATCAAGGTCTTTAAACCCTGCCTTCCCATCCCCATATGTGGCCGCTGAAGAAGCGTAAATAAAGCGTTTTTGGTTTTTACCACACCATTTCCAAAGGCGGCGAGATAACACAATATTTGTTTCCACAATCAAGTCAGCGTCTTTTTCTGTGGTTGAAGAGATCGCTCCCATGTGAAAAATGACTTCAATTTGATCGGTATGGCTCTCAAGATAATCAAATATGCGGTCTGGATGAACAATGTCACGGATCTCGCGCTTGGCTATATTCCGCCATTTATCTTCAGTACCGAGCGTATCACAAACAACAATATCTGTGCACCCATGCGCCTCTAACCCTGCGACAAGGTTCGATCCAATAAAGCCTGTCCCGCCTGTAACAATAATCATGCCCTTATCCCTCTTCAAAATGAATCATTGATTGAATAATGCTTAAGCCTACACCCTCACATCCTTTAGGTAAAAGGGAAACAAAACAGGATTTTATGTTTTTATCGTGGATATATTTTGAAAAGATAACTAGTTCCCTTGCCCCGACTCTCATCAGGGTGATAGCTATTTTCCATGCTAAAGAAAACAGACATTTTAGATGATATTGCAAAAGTTGCCGGAGGCGCCGCCGGCACCCTCAATAGCATCCGCCAGCAGATTAAAAATGACGTCAAAGCCCGCGTCGAAGAAGTGGCCATGCGTCTTGATCTTGTCCCCCGTGAGGATTTAGACCGCGTCGAAGCCTTGCTAGAAAAAGTGATCGCAGACCAAGAAGACATGGCCGCTCGCCTTGATGCCCTAGAAAATACCAAAGATAAGAAAAAGAAATAACCATGCTCAATCAAGAAGAACTCGATCTATTCCTTGATGTGAGCAATCCCTTGGATTTCATTGAAGATATCATGATTGGCCGCGATTGGACATTTGAACGCATGGATGAGGACTGCCTTACTGTTCAGGTCACCGGTAAATTTGGCACTTACGACATGACCTTTAATTGGCAAGATGATCTTAAGGCTCTTAAATTCTCGGCCATGATGGACTTAACTATCCACGTGACCAAAATGGATGATGCGTTTAGGGCGATGAGCGCAATTAATTCCAATCTATGGCTCGGTCACTTTGATATACAAACAGATCGCGGCGCGTGCATACCTACATTTCGATACACAAGCCTGTTACGCGGCATGACGGAGGGTTCAGGCGCATCCCATCTTGAAGATATGATTCAAATTGGATTAGCGGAATGCGAGCGTTATTACATGACATTCGACCTGCTTTCACGATTTACCGCCAATAATGATGCCATAATGTGCGAGTCAAAAATGGCTCTGGCCATGATGGATGTAGCGGGTATTTCGTAATCACGCTTACTAAAGGACTGAATATGCCCAATAGCACCCCTCTTCGCCTTATGCTTGTTGGTTGCGGTAAAATGGGCACGGCAATGCTTCAAGGGTGGCTTGACCGCGCACTCATTGAAAAAGCCTATATTATTGATCCTAACGATATTCCACCTTCCCTGACGCATGACCCGAAAGTGCATCATATTACCGATCTATCCAAAGTAGATTTTTCAAAACTAGACATGATGATACTGGCTATAAAACCACAGATTATGTCTGATATTTGTAAAAATATTGCCCCACACACGCCCGAAAATCTTCCTATTTTATCCATCGCTGCAGGGCAATCACTTGACAAAATAGGAAAATATTTCAAAGAAAATCAACCTGTTATACGTGCCATGCCTAATACGCCAGCGGCGATTGGCAAAGGGATAACAGCTGCAATTACGAATCACAGCGTTTCACATGAAACAAAACGTAAGGCTGAAGCCATTTTGCGCGGTAGTGGTGATTTATTGTGGCTCGATAATGAACCCTTAATGGATAGTGTGACCGCTCTGTCAGGCAGTGGGCCCGCTTACGTTTTTTATCTTATTGAGGTCATGGCCAGCGCAGGGGAAAATATCGGCCTTCCCAAAGATCAAGCCATGCAATTGGCCCGTCAAACAGTCATTGGTGCGGCCGCTCTTGCTGAAATAGACACGTCAACATTAGCGTGCACTTTGCGCGAAAAAGTCACCAGCCCAAATGGTACAACACAGGCGGCTTTAGATGTTCTTATGGATGGAAGGCTTCAGGCTATGTTTGATGAAGCGTTGAGGGCCGCAAAGGCTCGAAGCGTCGAGCTCTCCCAGTAAACGCTACCGTTCAAGCTGGCGTGGAAGGTTTTTGGGTAAAGACACGTCTGCCCCTCTTAAATATAATGGCTCTGGCCGCTCCCCTGCCTCTGGCAAAGGGCGGCTTAAGGCTAGATAACAAAGCAAAATAGGATCAGGCTGCATAATATTGCCCAACACACTCAGATTATCTAACCCCACATCAGCGACAACACGCTCTATGCAATCTCCGCCAATTTTATAGGCCAATAAGTCATAATATTCCGCTATGTTTGCTGCGCTTGTGGCAACGGGATCACCCTGAGGCTGCCCCGAACCATCATAAGCCTGCACATAAAAATCTTGACGTTTGGTTTCCAAAACAACCAATAGAGGGTCACGAATACCGTTTTTTTGATAATGCGCCCGCACAAAATCAAAGCTGTTAATCCCAATAACTGGGCAGTCCAGCGCCAAAGCGAGTGCCCGCGCCGTGGCAAGCCCAAGACGAAGACCCGTAAATGACCCGGGGCCATTGGTAACTACAATTAAATCAATGTCTTGGTAGGTAAGCTCTGCCCGCTTCAAGATATCCTGCGTCATAGGCACTAGCAATTTGGCCTGATCGCGCTGCGTTTCGACTTGCTCGCTATAATCATCTCCTTCAGCGGTCATTAAGGCGACATTACAACCTGTCAGCGCTGTATCAAACGCCAATATGGTTTTGCCTGTATGTATCGGATCATTCATGGAAGAGAGCATAGCGCCCCGATTTAAAATGCGCTATATATAACTTTATGCGGTTTATAGGATTATTATTATGTCTTAACATTGCGTTTCCTTTGGTGGCTTACGCGCAGGAAATCCATGAGTCCGATGAAAATGCGGTGCGTATCATTTCCTATTTCATGGTCGGTCAAGATTACGCCCCAGAAGCCAATATCCGCCTATCCCAGTTTGAGGCACAACTTGAGACAATAAGCGCAGAAAACTTCACTGTCCTTCCTCTCCCAGATGCCATCAAGTCATGGCAAACGGGCAACGCTATACCGCAACCCGCCTTCGCGCTGACATTTGACGGAGGGCATCGCTCTATTTTAACGCAGGCCGCCCCGTTATTAGAAAAATTTAAGACGCCCTATACGGTCTTTATCGACCCTGCCCGCGCCGATATTGGCGCTCCGCAATATCTGGGCTGGCGGGATATTAAGAAACTAAAGAAATCAGGCTTAGTGACAATCGGCCTTCACCCCAATAATTATGGGCATTTTACTTCTTTTGATGACTTTACCAAATATTTCAACAGCGCACGCGCAAGATTTAGGGAAAAAACAGGCGAAACACCCCTACTGTTGGCCTATCCCTACGGTGAATTTAACGAAGATGTAGCAGCACTTTTGAAGGATCAAAAAATAATTGCCCTTTCCCAGAACTCTGGCGTAGCAAATAAAACATCACCGCTCCAGGCCATTCCGCGCTTTACAATGACAGAAGATTACGCGGACGAAGTGCGCTTTCGCATGATTTTAAACAGCTATCCACTGCCCGCCAGCGACATTCTTCCCATCGTCAGTATTGCACAAAACAACAGCGCAATCGGGTTTTCGAGTGATCTCGATTTATCAGATTTACGCTGTTATAGCTCCAACGATGGGATTATTCCTGTTCAAACCCTAGATAATTATCGCGCCGAAATTCGGGTATCAAAGGCCGCACCTTTTGATCGCCACCGCATAAATTGCACATTGCAACATGACGAAGACAGCACGCGCTGGCTGGGCTTTTTACTGATATCTCAAGAATAAATTAGAGGCTAGATTGCCGCACTTCAAGGACTTCTGGAACGTAATGACGAAGCATGTTTTCAATCCCGCTTTTTAAGGTCATTGTGGAGCTTGGACAGCCCGCGCAAGCACCGCGCATTTGAAGATAGACTATACCTTTTTCAAATTTTTCAAACACAATGTCACCCCCATCCATCGCGACCATCGGGCGAACACGTTGATCAAGCAGTTCTTTAATTTGAACCGTCAGCTCATCATCATCGTCTTGCGCGCCATGCTTATCTTCAGGCGCTTGGCCTTCGTGAAAGAGTGGCTGGCCGATGGTGTAATGCTCCATGATAACAGCCATAATGCGAGTTTTAAGGGCGTCCCATTTGGCTTTTTCATCCTTGCTCACGGATATAAAATCAGAGCCAAAGAAAACATTGGTAATCTCACCCAATTGAAATAACTGCTGCGCCAAAGGTGATGCCGCCGCCTGATCTATTGTTTTAAACTCAGCGACACCCACTTCCATAACGGCGCGACCTGGTAAAAATTTAACAGTAAGTGGATTGGGTGTATTTTCGGTTTGTATGAACATATTGCTTTTTTATAAGGCCGCACAAACCAAGTCAATTAAAATAGGAGTAATCTAGTACTTTATTGACCCTTCAGGGCCGGTCTGCGCCCAGAAAAGCTTATCCGCGCCCCTCAAGAAATCCTCGTAATCACCGGTTTTCTTTTCATGATACATTTTTCTAAAATCAATAGATTTGATGATACTCCGAAAATCATAATCCCATGTTTCATAGGCATGATTAAGCGAAGAACACTCAACAACATAAAGCGTATCATAATAAAGCGAGGCAAATAAAATGCCGCGGCGCAATTGCACGACATCACCCGCCCGCAAGGACCACGTCCCGCGCGCATAGCTCGCATTCCAGCGTCCTAAGCCCGCACCATCATAGATTTTATTAAGGGTGTATTCATCATACAAACCCATATATTTTTGCCAAAAATCACGGCTCACGGCAACGCGCTGAACGGCGTCCCCATATTCTGCAGGGAAAATAGTATAGCGTTTATCAGACGAGGCGTTGATTTTACACACAGGCTTATCAGCGTTACCAGGCCCTTCGATTGTAAAAATCGTGGCGGGATTCATATTCGTTTGCTGTTTCCATGTATCAGGGAAGGTGACTGTTAGCCCTGACTTTGAGTCCTGCCATAGAAAATAATCCGCCTGCGCCGCGCTGGGTAAAGAAAGAGCAATCATGAATGATAATATTTTGATCATGGAATCACTATACCGCGCTCTTAAAGTGAAAGAAAGATTATCCTTTAATGAAAGTGCGCGCCTTTTGAACAATAATAGGGGCAGCGGGTGTTTTGGCTATAGAAGGGAATGGCCGTTCCGCAAGTCTCTTTAAGTGCTCAGGATCTAATGCTGTTGAAGCAACCCTTACAAAACCAGCCGTAGGGTCAACAGACGTTGCTATACATTCAGTTACGGTATCTTTTGGCATCACACACCTCTTATAATTAAATTACGTTTATTCCGCATTTTAAATAAGAATGTCTATGATTTGCGCGAAAGTCTATATGATTTACACCCAAATCCCCATAAAACTCTGAATAACTTAAGACCAAAAACCCATAAGCTTAATCGTTTCTTCGAGTGTCGGCTTTGCCAGCTCATTGGCCTTTTCAGCGCCAGCTTTCAAAATAGCGTCAATCTCCGCACTATCGCTCATAAGCTCGCTCATACGTGAAGTTATAGGGCTTAGTTTTGCCACAGATAAATCAACCAAAGCCGATTTAAACCCTGAGAACTGCTGACCACCATATTCTTGCATGACTTGCTCTTTGGTTTGATCGGCTAGCGCGGCATAGATGCCAATCAGATTGGCGGCTTCTGGACGGCCCTCGCATTCGCCATCATTGTGGGGCACGACGCCCGCATCAGTCTTGGCTTTTTTGATCTTATTGGCAATAGTATCGGCATCATCCGTTAAGTTAATACGTGTCATATCACTTTCCGCCGATTTGCTCATTTTCTGCGTTCCATCACGAAGCGACATCACACGCGTGGCTGTGCCCATAATGTAAGGTTCTGGTGGGATAAAGAATTCTTTTCCGCTGTTAAATTTCTCATTGAAACTGCCTGCAATATCCCGCGCCAGCTCTAAATGCTGCTTTTGATCTTCACCAACGGGAACATGCGTGGCCTTATAGATCAAAATATCCGCCGCCATAAGGATCGGATAAGAATATAAGCCAACAGAAGCCTTTTCTTTGTTCTTACCCGCCTTATCCTTAAACTGCGTCATACGATTTAGCCAACCCATTGGCGTTTGGGTCGTAAAGAGCCATGAGAGCTGACAATGTGCAGGCACGCTGCTTTGGACAAATATATAAGAGCGTTTTGGATCAACACCCGCCGCAATATACGCCGCAGCCGTTTCACGGGTAGCTTGCGCTAATGCCAGCGGGTTATGCGGCACTGTAATCGCGTGAAGATCAACAACACCATATAGACATTCATTCTTGCCACCCTCTTCATCTTGAAGCGCAACCCAGTTTCTAAGCGCCCCAAGGTAATTACCCAATTGAAGCCTGTTTGTTGGTTGCATACATGATAAAATACGTTTCATTTTTTATTTCCGCTTTTTTATTTTCTTTTTAAATATCTTTTTAATTCAGGAAGTTTAATAGCGCCCGTCCCGAGAATGACAGCACTGTAAACAAGACCGCCCGCCCCGACAAGCCCCATAAGAGCCAAAGCTTTTTTCACCTCCGTGCCATCACTCATTTGACTAATAAGATGGTCAAAGCCAATTAATGTTATGGCCATAAGCATGCAAGCCATAACAATTTTTAAAAAAACTTTTTTAAACCGATCGTCAAACTTTGCCGCCGCATTTTTTTTGCATTGGCGCTGTAACAATACAAACTGTAACCACCCCATCAACCCTGTCCCCAGCGCAATACCGACAACACCAATAAACTGAATAAGGATAAAGCTTAAAGCAATATTCAAAATTGTAGTAAGGATAGAAATCTTAACAGGCGATAGCGTGTCTTGGTTTGCCCAAAACACACTTGAATACACTTTGACACCAATATAAGCGGGCAATCCAATTGCATAGGCCATAAGAACTTTTGCAGTCATTGCCGTGTCCTCTGCGCCGAATTCCCCACGTTCAAAAAGCGTATGAATTAGCGTATCAGGAACAACAATGAGCGCCGTCGCCGCAGGTAAAGACAGTAACAAACAAATCTCCATGGCGCGGTTAAAAAGATTATTCGCCTCTGCCGCCTCTCCCTTTGCGAGCGCCTTTGACAAAAGCGGCAACAATGCTGTACCTACCGCAATTCCAACCATCCCAAGGGGAAGCTGATTTAAACGATCAGCATAATATAGATACGAAATGGATCCCGCCGCCAAAAGTGATCCCATAATCATATCAGCAAGCAAATTAACATGCATGACGCCTGCGCCTAAAACACCAGGCCCCATAAGCTTAAAAAGCTTTTTAATGTTAGGCGTAAACTCAGGTTTTTTAAGACGAAGACGAACCCCATATCGCTTTATCCAAAACAAAAGCCACAGGAACTGGGCGATCCCTGCTCCAAAAACGCCCCAAGCCATGGCGTGCCCTGCACTTTCTAAAATGGGCGTAAAGCCAATAAGGGCAATAATCAGCACCAAATTAAAAAGAATGGGGGCACCCGCAAATGGCGCAAATTTATCCCGCGCATTCAAAACCCCGCCCATAAGCGCCGTTAGGGACATCAATAATAAATAAGGAAAAGTAATTCGGCTCAACTCAACAGCTGTATCATAACGCACGGGATCACTTTGAAAGCCGGGGGCAATGCCATAAATTATAAATGGCATCAAAATGAGCGCAATCAACGTAAAAGGGACGAGGAACAAAAGCATAATCGCAAACGCGTTTGACGCAAACCGATCCGCCTCCCCATCACTGCCTTGCTCTAAACGCTCTGAGTATATAGGCACAAAAGATACACTAAACGCTCCTTCGGCTGTGACACGACGAAAAAAGTTCGGCAATTTCAGCGCCACAAAAAACGCATCCGCAATAGGCCCGGCGCCAAGGATAGCCGCGGTTAAAATATCCCGAACAAATCCCAGTATTCGGCTCAGCCCTGTAAGACCTGCCACTGTCGCCATCGCTTTAAAGAGTTTCATAGACTAAGTGTTTAGAGAAATTCGTTAAAATGTAAAGATGGATAAACTTAACCCATACTCGGATGATTATAAACTGATTGTCCTAGAGCAGATTGTAATGGGGACACAGAGTTGCTTTTTGCCCATGTCCTAAGCATTGAAAACGCCAATTTGACACTACAAGCATTTGACCAATCTACAGCCATTAACACTTTCTGCCCATCTGCAGCATAGGGCGGATGAAATGGAAGCGGGCGCGCCGTCCATTTCGCAAAAAAATGATAAAATGGGAGGGATTGACGATACGCATCTAACTCTTGTGCTTGCCGTTGAGCGAAGTGGCGCGCCTCATTTGCTATAGCTGTATCAAAATCTGTTGATTTTGCCTGCCATGCTATTTGCCGCATCGTTTTCCAAAAAGCCTCTGGTCGCGTGACACTCTTCTCACGACGACATACATAAACAGCATCATCAAACCTGAGCGCTATTTTTGCAGGTCGCACAAAAGGCTCCCTACTGGTTTGAATGACCTCACCAACAGCCAGCGTAAACGCACTGTTTAAGCTTAAATCACGCGTTTGTGTAAAAGGACGAAAAGGCATAACGGTGCTTATATTATAATTATGGTAAAAAATTCAATCAAAAAATTCCGTGATCTTTATAAGTTTGTGGTTTAAATAAAATTATGATGTTAAATCCCGAAAGTACACAATTTGGCCATGAGGCCGTCAGCCCCGAGCAAAAGACCGAAAAAGTGATCGAAGTCTTTGATTCCGTGGCCAGTAAATATGACCTGATGAATGACATCATGTCAGGGGGTGTGCATCGCATATGGAAGAATCACCTCATTCGTAAAATCCGCCCCCGCGCAGGCCTTCACTATCTTGATGTGGCTGGCGGCACAGGCGATATCGCCTTTCGTATCCGTGAAAAAGTCGGAAACGGTGCAAAAATCACTTTATGTGACCTTAACACTGAAATGTTATCCGTTGGTCGTGACCGCGCGATTAATAAAGGTTATCTCAATGATTTTGAATGGATTACAGGCAATGCAGAGGCTTTGCCCCTTCCTGATAACAGCGTCGATGTCTATACAATTGCCTTTGGCCTTCGCAATGTGACCCGAATCGATAACGCCCTAACAGACGCATTTAGGGTTCTTCGGCCCGGGGGGCGCTTTTTTTGCCTCGAATTCTCTCACATGGAGGAAAACTACATGCAAAAGCTCTATGATGCTTACTCTTATGCCTTCATTCCCAAGGCTGGGGAACTCATCACAAAAGATAGGGCAAGCTATCAATATCTCGTGGAATCAATCCGTAAAATGCCCACGCAAAACGCTCTTAAGGATAGAATAAGCAAGGCTGGCTTTTCAAAATCGACTTTTGAGAACTTATCTTTTGGCATCGCCGCGATCCATAGCGGGTCAAAACGCTAATATTGCTACCCAATCAACAACTATTTACAGAAATATGAAAAAAGACCTTGCATTTAATACTAAAAATATCTTAATTAGGGCATCCAAAAGTCAAATTTTGATTGTAATGCCACGTGCAAGTGTTTTAAGTGTGGCCTTATTGAAGACGTGGTGTTGATTAATTTTATGGAAGGAAATTCAAAATGAACAACAATGTAATTAAATCTGTATTTTTCGCAGCCGTTGTATTGGTTGCGGGTATCGTAGCAATGCAAGTTGTCTACAACAACGTAAGCGGTTCAGACGCTGAAGGTATGGCAGGTATTGCTCCTGCTGCTGGCATGGCTGAAAACATGGGCGATTATGCCTCTGATGCAATGGAAAACATGACTGAAGCAGCTGGTGAAGCGTATGACGCAACAACAGAAGCAGCAACAGATGCAATGGAAGCCGTTGAAGGTACAGCTGGTGATGCAATGGAAGCTGTTGAAGAAACAGCAACAGATGCAGCTGAAGCAATTGAAGATGCAACAACAACTACACCCTCAGAAGAAGCTGTAAATGCCGCTGAAGAAGCAATTGAAGAAGCCCCATCAGTTGAAGAAGCTGTTGAAGCGACTGAAGAAGCTGGCGAAGAAGCTCAAGACAAGCTTGGCATGTAATTGACGCTAAGTTGGCTTTTATTTAAGTCGATTTACAAATTGTAATGTTTTAAGGTAGCCCCGCCTTGCGGGGCTTTTCTTATTAAGGGATATAAATGCTGAACGGCAAAAGAATATTACTTATCATTTCGGGCGGTATTGCCGCTTATAAAGCAATTGAGCTGATCCGCCTTTTGAAAAAATCAGGGGCGCATGTGCGCTGTATTTTGACCCATGGTGGCGCCCAATTTATCACCCCTCTGACCGTTGCGGCGATAAGCGAAGATCATGTTTACACCGATCTTTTTTCCCTCAAAGATGAATCTGAAATGGGTCATATACGCCTATCGCGTGAAGCTGATCTTGTTCTTGTCGCCCCCGCCAGTGCAAATATCGTGGCGCAAATGGCGCATGGTTTTGCCGAAGATTTGGCGTCAACCACACTTCTTGCAACCAATAAACCCGTTATGATTTGTCCCGCTATGAACCCGATGATGTGGGAACATACGGCAACGCAAAATAACATAAACACCCTCAAAAAACGCGGTATTGTTATCATCCCCCCTGATGAAGGTGATATGGCCTGCGGCGAATATGGCGCTGGGCGCCTGCCTGACCCAGCACATATTCATGACGAAGTGATAGCGTTTTTTAAAACCAATAAGCCACTTCATGGATACAGGGCTATCGTCACGAGCGGCCCTACTCATGAGGCAATTGACCCTGTGCGTTATATTGGTAATCGCTCCAGCGGTAAACAAGGACACGCTATAGCGCAGTCGCTCGCTGATCATGGGGCAAACGTGACATTGATTACAGGTCCTGTTTCCCTGCCCGACCCACAAGGGATCAAAACAGTTCACGTGCAAACCGCGCTTGAAATGTTGGAAGCCACACAAAGCGCCCTTCCCGCTGATATTGCGATTTTTGCCGCCGCCGTTGCAGACTGGCGCATAGACAACGCGCCAACACATAAAATCAAAAAGAATAATGAAAAGAAAGCGCCTTCTCTTTTACTCATTGAAAACCCTGACCTTTTAAAAACAATATCAAATCATAAAAACCGCCCATCCCTTGTCATTGGTTTTGCCGCCGAAACACAGGACCTGATTGAAAATGCCAAAGAAAAATTGACGAAAAAAGGCTGTGACTGGATACTGGCTAATAATGTTGCAACCGATAAAGTATTCGGCAATGATCAAAATCATATTTACTTGATTGATCAAAATACGGTGCAAGAATGGCCAATCATGGATAAAAAAGCTGTTGCTGATGCCCTCAGTGAGGCCATTGTTGAAAAAATGAAAACGCATAAGAAAGAAAAATAATGCCCAATAATGACCCGATTCAAATTTCTCTTAAACCGATGGATCACGCCGTAGGACTGAACCTTCCGACTTATGCGACAGATCAGTCGGCAGGCATGGATTTAACCGCCGCCCTCGAAGAAGCCATAGAGCTAGGCCCCATGCAAAGAATGTTGATTCCAACGGGTCTCGCTATTGCTTTGCCAGATGGCTATGAGGCACAAATTCGCCCGCGCTCTGGCCTAGCACTAAAGCATGGCATTACCGTTTTAAACACACCTGGCACAATTGACGCCGATTATCGAGGTGAAATTGGCGTGATTTTAATCAATCTCGGGACAGAACCTTTCACTGTAGAGCGCGGCATGCGTATAGCCCAAATGGTCATCGCCAAACATGAAACAGTGTCATGGAGCGTTGTTGAAGACCTTGATGAAACCTCTCGCGGCACAGGCGGCTTTGGGTCAACGGGCACAAATGGTTAACCCCTTGGAAAAAAACACTTAAGCATAATTATTTTCCGAAATAATATTGACATAATTTATACTTTTATCTACTTATTATTTATGAGTGATAATCAAAACAGTCATATCATCCTAATAGATGCCGATAGCTTTCATGCCGCCCCTAAAGGCAAAGAAGAGGCTATGCAAAATGCCTTTTTAATCGAGTTTTGTATCAAGGCAATAGAGCACGGCTATCACATTTCCATTTTGTATAACAACCAAAAGCGAGACATATCGGCCCAACGTGCAAGAAACAATGCTATTGAGGGCATTAGACAGGGTGTTTTGGCAAATAGCGCCATCTCAAGATATCCTGCGACAAACCCTAACGTCCTGATTGAGGCCTTAGTGCCATACGGTGAATATCACGCCCCTGATCTAAACCCTACAAATGCTAAAAAATTAGATGATGCTGTCATGATTGTAAGCCCATACCCACAAGAAACATACCAAATGCTTGTTGGTGCGTTTAAACTTTTTGTTCCCACTTCGACAATCGACAATTTTAGTGCTTTCGCTCTGCAGCAAAGAAAACTAAATAGTGGCCCGAACGCGCATATTCATAATTCAGCAATAGCCAGTTTTCAGGCAGCCGCCTATCTGCATATCATTTTAAATGAAATCACGATAACGAATGCCCTACAGGATGCTATTGAACCAGAAGAGGCTCAAAAATTTTTACAAGACCCAAGATTAACATCATTTTCAAATGGCGAGCCCAAAGATTTGCGCCTTACAAGAGATTCTCCCCCCCTCTCTAAACATGAATTTCTGCTTCACAATTATTTTGCAAGCCTCATAAGATCTCAGGCCTGCCCTAATAGAGCAAAAGAGGCAATCCAAGACGCAAAAGATACCCTAGAAGCCCTTCGTCGGATAAGAGGTGGGAGAGACGCCGCACAAGCTATCGAAGAATTTGTTCAAAAAAACGTTCACCATCGCCCCTCTCATTTTTAAAGAACCGCCCAAAAACATTAGGAAAACCTTGATTTTCTGCGTGACGGGGGGCAGGTTGCTATTCTAAACTACCACCATGTCAAACACCGCTTTAAAATATGAATCCGCGCCAGATCAGGCGTTGACGGTAGAGGATTACCTGGCCCAGGGACACACGCCGATGATGGCGCAGTATCATATCATTAAGGCAGAGCACCTTGACTGCCTGCTTTTTTTTCGCATGGGTGATTTTTACGAACTCTTTTTTGACGACGCCGTTCAGGCCGCAGGGGCTCTCGACATCACCCTCACTAAACGCGGCAAGAGTAATGGCAATGACATTGCCATGTGCGGTGTTCCCTTTCATTCCTATGAGCCTTACCTCGCTAAGCTTATTCAAATGGGCTTTAAAGTCGCCATTTGTGAGCAAATAGAAACACCCGAAGAAGCCAAAGCACGGACAAAGCGTGAAGGTAAGCCTGCCTCTAAATCCCTTGTGCAGCGCGGTGTTGTGCGTGTCGTCACACAAGGCACTTTAACCGAAGACACTCTTTTAGATGCCCGCGAAAATAACTATTTAGCCGCGCTTACCGATATTGGCGGGCAATACGGCCTTGCTTGGCTCGATTTTTCAACGGGAAGTTTTTGGGTGCAACCTGTCTTACACAATAATCTAAACATCGCCATTGAACGCATTAACCCGCGTGAGCTTTTGCTATCTGACACCTTATCAGAAAAAGAGGGTTGTAAAGATATCCTCAAAGCCATCCAAAACAAACTCACGCGCCAACCACTTAGTCTTTTTGACGCCCAAAATGCACAGCGCCGATTAGAGAGCCTCTTTGGGGTAGAAACATTAGAGAGCTTTGGCACTTTTTCCCGCGCTGAAATTGCCGCTGCTGGCGCGCTCATTGATTATATTGACCGCACTCAAAAAGGCAAAATCCCCTATCTCGCCCGCCCTATACAAGTGAACACGGGCAGCGTGATGGAGATTGACGGTGCAACGCGCCGCAATTTGGAACTTATGCGGACTTTATCAGGGGATCGTAAAGGCTCGCTTCTTGCCACAATAGATCGCACAATGACAGGCGCAGGGGGAAGATTGCTTGCCGCGCGTCTCGCCAGTCCCTTAACCGACATCATGGCGCTCAATCAACGCCAATTAGAAATCGAAGCCTTTTTAAATGATAAAAAAAACCGTGAAAATTTTCGTGAAAAATTAAAATCTGCACCTGACATGGAACGCGCCTTGGCACGTCTTACTGTTGGGCGCGGCAGCCCACGTGATCTTGGCGTCATTCGTGATGGCCTCACCATCGCCGAAACACTCCACGCCCTTTTAAAGACAACAGGAAACACCGCCCTTGATACTATAGTTGGTCAGTTACAACAAAATATAGACCTGCAAAAAATAAACGATCTTTTTCACACCGCTCTTGAAGCAGACCTTCCTTTTTTAGACCGCGATGGCGGCCTTATTAAGCGAGGTTACAATACAAAATTAGACGAGCTGCGCACCTTAAGGGATAAGAGCAAACGCCACATTGCGTCGCTCCAATCTAAGTACAGAGATATAACAGGAATTGATACCCTCAAAATTTCTTACAACAATGTGCTTGGTTTTTTTATTGATGTCACCGCGCGGCACGCCGATAAACTTATGGTCAAAATTGGTGATAACGAAGTTGAAGCCCGTAAAGAAAACCCCTTCATTCACAGGCAGACCCTCGCCAATAATGTTCGCTTTACCACACCCGAACTATCGGAGCTTGAGCGTGACCTCGCCAGCGCCGATGACAAAGCGCTTGCCATAGAACAAGAGATCTTTAGCCAATTCGTTGAAAAAATATTCACCTTGAGCGCCGATATTGGACGCACAGCAAGCGGCCTTGCCGCGCTCGATGTGGCTTTAGCCCTGGCGACACTAGCGGCGGAGCAAAACTATGTCAGGCCAACCCTTGATAACTCAACGACTTTTAAAATAGAACAGGGCCGTCACCCCGTTGTGGAGGCCGCTCTCTCTAAGCAATCAGAAAATTTTATTGCTAACAATTCTGATTTGTCGTCGGGTCAACAACTTTGGCTTTTAACAGGGCCTAACATGGCTGGTAAATCAACATTCTTGCGCCAAAACGCCCTAATCGCCATCCTTGCGCAAATGGGTTCATACGTGCCTGCGGCCTCTGCCCATATCGGCATTATTGACAGACTTTTTAGTCGCGTTGGTGCCGCCGATGATCTTGCTCGCGGTCAATCCACCTTCATGGTTGAAATGGTCGAGACAGCGACAATTTTGAACCAAGCCACCAATCGCTCTCTTGTTATCCTTGATGAAATTGGGCGCGGAACAGCAACCTTTGATGGCCTATCGATTGCGTGGGCCTGCGTTGAACAATTGCACGAAATCACAGAGTGCCGCGCCCTTTTTGCAACCCATTATCATGAATTAACGGCGCTTCAAACTCGCCTAAAATCACTGCGCTGTTATTCACTCGCAGTAAAAGAATGGAAAGGCGACATTGTTTTTCTTCATACTGTAACCGAAGGCGCAGCAGATCAATCTTACGGGATTCATGTTGCAAAGCTGGCTGGCATGCCTGCAAATGTTGTCGCACGCGCACAAGAAATTTTAGGTATGCTCAGTAGCGGCGAGCAATCCAGCGCTCTGTCAAAACTTGGAGATGACTTGCCGCTCTTTTCGCAAACGCCGGAGCCCATTAAACAAAAACCATCAAAGACAGATCAGCGCCTTGCTGCTATTGACCCCGACACCCTCTCGCCCCGCGAAGCGCTCGATATCATCTATGACTTAAAAAAGAGTTTAAAAGACTGATAAAATATCCACTGCACCGATAGCGGTATAGCCAATATAAAGACCAATCATTATAATGATGATAGAGGATATAACCCTCACTTTATCCATGAAGCTTTGGGGGATTGTTTTTCTAAATAAAATTAATGGCAAACAGTAGATAACCATTCCCAATGAATCAATAATCATCAACATCGCCATAATGAAAAAGATCATGTTGAGTGTGATCGTATCAGGGTTAATGAAAACAGGAATAATTGAAGCATAAAAAACAATAATCATGGGATTGGAAAGCGTCAGCATCATCGCTGAACTCACATTATCTAAAAGGCTTTGTGTTTCTGCTTCTTCCACTCGCATCTTGGGATTAGGTGTTTGGAAGCCTTTAATCCCAAGATAGATCAAATAAACAGCAGCCAAAGATTTGACCAGAACCGATAGAAAAATAATGTCTATGTGCAATGTCTCAAGACCGATAAAAACAATTCCAAGATACACAGCAAGGCCAATATTAAACCCAATTAGAAATGTCCCAAGCCCCCTATACCCATCAGAAACTGAGCGTGTCATCGCCATCATAATTCCTGGCCCAGGTTTGAGAGCAAACACGAAAACAGCGGCAGCTAAAGCCAATAAAGATTCAATACTCATAAGTTTATCCTTTTAAAAAACTGCTTTTAAATCTTCGGCAGGAAGCGCGGTGTAACCAATGTACAGCCCCACGCCAATAATAACGATAGAAGAAAAAATACGCATTCCTTCTAAAAAGCTTGTATTGACCTTATGGCGATAAAAAACGAGCGGCGCGGAATAAGAAACAGCAACAACAGTTTCAACAACGATAATAACAAGGGATACAACAAAAAGATCATGCCACGTCAATGTAGCCACATCCAAAATTGTAGGAATAATCCCTGCGTAAAATATAATCACAAGCGGATTAGATAATGTGAGCAAGATCGAGGCTGAAAAATTATCAAAAAAATTACGCGCCCCGACTTCATCAACAGACAATCCTTTATTCGTTTGCTGCAACCCCTTCATCCCCATCCAGATTAAATACACCGCGGCAATAGACTTAATAAGAATAGAGATAAAAACCAAATCCACTTGGGCATATTTAAACCCGAAAAAAACTAGCATTAAGTAAAAGATACTGACAATATTAATGCCAAGCACAAACGTAAGGCACGCGCCCATCCCTTGGGATAGCGAACGCGACATCACCATCATCATCCCTGCCCCTGGTTTAATAGCTAGGGCAAAGACAGCCATCGCCAAAGTGAGTATCGCTTGCAAGGTCATAATATTGTCCACTCATGTAGGAAAATTAATGCGGAAATGCTTGTTTTTCACTGCTGTAAAGGATAAATAAGAATTTCTTCACGGTAAAGGACAAACGGCGCAAAACGCGCTCTAAAGCATTTAAGGGTCATTTTATGAAAAAAACGCCACTTCACGCAGTTCACATGGATTTAAAAGCCAAAATGGCAGAGTTTGCGGGCTACGACATGCCCATACAATATTCCGAAGGCGTAATGGCAGAACATAACTGGACCCGCGAATCTTGCGGCCTTTTTGATGTTTCTCACATGGGACAAATCACCATCGAGGGTGAAGGCGTTACAGAGTTTCTGGAAAAACTGACCCCTTCCAGCCTCTCAGTCCTCAAAAACAATAAAGCCAAGTACACTGTTCTCACTAACGAAGAGGGCGGCATGGTCGATGACCTTATTGTTACCCGCCTATCCGATGATAAATTCTTCGCCGTGATCAACGCGGGCTGTAAAGACAAAGACTTGACATGGATGAAAAGCCACCTGCCCCAAGGGCTTATGATTGTGCATTATGAGGCCCGCGCACTGATTGCCCTCCAAGGGCCAAAGGCGGAACAAGTGCTAAAAGAAGCTTTGGATATCGATGCCTCTGATCTTGGTTATATGGAATATATGGATTTTGGGCGCTGCTGGGTGAGCCGTCTTGGCTATACAGGCGAAGATGGTTTTGAAATCAGCCTGCCTGAAGAAGATGCGGTCATTGGCTGGAACAAACTGATGGCACATGACGCCGTTAAACCCGTTGGCCTTGCCGCTCGTGACAGCTTGCGCTTAGAGATGGGCTACCCGCTATACGGCCATGATATTGACGCGACAACATCACCGATTGAGGCTGATATTGCGTGGATTATGGGCAAAATGAGCAATACAGGATTTATCGGTGCAAAACGCATTATGGACGAAACCATAAAAGGCGCCAAACGTAAACGCGTTGGCATCAAAGTCACAGGGCGCGGTGTACCACGCGAAGGAGCAGAGATTTTCACACTTGAAGGTCAAAAAATCGGTGAATTAACCTCTGGAGGCTTCTCCCCCACCTTGCAAGCGGCAATTGGCCAAGGCTATATTGAAACCTCATTTGCAAAACAAGGGACACCTGTATTGTTGCGCGTTCGTGGGCGGGACATTGAAGGCGAAATCGCCGCAATGCCGTTTGTGAGCGCAAAAACCAAAAAAACTCTAAAAAAAGCAGCTTAATCTATAAAAGGAAGAAACAATGAGCGAAGTAAAATATACAAAAGACCACGAATGGTTAAACGTCGATGGTGACACTGCATGGATCGGTATTACAACCTATGCCCGCCACGCTCTTGGTGACCTTGTGTTTATTGAACTGCCCGAAGCAGGCCGCGCCGTATCAAAAGGTGATGACTTTGCCGTTGTTGAATCAGTCAAAGCTGCGAGTGAGATTTACACGCCCGTCACAGGTGAAATCACAGAAGTAAACGAAACACTCGCTGATGACATGGACGCCCTCAAAGAAGATATTGCCACAGGCTGGATCGTCAAAGTCAAAATGACCGATGCTTGCGAAATCGCTGGTCTGATGGACAAAGCCGCCTACGATGAGTATGTCGCAGGATTGGAATAAGATTTTTAATCTCACTAAACCTCTCTTTTTATAAGAACTAAAAGGAACATAAAATGCGCTACCTCCCCCAGACACAAGCTGCTCGCAAGGAAATGATGGACGTTATCGGCGTCAAACACGTTGATGAGCTTTTCTGCCAAGTTCCAAAAAAAGCGATGATAAACGGCAAAGCCAACCTGCCTGATCACATGGGGGAGTTAGAGGTTGAGCGCAAAATGCAAAGCTACGCCAATCAAAACGTGGATGCGCTGACCAATCGTTTCTTTCTTGGCGCAGGTGTTTATTTTCACCATATTCCAGCAACTGTTGATTACATCATACAGCGTTCAGAGTTCTTGACTGCCTATACCCCTTATCAACCCGAAATCGCACAAGGCACATTGCAATATCTATTTGAATTCCAAACCATGATCGCGCAAATTACTGGCCAAGAAGTGGCAAATGCCTCCCTTTATGATGGTGCGACCGCTATGGGTGAAGCCGCATTGATGGCAATGCGCGTGACCAAGAAAAATAAAATATGTTTGGGCAATAAAATACACCCACAATATATCGATGTGCTTGATATGTATCTTAGCAATAACGACAGTGCGACAACGTATGACATCGCCGAAGATGCTAATAAAATTGAGGACGACACAGCCTGCGTCATCATTCAGTCGCCTGACTTTTTCGGCAAGCCGCACGCTTATGACGCATGGCGTAAAGCATGTGATGAAAAAGGCGCTTTGCTGGTTGTTGTCATTAATGAAATCATATCCCTTGGCATGCTCCCAGCTCCATCTGAGGCGGATATTGTTTGCGGCGAAGCACAAAGTGTTGGCGTTGCCATGTCTTATGGCGGGCCACATCTTGGCTTTTTTGCTTGCCGTGAAAAATTCATGCGTCAAATGCCGGGTCGTCTTTGTGGTGAAACGCTTGACGCTGATGGAAACCGTGGCTTTGTGCTAACGCTTTCAACGCGTGAGCAACATATCCGCCGTGAAAAAGCAACCTCTAACATTTGTACGAACCAAGGGCTTTGCGCCCTCGCCTTTACAGTTCACATGAGTTTACTTGGGGAAGATGGCTTCAAACAACTCGCTCGTATCAACCACGAAAAAGCCTGTCAACTTGCCGATAGTGTAACATCAATCGACGGTATTGAGTTGGTTAATGACACCTTCTTTAATGAGTTTGCTATCACTCTGCCCAAAGGCGTGAACGCACAGGACCTCGTTGAAAAACTCGCGGCGCAAAAAATAATTGCAGGATACCCTGCCGATGAAAACACATTACTACTCGCCGCGACAGAAATCGCCACAGATAACGGCATCAAAGCCCTAACCGACGCTATCAAGGGAGCACTCTAATCATGACAAACACAGCAACAGCCCTAAATGATAATGAGAGCACAATGAGCACAATCGAAGTAAACGACAGAACACGCGGCCTGAACTATGATGAAAATCTTCTTTGGGAAAAAGAGCGCTGCGACACACCGGGCGTTGACCTTCCTGCCCTCAAAGATATGCCATCACGCACTGGTCTTCCAATGCGCGGTATGATCGGCCTCCCCCAAGTGAGCGAGCCACAAGTCGTTCGTCATTTTGTCCGTCTATCGACCAAAAACTATTCAATCGACAGCGGCTTTTTTCCGCTTGGCTCATGCACTATGAAGCATAACCCTCGTTTGAATGAGAAAAACGCACGCATGGCGGGCTTTGGTCACATTCACCCGATGCAACCTGAATCAACGGTTCAGGGCGCACTTGCGGTCATGCATGATCTCCAGGGCTGGCTCGCGGAACTGACTGGCCTGCCCGGTGTTTGCTTAACCCCTGCGGCAGGCGCCCAAGGGGAGCTTGCGGGGATCATGACGATTGCGCGTGCCCTTAAACTTCAAGGTCACCATGAAAAAACAGTTATGCTTGTCCCTGATTCTGCCCACGGCACAAACCCCGCGACGGCGGCAATGTGCGGGTTTAAAATCCGTACAATCCCAACCAAAGATACTGGCCGCGTCACTGTTGAAGCGTTTAAAGAGGCCCTTGGCGATGGCAAAGACATTGCCGGCATGATGGTTACAAACCCCAATACTTGCGGATTATTTGAGACAGATATCGCCGAAATCGTTGATCTGCTCCACGAGGCTGGCGGTTATTTCTATTGTGATGGCGCAAACTTTAACGCGCTGGTCGGTAAGGTACGCCCTGGTGATTTTGGTGTGGATGTTATGCATATCAACCTGCACAAAACATTCTCAACCCCCCATGGCGGCGGCGGACCAGGTTCTGGCCCGATCTGCGTTGCAAAAAGCCTTGAGCCTTATATCCCCTCTCCCATTGTGCTGAAAGAAGGCAACACCTATCGCCTTGAACGCAATGGGGAACGCGAGACAAATTGTGGACGCATGAAGGCCTTCCAAGGGCAATTTGGCATGCACGTGCGCGCGCTGTCTTATATGATGTCACACGGCGCGGATGGCCTGAAACAAGTATCCGAGGACGCGGTGTTAAACGCCAACTACATTCACGCTAGCTTGAAAAATGATTATCACGCGCCATTCGACGGGCCCGTGATGCACGAGGCGTTATTCACCGAAAAATACCAAGCCAAGCACGGTGTCACGACATTGGATATTGCCAAGGGATTGATTGAATATGGCATGCACCCCATGACGGTTTACTTCCCGCTTGTGGTTAATGGCGCGATGTTGATTGAGCCAACCGAAACCGAAGCCAAAGACGCGCTTGATCGCTTTATCTTGGTCATGAAAAAGCTCGCCGAAGATGCCAAAATCAAAGGCCCCGATTACTTCCACTCCCTCCCTCAAGCCGCCCCAGCCAGCCGCCTAGACGAGCTAAAAGCCGCGCGGGAGCCAAAGTTACGATGGGTCGAAGACGCTGCTTAAAACCTTATACAATACAAAAGAAAAGAAACAATATTGGCTATTAGGGCTTCTCGTCCTAATAGCTTCTTTTTTACAATATAGCTATGGATTGCTAGATTTTGCTTTAGGTCGCGAAGCTCCACAAGGTTTTATCTATGATTTTCAAGTTTTGTTAGGGGGACTTCTAGCGTTTGGAGCAGGTCTTTTTGTATGGCTCTCAACAAAAGAGAGCATTAAGAATGATAAAATAAAAGAATTAGATAAATACCGAATAAGAAAAGCTAGCCTAGCGACAGCAATACTTGCTGAGTTCACTAATATCAAAGTTCAAGAAGAACTACTAGGAATAAGAGACGTTCTCACAAAGCAACAAAAAGATATTCTAGATTCCCATGGTCGTGGCGAGAAAGAGTTTGAATTTAATGGTATATACTTTTTTTTCAAAGATGAAATTTTACCTGTTTATAACAGTAATACTAATAAAATAGGGCTATTAGACCCTAATGTAGCAGAAGTTGTTGTTATAACAGCGTCATTAATTACAACTGCAGTTAGGCAAATTGAACTAGTTGGTGAAAAAAATATTAATAGAAGCGTCACTAATATAGACGATGCGAATTACGCTCTTATATTAGCTTTAAAAGCTACATCACAAGCAATAAATTCAATCGATACCTGTAATAAAAAATTAGAAGAGCTAATATGTAAAAACCATAGAAGACTATCATCTATAAACGAATATTTTTGAAATTCCGTCATTGCGAGGAACGGAGTGACGCGGCAATCTTGCTACCTTTAGATTGCTTCACTACGTTCGCAATGACGATACAATCTTACTAAAAACGGTATTTTAACGCAAGGCGGCACATCCCGACCTGCGCTAGGATAACAGCCAATAGTGTTTTATTAATATTAGGTTACGTCGCATTATCCCCAATGACGCGCTATACCCTACACAAGATAACTCGCGGCTTGCATGTCGCGCACCTCTAGGGTCACGGCAACGGATAAGGCTTTGCTTGAAAGTGTTTGCACCGCAATCTCATGAAGCGGAGCGCCATATTTATTCTTGGTGGCGTCATCGCGCCCTTCCAATAATAAAAGCGTGATATGGCACATCGCGCCCGCATTGCCTTTATCCCCCACCACATAATGATCAAGGGCAATTGCGCGCGTTTTAATCCGTGATTGATCCACCCCCTCCTGGGCAAGCGCCGCATGCATTTTCTCAATCATGGGCTGTATCGCATGTCCAGCTTCTAGGTTTTTGGAGTATTCAACAATAATATGCGGCATCGTCTTCTTTCTTAAAACACATAAGTCTCAACAATGTGAATGGCAATATCAATCACAATCAAAATCACGATATACCATTCCACATGAAGCGTGTGGCGGCTATTGGTCAGATCAATCATCATTTGCGATGTACGGTAAATCAGATCAAGCTTTTCTTTAAGCGCGCCATGGCGCTCGCGTAGTTCATACTCATCTTCAAGGCGCACAAAAAGCCCCTGAAGCGCGGGCGGCTTATCCCATAGAAAATCTGGCTTATCGAGGATTTCAACCTGTCCTGCTATGCTGCGCTCCGTTGACAGCGTCGAGGCAATATTACGCACTAATTCACGCGTGCGCCTTGCGTTGGGGCGGCCTTTGTTTTGCATCTCAAGGGATATTGGCTCAATGCGGTCAAACGAAGCACTGACTTGCGTTTCATGATAACTCAGAACTTGGCTTTTTGCCAAAACATCGGCAATCACAAGAAGGCGGTCAATGTCCCATGCCTCAAGGTGAACGGCATCAAAGGAGACCTTGTCACCCTCTTTGGGGACACAATCAATAATCACGGTTTCGGTTTCAATCGCTTCAAGCGGGTTTGTGATATGTTCTTTGACCTGCTCTAAAAACGCTTCTTTTTGTTCTGCCGTCAGGCCGAATAAAACCACTACGCCATAACGAAACAAAACCGCCGCCCCTGCGCCCACCTCAATCATAAAGGGCATATTTTTAATAACAGGGAATTCACGAAATCCCCGCAAGTTTAAGCGATGTCCTAAAATAAACGCCTGCGCCTCAATCTCTTTTTGCGTTTCAAAGGCTTTTAACAAAGCACTCTTTTTCGTCATAATTTATTCAACTCCTATTAATTTTGAATTCACCAAAAAATGTACCACAATGGCTGCGCCATATCCCAACAAGATGACAGGCGCCCATTTCAAATGACCAAAGAACGTGTACTTACCCCGCGCAACACCCATTAACGCAACACCCGCAGCAGACCCAATGGATAGCATTGACCCGCCAACACCGCACGTCAGGGTCACCAACAACCACTGGAACTGATCCATGTCGGGGTTCATTGACAAAATCGCAAACATCACTGGAATGTTATCAATAATCGCCGAGGCAAAGCCCATCGCAATATTTGTAATCGTCGCGCCATAACCGCCATACATGGTCGATGATAATAGCTCTAAATACCCTAAATATGTTAAGCCGCCAACACTGAAAATAACACCAAAGAAAAAGAGTAAGGTGTCCCATTCGGCATTGGCGACTAGCTCCAGCACATCAAAATCTTTATCAGCAGACGCCCCCACTTTGCGAATAAAAAACGCCGTAATCATTAACAAGGCCATCCCTGTCATCATTCCCATAAATGGCGGCAGACCGAGGAATTGCTCAAAGGAAACCGCCATAGTAATAGTGCAGATACCAAGGGCAATAATCGTCTTTGCCCCACGTTTCATTTTAATCTTGTCCGTAATCGCCATAGGCTTATGCGGCACAATAAAAAAACTCATAATAATCGCAGGGACTAAAAAGCAAATAAGCGCAGGAAAAAAGAGCGGAAAGAAATCAAAAAACTCAATATGCCCTGCCTGCCAAACCATAAGTGTCGTAATATCCCCAAATGGTGAAAACGCGCCGCCCGCATTGGCCGCATTTACTATGTTAATACAGGCAATCGCCACAAATTTGGGGTCATTCATCCCTACTGCCATCACCACGGCGCCAAGCACAAGAGCCGTCGTCAGGTTATCCGCCACCGGCGATAGGCAAAAAGCAAACACACCGGTTGCCCAAAAAAGCTGGCGCATATTCATCCCTGCGCCGACTAATTTCGTCCGCAAAGCGGCAAACACATTGCGTTCCTCCATCGCCGCAATATACGTCATCGCCGCCAATAAAAAGAGCATAAGCGAGGCGTATTCTTCCAACCCATGCAGTACCGCACTATGAATTTGATCATGTGTAATCCCAAAATCAGGTGCGATTATACCAATCGTCACCCAAATAATCCCTGCGCCGAGCAAGACAGGCTTTGATTTCCTTAAATGCGTTTTTTCTTCAAACAAAACGGCAAGATAAGAAAGGAAGAATACAACAATAGCAAAAATCGCACCTGGGTGCGTAATCATGCTTACCCGCTCGACCTCCCCATCAACACCCCTCACACTTTCGGCGGCGTAACTGGGTAATAAAAACAGCCCCAAAATCACAAATAAAGTCGTACAAGCGACAATAATGCTCTTTAAAGGCAGAGTGGACAAAGGATAAAACATATATGGAAACCTTATGCATATAAAAAGCGGAAAATTGTTAAAGCTATTGTGGCAGAGCTACCTTTTTTGTCAACGCTCCCCTATGCTCACGCCCATGATAAAAATATTGATTCTAGTCGCCTTCACAGGCCTTTTAATCGGGTGTAGCGCCAAAGACTACACGCCCAGCCTCACGCCCATGCCTGAAAGCGCCCGCGATCTATGCGATGAAATCCTTACTCAATCCATCACGACCTTTTTGCAAAGTCGCGGCGCACCTATAAGTTCCCAATATGATTTTATTCGCGCCGATTTAAACGGCGATAATAAACGCGAGGGGCTTGTGATGATGAAACTTCCCCATTCCTATTGGTGTGGCTGGGCGGGATGCCCCATGTTTATCTTCACCCCGCGTCTTGGTGATTTTATGATGATGTCTGAAATTCAAAATGTACGCGGCCCTATTTTCATTGCCCCAAAATCAGATGGTAACAAACAACAATGGCGTAACATTATCGCCCGCGCCTCTGGCGGTAACACACCAGATCGCACTGTTGTTTTATCATACAGCCCACACGGCTACACCTCCAACACGCTGAACGCACCGGAATTCAGCGGTTCTGTGTATACAAAACCACATGATAAAGTATTTCGGTAATAGAAAATTTTAAGCGGTAACAAGCTGACGCAGGAAGCCAAAAAGATTGCGCCCGTGATCATTTTTATACGTCCAGTTTTGATCAGACATTTCAACTTCGTTCATGATGTTGCGGCTTTCTTCTAATAAACTGCGTGTATCGGGATCCATATGCTTAATTTCAAGAACATCAATTATATGTCGCTCTTGCTTGCACATATCGCCATCACTCCATGATAGCGCGCGCGCTAAAGCAAAAAAATCTCTCTTGTCTGCTGGCACAGTGACATATTCAAACATCGTGTTCACATCTTGCGGATTTTTAAAGTCATCAGAAAGCTGCTTAAGCTGTTTTTGTGAAAAGTTAAGGTCTTTAACCTGCTCGTTCACAAACGACACTTCATGCGGCGTGACAACCCCATCGGCATGCACCATAGCAACGACTGCCCGCCACATATAAAACCTGCTTTGATTCATTTCTGACATTTTTTAGTCCCGTCTTTTCCAATTAAGAGTTGTAAGCGCCTAATTCTCTGGCTCTTTGTTCAATAGTATACGCTGTCAAAACTTAACATCTTATTACCCTATGTGCAAAAGTACTTGAATTATACACCTTAAATATAGTAGAACAAACCATGAACATAAATAAGCACGCACCCGAACAAAACGGCCTAAAATGGCTTTTTTTAGATCTGAACAGCTATTTCGCTAGCGTAGAGCAGCAAGAAAACCCTGCCCTCATGGGTAAACCCGTTGCCGTCTTGCCTATGATGACAGACGCCACATGCGCGATTGCTGCGTCTTATGAGGCAAAAGCATACGGCGTTAAAACAGGAACAAAGATTTATGAGGCAAAAAAAATGTGCCCAGGCCTCATTTGCGTGCCTGCCCGCCCTGATATTTATGTCAATTATCACCACCGCATTCTGGAAGCGACTGAAAAATGCGTCCCCATTAACAAAGTCTGGTCAATTGATGAGTTCGACTGCCTGCTTTTAGGGCAAGAGCGACTTGAGCAAAACGCCCGCGCACTGGCAGACCGTATCAAACAGTCCATCCATACCCATGTCGGACAGGGCATTCACTGTTCTATCGGTATCGCCCCCAATAGCTTCCTTGCAAAAGTTGCCACGGATATTGAAAAACCAAACGGCCTTGTCATCCTTCGACCCGAAGAGCTCCCCGGACGGCTTTTGGACTTAAACCTCATGGATTTACCCGGCATTAACACCGCCATGCTCCACAGGCTTTATCAGGCAAAGATTAACTCCGTCGAAGCGCTCTGGAACACCTCTCCCAAACAATGCCGTGCCATCTGGCGCAGTGTGCAGGGGGAGCGTTTTTGGTACTGGCTTCATGGTTATGATGTGCCCCATCAATTAACATCACCCTCCATGATTGGCCATTCACGCATGCTTGACCCGAATATGCGCGGATTTGAAGCCACGCGGCAAATGGCGCGGCGGCTTTTGGTAAAGGCTTGTTATCGCTTGCGCCGCAAAGACCTCTATGCACGTCATTTAACCTTTAAAGCTCGCATGATTGATGGCAGATGGTGGGCAGGAACACAGAGCTTTCCAGCCCTTCAAGACCCGTTCTCTCTCCTCAAACATCTTGATGCCCTATGGGATCAAATGACCCTGGAATGCGGCTTTACCGCGCATGAGTTACAGGGTAATAAAATGATCTTTCGCAAAGTCTCGACCCTACTGCATCATTTATGCGAAGACGGTACAATCACAGACGATCTCTTTGAACAGCGCCTCCCAGAAGAGCAAGAAAAGCGCCAAAAGCATGAAAACCTCACCGCCGCCCTAGACAGCTTACAAAGAAAATATGAGAAAGAACAAGTCTGGGTTGGCGTTGTACCCAAAACATTGGCGGGTCACGTTGGCACAAAAATCGCCTTCTCCCGCGTGCCCGACAAAGACGAATTTGGGTATTAGTGCCGCGCTAAAATAGAGTTCAGCATGTTGTACATTATTAACCCTTCAGGCGGCTTCACATGCTGAAAACTAGTATCAGTATAATGAATCTGCGCAGAGTTTCCATTATATGCGACCGATAAGACCGACTGAGAGAGCCTAAGGCGTTCAGATAATCGATGCCAACTTTGCCTTTGCGGTGGCGCTCTATCTTCCACCAATGCCCCCACAGCTTCAAAAGCCCGTTTTAAATCTGCCGCTTTTACTGGTTCACCTGACGCACTATTGCGCCATTTCTTTAAGACCTCTATCGCGCCGATATCTGTGCTATGCGTGTTCATGCCCTCTATTCATCACAACATAATCCATTATGTCAATAAAAACAGCGTTGATATTCATGGAAAAATCACTTAAAACGCAGGCATGACTAAGAATAAGGAAGACATAACCCCCGTACATATTATCGGCGGCGGCTTGGCTGGGTCAGAGGCCGCATGGCAATGCGCACAAATGGGCGTACCCGTTATACTACACGAAATGCGCCCTATCCGCAAAACCGAAGCACACTCAACCGAAGGCATGGCTGAACTTGTCTGCTCCAATTCGTTTCGCTCAGATGATAAAGATTACAACGCTGTCGGCGTACTCCACGAAGAAATGCGCCTATGCGGGTCATTGATCATGCGCGAAGGCGACAAGGCCGCCGTGCCTGCAGGTGGCGCGCTCGCCGTTGACCGCGAGATTTTCTCCCAAAACGTGACCAAGGCGCTCGAGGAACACCCCCTCATCACAATTGAGCGCGGCGAAGTTGCAGGCCTGCCCCCAGAGGAATGGGACAGCGTGATTATCGCAACCGGGCCGCTGACCTCTCCTGATTTGGCCAAAGCCATCCAAGAATTAGGCGGAGAAGACGAGCTAGCCTTCTTTGATGCCATCGCACCCATCATTCATAAAGATAGTATTGATTTCGATACGGCCTGGTTTCAGAGCCGATATGATAAAGAAGGGCCCGCAGGAACAGGGTCAGACTACATCAACTGCCCTATGAACAAAGAGCAGTATGAAGCTTTTATTGCTGCACTTTTAAGCGCAGAAAAAACAGAGTTTAAACAATGGGAAAAAGACACGCCCTATTTTGATGGCTGTATGCCCATTGAGGTAATGGCAAGCCGCGGGATTGATACGCTACGCTTTGGCCCGATGAAACCTGTCGGCCTTACCAACCCGCATATCGCGGGATCCGACACAGATCGCACCCTTGGGCGGTGTCATGCCGTAGTCCAACTCCGCCAAGATAACGCCCTTGGCACGCTCTATAATATGGTTGGTTTCCAGACCAAGATGAAATACGCGGAGCAAATCGACGTCTTTCGCACCATCCCCGGATTGGAAAATGCAGAGTTCGCCCGCCTTGGTGGATTGCACAGAAATACCTTTATCAATTCCCCCAAACTCCTCAATGAAACGCTTCAAATGAAAGCACAGACCCGTCTCAGGTTCGCGGGTCAGATCACAGGATGTGAAGGCTACATTGAAAGTGCCTCTGTTGGTCTTATGGCGGGCAGATTTGCTGCGATGGAAAAAAGGGGACACGATATAATTACCCCTAGGGTCACGACTGCCATGGGTGCGTTATTGGCGCATATTACAGGCGGTGGTAATGCAGATACGTTTCAACCCATGAACATCAATTTCGGCCTCTTCCCGCCCTTAGAACTCACGCCAGAACAGCGTAAAGGCCTTAAAGGAAAAGAGCGCGGCAAGGCAAAAAAGAAGCTTATGGCGATCCGCGCCCGCACCGATATTTTGGATTGGCAAACCCCCTTGCTAAAACAAGCGGCATAAAGAAATAAACCTCACTTAAAAAGAGCGCATAGCCAGAGCTTTAACGGCAATAAAGGCAGCGGCATTTGTAAACGGGGGTCAAAGACGTCGCCCTTCACTTTTTCAATGCGCCGCGCATAAGCCTTAGCCATTCTTGCAAGGCTGTGGATAAACCTAAATTTTATCAACAACTCATCGTTTTGAAATTGTTTTTCAACCGCTTTAGCCTCTTGCATAAGATCATTTATAACTTGAATAATTTCTTTTTTCTTATTGAAATCATGTATTTTTTGCGCCGAAATATTATATCGTACCATAAAGTCTTGCGGTAGCAAGACTTGTCCATATTTCAGCATATAGGAGACGGCGCGTAGCAATCCAATCAGGCCATAATACTGCGAGACACTCTTTACGATACGCTCATCTTCGTTATGCTCCAATATTTTGAGGCTTAATTGGCTCAAAGGCGTGTTCGTAAAGTCACAATAATTCAAAAGCCCATCAATATTGGCGGGCGCGACCCCTTCTAGGTCAAACTCGCGCGCATAAATCAGCGTTTCGAAATGCTCAAACGGTAAATCATATGTTTTGATAACCTTAGCAAGAGGCGTCACGACTTCATGCTTGCGCGGTTCTTTGCCCTCATAAATTTCCTTAATCGTATCGCGCCACCATTGCAGACGGATCAACCCAATTGTCGTATCACTCACCACTTCACGCGTTTTGGCGATTTCATAATTAAACGCATAGAGCGCCCATAATGCACAGCGATATTTGCGCGGCATCAAAAGGCTGATTAAATACCGATCAGGGTCATGGCGGCGAACAATCTCTTGGCATTGTGCATAACTCACTTTTTTATCCACAGGGTGAATGGGCGGCGTTTTCGACATAACAAAATCTTTAATCTATTGCGGTTTCAAAGGGAACCAAAATATGGCACAACTATTTGGTCATTTATAAACACACACAACGAAAGGACAATTTTATGACCTTCACACTCCCAGAACTCCCCTATGGCTATGACGCGCTTGGCCCCTATATGTCGGCTGAAACCCTTGAATTCCACCATGACAAACACCATATGGCTTATATCACAAAAGGGAATGAGCTTATCGCAGGCACTGCGCTAGAAAAACTCTCCCTCGAAGAGGCCATGGTTGCCGCGCATAAAGACCCCGCAAAAGCAGGCTTATTCAATCAACTAGGTCAACATTTTAACCATATCCATTTTTGGCACTGGATGAAGCCTAATGGCGGCGGCACATCCATGGACGGTAAATTAGAAGCCAAAATAGCTGCGGATCTTGGTGGTTATGATGGTTTCAAAAAAGGATTTATCGACGCCGGTATAACTCAATTTGGGTCTGGCTGGTGCTGGCTTGCAATGGATAATGCAACAGGTAAGCTTGAAATTATCAAAACACCCAACGGTGAAAACCCCGTTGTGTTTGGCAAAACTGCGCTTTTGGGATGTGACGTATGGGAGCATTCCTATTACATTGATTATCGCAATGCCCGCCCGAAATATCTCGAAGCCTTCGTCGATAACCTCATTAATTGGGATTATGTTGCCGAACTTTTCGAAAAAGGGCCCATGGAGATCAAGGCTGCGGCATAAGATTGTTTTATAAAATTCTATTACACCATGCACAAAAAAGTCGGCAGCTGCCGACTTTTTTATGGCATTAAATTTATATTATGTATATATAAATTATGAGTTTGCTTTTTGCTACTGATTTTCATCAAGGCCCGGATATAAGACACAAAGTCAGTTTGTGGGGAAGCCTTGCTGATGATCTTCATTTCCTGACAATAGATTTTTGTCAACGTGAAGGCATTGGTATTTTCATGAATGGGGGAGACCAATCTAGCTATAACTCAGACATAACTAAGCACCACCAAGCAGCGGAAAGAAGTTACCAAAGAGCACAGGAATTCAGAGGATTTTATGCCCATGTTGTTGGCAATCATGAACCGACGCAACCATCATGGCGCGACAAACTTATAAGAAAATCATATTCTATTAACCAAAATGCCATGCCCTCGACAAAAATAATTGTTGCCCAGCCGAGAATAAAAGTCATCGAAAAAGCCGGCAAAAAACGATACCGCTACAAATATGGAAACAAAAAAGATGGAAATACCGAAATCATTGGCCTTATTGATGATATAACACCAGACCAGTGCAATCTTATAATTGGTTCGCACTTCGCTTTTGATCGGTCAAAACGCAAAATAGGTAACAAATCTAACAAAAAATCATATTATGTCGATAACACGCATGACATATCAGAAAAATTAAGAGCCATTTCTCGCTTTCGGCGAAGCATCGTTACTCTTCACGGGCACGAACATTGTTTTTCAATCTCATCCACTGGAAATCTTACAAGTTTGGTAATGCCCTCAATTTCACAAGAGGATGTGGACCAGCCAAATAGGCCTTGCGGGCTTTTTGCTGTCGTATCTGAATGCCTTGAATTAGGTATTTCTATTGAATTTAAAAAAATAACACTGCCCAACATCGGAAATACGGGGGATGCCAAAATTGAAACTGTCTCTCCTGAGTATATGCACCGCTATTCTAAGCCTTCATTAATCGGCGGCTAGACACTCACCAGCAAAGCCGCCACAACGCGCCGGCCTTCTGCGACCAAGACATTAAAAGTACGGCATGCCGCGCCCGTGTCCATAACATCGGGATAAAGTCCATTTTCCTGCAAATACTGTTGCAATGCGGACGGTAATGGCTTTATACGTTTTCCCGTTCCAATCAGCAAAACGTCAATCTTATCTTTTTGTGCAACAAGCGCATCGAAACTATGATTATTTAAAGATTCCAAATCAGTCACATCAGGCCATGACCTTGTTTCATCGGCAAAAACAAAAACGGCACTCTCATGCGCCGTCCCTGTAATTTTGAATCCTTTGTCTGAATAAGACTGAATAAGCTGAAGCCCTGCGCGGACAAGCGGCGTTACATCCATCCGCTCAACTCCCCTTACATTCCCGCCAATTTGACGCCAAGACTATCGATCATTTCATACGTCATGCCACGTGAAGCAAGATCGTTATCAACCTGAAACTGGTTGATGGCACGTAAAGTTTTTTGACCAACACGCCCATCAACAGGCCCCGCATCATAGCCTTTTTCAATGAGCGCGCGCTGAATTTGCATGATAACGGCTGGTGTCACATTGGTGTCACATAGAATGCGGCGCCATTCCAAACGTTCATCTTCAACAATTTCCATGCGGGTCACCGTTTCAAACTGCGCGGGCATTGTTTTGTATTCTGGCTGCTCAGGCGATACCAAAACGCGTTTTTCTATTGTTTTATATTCTGCTGGCTCTTCTACAAGGCACATAATTTGCCCTGTTGTTTCATCAACGCGTTGGTGGGGTCCTGTGCCTGGCTTCCAATAAGTGCGGGCTTCTTTTACTAAAACCTGCTCTGTCTCAATTTTATACTGGGCCGGAATAATACGCACGAGCACTTTTTGCTCCTCTGATACCTGCACACGCTCTGATTTTGCAAGTGTTTTTGCAGGGATTAAAACTTTAGCATAACATTCACCGGGCTTTGCATTAGGCGGTAAATCACTGCTACCTGATGGAGCAGGCATCGGCTCTTTTTCTGCAACATCTTCTGGCGCATCAGAAAGCATAGGCGTAGGCTTCATCGGCTCCATTTTCTTATCAGCAAGTGATACAGTGCCTTCACGCAGCGCCGAGGCCACTTTTGGAGTATTGCTATCGGCAACAGTATCTTTAACGGCTTTGGACACAACCTCTTGCGTCGTAATTTCAGTTACTTTTTCCGCCGCATCGACCTTCGGAGCATCTGTCATCATGTCGGCGGCATTATCAAGATCCGCAGCATTATCTGTCACTTCAACAATCTCGGCATCCGCCGTAGCCTTGAGAGTGGTCACAGCGTCTTTTTCTGCTTTAGCCGCTGATGGGATGCCCCTATTTTCTATAACAATATCATCAACACTGCCCATATTATGAGCACTACTCGATGAACAGGCACTCAACGCTAAAACAGATAAACCCATTAAATAAAATGACCGTGAAAAACGCATTGAAATCTCCTTTATAAATAAAAACTATTCTGTAACCGCTTCAGCTTCAGCTTTATCTTGGCTCGCACGACCTGTGCGGATATTTAAATACATCAACAAGGGCGACGCCACAAAAATCGAAGAAAATGTCCCAATGCCAATACCGAAAATAAGCGCATAGACAAACCCGCGGATAACCTCACCCCCAAAAAGCCATAGCGCAAGCAGTGCCAAAATGGTCGTAAACGATGTCATCAAGGTTCTGGACAAAGTTTCATTAATAGATTTATTCAATAGCTCATACAGGCTCATTTTCTTATATTTACGCAAATTTTCACGGATGCGGTCAAACACCACAACCGTGTCATTCATCGAATATCCCGCAATCATCAAAATCGCTGCGACCGTTGATAGGTTAAATTCCATCCCTGTTAATGCAAAAAGTCCAACCGTAATAAACGTATCATGCACAAGCGCAACAAACGCCCCCACGCCATACTGCCATTCAAACCGCACCCAGATATAAATCAGCATAGCGGCAATGGAAAACAAGACGGCATAAAATCCTTTTTGTTTGAGTTCCTCACCCACTTGCGGGCCAACAAATTCAACACGGCGATAATCAACACCCTCACCAAATTTTTCATTTAGCAAAACGCGCACTTTACCAATAGCGGCCTCTTGCGCGATTTGCGCCGTTTCGCCTTCTCTTGGTTTTTGCTCAGAAAGACGCATCAAAAGATCATTCGGCTCGCCAAATTCCTGAATGGACACTGCGCCTAAATCAAGGTTGTTCAAACCAGAACGCAAATCACTCAGATCAGGGTTTTGATTATCAACGCGCACTTCAATTAACGTCCCGCCCGTGAAATCAATGCCGTAATTAAGCCCATTGGTCATGAGCAAAAAGACCGAAATAACCGCAAGAAGCGTAGAGACACCAAATGATATGAAGCGAAACTTCATAAAATTAATATTGGTGTTATCAGGTATCCATTTAAAAATCATCACTATAAACCTTGTATTTTAAACCTTAAAGACTAAGCGTTTTGGGGTTGTTCTTTTTAAGCCATAAGACAACCAAAAGGCGCGTCACCATAATCGCAGAGAAATAAGAGGTAACAATCCCAATCGCAAGCGTCACAGCAAACCCCTTAATCGGGCCTGTCCCAAAAGAATAAAGAACAATTGTTGCAATCAGTGTCGTCAAATTAGAGTCAATAATCGTGGCCATCGCCCGCGAATATCCCGTATCTATCGCCGACATAATGCTGCGCCCATTTTTAATTTCTTCCTTGATACGCTCGAAAATTAGAACGTTGGCATCAACGGCCATACCAATGGTTAAAACAATCCCCGCAATCCCTGGTAAGGTTAAGGTAGCTTGAAGCCCAGACAGCAAAGCAAAAATTAACGACACATTGACCATAAGCGCAACATTGGCATAAACCCCAAAACGGCCATAGGTCATGAACATGAAGAACAGCACAAGCGCCATGCCAATCATGCTGGCAACCTTACCCGCCTCGACCGAATCCGCACCCAGCGACGGGCCAACAGTACGCTCCTCAATAATCGAAAGCGGCGCAGGCAACGCGCCAGCACGAAGAAGCAACGCCAAATCACTGGCTTCTTTTAAGGTAAAGTTTCCTGAAATCATACCACGGCCACCACAAATAGGCTCGTTAATGCGCGGCGCGCTAATCACTTCATTATCAAGCACAATCGCAAAAAGGCGGTTAACATTTTCACGGCTCAAATCACAAAAACGCTTTGCCCCGATGGTGTTAAAAGCAAAATTAATAGCAGGCTGTCCATTTTGATCAGGTGCATATTGCGCGTTGGTCAACATATCCCCCGTTAAACGCGGACGTCGCTCTACTGGGATGCTCTGCCCGACCTCATTGGCCATGGGCAATATCATCACTCCACCGCGTGCGGATTCATCTGCGCCAGAGGTATCCACCAAATGAAAAGTCAGTTTGGCCGTTTTACCCAGTAAGTCCTTAATACGCTGCGGGTCATCAATACCCGGCAATTGTACCAAAATACGGTCATCGCCCTGGCGCTGAATAATCGGCTCGCGCGTGCCTGTTTCATCAATACGGCGGCGCACGATCTCAATAGACTGGCTAATGGTTTGATCCTGAATTTCCTTTATTGAATCTGCTGAAAATGTCGCATGAAGCGCTGTGTCATTTTTTACATCAATCAAAAGATTGCGATCAATCCCGCGGATAATGTCGCGTGTCTTATCAATATCGGCAGCATCAGCAAGGGTGATAACAACACCATCATCTAAATCCGTCAGGCGTTTATAGCGTATCTTCTCAGAGCGTAATTCAGGGCGCAGCCCTTCAACCAGCCCCTCTGCGCGCTCTTTAATCACTGCCTTCATTTCAACCTGAAGGAGAATGTGTGATCCTCCTTGCAGGTCAAGCCCAAGGCTAATGGATTTAGATGGAAATATCCCCGGGAGATTATTCGCCGCCCAATTGCGGGCATCACTGCCAATAAAGTTCGGCGCGCTATAGGCAACGCCCAAAAAACACACAATAAGGATGGCAATAACTTTCCAGCGGGGAATATTAATCATAGAGTTTACTTCTTAACGGCTTTTTTAGTTTCTTTTTTTACAGTTTCTTCTTTCAGCGCTGGTTTTGCTGGCGCTGTTTTTTCTGCCTTGGCCTGAATGCTGGAGCGCAATGCCATCACTTTGACTTCGCCTAGATCAATTTCAACTTCATCATCACCCGCTTTAATCTTGCTAATCGTTCCAACAAGACCGCCAGAAGTAACAATTTTGTCACCTTTTTTAAGCGCATCAAGCATCAACTTATGCTCATTAAAACGCTTTTGCTGCGGACGAATAAGAAGGAAATAAAACATCATCACGAGAACAAGGATAAGACCCATATTCCACGCAAATGCGCTTGCTGCGCTTGGCGCTTCGCCCGCCAAAGCGGCTGTTTCCGCGCTCACGCCTGTAATTGTTTCTGTTGCTTGGGCATATGCCTTTGAAATAAACATTCTTAATCCTCCAGTAAAATGACGTATAGATGTGCTATCGCATTGAAATTATTAATATTGCAGGACTATA
Organism: Alphaproteobacteria bacterium; assembly: GCA_009995595.1. GTDB lineage: Bacteria > Pseudomonadota > Alphaproteobacteria > Micavibrionales > Micavibrionaceae. The sequence goes on from JAACPE010000001.1 coordinate 910,659, forward strand.
GCGCCTCACATGCCAAAGGCAAGATCAATAGGCACAAAAAACTGTAATGATTCACAGGCACAATCAAGGGACTATCAGCTCGTGATAGCCCTCATATCCTTGAAAACTGGTGCTATTGACTACCAGTTCCCAAAAATATTGTTGGTCACACGATCAATTCTGCTGTCAATTTCACGGTCTAACTGAGATTCTGCACGGTTTGCCGCTTGGTTTGATTTTTGTTCAACCTTGCTCTGCACTTTTTCCTGCGCCTTGCTCACAACTTTATTGCCCGGCTCTTCAGGATCAGGGGCGCCTTGAGCTCTGGATCTGCTGCGTTGCACATTCCCTTTTGCGGCCTGTTCACGCGCCTCAAGCTCACGAATATAGGCCTCTTGCTCTGCGGCTTTAACACGGGCTTCTAATTGGCGAATTTTGGCTTCCCGCGCTGCGCTATCTTCTGCGCTATAAGTTGTCTCTTGCGCCCATGCCTTAATCTGTCCCACAGACATACTCCCAAAGCACGTGACAACGCCCAGAGATAGTAAAAATAGGGTTTTATAAAAATGATTTTTGCGGTCGGTCATAACGCCCTCCTCATTGTTTGGAAACAAGGCATCATACCTTTTTTAACTTAAACGTCAAATAAAGCAAAAACAGCCCCTTTGGTGGGGCTGCCTTCATCACTAACTATAGGGCTTTTTTCGTTGCGACCCTATTGGTTCAAATTGAAATTTCCTCTGCTTTGCATGCCACCCATGCCGCGCTCTTTCATTTGTTCACGCTTGGCTTTGTGCTTAGCACGCTTGGCATCAACTTTGGCTTTTTGTTCATCAGTTAATGTGTCGTATTTTGCATCCATCTCGGCTTTGCGGGCTTCGTGCTTGGCTTTATACTCTGCGCGTTTAGCTTCACGCTCTTCTTCACTCATGGATTGCCACTGCGCGCGCTTTGTCTCCATAAGTTCCTTGCGTTCTTCAGGGCTCATGTTTTTAAGTGCTTCCATGCGCTCTTTATTCTTGCCTCCCCCTTTGAAATCTTGAGCCATCGCAAAAGTCGGAGACATCAACACACCAGCGGCAACCGCCATCATCAATATTTTTTTCATATTTTTTCCTTTATATCTCTTTTTTATAATTAGTCGTTGTAACGATCTCTTACATTTGCACGATAGTCTTGGCGTTTTTCTTGCTTGAACTCACGCACATCTTCTTTCTTATCAAGACGATTTAAATACGCATCATGACGTTTTTCTTGAAGCTCAGTTTTGCCTTCAAATTTATCATCACGATAGTCTTTACGGGCATCCTGACGCTTTTCTTGCTTAAATTCGCGAACATCTTCTTTCTTATCGCGTTTATAGGAGCGGACATCTTGACGTTTTTCCTTATAAGCACCATCTTGGGCGTATGCCGCAACCGGTGTAAAAGCAATAAGAGCGAGAGTTGCAACAGAGAGAGCTAAAAATGATTTTTGCATGATTTTTCCTTATGTGAGGTTGTTTTTGTTATTTCTATAGAGTTATACGCGTAGTCATCAAAAAACCTTCGATATTATTTTAAATTATTTTCTAAAGGTATTTTTGCGGATCTAAAGCCTTGGCTCCCTTACGAATTTCAAAGTGAAGTTGCGGGCTGTCCACTTGTCCGCTTGACCCCACTGTACCAATAGATTGACCGCGTTTCACCTCATCCCCCTTTTTAACAAGGGTTTTATCCAAATGGGCATACGCACTCATATATCTGTCTGCATGGCGCACTAAAATCAAATTACCATAGCCTTCCAAATCATCGCCGACGTAAACAACACGCCCGTTTTCCGCCGCACGCACCGCCGCCCCGCGCGCGGCTTTAATATTAATCCCATCATTATGAAGCCCGCCGTCTTTTGGACCATAATCAGAAATTATATTCCCATCAACAGGGCGCATAAATTTACCATTACCTGAGCGTTTTGGAATCTGCTCAATCGCTTTTGATCGCACCGTTGATGACGCTTGCTCAACTTTCGGCTGCACATTTGGCGTCACACCTTGCTCTTGCGCGTTTGAAGGCAGCGGCTCAGAGGTTATCACACGCGCTTGCTGATTATTATCACCAAGGGCTTCACGCTCCACACGATCAACTCTTGCGGCGCTTTGCGTTTCTTGCGGTACATCATAGCGCTCAAAATCATCGCGCATCGTTGGCGTAGGCAACCGCAAGACCTGTCCAGATTTTAATTGATACGGCGCACTTAAATTATTAAGTGCAACAATCTGACTTGGGCTCACACTATACGTTCTGGCAACGCCCTGCACTGTGTCATTGCGCCTCACTGTATGCTCATTGGGCGGGGGCAACTTAATCCGAAACCCCGATGTCAGCGTATAATTTTCAGAAATATTATTCAGCGTCACAATTTCAGTAATCGGCAATTGATACTGCTTTGAAATACTATAAAGCGTGTCGCCCTTTAAGACTGTATGCGCTCCCACACTTCCCGCGCCCTTGGACGCGCCATACCTTACTTCGGTTGACTTTGACGGCGCTTGCGAGCAAGCAGGTGCCATCAAGAGACAGGCCGTCATAACCCATAACGCTTTAGGCAATTTCACGGACATTTTCATCTTCTTTTGCAATATCAGGCAATAAGGGGACAAAACGCACAGGCATAATATCACTAATAGAATACGTATCTTGCGACTCTTTTTTGTACCGCTTTAACATTTGCGCGCCCGCATCACCATTATCGGGCGCCACAGGCGCAATCATAATCCCGCCAATATGAAGCTGATCTAAAAGCGCCGCAGGCGGCTTGCCTCTTGCTGCCGCGGTAACGATAATCCTATCAAACGGCGCTTGGTCAATGCCATGAATACGCGGCCACCCTCTCATCCCATCGGCACAAATCGCCGTAATATTACGAAGGCCCAGCATATCAAAGTTCTGCTCTGCTATCACATGAAGCGGCTTATGGCGCTCTATCGTGTAAACCCGCCGCGCAAGCTTTGACAAAACGCAAGCCTGATACCCCGTCCCTGTCCCAATCTCTAAAACTTTATGACGATCCGAGATCTCCAGCGCCCCCGTCATTTTCGCAACGACAATAGGCTGGCTAATCGTTTGCCCAAGCCCAATGGGCACGGCAATATCCTCATAGGCCTGATCTGATAACGCATCGGGGATAAAATGATGGCGTGGCACGCGCTCAATCGCATTTAAAACATTGATATCCTGCACCCCTTTGGTCCGCAAATCCATAATGAGGCGGATGGCTTTATTTTGATGATGGGCGTCAATCTGGATCACGGGCGAATACCTATAGAATACGTTAAATACTTTTTCAGAACAAAAAAGCGTATAAATACTATACAGATCAACTGATTCAGGGGCAAGACACCCTTTACCCTATATTAAACCCCGCATTTACGTAAAATTAGCTTTTTCAAGGCACTATAAGGCATAATTGAGGGGATTATGGCTTTAGGAAAACTAAGAAGTTGGTTTATGGGATCAGGCGCATCAGCGCCTGCAGCCGCGCCGCGCCCTCAAGACAGACAATTTGACGGCCCGCCCATCCCAACAGGCGAATGGGGTCTTATTGTTAATAAATTTGGCGATCCAGTCATTGGACGCAAGCCCGATGGGACAGATTTTATTGCACGGTACCCTTTAGAATACGATTATCGCGGCACCATTCCCGCTTACGATCCTCATAAATACAAAACGCGCGAAGAACGCATCGCCGCAGGCATGGCGCACGCCGTTCGTGACCATCAAAACAGAACACTCTTAAAAAAAGCGGTTTTCCTGCTCTCTCAGACTGATGATGGGAGACGCCTTTTAAGTATGGCACAGCGCGAAGGCTTTCATTTTGTTTTTGACCAAGACCGTATGGAAAAAGAAGGGGCGCTCGGTTTATGTGATTACACAAAAAAACAAATCCCCCTCGCCGAAGGCCAAACAGCCGAAAATGTCGCCCTCATTTTAAAACATGAACTTCAACATATGGACGATGGTAAAAACGGCGCGAGCTATAATATAAACCACACCTTAACATCCGCTCTTATGTGTGATCGCGCCAAAGAATCAAATGCCCGCGTATCCGAGGCAATCCAATGCGCTGAGAGTTTAAACGGCAACCCGCGCGGCCCCGAGAGACAATTTAGAACATCTGCCTTATTCGCTGAGCTCTACAAATCATGGCCTCACATGGCGCAAATCGCACATGACAATCTTGCTCTTGCAAAAGATGGAACATGGAACAATTTTGCTCGCGCCGTTTTTGATGGCTATTTCCAAGAGCAAGGTACCTTAGATTATTACGATCTCCGCCAGGTTGAAAAACGATTTAACAACGACGAAGATCGCGGCATCACAACGCCTAAACCGCCCATCATCAATAAACCAGTCAGCATGGCAACCTGCGATAAAGCCGACCACAGCGCAAGCCGACTTCACGACGCAAAAGTAAAACACTGGACAGCCCGCCTTGATGGTATTGCTGAAAATGACAGGTGGACGCACGATCAAGACACCCTCAAAAAGGCTATAACGGTGAAGGGAAGCCACACGCCCTATCTTATGGGAGATAGCAGTCCTGACCTTACGACCGCGCAATATATTGGCTTTGGCGCTAAGGCAAAAGAATTGCTCAACACGACACTAAAAATCGCTGCTCAATTTGCGCCAGATCGCGTTCAAGAAATTGAAACAGGTTTAATGGCACCTGACAGACAACAAGCAGCACAAACAACAATTACATCCCCTTACACACGTGATCAACGCTCCGATGATTTCCAAATGATCCGTCATCCTGAGCGCCATGATTATAAAGGGTATGAATTACGAAGCAGTAAAAGCGACCATACCATAACAACTGAAAACTTTGCCAAAGCATATGATGATTATAAAGATTGTTATGGCGGTGAATTAAACCGCCTTTCTCTGGCTGTTGAATACGCTTATCGAAATGGAAATATGCGCGGCAGCGTCGCAAGCATGGTCGAGGCAGGCTTTCGCGCGCCTCTGGCCGCCTTTCCGCAGGAATACATTATGGATCTTTGCAAAATGGTACAGCATGTCGAACAAACCGGCGAAATGCCTCAATACAGCGATGCAGAATTACAACTTTTCAGCCACTGGAAACAAATGGCTGAACGCGGCCTAGACCCTGTCTACGGAACAGAAGAGCTCAAAGAAACCGCGACCCTTTTTGATGACCAAAGCAAAGGATATTATGAAGGCTACCTTAAACCGTTTTTTGATAAAATCATCACAGAAAACGCGCCCAAACAAGACCACGCACATCAACCCCGCGCAACTGTCTAAACACTGACACGCTGATATAAAATCGCAAACCTGCCCCTTAGACCTCAAAGGAATACCCTAAAAGATCATAAAATATTGACTTATGTAAATAAATAACATAACGTGCGGCGTTCGACACTGTAAGAGTTTTAATGCGAGATATGAATAAAATTCACTCATCAATAGATCATCCCGAAGGGCGGCTTTTATCGGCCTATAAATCTGTTGCGCCTATCGGCTTATGGGTGGGGCGGCTCGATCATTTGGCATGGGGGCAAAGCAGCAATCTCTTTTGCTATTTCACCAATGTTGCTAATGATCAACCCGTGCGTCTGGCCGTGTTTTCAAACAATCTTTACCGCCCTTATAACAGTAAAGCAAAGTGGGGATTTGATACCCCCTCTTTATTAGGGCAGCATTTTAAAATCTCCACAGGCGTGAGCCGATCAAACTGGCCAACATTCTTGACCGCAAAGAAATGCGCCGCGCCAAAGGCCGCGTGTTAATTTACGCACTCGTGATTTTTTCAACGCCGCCCATATAGGGTTTCAGGACATCAGGCACAAAAACACCCCCATCGGCAGGATCATAGTAATTTTCCATCACAGCAATTAATGTCCGCCCCACCGCTAGGCCAGAGCCATTCAGCGTATGCAAGAACTCTGTCTTTTTTTCCCCTTTGCGCTTAAAGCGCGCATTCATGCGCCGCGCTTGGAAATCACCACAATTTGAACAGCTTGAAATCTCCCTATACGCATCTTGCCCGGGCAGCCATGCTTCAAGGTCATAGGTTTTTGCAGAACCAAACCCCGCATCTCCAGTACATAAAACAACGGTACGATAGGGAATGTCGAGAGCCTCCAAAATCCCCTCAGCGCAAGAGCGCATCCGTTCATGCTCGGCGTTGCTGTCTTCGGGTTTCGTGATAGATACCAACTCCACTTTATAAAATTGATGCTGGCGCAGCATTCCGCGCGTATCACGCCCTGCACTGCCCGCCTCTGAACGGAAACACGGGGTATATGCGGTATATCGACGCGGCAGTGTATCCGCCTCCACGATCATATCCGCCACAATGTTCGTGAGCGGCACTTCGGCAGTAGGAATAAGCCAGTCTCCGCGCGTCGTCTTAAACAGATCATCACCAAACTTCGGCAGGTTTCCAGTTCCATACATGGTGGCATCATTGACCATCAAAGGCGGAGAACACTCCATATAACCATTTTTATCTGTTTGCGTATCGAGCATGAATTGCGCAATCGCACGCTCTAACCGCGCCAGCTTGCCACTTAATAAAGTGAAACGAGAGCCGCTGAGTTTGGCCGCGGTTTCAAAATCCATCATGCCAAGGCTCTCGCCAATTTCCCAATGCTCCTTGGCGTTTTCCTTAGTTATGCGCGGCTTTCCCCACTGGCGGACTTCAACGTTGTCATGCTCGTCCTTGCCATCCGGCACATCCGCCTTTTGAATATTCGGCAAACTGGAGAGTATCGTTTTCAATTCCTCACCCAAAACGCGGTCTTGCTCTTCCAACTCTGTCATTTGCGTTTTCATCGCGGCGACCGCATCCATCGCTAGTTGGGCGTCCCCACCTGCCTTTTTAATATCGCCAATTTTCTTGGATTCATCATTACGTTTGGCTTGAATAACCTGCAACTCCGTCTGAACGGCACGGCGCTTCTCATCTAAATCCAAAATGGGGGCGCTTTGAGACGATTCAAATCCGCGGCGGGTCATCGCCTTATCAAAATCTGCTGGATTTTCGCGAATATATTTTAAATCGTGCATCTTGCACTCCTTGGTAATGACGTTAATGTGGTTGACTATATTATCGGGGCATACATTAATCAGGAGCGGCTATATGCGCAAGACCTCAAACAACATAATAAAAGAAATTGACGGCGTGCTGACTTGCACCACGCCAGCCAAAGCCCTGCCCGTTATTTTCGATAGCCCCCACAGCGGCACAGCCTACCCCGCAGAATTTGATTATTCCTGTGATTTTAATGACTTACAGCGCGCAGAAGATAAATTTGTTGATGAGTTATTCGCCTGCGCCCCACACCATGGCGCATCCCTTTTATGCGCCCATTTCCCACGAAGCTTCATTGACGTGAACCGCGCCAGTGATGATATTGACGAGGAGCTTTTAAACGCCCCATGGCCAAAAGACGCGCCGCCAATTAACCCCACCAACCGTTCATATGCAGGGATCGGCCTTATTCGCCGCCTTATTAGCCCAGGCGTCCCTGTTTATGACCGCGATTTACTGCCCATCGAAATCATTGAGCGCATCGCAAAGTACTACACGCCCTATCACGAAACCCTAAAAGGCCTTATTGATACCGCTCATTACAATTTCGGCAAAAGCTGGCATATAAACTGTCACTCCATGCCAACCCCCAAATCCATCGCCACATTCGGGCGTATTAATCCCGCCCAAGAGCCTGATTTTGTTCTAGGAGACCGCAACGGAACAAGCTGTGATCTTGACTTTACCCATGCTATACGAGATTTCTTAAAAGAAAAAGGCTACAAAGTTGCTATAAACGACCCCTATAAAGGCGTAGAGCTTGTCGACCGCTACTCCGCCCCCGCCAAAGGTCGTCACAGCCTGCAAATAGAAATCTCACGCGCCCTTTATATGGATGAAGAAAATTGTACAAAAAACAATAATTTCAATGGATTAAAAGATGATATGACTACATTAATTCAATTTTGCGCCGCCTACGCACAATCCAACTTAACGCAACAAGCGGCGGATTAAACTGAAAAAATGTTAAAAAAATACAACCAAGATTACAATAATTACTAAAACGTAAGATTTTTCTCTAATGCCCCATCCAACTCATTCATACTGGCCATCACCCCAAGGCTTTCAAAACTCGTGACGCCCGCATCACTTATTCCACAAGGGACAATGTCGCTAAAATGCGACAAATCGGGGTTTAGGTTAATAGATATCCCATGATACGTGACCCAGTGCCTCACCCGCACGCCGATGGCGGCGATTTTGGCTTCAACCTGCCCCTCACGCTCTACCCATATACCAACCCGCCCAGAAATTCTTTTTCCTGTAATATCATAGGCTTGCAGTGTGTTAATGATCCATTGCTCAAGATCACAAATATACTGTTTGATATCAGGGGCTTTTTGACGTTTTTTCAAATCCAACATCACATAAATGACCCGTTGACCCGGCCCATGATAGGTGTATTGACCGCCCCTGCCCGTCTCAAAAACAGGGAATTTTGGCGATAATAAATCCGCCGCTTTCGCGCTTGTTCCTGCCGTGTAAAGCGGTGGATGTTCAAGCAGCCAGATCAGCTCAGCTTTCTCACCGCTACGAATCGCGGCCACGCGCTCCTCCATCACCTTGACCGCCGTTTTATATTCAACGGGGCTTTGTGATATTTTCCACTCTATTTCATTATTGAAATCAATGTTTTGCATGATAAGGCCGTTTAATCATGAAAACTTATCAAATTCAAGATTATCCCGCTTGCCCCAAACATTCTTATTTGTTATCACATCACATCTCAGTGTGCGGCCGTGGCGGAATTGGTAGACGCGCAGCGTTGAGGTCGCTGTGGACGATAAGTCCGTGGAAGTTCGAGTCTTCTCGGCCGCACCAATATAAGATATACATCTAACTCTAAGATCAAAACATAGAAGGTCCTCCAAATGCCGACGAAAAATAAAAACGAGCAACCGCCAAAAGCCGCGCCGCAAGATAACTTACGCGAAGCCGCCCTCGATTATCACCGCCTGCCAACACCAGGCAAAATCTCCATGAAACCAACAACGCAGCTCGAAACGCAGCGCGACTTGGCTTTAGCCTATTCCCCTGGTGTGGCGATCCCGTGCGAAGAAATCGCCGCAGACCCCTTAAAAGCGCTCGATTACACCTCACGCGGGAATACTGTTGCGGTTATTTCAAATGGCACAGCCGTACTTGGTCTTGGTAATATTGGCGCGCTGGCGTCCAAACCTGTGATGGAAGGAAAATGCGTTCTTTTCAAGAAATTCGCCAATATTGACTCCTTTGACCTCGAGGTCAACGAAACCGATGTCGATAAATTCGTCGAAGCGATTGCTGTTCTAGAACCTTCTTTCGGCGGCATTAACCTTGAGGATATTAAAGCGCCAGAGTGCTTCGAAATCGAACGCCGCCTCAAAGAGCGCATGAACATCCCCGTCTTCCACGATGATCAACACGGCACAGCCATTATCGTTTCTGCCGCTTTCACCAATTGGTTGGAGATTATGGGGCGCGACATAAAACAAGTGAAACTTGTTGCAAATGGTGCCGGCGCGTCTGCGATGGCCTGTTTAAACTTAATGGTAGAGCTTGGCTTACCCCGTGATAATATCACCGTTTGTGACCGCGAAGGTGTCATCTATAAAGGCCGTATTGAAGGCATGGACCCCTACAAAGAAAAATATGCCAATGAAACAAACGCGCGCGACCTAAAAGATGCCATCGAAGGCGCTGACGTTTTCCTCGGCTTGTCTGGCCCCAACATGGTTACGGCTGAAATGGCCGCAAGTATGGCCGACGCCCCGCTTATCATGGCGCTGGCCAATCCAACCCCAGAGATTATGCCCGATGTGGCGCATCAGGGTAAACCCAACGCGATTGTCTGCACAGGGCGTTCAGATTTTACAAACCAAGTGAACAACGTTCTTTGTTTCCCATTTCTTTTCCGCGGCGCTCTTGATGTCGGTGCAACTGCGATTAACGAAGAAATGAAAATCGCCTGCGTGAAGGCCATCGCCGCGCTTGCCCGTAAAGAAGTAACCCCAGAAGTCGCCGCCATTTACCCCGGAGAAACTATGGAATTTGGGCCACAATACATGATCCCAAAACCCTTTGATCCGCGCCTTGGTGTCGAACTCCCTATCGCCGTAGCAAAGGCCGCCATGGATAGTGGTGTTGCCACCCGCCCGATTAAAGATTTTAATGCCTACCGTGAAAAACTGAAACAGTTCCACATTCAGAGTAATCAGGTCATGCGCCCTGTCTTTGATGTCGCCCGCAAAAATCCGAAAAAGATCGTCTACGCTGAAGGCGAAGAAGAAAACGTCCTTCGCGCCGTGCAAATGGTTGTCGATGAAGGTATCGGTCATCCAACCTTAATTGGTCGCCGCGCCGTGGTCTTAAACCGCATTCAAAAACTGCGGCTGCGTCTTGAAATTGATAAAGATTTCGACCTTTGCGATCCTGAGGATGACCCAAGATATAAAGAATACCGCAGGCTTTATCATGACATCATGAAACGCAACGGAATTTCCCCTGCTGTTGCGAAAACAATTGTCCGCACGAACACAACGGTGATTGCATCTTTGATGCTGCAACGCGGTGAAGTTGACGCCATGATCTGCGGCACAGTTGGTGATTTCCATGTTCATATGCGCCATGTCGGTGATATTGTTGGCCTCAAGCCGGGCGTTGAAACAGCTGCCGCGCTTCGCCTGCTTATCATGCCAAACAAAGGCTCCTATTTTGTCTGTGATACACATGTTAACCCAAACCCTTCTGTCCCCCAAATCTCAGAAATGACAATTTTGGCGGCAGAGCGTGTAAAACGCTTTGGCATTGAACCGCGCGTTGCACTCTTGTCTTACTCGAACTTTGGCTCCCGCAAAGATGAAAGTGCCTCAAAAATGAGCAAGGCTACTTTGGACATCAAACAACGTGATCCAACCCTCATGGTTGACGGTGAAATGCACGCTGATACAGCGCTCTCACAAAAAATTCGTGATATGCACTTGCCGGACTCAACATTAAAAGGTGAAGCTAACTTATTGATTATGCCTAACATTGACGCGGCAAATATCTCGTTCAATATGCTCAAAGTGCTCGGCGAAGGTATTCCCGTTGGTCCTATTTTGCTTGGTGTGAATAAGCCTGCTCATATCCTTACTTCCGCGACAACCGCGCGCGGTATTTTAAACATGAGCGCCGTTGCCGTGGTCGAAGCCGTGCATCAGCAACCTGAATCGCAGACATCAAAAGCAAAAAGTAAAAAAGCAGCCTAGAAACGGAGCGCCTGAATGAACGATGATCAAAAGGCTCCTGACACCCCCAAGGGCCTTGTTAATGAAGGCCATACGACCATTGGTGAGAGATTAGTAGACGTCTTCGAAGAAATTCAGGAAGAATCGGGTATTACGGGTATGTCTGATTATGACATCGCCGAAATTACCGACGCTATTCGCGATGAAAATATAGAAACCGTCACCGAACTCGTCACCGAACTCAGCATTCAAGACACTGCCGAACTTCTTCAAAAAGTAAATGACGAAGAGCGCAAAAGCCTTTTTGAAAATTATGGCGACAACTTTGACCCGCAAATATTCTCTTATCTGGATTCAAGCTTACGTAAAAACTTACTCTCTGACATGCCCGCCGCCCGTGTTGCGGCCATTGTCTCTGACCTCGACAGTGATGACGCCCTTGATATTCTCGAAGACCTCGAAGATGACTTCCAACAAGAAATCATCAAAAAACTATCGGCCAAAATCCGTATCGCGATGGAGGAAGGCCTAACATTCCCTGAAGAATCCGCTGGTCGTTTGATGCAACGCGAATACGTTGCCATCCCGCAATTTTGGACAGTGGGAAAAACAATCGATTATTTACGCGCCGCCGCCGATGAATTACCCGATGAGTTTTTTGACCTCATCGTCATTAACCCCTTTTATCACGTTGTCGGTGAAATCCCTTTAAACCGCGTACTGCGCTCCAAACGTAATGAGAAAATAGAAAACCTAACCCTCGATAGCCTTCACGTTATTCCTGCCGCAATGGATCAGGAAGAAGCCGCCCATATCTTCCGCCGCGAAGGGCTACTCTCTGCACCCGTGGTCGATAACGATAACCGCCTCATCGGTGTGATTACGATTGACGACATTATCGATGTTATCGACGAAGAAGCGCAAGAAGACATCTTGAAGCTTGCAGGGGTTGGTGAAGGCGACTTATACCGCGCCGTTCTATCTACCACCAATTCACGTTTTCGCTGGCTTTTTGTTAATTTGATAACCGCCATTCTCGCCTCTGTAGTTATCTCATTCTTTGATGCCACAATTGAGCAAATCGTCGCCCTTGCCGTGCTGATGCCCATCGTGGCCTCCATGGGCGGAAATGCGGGCACACAGGCATTGACCGTTGCCGTGCGCGCCCTTGCCACTAAAGAACTCTCAAGCACAAACACCATGCGCGTGATTTGGAAAGAAACCCTTGTCGGTACACTCAACGGCATCGCCTTTGCAATGATCATCGGCGTCATCGCCGCCCTCTGGTTTTCAAGCCCTATGCTGGGCATTGTGATCGGCGCCGCAATGGTAATTAATCTTATCTTTGCAGGGTTATTTGGCGCAGGAATTCCTATTTTACTCAATAAATTCGGTTCAGACCCTGCTCTATCCTCAACCGTGCTGCTCACGACTGTGACAGATATTGTGGGCTTTTTTGGCTTCCTTGGCCTTGCATCCCTATTCCTTATTTAATTTTTTTCTGGTAATTTGAGACTATGTCCGCATCAAAACTTATCCGCCCCTGCGTTGATTACAAAGACAGCTACATCGAAGCGCTTCGTGAATATCACCAAGAAGAGCGTTATCTATACCAAGACATCGGCGTTTTGGACCGCGACTTTGATGGCTTTGTCAAAGATCTCGCCTGCGAAAAAGGCTATCCCCACCAACCCTATCAAGACTGGGTTGAACCTATGCCTGAAACAATTGTCTGGATGGTTAAAGATGACACCTATATCGGCACGGTCAATATACGCCACCGCCTTAACTGGCATTTGGAAAAATGGGGCGGTCATGTTCATTTTATCGTGCGCCCCACAATGCGCGGTAAAGGCTATGGCCGTAAAATTCTCCATAAAGCCATGCCCATTATCAACTACATCGGCATTGACAACGCCCTTTTGACAATTTGTCCCAACAATCAGTGGGCTATCAATATCGCTGAACAATGCGGCGCCGTCTTTGAGGATGAAACCCAAGCCACCGACAAATTCCCCGCCGTTAAACGCTACTGGCTCAATTGCACATAATACTCTTGCAAACACCGCGCTTGTTATATACATAACCGAAAAAAATATAATAAGAGTGTGCTGAGAATGACCAAACCTGTAACCAATACAGTTGATGTTGCCAAACGTATTATTTTATATCTACTCCAAGATGATACCCTTGCGCGTTATCCTTTACTTGCCAGTCGTGAAGTATTTAAGCAACAAAGAGAACATATCCTCAGAAACCTCTCAGAAAAATCCCTAACTCAATGCTACCAAGAGGCACTCCACCCTTTCCTTCGGGTGACCTTAAACCCAAATATGCCCGACAATATTTATATCGAAGTGTCTGGCAAAGCCGATGAAAAAGAGGCATTCTTTGAAGCGCTTGAATTACTGGACGCCCGCTTAAAACAAGCTTTAGGAAAATCAGGGAAATCACTAATTATTGTCGATATACCAGAGATTGAGCCTCAAGCGCTTAAACCCATGAGAACAAGAGCTCATAACCCTTCAAATTTCAATGTCGCCTTTTAAAAAACGCGCTAAGACCGCTTATCGCTTTTGCCTAGCTTTTGCCTAAATTTGCCTGTAAAACCCTGTTTCATAATACTTTAAAGCAAGACATGGCACAGAAAAAAACAACACCAAAGAAAAAAACGCCGCAAAAAACCGCAAAAAAACCATCTAAAACGGTACAAAAAAGCGGATTTTTCAAAACGCTCATCGCAAAGCTCTTCAAGTGGGGCTTTGTTGTCGGCTTATGGTTTTTAATTGGCGTCACCATCCTCATGGCGTGGTACGCAAGCGAACTGCCAAGCGTCACCAAATCCATGGTCTTTGAACGCCGCCCTACAGTTATCATCAAAGCCAGTGATGGTTCAATACTTGACCGTTACGGCGATGTGAAGGGTAAAATTATTACCATCCAAGATTTGCCGCCCCACGTTGTGAACGCCGTCATTGCCACTGAAGATCGCCGTTTTTATAAACATTTTGGCTTTGATATTGTCGGCTTTGCCCGCGCGATGGTTGTGAATATTCGCCAAATGAGCTTTGTGCAGGGCGGCTCCACAATCACCCAACAACTCGCTAAAAACTTATTTCTCAGCCGCGAGCGCACAATCAAACGTAAAATCCAAGAACTCATGCTCTCTTTTTGGTTAGAAAGAGAACTGACTAAAGATGAAATTTTAAGCGCGTATTTAAACCGCGTTTACCTCGGTGCGGGCGCGTATGGCATTGACGCTGCTGCCAATGTGTATTTCGGCAAATCTGCAACGGAGCTGAGCGTACGCGAAGCCGCAACCATCGCTGGCTTACTCAAAGCGCCCTCTCGCTTTTCCCCTGCTTCAAACCCCCATAAATCAGCAGAGCGCACAAAGGTCGTGCTCGGCGCCATGGTTGATGCGGGCTATATCGACCAAGCTACCTATGACCAATTTGCTAAATTGCCGCCCTCACCCCGCAAAAAACCATCGAGCGGCGACACAATTCGCTACTTCACTGATTATGTCGTCTCACAATTAAATGACCTTATCGGAAATGTTGAATCAGACATCATCGTTGAAACAACGCTCAATAAAGACATCCAAGAAGAGCTCGAAGAGTCCATGACTAAGGCGCTCCTTCAATACGGCAGTGATAAAAATGTCGAACAAGGAGCAGGCATCGTCATTCGTCTTGATGGCGCTGTCTCGGCTATGATGGGCGGGCGTGATTACGGCGATAGTGAATTTAACCGCGTCACAAATTCTCTGCGCCCCCCCGGTTCATCCTTTAAGCCAATCGTTTATTTAACCGCCATCGAAGAAGGCTGGCAGATGAGCGATACCATCATTGACGAGCCTATTCGTTTTGGCCGCTATCGCCCGCAAAATTACGGTCATGAATATTACGGCGAAGTCACTCTGTACGAAGCGCTCACAATGTCTTTAAATACAGTGGCCGTGAACCTCATGCGCGATGTTAGCCCCACCAAAGTTATCGACATGGCTCGCCGTTTAGGGGTGACGGCTGATCTTGAAGAGGACTTATCCCTTGCCTTGGGCAGCTCTGGTGTACCCATGATCCAAATGGCCACCGCTTATGCAACATTAGGGCGCGGCGGTTTGGCCGTTGAACCTTATGCTATTTACAAAATCACCGATAAGGACGGTACGATCCTTTTTGAACGTGAAGAACCCCGTGATAACCGCCAAGTCGTTGCGGCGCAAAACGTCTATCAAATCACTACCATGATGGAATCTGTTATCCAAAACGGCACGGGGCGCGCCGCGGCAATCCCCTATCCTGCAGCAGGAAAAACAGGCACGTCACAAGAATTCCGCGATGCGTGGTTTATCGGTTATACGCCACGCTACGCCGCGGCAATCTGGATGGGTAACGATGATAATACGCCAACCAAACGCCTGACTGGTGGATCTGGCCCTGCCCGCGTCTGGCGTGACACCATGATAAAGGCGCACGAAAAATCTGGCGGTCCAACTTTTAACATCTTTAATCGCGCTGGTTTTGGCTCCTCTGGCTTTGATGATTTTCTCTCTCGCATATTAGGCGGGGATTCATTGGACGGTGAAGAAAGCCGGGCCCGCACATGGAATCGCCAAGGAAGCGGAGAACCCGAAGAATACACCCCACTAGGCCGTCACCAATGGGATGTGAATAATTAAATTATTCCACAAACATACCCTCTTCGTGAAAAATAGGCGGGCGGCGATAGGCGGCGAGTTTATCTTCGCCAATTTTATCCCAAAACGCCTTAAGTGCAATCAGTGACACCGTCGGCCCCCCAATATCCCAGCCAGAGCGCAACAGGGCATTATCCGCATGCTCCAAATATTCATCGGGCAGTGCTTTACGCGGCGCACGCAGACCACAATCAACCAAAACCTTGGTCACAAGCGCATCGCGCAAATCAAGCATATCGGCCGTAAACTGTATCGCCGATAACACCTTAATATCGGGATGACTATGAGGCACCATCCGCAAATGGCGCATAAAACGTGCGTATATTTCCATCTCGGGATTGTGATGATCATGCGCGCCCTTTGATGCAGGGGGCAGCGGCAAGGTGATATTTTTAAAAACAGTGTTATCGTTACTCTTTAATCTATTTGGGTCATGAATACTCATGAGATCCTCCTTTCGTAACTTGAAAACAAAGGCAGCATAAGCAACCGTCTTGTTTCTTAATGCTCGCAGATAAACGAACATCGTTACCAATAGCTTGACCTGAGAGTCTTAACGGAATCTTAACAAAAAATTTCAACCTGTGGGTAACTGCCACATAATCTGTGGACAAAAATGGCTAAGCCCTTGATATAGCGTCCACAGCTAACTTATCCACACGCTCGTTATTTTCATCACCCGCATGGCCTTTAACCCATATAAAAGTAACGCTATGACGCTGAACTTGCGAATCGATCTGCTCCCACAGGTCTTGATTCTTAACAGGTTTCTTGCTCGCACTTTTCCAGCCTCGCGCCTTCCACCCTTCAAGCCATTCTGTCGCACCTTGCAAAACATATTTACTATCGGTGTAGATCGTTACTGTTGATGATTTCTTAATAGCCTCTAACGCCTTAATCACAGCCATCATTTCCATACGGTTATTGGTCGTCTCCGCTTCACCACCAGACAGCTCTTTTTCGTGTCCGTTCCATTTTAATAATGCGCCCCACCCCCCCGGCCCGGGGTTCCCGCTACAGGCGCCGTCTGTGTAAATGACAATACTCATGATGAGCAGGTCGCTTTATATTCAGAAGGCAAATGTGCCACGATAACATTTAAAAAATCATCCGCTATTTTCACGCCTTGAAACGCCGTTGAAGGAATGGCAACCCCATACTTATCCGCAATCGCCTGATATTTCGGCAGGCGGTTTTCAAAAAGCTTTGGGAACACCCAGCGGGAAAATTCATCGGCATCCATTTCATTGGTATTAACAAAATTATTTTCTTTTAAATACAAATCAACCCATCCATCAAATTTTTCAGGAGAGAAAAAAAGCGGTTTGGGGTATTCCCGCGCACGGCGAAGTACTTCTTTTTCTTCCTCCGCGCTTGCCTTAATATAGACAATCAGTGAGTTCTCATCGACACTATCCAATAATGTCTCATCATCAATCTCACATAAACTGCCCGTTGAATCATTAATAACATTTTGAAACCCTTGTGCGTTTGCCTCTTTGACAATTCTTTTTAATTGTAAGAGCGACTGGCACTCCGCCTCATAATATTGTTTCTGACGGCGCTTAAATTCATCCAGCGATAATTTACCTTTACCCAACTTCCCCACATATTCAGACAGCATGGACAAATCCTCCGCCACAACAGTGTTGTCCCGCCCCAGCGTTTTTTCCAATTCTGCGCCCATATATTTTGTACCAATTTCTAAATCGCACGAATAATGAAACCATCCTTGCTCTGCCATAATACAAGACAAATATGTTTTCCCCACACCAGACATCCCCATCAAGGTAATGACTTTATGATCAATCGCATTGAAATCAGAAACAGTTATTGGCATTACGCCGCATCCTCTCTTAAAACGCGCGGGATATTAAAGACAACATTTTCTTGTGTGATGGACACTTCGCGTACACTAACATCATAACGGTCTTTAATCGCGGCAATCACTTCTTCAACAAGTACTTCTGGCGCAGAAGCCCCCGCCGTTAAGCCCAATGTTTGCACGCCCTCTAACCACGCCCAATCAATATCACTCGCCCGTTGCACAAGGCATGATTTTTCTGACCCATAAGACAACCCCACCTCGACAAGACGGTTTGAATTGGACGAGTTGGGCGCGCCAATAACCATGAGCGCATCACAATTTTCCGCAATCTGTTTAACAGCTGCCTGACGATTAGTTGTCGCATAACAAATATCTTCACGGTGCGGCGGTGTAATTTTAGGATATCGCGCCATCAATGCCGCCACAATATGCGCCGTATCATCCACCGATAATGTTGTTTGCGTACAAAACGCCAACTTGCTTTCATCTTGAACCTCAAGCCCATCAATATCCGCAATTGTCTCCACCAATAAAACTGCGCCTTCAGGCAACTGCCCCATTGTGCCCTCAACTTCGGGATGGCCCTGATGACCAATTAAAATCACTTGATTACCGGCGGCAAAGTGACGCTCTGCCTCTTTATGCACCTTGCTCACCAACGGACATGTTGCATCAATATAAAACATCTGCCGCGCCTTGGCATCTTCTGGCACGCGCTTGGGAACACCATGCGCCGAAAAAATCACAGGCTGCCCATCATTAGGAATCTCATGAAGCTCCTCAACAAATATCGCGCCTTTTGCCTTCAGGCTCTCAACCACAAATTTATTATGGACAATCTCATGTCGCACATAAACAGGCGCGCCATATTTTTCAAGCGAGCGCTCAACAATTTGAATCGCGCGATCCACCCCCGCGCAAAACCCACGCGGCGCAGCCAGTAATATTTCCATAGATTGTTTTGTCTCAGTCATCATTTTCATCCCTCTATTGGTATAAAAGACACAGGCGAATAAATCCATAATAAAACAGAATAAAAATTGGTCATTCTTTTAAATGCACTCTGGTCAAAAGGGGTTGAGACGGGTATTTTGTACCCATGATAAAAATAACACACGCAAAACGTACCGCCCTAACCCTAATCACAAGCGCCTTATTGCTTTCTGGTTGCGCCATGGTCGAAGGCGCCGGCCAAGATATGCAAAAGCTAGGTGAATATATCAGCAGCAAAGTGTCACCAAAAACCCAAGACCAATCAGACCAAGTCAATCAAAACCTCACTTCAATGGCCTCAAACTGTCCCGTGATCGAACAAGATCCATCGCTCACCATTTTACATGAATTTGAAAACCCATCCGCCCCCTCGACAGGGACAAAAATCGCGCAGGTTGATCTCGCCAGTATCAAAAATAATTGCGCGGTTGAAGGTGATTTTTTAGGGATCACAATGGATATCGCTTTTAATGCAACCCTTGGGCCAAAAGCCCGCGCAAAAGCCTCTGACCGCCCTTACTTCTCCTTCCCTTATTTCATTGCCGTAACGGATATGAATGGGGTCGTCTTAGCAAAAGAAGTCTTCGCTGTCGCCATGTCCTTTGAACAAGGGGAAGAAGCAGTCCAAACAATTGAAACCATCCGCCAAAACTTGCCTCTTGAGGCCGATGGTTCACTCCCAAATTATAAAATGCAAGTCGGCTTCGAACTCACCGATGAACAATTAAACTATAATAGCGGGCTTTAAATTTGCCACGGCTTTTTAATCCCCCCGATAGCAAGGGGTGATCTGTCATTTTTAAGGGGCTGATGCGTCACGGGATCAACCTGCCCCACCCTATTCTCAAACACGCCGCGCTTGGCCGTAAAAACAACATGATCAGGGTCGCCGTGTTCACGTTTGTAAGCCATAATCTTCTCACGTAAAGCGTCGTTGTCCTGACGCGAAAACTCTGGATTTGTTAAAATATGTCGTCTTACATGGGGGCGCATACCACTGACACCTGTCTGGCTCAATCCTGCATTGGGATGTGCAATTTTTTCTTCTAAATTTTCTATTCTTCGCCCGAAAGTATCAGCATCAACTAACAAACGTTGATTAAGTAATATTTTTTCCGCTGCCTGAGGATGCCTCACTCTCAGCTTATCCCAATTGCCATACATCAATTTACTAAATAATCCTTGATCACGGTTTGGGTAGCGTTCTCCATTTTGGTTTGGTTTATGATGTGCGTTGTCATAAGCAACCAATAATTTCGTTAGTAATGCAGACTGCGTAATTTCATTTGTGAGTGCCATACCATCAAGAACAATATTTCTTAGGGCTTTTTGCTCTTGCTCTAGGGCATGTTGCAGTCTAGCGCGCTCTTGCTCGATGGCATCTTGGGCATCTCTTTGCACCTTTGCAATCATATCTTCTGCACTTGCTAAACGCGCCTGCACAATTTCATGTTGCCACACGGCAACATCATCATGATCAGGGTTTGCATTGATACTATCTGCAATAACGCCAGCCTCATGTTGCAAATACAATAACTCATCTCCATAGAGCAGTTCACAGCCGCCCTCTTGAACATCATAAAATTTAACTATTTTCGATACGTCCAGCGTCCGTCTCTCAACAGCGCCCTGTTCAACCACTTCTATAAAGAAATCATCCCGAGGCTGTTCACGTTTACAACCTTGAGCCGCACCATCAAAATCGTTCATATCCATACTTTCATCTTATTGTGATAAGACTTCAATACAAAAATTATGACAATAAATCAAGAGTATTATGGTTATTTACCCTAAAACGCTGCTTGGTCTGCGCGGCATCATATTGACCCGTAAATCCCGCACCGCATCACCCTCAAGGACAGCGGCAGTCAAATGCCTACCAAAATAAAGCCCCGTATCGACATTAATACGGCTCGGCTTGATCTCAATTTCTGAAACTGATGTATGCCCATGCACGACGCGCTTTTCATGGATAATATCATTATCCAAAAACCCTTGGCGGATCATAATCAAATCTTGCTTCTTTTGCTTGTGAAGCGGCACGTGCGGCACAATCCCCGCATGCACAAAAACATAATCCCCGCACACATACATCAAGTCGAGATTATTCAAAAACTCCATATGCGCCGCAGGGACTTTTTCTTTTAATTTATCCGCAAGCATTTCAACCTGCCCACTTAACGGCTTATCCATATCCGCATAGACATCATAACTCGCCAGCGCATAAATACCGCCCCAATCCAGCCAGTCTTTACGCGGCCCTTGCGGAGATTTCATAAATTCAATCATCGCGTTTTCATGATTACCCATCAAAAATCTGTGCTGAATATGCGGCGCGTTTAGCTCGCGATCCATTAAACACTGAATGACCTGCGCGCTTTCTGGGCCGCGGTCAATGTAATCACCAATATAAACAATTTGCGGATCATCAACGGGATTGGCCTCAATATCCGCCTCAATCAAACGGTGCATCGCCTCTAGCTCATGGACATAACCATGCACATCACCAATCGCATAAATGCGCGTGCCTTCAGGTATTTTATACTGCGGATTATTTTCACTTCCCATGATTTTACTTTAGCCATAAAGTTTCCAAATGAAAACCGCGATTTATACAAGCCCTGTGTTTTTAAAACACGATACAGGGCATAACCACCCCGAATGCTCCGCCCGCATGAAAGGCCTGTTTGACCTTTTTGATACGGATCTAAAACACGTTGAGCAAAAAGAATTTTACCCCGCAGCGCCCGAGGACATCGCCCTCGCCCACCATGACCATTACATCGATGACCTTATGGATAAAATCCCCGATACAGGCACCGCCGCCGTCGACGTCGCAGGGGAATGTATCCTCTCCCCCGCCTCATGGGACGCGCTGATGATGGCGGCTGGCGCTGGCTTAACCGCCCTGAATGATATCATAGACGGCGACATCACCCGTGCCTTTTGCGCGATCCGCCCCCCAGGACACCACGCCGAAGCCTCCAAAGCCATGGGCTTTTGCTTCTTTAACAACGCCTTCATCGCCGCCCGCGCCGCCCAAGAAAGACACGGCCTGCCCCGTATCGCCATTGTCGATTTTGATGTCCATCACGGCAACGGCACCGATGCCCTCACCCGCGCCCATAACATGGCCAACCCCGATAAGCCAATCCTTTACATCTCAAGCCACCAACACCCCCTCTGGCCGATGACTGGCTTGCCGTCGGATAACACCGACCACATCATCAACATCTCCTTGCCCGAAGGCACAAATGGCGCGCAAATGATGAAAGCCTATGAGGACCTCGCCTTTCCTGCCCTTCATCTCTATGAACCTGATTTAATGATTCTCTCCGCCGGCTTTGACGCGCATAGGGATGACCCTTTGGCGGGTCTGGCGCTCCATGAAGAGGACTTTGCCACTCTCACAACCGCCTTGGCCGATATCGCCAATATCCACGCAAAAGGGCGCATCCTGTCACTTTTAGAGGGCGGCTATAACATCATTGCCCTGAAATCCAGCGTCCATGCCCATATAAATGCTTTATTGAAATAAACGCCAATCTGACATACACTCTCCCTCGCTAAAGACACAGGATAAGACGCAGGATATGACCGATAAAGCACCCGATCAGATGAGCTTTGAAGAATCGCTCCAAGAACTTGAAAAAATCGTTCAAAACCTTGAAAGCGGGAAAGCCCCCTTGGAAGAATCCATCTCCGCCTATGAGCGCGGCATCACCCTCAAAACCCAATGTGAAAAGAAATTAAAAGAAGCCCAAGAGAAAATTGAAAAAATCACCATGACCCCTGATGGTCAACTGGGCACTGTGCCTTTTACCGTGAACGAATAAGAACGAAATAATTTAATAATAAGCTAGTTACAGGAAATATAAAAAATGCCTTCACCGCGCGACGCCTCGCCCCGCCTTCAAAAAGCTCTCAATGACAATCTTGATGCGGTCAATAAAACCATGTCGCGGCTGCTTCCTGAAACAGAACTGGCAGAAAAAAAGCTCTTTGATGCCATGCGCTACGCCGTTCTGGCCGGTGGTAAACGCCTTCGCCCCTTTATGGTCATTGAATCCTCTAAACTCTTTAACGTTGATTCAGTGCGCGCGCGCCGCGTTGCCGCTGCCCTTGAGATGGTGCATTGTTACTCCCTTATTCACGATGATTTACCGGCGATGGATAACTCTGACAAACGCCGCGGCAAACCGACAGTTCACAAAAAATATGACGAAGCAACCGCCATTTTGGCTGGTGATGCCCTGCTCACCCTTGCCTTCGAAGTGCTATCAGACCACGACACCCATCCTGACCCGCATGTGCGTATTGAATTGGTACGTAAACTCGCTATTGCCTCTGGCGGGCATGGTATGGTTGGCGGTCAAATGCTCGACCTTATAGGCGAAACGGAAGAATTCGACCTTGGCACAATTTCCCGTATGCAGCGCATGAAAACAGGCAAGCTTTTCGCCTTTGCCTGCGAAGCTGGCGCGATACTGGGTAAAGCAGACGAGCCACATAAAAAAGCACTCTGCAACTACGCCTATGACCTTGGCCTTGCCTTCCAAGTAACCGATGATGTATTGGACGTTGAGGCAGACCCCGATGTCATGGGCAAACCTGCCAATCAAGACGAGCAGGCCGGCAAATCTACCTTCGTCTCCACAATGGGGAAAGAACAAGCAAAAATGCGCGCCGAGATGCTATCCCATCAGGCAATCCGCCACCTGCACATTTTCGACAGCCGCGGCGAAATGCTCAAAGAACTCGCTCTTTATGTTTTAGAACGCCGCGCTTAATCTAAATTTTATCATCCTCTGAGAAACGTTACAGTATCTCAATCGCTAAAGCTTTTGCACCAGCTTTAGAATGGGTGCATGGGGCGTGTTGTAATAAACTGGCTCATCTTTTGGCACTTGCACATCGTAAGGGCCTTCAAAGACGTTAATCCATGCCGCTTTCAATTTACCCGCAATATCGCTCGGGATTTCGGTGACATCTACCTCTTCAAAAAACACAAGAACGCGCCGCGCACTGGGATATTCCGACAAAAAAACACGCCCTGCCTCAATGTCTTCTTGAAGGGCATTATACACCGCCCCAAAAACATCAATATGCGTCACAACACCGCTTGGGGATTGCTTCACATCATACATACAACTCATAACACACCTATATTTTTTGATGTTTTGTAAAATACCATAAAGGTTTATGTCAACCAATTATTGATAGCCAAGCGCGCTGCGAGTCGCTACAAATATTCTATGCAATATGTCATAATCGCCAAAGATGCCGAAGATGGCGAAGCGCTGAACAGACGCCTCGCTGCGCGCGCAGACCATGTTTCCTATAGTGATGAGGCCGTCAAACGCGGCGAACAAATCATCGGCGCTGCGCTTTTAGACCGCGAAGGGGACATGCGCGGCTCTGTCATGATCGTGGATTTTGAAAATGAGGCTGCCCTCAAAGACTGGCTCGATAACGAGGCCTATGTTCGCGGACAAGTCTGGAAAGACATCGACATCCTCCCCTGCCGCATCGGCCCCTCCTTCAACCACTGCCTTCTAAAAAGAGCTTAGAGTCTTCCCCATATTTGATTCAATACCTCCAAATACTTCACGATGAACAAAAATAATAACCCCTGCATATTTATAAATATTATGTAAATTTGACATAGATCTCTCTAATGTGGTCAAATGAATTATAGGCAATGGAATCACCATCACGCATATAAAAACTAAACAAAGGCTGGGCATCATGGACGATCATTTTAAACTTTATGCAACATGCGATGAAAACGGCAAAGCATCAGCCGTGTTGGTTTTATTTGAACTCGGTGATAAAATTAGTGAGAAAATCAAAGATACCATGACGCCCTCATTAAAAGCCTTCCCTGCATAATTTTCCAAAAATACTGGTCATTTCGATACGATGGGGCTATAACTAACCCCTATCATGGCCAAAGAAAAATTACAGACACAAACAGGCGCTGGCGCCTCACAAACACCCTTGCTCGATCAGGTTCATATTCCTGCCGATATGAGGGGTTTTAGCGATGAGCAGCTCACACAACTTGCCAAGGAACTGCGTATAGCAACCATTGACGCCGTCTCCAAAACAGGCGGGCATTTGGGCGCGGGGCTTGGCGTGGTTGAACTCACCACCGCCATTCACGCCGTGTTCGACACCCCCGATGACAGGCTCATCTTCGATGTCGGGCATCAATGTTATCCGCACAAAATCCTGACAGGGCGCCGTGACCGCATCACAACACTCCGCCAAGGCGGCGGGCTTTCGGGGTTTACAAAAAGAAGCGAAAGCGAATACGACCCCTTCGGCGCCGCCCACAGCTCGACCTCCATCTCAGCAGGCCTTGGTATGGCCGTTGCCCGTGATTTACAGGGTAAAGACAACCATGTTATTGCCGTTATCGGTGATGGGTCCATGTCCGCGGGCATGGCGTATGAGGCGCTGAACAATGCAGGCGCGCTCAAATCCAACCTCATTGTAATCTTGAACGATAACAACATGTCCATCGCCCCACCCGTTGGCGCGATGAGCAAGTATTTAACAAATATCGTATCCTCAAAACCCTATCTCACCGCCCGTGAGGCCGCCAAACGCGCCGCAAGCTTGCTGCCCGAGCCTTTGCAAAAAGCCGCCAAACGCGCCGAAGAAACCGCCCGCGCGGCCCTAGGCGGCGGAACACTCTTCGAAGAAATGGGCTTTTATTATGTTGGCCCCGTCGATGGTCACAACATGGCCGAGCTTTTGCCCATTTTACGCAAAATCCGTGACAGCAAAGAGAGCGGCAAAAACGAAGGCCCCGTGCTCATTCACGCCATCACCAAAAAGGGCAAAGGCTACGCCCCCGCTGAGGCCGCGCCCGATAAAATGCACGGCGTTGCCAAATTTGATGTTGTCACAGGCAACCAATTTAAACCCAAAAGCAACATCCCCAGCTACACCAAAGTCTTCGCCCAAAGCCTGATTACAGAAGCCAAGCTGGACAATAAAATTGTCGGCATCACCGCCGCCATGCCCGATGGTACAGGCATGGATTTATTCGGCTATGAATTTCCCGAGCGTATGTTTGACGTCGGCATTGCCGAACAGCACGCCGTGACCTTTGCCGCAGGGCTGGCGGCCGAAGGCATGAAGCCCTTTGCCGCAATATATTCGACCTTCCTGCAGCGCGGCTATGACCAAGTGGTGCATGACGTTGCCTTACAAAATCTGCCCGTTCGCTTTGCGATGGATCGTGCAGGGTTGGTTGGCGCGGACGGTCAAACCCATGCGGGCGCATTTGATATCGCCTATCTGGGGTGCCTGCCCAATATGGTCTTGATGGCCGCGGGGGATGAGGTTGAACTGATGCACATGGTTGCCACCGCCGCCGCCTTTGACGATGGGCCAATCGCGTTTCGATATCCGCGCGGCGAAGGCCTTGGCCTTGATCTGCCCGCACGCGGCAGCATCATCGAAATCGGCATCGGGCGCATTGTCCGCGAAGGGGACGAGGTTGCCATTTTATCCTATGGCGGCAGATTAGGCGAGGCCCTCAAGGCTGCCGATCAGTTGGCACAAAACAACATAAACGTGACCATCGCCGATATGCGCTTTGCCAAGCCCCTTGATGAAGCGCTCATCCGCACCCTTGCCAAAAACCACAAGACCCTGATCACCATCGAGGAAGGGTCAATTGGCGGCTTTGGCTCTTATGTGCTTGAATTTTTAAACCGCGATGGCTTGCTTGATAATGGCAAGGTGAAACTGCGCACGCTCCACCTCCCCGACACCTTCCAAGACCACGACACCCCCGATAAGCAATACGCACAAGCGGGATTATTGGCGGCGGATATTTTGAAGGTTATTAAACAATAGGGAATTACGAATGAATGATACAGAGAACTTTAAATCTCATATTTTGAGCTTTTCTAAAAATATAGAATTGATTAGAGATTTCATCAATATGGTAGAGCCTTTATTAACTAAAGAGGGGAAAAAACAAGCCAAAAAAGATGCCAAACATTTATTGCCACTAGCTTATTTATCAGACAATGCTGGAAAGCTCTCAGCAAAAGACAAAAAAGCTATGACCCAAATAACTGGTATAAAATCAGTAAAGCAGATAGGAGATAATGGACTTGCTATCACGGTCTCTGATCTTAGTAAATTCAAAGGTATCGAGCAGGCTCTAAAAAGAGCAGAATTCTCTTTTGATAGGTCTAATTTTCTTTATGAGACTTCTCTGATTAGCCTTATAAGTGCAACAGAGTGGTTCTTTTGCCAAACTTTAAAACTTCACTTTAGTCGTTACCCAGATATCATTACAGAAAAAAGTGGCCTATCTTTTACATTTAAAGATCTTAAAAATTTCAAAACTATAACAGATGCTCAAAACTATTTATTAGAACAAAAAATAGATAGCATAATACGAGGTAGCTTTATTAATTGGATAGAGTATTTAAATACCACCCTAAAAATTAACACTAAAAATTTTAGTGCTTATCTTGACGATACATATGAGTTTTTTCTTCGAAGAAACTTAATGGTTCATAATCGCGGAATAGTAAATAATACTTATAAAAATTTTCTCCCTAAAAAGTTAAATTCTAATGACCAAATCAATATTGGCGATAAATTAAAAGTTAATAAAGAATATTTAATTCAAAAATCTTATTTGATAGAAATAATCTTTCTAGATATCGCGTCACAATTTTGGTTCAAACAAATAAAAACTGAAACAGAAATGAATGAATTTACTACAATCTATAACAATAACATTATCTATGAGCATCTTAAAGAAGAGCGATATGAAGTAGCATCTCACCTATCTAAAATAATGATGAACAATATGAAGTTACCCGAAAAAGATAGGGTATGTGCTCAAATAAATTATTGGATTGCTGAGAAATATATGGGTAACTACGAAACAATTAAAGACAGTATCATAAGCAGTGATTTTTCAGCTAAAGATAATATCTTCTTATTAGCAAAGTTAGCTATCACAGAAGATAATAAAAAGTTTTTTAATTTACTACCTTACGTTGCAGAACCTAAAGGAAGGCTAACTGAAAAAGACCTTCAAGAGTGGCCTTTATTTAATTTACAGAGAAAAAATAAGAGAAAGTTTGGAGAAGCATTAAAAGCGATAAGAGAACTTAAAGAAGAAGCTGCTTAAGCATTGACACTACAGGAATAAAATCCTATATTGTCATATGACTGATACACAAAACACACCCCCATACGACCCCGAAGACCAAACGCAAGAGCAAACGCCAGAGAGCGAGCGCATCAGCCCCTACACCCTCAACAATGATGTTACCATCAAAAGCCTGTCCAAATGCATGGGCGCGGCGCTGGGGGATGACCACCCCGCGGCGGATCTTGAAAAGATGAACAATATATTTGTTACCATGATGATCAACGAACATGACGGCCAATGCACCATGCGCCGCGAGGTTCAGGTGCTCGATACGCTATTTCATGGCCTGATTAACAAGGCAATCGACACCCCGCCCGAACATCGCGAGGAAATGGCGCGCTTGCTCACTATTGCGCTGCGCGCGCAAAAACAGGCGAGCGATACGCTCAAAACCGCCCTTATGGCGCCTTATTACGAGGTTTTGCGCGATTACATCGCCAATAAGCCTTCAGAGTCCCTTGTCGACAGAATCGCAAAACGCGAAGCCCAGTACACCAGAAGTTTTTCAAGCAAACAAACTGGGTTGCGCGAAAATGACTATTAAAACAACACCTTACCGCCGCCCTTGGTCGCCGCAAAAACGCGCCCGCATGGCAAAGCTTGCCAAAATACACCGCCCTTGGCGTTTTTCCACGGGGCCGCGCACACAAAAGGGCAAAGCGGCCAGTTGCCAAAACGCCTATAAGCACGGTCTGCGCTCTGCCCGTTATATTGCCGCCTATCGGGCGCTTATCCATCATTTGCGCGTGCAACGGGCACGTCACGCCCTTATGACAAGCGCATTAAATCTGCCTAAAACCCACAAAAATCCGCCGATAACGCTAGGTTTTGATGAAATCGCTCTTTATAATCGGCGCTTATGAACAAAATTCCGCTTCCCACCATCGTTCTGTTTGATATGGACGGCACAACCGTGCGTCACGTCCGCCCTTGGATTTTAAACGTGTTAGAGCGCATTGATGATGTGTTTTATAAAACTTCGCGTTTTATCGCGCGTCTGCGCCGCGGTCGCGAGATGATTGATTTTTCTGATGTACCTGCCACGCAAAAACGCTTGCTCGTGCATCGCGCCTTACACAAAGTGCGCCGCAAGGAAGTTGACGAAATCGTTCAGCCCTGCCCTGGAGTTTTGCCGCTGCTCAATTTTTTCAAAAAACAAGGCATCCCCATGGCTCTCGTGAGTAATGGTCTGGGTCAAGGTTACGGTCACGAAATCGTGGAGACTTTTGATTTAGGACAATATTTCAAAGCGTATGTTTTTCGCGAAGACGCCCAAAAATCAAAACCCCATCCAGATTCGCTTTTGCGCGCTCTCAAAATGCTCAAAGAAGATCCAACAAAGGACGACGTTGTCTGGTTTATCGGCGATCGCCCGAAAGATATTGCCGCCGCCATCGCCGCCGAAAAATTTTTAGAGTGCGATTTTGTGCCTTTCGCTTACGGCCTTCATGCGTCGGTTGCGATCCTTAAGAATAACATCAGCACCGACCACATCATTATGGACTACACCGATTTTTCATTACGTGTTGCCGAGATGTTCGAAGACCATAAAAACGGCAAGAACGGCGATAAAAACGGAAAAGTCGCGCCCTATCGCAACGCCTCAAAATCCGCTTCATAAACACCATAAGCTGGCGCGTTCATGATAATTTCCGCTTCACCCAGCGCATTGCCCAAGGTTTCTAAAACGCCTGTATTTTGTTTTAAAAAATGACCGAGCGCAACTTGTTGTGAAAACGCTTCAAGGAATTGCTCAATCGGTGATTTTGGTTTTGGCATCACGGTAATTTTCAAATCATCTTTGCCGCTTAAATTATATTCTTTCGCGACAAAATTCAGCGCATCATCCAAACCGCCAATTTCATCAACAAGCCCAATTTTCACCGCCTGCGATCCTGTCCATGCGCGACCTTTGGCAATTTTGCGCACCTCAGAAATCTCCATTTTGCGACCTTGCGCGACACGGCTCAAAAATGCATTGTACGTGCTATCAATCAATGCATTCATGCGCTGCGTTCCTTGCTCATCAAATCCTTGCGTGATTGATAACATATCCGCATTTTCACCCCATTGAATGTTTGCCCAATTCACACCAAGCTTCTCAAACAACGCGCTCAGCTCGAATTTACCCATCACAACACCAATTGATCCAGTCAACGTGCTCGGCAATGCGTAAATCTTATCCGCCGGCGCTGCAATCCAATATCCGCCCGACGCCGCCATTGGTCCCATTGAAACAATAATGCGTTTGCCTTTTTCCTGCGCCTTAACCAGCGCCCGACGAATAGTTTCTGACGCCGTTGGCGATCCGCCGGGGCTGTCTATGCGAACAATAATATCGGTTATTGATGTGCTTTCCGTCGCTTCATTAATTGCCGCGGTAATTTCGCCTGCATCCGCTTGCGCGGCTGATCCAGAAACATCGATGATTGTTCCTGCAATATAAATCAGCGCCACTTCTTTTTTGTTTGTTGCATGAACGACCGCTTTTTCATTAACTATTTTTTGTTTGTTGGCGTAATGGCTAAATTTGATAAATTCTATAGATTGATTATTGGCGGTTTTGACTTCCTCCATTAAAACATCGCCATAGTCAAGACGATCGATTAATTTTGCCTCAAGCGCTTCTTCACCAGTCAACATTCCTTTATCAACTTGAAGTTTAAACTGCGCTGGTGTGATTTCGCGATCTTTTGAAATTGCCATGACCATTTCAGAGGTAAATTCCTGAACGATAGAGCCAATCATTTCGCGGTTTTGCGCGGACATTTCAGAATTGGTTAAATTTTCCATAGCGGATTTATATTCCTCGCGCTGAAAAAATTGCGGTGTCACGCCGATTTTATCAAGGAGCTGACGCGCAAAAGGCATTTCCATGTTAATACCCGCAATAGAGAGCATCCCAACAGGTTGCATCCAAATCTCGTCAAAACTAGAGGCGAGGTAATATGTCCCTAAACCTGTTCCTGCACCGCTTGCGAAAGATGAGCCGTAGATGATGGCTTTTTTCCCTGTACTGCGGAAACGAGCGATAGCGGGGCGAAGTTCTTGGATATGCGTAAGGGAAACTGCGCCGCCTTTATAATTTAGAACAAAGCTTTTAACACGGTCATCTTTAGCAGCCTGATCGAGTGTATCAATCACTTGGCGGATTGTTGGTTGATCGAAAGGAAACGGCTCAAGCAATGTTGGCGTGCTCGCAATTTCTGTTAAACCGTTTTCCATTTTAAGGACAAGAACCATTTCATTGGGTAATGGCGGCGCCGCATTTTTCATGAGCTTGGTTGTTAAAAATACGCCCATAATCGCCGATATCAACACCATCGCCCCAAGCGCCATACAAGTGCGCGAGATGATTTTCCAAAGAATGCTTGGAATATTCCAGCGCTTTTTCTTTAGCTCTTTTTCTTTAGGTCTTGGCGTGTAATAAAATGAATCTGACATCGGTTTTCCTGATGGTTAAGTAATTAGAGGGCAATTGGAACATATCTGCAAGTAAAGTCAAAGGGCTTTTCAGTGACAGATGGCGTTAAATGAATGTGATAGCCGTGCGATTGAACTGTGTCATTTATGCAAACGGCCTTTTCGATATCAAATTGATAATCTCGGTGGCGAGAACTCCACTGCTGAACAGTCTTCAAGGCGCGAACTTTGGCTTTACTGTCTGTCGGTGCGACTACGACCATATTTTTGTGAAGCTCAGTAAACTCTTTTTTGGAGTAGCCCCCTAAGTTCACGAAATAGAGCTTATCCGCAATTTCATGGGGTTGGTCTTTCGACAGTAAAATGTCATATCCATCCGCATAATCAAGAGCGCCCCAGCAGTCGAGATGCAGACTTTCTGGATTTCCCCACCATTGGCGGCGTAAATCGTCATAGCAGTTTTCAATTGTATCGCCGATGCAAAAGCGAACGTCGTGCAGTTCGACATTTGATCCATCAATGTCGCCGCCGATATAAATCATGAAAAGATTCATTGTGAATACCTTACAAACACTGCGCTTTATGGCGAAGCCAATGATCAGCAAGGACGCAGGCCATCATGGCTTCACAGACGGGTGTGCCGCGAAGGCCAACACATGGGTCATGGCGGCCTTTGGTGATGATATCTGTTTCATTGCCTGCTTTATCGATTGTTTTAACAGGAGTCAAAATTGAACTGGTCGGTTTAAAAGCAGTGCGGACAACGATGTCTTGGCCTGATGAAATACCGCCAAGAATTCCGCCTGCGTTATTAGAGGTAAAGCCGTCCTTAGTGATTTCGTCGGCGTTTTGTTCGCCGCCCCATTCCACCGCGCCAAAACCAGCGCCAATTTCGACGGCTTTGGTGGCGTTAATGCTCATCATTGCTTTGGCAAGGTCACTATCGAGTTTATCGTAAACTGGCGCGCCGAGGCCTGCGGGGATGCCGCTCGCAACGACTTCGACGATTGCACCAGCGCTTGAGCCATTTTTACGTTGACCATCGAGGTAGTCTTCCCATGATTTCGCGGCGGACGCATCAGGACACCAAAACGGGTTTTGGTCGACTTGTGACCAGTCCCAATTGTCGCGGTTAATTTTATGGGGGCCAACCTGAACAACCGCGCCACGAATGGACACCTCTTTACCAATTTGGCTTTCGAGAATTTTGCGGGCAATGGCCCCTGCGGCAACACGCATGGC
Source organism: Alphaproteobacteria bacterium (assembly GCA_009995595.1). GTDB lineage: Bacteria > Pseudomonadota > Alphaproteobacteria > Micavibrionales > Micavibrionaceae. The sequence goes on from JAACPE010000001.1 coordinate 943,337, forward strand.
GGTTTCACGTGCCGATGATCTGCCGCCGCCGCGATAATCGCGAATGCCGTATTTTTGGTGATAAGTATAATCGGCATGGCCGGGGCGAAATTTGTCTTTGATGTCGCCGTAATCTTTTGATTTTTGATCGACATTTTCAATCAGAAGCCCAATCGGCGCGCCCGTTGTTTGCCCCTCAAAAACACCAGAGAGGATTTTGACCGTGTCTGGCTCTTGGCGCTGGGTCGTGAATTTGCTCTGGCCTGGTTTGCGGCGGTCAAGATAAATCTGAATATCGGCCTCAGTCAGGGCGATACGCGGCGGCACGCCATCAACGACACAACCAATGGCAGGCCCGTGGCTCTCCCCAAAGCTTTGATATTGAAATAATGTTCCGAACCGATTACCTGACATTAGCTTTTCCCTATTATAACTGCCAAGCAGGCAGTAAATGCGCTAATCATTGATGCAACAGCTGCAATCCATGCCGTTCTATTAGCCTTACGAGCTTCTTCTAAAACATCAAGATTATATTTTTGCTGAGATTCTTTTTCGGTTTTATGCTCCAACCATTGTTTTACAAAACCAAGTTCAACACCTCTAACAGATTGAGAATCTATCCAGTTCTGAGCTTGTGCTTTTCCGACGCTCTCACATGAAGCCCACATTTCCTCTTGCGTTCTAGCCACTAAGCCGCCTCAGATGTGTCTTTCTTTGGTGCGAGGGAGTTTAATAGTTCTGCGGTTTCTGCTGCTGTATCCACCGCGCACATACCGACGGTATGATAGCCGCTGTCAACGTGCAGGCATTCTCCTGTGACACCGCTTGCGAGGTCAGAGAGTAAGAATAACCCTGAACGACCAACATCTTCGATTGTGACGTTACGGCGAAGGGGTGAGTTCAGCTCGTTCCATTTTAAAATCGCGCGAAAATCACCAATGCCCGATGCGGCCAAAGTCTTAATTGGGCCAGCGGAAATAGCGTTGACGCGAATATTTTGGGGGCCAAGATCATTGGCAAGATACTTCACAGATGCCTCCAGCGCGGCCTTGGCGACGCCCATCACGTTATAATGCGGCATGACTTGCTCTGCACCGTAATAGGTTAATGTCACGAGGCTTCCGCCGTCCTTCATAAGTTTAGCGGCGCGTTGTGCCACAGCCGTGAAAGAAAACACAGAAATATCCATTGTTTTCAAGAAGTTAGCGCGCGTTGTATCAACATACATGCCATCAAGCTCATTTTTATCTGAAAACGCGATGCCGTGCACAACAAAGTCAATTTTGCCCCATTGTTTTTCAATTTCGGCAAAGGCGGCGTCAATGCTGCCTTCATCCGTCACATCACAAGGAAGGAGAATGTCTGAACCGATACTATCGGCAAGCGGCTTCACGCGTTTTAGCAAGGCTTCGCCTTGATACGTGAAAGCTAATTCTGCACCAGCTTCGTGGGCAACTTTTGATATTCCCCATGCGATTGAGCGGTCATTGGCGACGCCCATGACCAAGCCTCTTTTACCCTCAAGCCAGTTTTTTGCAGTTTTAGACATAAAAATTTCCTTTAAAGCGAATTATATCAGTATCCTACACATTATAAGAGCCGCGTCTAGCCTTCTTTAGCGCCCAATAGCTCACAATACGTGACAAAAAATGTCAAAAACCTTTATGCCGTTTCGTGATTTTGACCTTCTATTAACTTTTCACCTTTATTGTAGGGGAAGAATTGGGGCATCCCCGCTTTTTGTCATGCGCATTGTTTTGCCTAAGATGGTATAGTCGCGTATTATTCGAGTATCTCTTGAGCGTATCTCTAAAAGTTGGGTGTATTTTTAAAGGGGCAGCCATTTATGGCACTTGAAAAACAAAGAATTGAGTCTATTTGCCAAAAGGTATCACGTGAAGTGAGGGCAACCTATGAGACTCTGTCGATGTTCTTTATCGTTCATAACAATATTAATATTAATGAAATGTTCGCCTTGGCGGAACATGAGATTATTACCCATCGCTCTGGCGCATCAGCGCAGGCGATTATCCGTAAACAGGCAAAATCAACGGCTTCGTCATTTCTTGGTATGGCTGTTTTACAGGAAAAAGGGTTTTTGGGCCTATCGAGTAAAGATCATGGCCTTGCAATTTTTAACGTTAATACAGATCAATATGATAGCACCGAAGAGGCCATTGCGGGGCTTTATCATTTGGCATGGCACGCGATTGACCTTTTTGAAATCCGCCAAGACCCAAAATATAAAGGGAATTTCAAATCTGGCCCTATGGTCCCTAAGCGCTCGGAACTTAATCTGACAAAAGCCAATTTAATGGCCGATACTTTTTCAGGGTTAATGTTGGAGTTCAAAGGGAAAGAGGGCTTTATCAAAACGCTGGCTAATAAACGCGCGGCGGACTCTGTTAATACGCAAACAAATGCGCGCCCTGAGAGCTACCCGTTTATTATTGCCATGGATGCAACAATTTGCGCGTATGAAGAAATGCGAGAAAGTTCGAGCAGTAAAGAAGATTTGTTAACCCGCGCCCGTAAAGCCTCACTTGAGGTTGGGCAGGTTTTTGATGAAAATAACATTAAACAATGGTGGGATTTTTGTAAGCCCGCCCAAGACATGGCATGGCGTGGGTATAGCAAAGAAGACGTTTTAGGCGCAGCAGTGAACACATGCGATGATCCATATACGCGCTCTACTGGTTTATTGGTGAGCGAAGCCTTAGAGATTGCACCTTCAGAAGCACATGTGATGGAAAATATGTATAATCCATTTATTGACACAGAAAAGCAGCGCAAAATTCATGCTGAAATGGTCGATAGCGTGTTTGAAGAAGCGATTAGCATGGTCCAAACGATGGAAAGTAGTCGCCCCTTAATGAATGCAGCGAATGTCCAAAACGAAGGGCTTACCGATGGTAATATCCTTGGTTGGTGTGCAAATGCCCTGCAAGAAGCCGCAAAAGCATTTGAGCGTGCCTTAACAAGCGGCGCGTCCCCTGTCCAAGCGGCCCGTATGAATTTTGAGGGCGCAAAAAGTGACACCTCATGGGATATGTTGAAGGAGCTTGGCGATAATATAGTCGATCAGCGCAGAAAAGGGTTTGCCGTAACCATGGGCCATATTGCCGAAGTGTGTCATCAAAATCCGAGCTTTGCCCCTATTCTCTCTTCACTTAAAATGACGATGAATGATCCAGGCTACACACAAAAATTACAGGCGGCAAATGATCTTGCGCTCAGTAATGCACAGCCAAATGCTCCGGCGAACAGCCTGACACCTCAAGCACCAGCGCCCAAAGGACCCGCGCCAAATGCCCCAGCAAATGCAGGGCCTTCTGCGCCAAGCGCCGCGCCCACAACACCATCAGCGCCGTCTGCGCCAAGCGCTCCTGCTGCGCCCGGAATGGGTAATAAAAACGCCGCTATGCTCAAAGAAATGCAGCGCCGCCGTGAATTACTCGCGCAGCAAATGGCAGAAGGTAATGAAGGCAATGGCGATAATGCCGCTGAGTAAAAATAATTTTTTAGAGAATATAAAAAAAGCCGCATCGAATGACGCGGCTTTTTATATTATGATCTGTCGTATGGATTAACCAACAATTTCCCATGTGCCATCATTACGTTTACACGCAATACCGGTTCCGGTTTCCTGACGACCACCGACATATATTGTTTGTTCATATTCGCGGCAATAACGGCCACTTGCATCTGATCCATCACGAACTGGTGTAACATATCCAGAGTTACCACTTTCTGGGTTATTCCATGAAATGCTCTGTCCTATTGGGGATGAGTGCGCCTGTGAGTTTGCTTGTTGTGCAAAAAGCATATCGGATTTATCCAATGAACGCCCCACTTCACTACCCACGAGTGTCCCAAGAAGAACACCAATACCTGTGGCAAAAAGGCGACCATTTCCACCGCCTACTTTTGAACCCAAGATACCGCCTACAACAGCGCCAGTTACTCCGCCAACTTTTTCTTTTGTTCCTGAATTTTGAAGCGTTTCACACCCTACAAGAGCGAATGAGCCAAGCATCATTGCCGTTAAAGCAAAGAACTTTACCCCTTTATTTTTATTACATATTTTTAACATCGCGCTACGCCTTTCTCTATTTTGAATTGATGACTTGCGATTTATAATCCAACCGTTAAGTTATGCATTAAATACGACTAAAAAATGGTCAAAACAAGAAGTTTTAAAATCATGCCGACAAAAATAAGCGATTTGCCAGACAACCCTTACACCTTTTTTGAGCAATGGCTTAAAGAAGCGCAGGAAAAAGAGCTAAACGATCCCAACGCCATGTGCCTTGCCACGGCGACACCCGATGGAGTACCCAGCGCGAGGATGGTCTTGCTGAAAGGGCTTGATGAGCGCGGCTTTGTTTTTTACACCAACGGCACAAGCCGTAAGGGCGGCGAAATTGATAGAAATAAAAATGCCGCACTTTGTTTTCATTGGAAATCGCTGCTTAGACAAGTGCGCGTTGAAGGTGAAATTGAAGAAGTATCTCCCCAAGAAGCAGATGCCTATTATAATACACGCCATCGTGGTAGTCGTATTGGGGCATGGGCATCAAAACAATCACAACCGTTGGGGTCTTATGATGAGCTCAAAGAATTTGTGGAAGATTATGAAGCGAAATTTGAAGGGGAAGAAACTATACCTCGCCCACCCTATTGGAAGGGTTTTCGCGTCAAGCCACGCAGTATAGAATTTTGGATTGACGGCGAATATCGCCTGCATGAGCGTTATGTTTTCAAACCCATTAAGGGCGAAGAAAACGGGTGGCAACGCCACATGCTTTATCCGTAACCTTTATTAGTATTGAGAGAATGTAATGACTAAAGCAGAAAAGAAAACACAGATGGATAATACCGAAACTGAAAACACGCATGCGTTTGAGACGGATGTATCGCGCTTGTTGGATATCGTCGCCAATGCGCTTTATTCCAACAAAGATGTTTTCCTGCGTGAGTTAATCTCAAACGCTGCAGATGCCTGTGACCGTTTGCGGTATGAGGCTATTAATAATCCTGCGCTCAAAGAAAAAGACGAGGCCTTTGGCATTCATATCGCGATTGATCGTGAGGGCGACAAGCTAATGATCCGTGATAACGGCATAGGAATGAACAAAGAGGATTTAATTGAAAACCTTGGCACGATTGCGCGATCTGGCACGGCGGCAATTTTAGAGAATTTAAAATCATCGGGTAAGCCCGATGACATGAGCCTGATCGGGCAGTTTGGTGTCGGTTTTTATGCAAGCTTTATGGTTGCCAAAACTGTTGAAGTTATCAGTCGCAAAGCGGGGGATAACAAGGCGTGGAAATGGGTATCTGATGGCCGCACTGGCTTTAGCATTACTGAGGCGAGTAAAGATGAAGCCGCCTTGTTAAACGGCCAAAGCGGGACGCATATTACGCTCAATACAAAGCCTGATGCTTATGATTATTTGATTGATGATAAGGTTATTCAAATTGTGATGATCTATTCTGATCATATTGACATCCCTGTCTATTTAGACACAAAAGAAAAAGATGCCGATCAACCTATAAACGCGGCAAGCGCGCTTTGGACTCGTCCTAAATCTGAAATTACGGATGAGCAATACAAAGAATTTTATCATCACATCGGTCACGTTTTTGATGAACCACTTTTAACAACGCACTGGAAAGCCGAGGGCGTTATTGAATATACGGGCCTTACTTTCATTCCAAGCATGCGCCCTTGGGATTTATATGACCCGCAGCGCCAACATTCCTTAAAGCTTTACGTGAAGAAAGTTTATATCTCTGACAAAGTTGATAACCTGCTTTATCCATGGATGCGATTTGTTAAAGGTGTTGTCGATACGCAAGACTTACCGCTCAATATCAGCCGTGAGATGTTACAAAATAATCCTGTTGTATCCAAAATGCGAAGTGGAATTACAAAGAAAATTTTATCTGAACTCGATAAATTATCGCGCGATGATGAGCCTGCTTTTGAAACGTTTTGGTATCAATTTGGCGCCGTTCTGAAAGAAGGATTATATGACGCCGTTGAGCACCGCGATGATCTCTTTAAGGTCTGCCGTTTTAGAACAACAGATAAAACGGGCACGCTCACCAGTTTAGCCGATTACATAGAGCGTATGAAAGACGGGCAAGAGGAAATTTATTATATTAGCGGGGATAACGCCGATAGCTTGAAAAAATCGCCTCAGCTTGAAGGCTTTACCGCGCGGGGGTTAGAGGTGCTTTTGCTGACCGATACAGTTGACGAATTTTGGTTACAGATGGTCACTGATTATAAAGATAAAAAATTCCGTTCTGTGACCAAAGGGCAAGTCGATCTCAATAAATTTGATGATATAAAAGATGATCCGGCGCAATCTGATGAAGATAAAGCAGAAAAACAAAAAACAAGCGCTAGTGTCGAACTCCTCAGACAGCATCTTGAGAAAATTTTAAAAGATGATGTGAATTATATCCGTATTTCAAAACGCCTGACGGAGTCTCCTGTCTGCCTTATTGCTGAGGATGGGAGTGTTGATATGCACATGGAAAAAGTTTTAAAGATTCAGCAAAATTATGACCCGACAACAAAGCGTGTTTTAGAGATTAATAAAGACCATGCGCTGATTAAAAAATTAGCCCAGATGCGTGAAGAAAACGAAGAAAACCCCGTTATTAACGAGGCCGCACATTTATTATACGACCAAGCCATGATTATTCAGGGTGAAACAATCCCTGATCCGGCAGGCTTTGCCAAGCGTATGGCTGATTTTATGACGAAGGGATTATCTACTTAATAAAAATCTAGAGCATGCTTTGATAATGACGGCTGGTCATTTCTTCAATGTCATCGTCGGAAAATTCGAAATTTGTTGCGAGTTCTTCAATCATAATTTCGCGAATAATGCCTGTAAGGTCTTCCCCGCTTTCGCACCACATATCGAGTATGGGGCGGCGGTATAAAATGAGAACGTCATCATCATTGGCTGATTTTTTCTCTACGCCCGGTGAAATTTGTTTACCGCTTTTAAAAAGTGCCAAAAGCTCGTAAGGGTCCTCAAGCTCCATTTCGGCCTCGACAAGATCATCGGGCATATCTTCTATTTGTATTGCAAGATCTTCGATGTGATCTGATAGCTCATCGGGCATCAACTCCAACTGACCATTTGCAATGACTTGGAGGTCATCGAGGCTGGGCGGTGCAGAGAAGTTCATAATAATCTCTTGCCGATTCATATATGCTCCCTGCAGGTTTGTCTGTTAAATTGATTGTTAAGATTTTAGAGTGATTTTTCCATTTTGCCAATATGAAAAAGAGAGTTAAACAAGATGAATAATGTCATTAAAACCGCGCAAGCCTTAGATGATTGGGATATGATGCCAGATCAAAAATCAATTAAACGGGTCTTTCGTTTTAAAGACTTTAAGCAAGCTTGGGAATTTATGTCTTTATGTGCCGATTATGCGGAAAAGATAAATCATCACCCCGAATGGCTGAATGTTTATAGCCGCGTTGACGTCACCCTCACAACCCATGATCAGGGCGGGTTATCAGTGCTTGATGTTAAAATGGCAGAGCACATGAATGCGATAGCAGGGCAGTTACAGACACAAAAATAAAATATTCATGGTCTTTTAAGATTTATTTGATAAAATCTAAATGTAGGAGAACTTTATGGACACCACATCCGCTGTCGCCGCGCAAGTCGCACAAAGCAGAGCCAATTTTTCAATTGGTCAAATCAAGCAGCAAGCAGATGCGGGCAAACAAATTGCTGATTTACTGCAATCTGCTGTGGCCAGTGTCCCTAGCTCCCCCGTTAAAGGCGTGAACGTTAATATCAGCGCCTAAGTGTTTTTTCATTAAATTGTTATACTCTTAACATCTGGTGCATTTTCCAGCATGTTTTCTATGTCCTGGAGGTAGGGATAACTCTCAATTGTTCCCATCTTCCCGCACGAAAACGCGGCGGCAGCAGTAGCATAGCGCAATGCTTCTTTGAGTGTTTTACCTTGGTGCAAACAGGCAGTAAAAGTACCGCAAAAACAGTCCCCTGCCCCTGTTGTATCCACAACGTTATCAAGCTTGATTGATTCCATTGACAACCCCTCACCTTTTGGTGTGACAACAACAGATCCTTTTGCGCCCATAGTGATAAGGCATGTTAAATTGCCTAGTTGCGCAAGGGCATACGCAAGTTTTGCCGTACTTTGTTCGACATTAATTCCCATTTTTTCACCCAATTGCCTTGCTTCAATCTGGTTAACGATGAGATAATCAGCAAGACTTAGAACTGCTTTTGGAATTTCTAAGGCTGGGGCAAGATTAAAGACGATTTTTGCGCCGTTATCTTTTGCCCGTTTCATGACAATCGCATTTTGTTCAAGTGGCACTTCCATTTGTGTCAGAACATAATTTCCTGTGCCGAGGATTTCTTCTGGTGCTTGGTCGGCACTTACTTCAGCGTTTGCACCAGAGGCAATAATGATCTGATTTTCGCCTGTATGGTCGCGCAGCACCATCGCCATACCCGTAGGCAACTCTTCGGATATGGCAACGCCCGATGTTATAACTTCGTTACGGCGGAGGACTTTTTGCGCGCGAATGCCAGGGCCATCATCGCCCACCTTGCCAATAAGCGCCGTTTTAACGCCTAATCGCGCAGCAGAGAGCGCCTGATTGGCGCCTTTACCCCCTGGCGTCATAGAATAAGAGCGTGAAATGAGCGTCTCCCCGGCTTTAGGGAAGTTTTTCACCTGCATGTTTAAGTCCATATTGATGGCGCCAAATACAATAATCATGATTTGAAGATTCCTTTTTGCAAATAAAGTATAAATCATAATCCAAAAAATAAGAATAGCGCATGCACATCCCTTCCGAAACATGCATATAAAAAGGACATTAGTAATTAATCAACGTCCTTTTAAAATTTTGTAAAGAGCCTGCAATTAAAGAGCCTGCAATTAGTGAAGTGATGCGGGCTTAGTACCGTCAATTATTCCACATTTTTTCCCACCATGGGGTATCATCTGTGGTTGGTTTCATATCAAAAGATTGACCATTTTCTTCCATTTTCTTGCGGATATCGGCAATGTCCCACCCCGTGAGATTGGCAAGTGTTTTGGCTTCTTTTTCAAAGCGATCGGCAAGCCCTTTATAATATGATGTTGCCGCCTCACAGGATGCTTCTCCGCTCCAAGGGTGGCGCATCACGTAACGACCTTGAAAGTTCTCACGGTCTTCTGTGACTTGCAACACGATGTCTTCGGGGAAAGTTGTTGCATCATAACGCACATGCATACGGGTCACAAAAGTATCAACCGCTTGGGGCATAGGCGCTATAAGGCGTGCATTGGGCATGGGCTTTGGTGACGTCTCTTTTAACCACCACGCACCAAGCTTACGCAGTTGTTCCGCCGACAACGGATCGGCGGCGCATGGGTCGCACCACGCCATGTCCCATGCGTATTCGAGCATAACAGTTTTCATGTTTTCTTTTTCAACTTGTTTGGCAAACATGGCCTTGTAAAATTCACCAAATTCTTTTGCTACAAAGAGGGGAATATCATCATCTGTTGGGATTTTGGTTGTACGATAATTCACTGGCTCAACCCGTCCTTTTTTAGTGAGGGTAAAGAGCAGTAAGTCCTGCGGCCCTTTTGCGTTTAAAGTCCCAAGTCGGATAGGCAGCATAAATTTTTCAGATTCATATGCAACCTGAAGGGGGCGTAAATAGGTGAAACCTGATTTTTCAAAATTGTCGAGATTTACCTTGGCAACAAAAAATTTCATGTTTTGTTTAATATAACTGCCGAGCACTTTTTCAGCGCCTTTGGGGAGTTTATATTGTTCAGAATTTAGCCATTTTAATAAACCATCCGACTCTTTTGCAGACAAAACAAGGATATCATACTCACCAACTGTATATTCTTCCTCAATAGTCACACCAAGCGCTTTAGCTTTATTTTCCGCATCTGCGCGTTTCATCATCGCGACAGGCGCCGCTTGTGACATCAATTCACTGTGATAAATTTGATCACATGGATCGCTGTCGTAATATTCAACGAGGCGCGGCGCGGTATAGCTATCCAGGTGATCAATAAGGGTATTATCTGCCACATTGACTTGTGATTTTGTGATCACCGTTGGCACGGGAATGACGATTGCAAAATCTTTGACGTCCCCTTGAAAGTCATTAGCCATTGTCATCACTGTGCGATTTTCTTCGCGGCTCATGACAACTTTAGAGGCTTCATTGAACAAATCAGCATCTGCTTTTGCAACATAAAACCCACAAAAGGCGCTGGCGGTTGTCGGGATGAAAAGGGCCATAGCCATAAGGATCATAAAAATACGGGTCATAATTGCCTCCATTGGATACGGTTTGATTTTAAAAAAGTGTCAATGAGTGGTGTCGTTATACTGATAAAAAACAGGGCGAAAAATAATCCTTCACGAATTTGTAGGTGATATTGCATGACATATCCCATAAAGGCGACAGCAAAAGCAAATAGCGCTCGCCCAGTAATATGATCAGGCGTTGATTTTGGATCAGAAATCATAAAGAACGCAAAGATCAAAAGTGCGCCGCTTTGTATTGAGAGCAAAGGAATGGATATAGGATCACCAAGCCAAAAAGCACGGCCAAAAACAAACATCATCCAAAACGCCATAAACATGAGCGCCATATCGGCGCGCCGTGCCTTGGTTAAAACAAGCGCGGCAAAAACCGCCAGCGCAAACCCAAGCCATAGCGCACTGCCCCACTGCCCAGGGGACACCCAAACCATATTGGGAAACAAAAGGAGTAAAACAACGATGCCAAAATTGGCAGGGTTAAAAATATGTTTGTTATCGCTACGGATTAGAAATTTTGACCCAATCGCCAAAACGGCTGCGAGTGGATAAAGCCATAAAGCCGCACCTTTGAAAAGCAAACATAAAGACAGGCTGGTGATAAAAGGCGAGCGAACATCATAAACGGGCAGTTTAAAGTATTGGGTAAAAATAAATTGTGTCAAAAGACTTGCCGTGAATATGAGTGCAATTTGCTCTATCGCTGGTGCAAAATCATAGAGAAACAGTAAAAGACAAAGCAGGCTTGATAACATCATAATTTGAAAATGACGGGCATCAGATCCTATCGCTTTTAGTCCCTTGAGCATGGCATCTTGTTTAAGATTGAATTATTAAACATCTCACATTTATCAAGCGCCTTATCAAGAGCAGCCATAGTTTTACCCATATCGGCGCTGTCGTCTTCTTTCCATGTTTTAACAACATAAAGATAAAGACCGATCGTGCCTGTCACCCTTAAAGCACCAGAAATGCCTTTTGTGCTCATCCCTGCTGCGCCTAAAATATGGCTCATGGATTTACCAAGATGGGGGGCGCTTAAAATGGCTTCTTTGGGGTCACCCTTGAAACTGCGCATAATATTGAGTAGCGCTACGCGGTCTTCATTCAAAATGTCAAAACGCTCCATCAACAAATCAAATAGTTTTTCTCGGCATGAGGTGTCCTCACCCAAATCTGCGGCTTCAATCGCGCGGCGATTAACACGACGGTCATAGGCAGCGAGGATATCCGTTTTTTCATCAAACAGTTCAAACGCATCGCCGTATTCAACGCCTGCACTTTGAGCGATATCGGATAACTCAACGAGTTCCCATTTACCTTGCGCGGCGAGATCGAGCGCGGCGTTAATAATCTTATCACGCGCCGAAATTGATTTATCTTGTGGCTTTTTTTCTGCCATTTTGATGCCTTACCTTGTTTTTCGATGAGTATACTATAAAACATTATCAGATTATTCCAATAATGCACGAATAAGGCACAAATAAAACGTAAAGTAAGGATATTTCATGGCAAATGCGACTTCTAACCCTCCCACTTACAACCTCATCACCATTGGCAATGCGCTTATAGACTTGCTTGCTCACACCAATGAGGCGTATTTAGCGGCGCAAAAAGAAGCGTTTGGCATGGAAAAAGGGTCAATGAATTTGGTCGATGAGCAGCGCGCACTCGCCCTTTATGACGACATGGACAAGCCGATTAAGATGTCTGGCGGCTCTGCAGGAAATACAATGGCTTGCTTTGCGTCACTTGGCGGTAAAGGCGCATATATCGGCAAAGTGGCGAATGATAGCCTCGGCCAGACCTTTGCCGAGAGCTTACAGATGATTGGTGTTCATTACGACACAAAACCGCTCGAAAACGCAGCACCAACGGGGCGCTGTATGATTTTGGTGACCCCTGATGGCGAGCGGACAATGAATACATTCTTAGGCGCGGCGGTTGAGCTAACCCCTGATGACATTCCAGAAGAGTTGATTAGCGATGCCAAAGTGACGTATCTTGAGGGCTATCTTTATGATCCACCCCAAGCGATGGAAGCCTTTATCAAAGCTGCGCGTATAGCGCATAAGGCAGGACGCATGGTGTCACTTACCCTGTCAGATGCCTTTTGTGTGGGACGTCACCGCGAAGCGTTTAAAGATTTAGTGCTTCATCATGTCGACATTTTATTTGCCAATGAAGATGAAATTATCTCGCTATATGAAGCAGATACATTAGATGAAGCGCTTGATAGCGTTGAAAAAGAATGTGCGATTGCCGCTATAACACGCAGTGAAAAAGGGTCTATCATTATCAATAGCGGAAAACGCACACATATTGCGGCAGAGCCTGTAGCAGCCGTTGTTGACACAACAGGCGCGGGCGATGCTTATGCCGCAGGATTTTTATATGGCTTTACCCAAAATATGAGCATGGCAGAATGCGGACGCATCGCATCCATCGCCGCCGCCGAAGTGATCAGTCATATGGGCCCGCGCCCCGAAACGGCGCTTGCAACGTTACTGGATAAAAAGGCAGCTTAGATTCTTACAAACCCTTAATAAACAATAAAACAATTGTTTTCATAACTTTGTTTCTGTAGAGTGATACTCTTACGGAAATAGAGAATTGAATGGCGCGTCCTACTCAACAAGAATTAGAACAAAAACTCCGCTCAAAACAAATTATGAGGACGGACGAGGTTCTGAGCCTCTTAAGACAATTCGGGTTTGAAGAGCGCCGTTCAAAAAAAGGCACCTCACATATTCTTATTTGGAACCCTGATTATCCAGAATTAGGCACAGGGACTGTTGTGGCTGGTACGAAGAAAAGGGATAGCCAGTTCAACGCTATCAAAATGTGCTTACACATATTAGAAATAGAATCTGCTTATGCCAAAAAGCCATTACCAGAAGAAGGGCCAGAGCCGATTAATGTTATTGGGGCGTTTGCCAAAGTAACGACAGAAAATCCTGACCCGCCTGATGATGTAGAAATCATCGAAAGCCCCATTACACAAAAAACTTATTTGCGGCATAAGCAATATCCACAAATTGCGACAGAAATATTGGGGAGGGATACATCTACTATTATAGACAAATGCGCTTATATAAGAAATCGTGTTGAAAATTTAAAAGCCGCCCTTGATATCGCCGTACATGATTGTGACTTTGAAATGGAACAATATTCAAACGGCCATATTGTTTTAATGCATCCTGCCCATGCAGGCATTAGCGCTGTTTTAAGGCCTTTTACGCCGCGTCATGAAAATTGGACATCTATTAAAGTTGTTGAAAAATTGATAGACGATGCTGTTGCAAAAAAAGAAGAGTATGAAGAGGGTCTTCAACCCTACATTGATCATTATGGCTTAAAGGAATTAAAACCCTCGAGCAACGCACGTATTTTTGAAAAAGGTAACGCCTTTGATCTCACAATAATCGAAACTGTCCGTTTACCGATTACACCCAATGGCTATTTTTCACCAATTGACGGGATACGTCTTATTCAAGCATGCGAAAACGTGAACTGGCGTGACTTCCATAAAGTTATAAGACGCAAGCATGGGTTTATTGTTGATTTACAAGCAGATGGAACGCAAAAGTTTTCTCACCCTTTACATGATGTCACGTTTGAAATTAATAGCTCTGATTTAATGGCGCCTTTAGACGATCTCCTTGAAGGCTATCTGGATATGTCCGCCGAAGATCAAGAGTTAGAAAGTAAGAAAATTGAAAATGTACTTAAAGCTTACGGAGATCGTCTCAGGATTATACGAAATGCCGTAGCGCAGCATGACGAAGTCACAACACCATGGATTAAAGAAGTCGTCGACCTTATACCTCATTTAAACACAATGAAAGCAGACGGAAAAGTAGTATTAGGTGAAATTGGAAAATTTAAATTTGTTCTTGGTAATGAAACACACTCCCTACCCGTCTTATTTAGAAAAGGGGTTAGCCCTGACGGTAGAGCAACAAAACAGTTGATCCCCACGCCTGACACACTCAAAATATTACGCGAGGTAAAACAGCGGCAAATGTTAGAGGCAACACAGTCAATGCCAAGATTTTCCTTGCCTGTGACTAAAGAAAAAAAACCCAGAGTTGGCGATATTACAAGAATGTTTTCCCTCCCCCCTCAAGCCGCACCCCTGCCGCCGTTTATGGCGCAACCGCCCTCTCTTGGACCGAAAGCAGGTAAAAACTAGCCTAAAATAAAAGCGTTGTTGCACCCATACGCATTTGGTACAAAATAAGGATGCGGCTTTTAACTATTCTATCTTTGTTACTCCTTTCTTCTACGGCACACGCGCAAGAGCTCTTTGGGCTGGCTATGGTGGGAGAGGCTAAATATGGCGCAAAAAGCACTCACCTTGACTATGCTAATCCTGATGCGCCTAAAAATGGTGTTTTAAAACAAGCCTCTATTGGGACGTTTGATACGGTCAATCCCTATACGATTAAAGGGAATGCGGCTGATGGACTGAACCTTACGACAGATAAGTTAATGGGAAGGGTTTGGGATGAACCTTTTACACTCTACCCCCTTATTGCAAAATCGGTCAGCGTGCCAGAGGATAGATCAAGTATTGCCTTTACCCTCAATGAAAAAGCGCGCTTTCATGATGGATCAGCCATTACCGCGCAAGATGTTCTCTTTTCATTTGAAACGTTACGAGAATTTGGCCGCCCGAATATGCGCCGCCTCTATCAATTAGCAACGCCTGAAATTTTGGATCAGGGCCAAATCAAGTTCTCCTTAAGCGGCGATTATGACCGTGAAACTGTGATGATTTTGGCGATGATGCCTATTCTCTCTAAAGCATATTGGCAGGATAAAGACTTTAATAAAACCACGCTTGAGCCGCCCCTATCGAATGGCCCTTATCGGATTAAAGAGATTGAGGCGGGGCGTAAAATATCCTATGAGCGCGTTCCTGATTATTGGGGCAAAGATCTGCTGGTGAATAAAGGGCATCATAATTTTGATGTGATGACGTATGATTATTTCCGCGATGATACAGTCGCGCTTGAGGCTTTTAAAAAAGGCGATTTATCACTACGCCGTGAGTGGGATGCAGGGGCATGGAATAATTCATATAATTTCGATGCCCTCGAAAAAGGTTATGTCGTAAAAGAAAATATCGAGCATGGCCGCGCTGAGCGCATACGCGGCTTTATTTTTAACACGCGCCGCCCCCCTTTTGATGACATAAATGTGCGCCATGCGCTCAATCTTCTTTTTGATTTTGATTGGGCGAATAAAAACTTTTTCTTTGGACAATATAAACAGGTCAATAGTTTTTTCCCCAATACCGATTTAGGAAACCCCGCCCCCTCAGACTCCAGAGCGATGCGCGAGAAAATGCGCGAGGCTTCACGCCTTCTTGATAAAGCAGGATGGGTTATAAAAAATGGTAAACGCATTCATACCAAAACAGGGGCGCCCTTTACATTTCAAATTTTGACTGACACCCCATCGGCAGAAAAACTAGCACTTTCTTTTACCCGATCTCTCCAGAAAATGGGCATTGAGGCAAACGTGCGCGTTATGGATACGGCGGCCTATCGCGCCCGACTGAATGATTATGATTATGATATGATTTTATATCACTGGAATTCCACACTTTCCCCAGGCACAGAGCAATATCTCTATTGGAGCTGC
This sequence comes from Alphaproteobacteria bacterium, assembly GCA_009995595.1. Taxonomy (GTDB): domain Bacteria; phylum Pseudomonadota; class Alphaproteobacteria; order Micavibrionales; family Micavibrionaceae. The sequence goes on from JAACPE010000001.1 coordinate 959,325, forward strand.
GAGAGCGCCAAAACGCCTTCACGGTGGAATTATGCGGGCATTTGTGACCCCTCAATTGATGCCTTGGCCAAAGCCATACCAAGCGCCAAAACACGCTCAGAACTCCAAGAAATGGCGCAAAATTTGGATAGTAAGCTTATGAGCGGGCAGTATTTTGTGCCCACTTATTATAATCCCTATGATTTTGTGGCCTATTGGAAACCGCTCAAGCGCCCAGAAAACGTGCCTCTTTATGGGATGGTGCTCGAAACATGGTGGATGGAGCCTGCCCAAGGACAATGAGAAGTTGAGCGGCGCGCCCTGCCCTGCTATTCTCATCGTAATGTTGATTCAAAAAGGTTGTTATCGTGTCTAAAAAAATTCTCGTTCTTGGTTCATTTGCTGTCTTAATGAGTACGGGCGCTTGCTCTGCTTTTGGCTCGTTTTCATCAAAATTAGATGCCGCAGAGTTCTGGCAACGCCAAAGTGCAAGCTCGGCAATTTATATGCGTGGGCCAAAGGCACAACAAATGCTGCATCAAGATATCGCCAATTGCAGTAACGACATTAACGAGCTTCAAAAACTTGGTGCTATTCGTAAAGTCATGCCAACAGAATATAGTGGCGGCAACACCATGGAACCCCGCACAGCAGAGCAACAAAAATTAGATGAATGGGACACACCAAAACGCGATGGATATTTATATGCAGAGCACCTTCCTTATCATGATTTTGAAACCTGTATGTATACTAAAGGGTGGGAACGTGTTGAGCATCTTCCCTATACGGATGTTGATCGTGCGCGTGAAGAATACATGAAAAATATGGGACGCAACAAACCGCGCCGTGGTGGTGATCGTGAAAACGTGACATCATTAAACCCAGCGCAACAAAACCCACCGCCATACAAAAATTTGAATCAGTAGTTAGGCAGTAAGCGCTCTGTTAGGTTGTTGGGCAGGCTGATTTACAGCCTCTTTGAATACTATTTTTGATGCGAAGGGGGTACCGCCATATTTTATGATACGGCTCATTTGGATATCATCATCATAATCAATGACTGCGTCCCAAGATTCACCCAATAACAGAAACTTGCCTAATGTGTAAGGTTTTTTATTATTTTTAGAAAAAATCATACCCTCTCTAATGGTATGAAGTCTTTTAGATGCCATTTCTGCAGCGTCTTTGAACATATGGCCTAAACCCTCAACCATTTGATTGTGAATAAATTCGAGATCTTGCTCACCTAACCTGCCCGTTAAGTCAAAGTCCATATTTGCTAAATGGTATAAATCATCCGGTGCATTGAGATTTGCAAAATGTAATGCTTTTTCTAGGATATCTTCGGGAATATAACCTTCTAGTGCATTTAACTTAGCAGTTAAAATATAGGATAATGTTTTTGCGTCAGATACTTTTTCTGGCTCAGACATATCAAGGTTATATCCCATCTTTGCCCATGCATATCCGCCAACTGAACGCTCTGCAGAAAATTTTAACCGGCGCACGCCAAAGGCAACATCTAAGTCAATAAAGCGCATTGTAATATCACGCCCTGTCATAGCCCCTTGGCTACCTTGCTTTAACAAAGTATCACTTAGTAATACTTTGTTATTCAATATATCGTATTGTTGCGTATGAGAACCTAATTGAGGGTGATCTAACCAAAAGTTGAAAATTCCTGGTCTTATTGACGTGATGGCCAATTCAAATCCCTCTTTGAACTGAACTCTAAAAAGAGAAGCAATTTGGGCAGGTGTGAAACCAATCCACTTATTCCAATAAGCGATAGAGCCTTTTTGTACAGAGGTAAAATCGGATAGATATTTTATTTGAGGGATAGCAACAAAATCTTCTATACCAGAGGGCTCACCCCATTTTTGCAGTGTTGATACTAGTGGCACGCCGTAGGACCTCAAACTTATTAATTATTATGTCAATAACAACTTGTGTTTTTAGGGTATTCATTAATGTTCTGTCAAGTGTCTTGGCAGAGTATCCTTCAAAATCAATGAGTTGGTCATAGGTTTCTGGTGTTTGTGCAATAGCACAATGATCACCATACGGGGCATATAAATGCGGATAGCTGGGACCAAATAACCCTAAGGTTGGCACTTTAGCGGCGGTGGCGGCGTGCATTAGGCCGCTATCATTGCCGATATAAAAATCACATTTTGCAAGGGCGGCAGCAACTTCGCCAGGCATTCCTTTAGCTATGCCAACAATGCGGCGCTCTGGCGGGATGCTCTCTAAAACAGGCTTGGCTTGCGCTTCTTCCCCCGGCGCGGCAAAAATGGCAACGCGGGCATGAGGCATTACACCGTCATCAGAAGTCATCCAGTTGATGACCTCAATAAAATTTTCTGCTGGCCATGTTTTGCCTATCCAATTTGCCGAAGGTCCCACACCAATAACGGGCGCCCCATCGGGGATTAAGCTATTTGCAAAAGCCTGTTGGGCGGCAGTAAAGTAGAGGGAGGGCTCTGGAACACGCTGAAGCTTCATCACTTGCGCGGCCTGTTCAACCTTATGCTTTGTTTGATCAATATGCTTGCTAAAAATATAGCGCTTTTTGGCAAAGATTAGACGGGACACGGCGCTATCGCGCAAATCAATCACCATATCCCAGCGCGTGCCAATCGCGTCTTTCCACAAGTCAATCCAATGGCCGTGACGCTTTTTCTTTTTCATTTGGATGATGCGCTCAACATTGGGGAAACCTTCGAATATGCTAGCGGGCAGCCAGCCACATGCGATGGTGACTTTGGCATAAGGATACTCTATGAGCAAATGATTGAGCAAACCTGTCGATAAAATTCCATCTCCTAGGCGCGTTGATGTTATAAAAAGCACTTTCATAAGCGCTATTAGAGAGATAACCTATCCTCATGTCAAAAGCATTTTATGCCCCATTAAAAAACCGAGGCCTTCTCCATATTGAAGGACAAGATCGTTACGATTTCCTGCAAGGGTTGGTGAGTAACGATGTGCATAAGGTGAAGAGCGATAAAATCGTTTATGCCTGCCTTTTAACGCCGCAAGGCAAGTTCCTCCATGATTTTTTTATCCTTGAAGGTGATTGGTTTTTAATGATTGATTGTGAGGGCGGTACGCGCGCGCTTGATCTTTATAACCGTCTTAAACGCTATACGCTTCGCGCCGATGTGTTTTTATCGGTAGAGGAAAATAACGCCGTTTACGCCGTAATGGGTGAGAGCGATTTAGGTATTGTCGATCCACGTCATTTTAAAATGGGACGACGCATCTTTGAAAAACCTGACCTTCCCGAAGCATCTTTTGATGAATGGGATGCAGAGCGCATTGCCCTTGTCATCCCCGATGGCAGCAGAGATATGGAAGTAGAGCGCTCTACGCTATTGGAATGCAATATTGATAAATTGCATGGCATTGATTGGAACAAAGGCTGTTACATGGGTCAAGAGCTGACCGCGCGGATGCATCATCGCCATCTTGGCAAAAAACATCTGTATACAATAACAAGTGAGACGGCCTTGCCCGCACCGTTTAGCGACATTCATTTAAATGGCGTTCTAGCTGGTAATATGCGCTCATCCTGTGGCAATATCGGCCTCGCACTTTTAAAAGATGACGCAATACAAGGATTTAATAATGACAAAAATAGCTTACGTATTTTGGGACTGTGACAATACCCTCGTCCATACGGCAGAGCATCACTGGCTTAAAAATCTTCATGTGCTCAAACGTCACGGCGTTGATTTACCCGAGGAGCATAAGCATCGCGTCTTTTTACAAGGCAGCCCACAAAATTATGAATGGTTTATAAGCGAGCTTGGCCTAAAATGTGACCGCGACACCTATTTGCGCGAGGTGGACGCATGGTTCACTGAAAATGCCGGACAGATTAAAATTAGAGATGGTGTTATTGAGGCCTTGGAGCATTTCAAATCGAACAATATTCCCCAAGCCGTTGTTTCAAATGGGCGCACCCATTCTGTCCGCACTGTTTTGGATGCTGTTCATTTAAGCCCCTATTTTGATGCTATGCTGTGTAAGGAGGATTATGAAGGGCGCAAACCTGATCCTGAACCTTATCTGGCAGGTATCCGTGCCTTAGAAGCCATTCATGGCATATCTATTGATCCCGCTGCGTGTTTGGCGATCGAAGATGAAGAAAAAGGCATGCAATCAGCAAAAGCCGCTGGTATGCGTGTTTTATACCGCCCTTTAGGTGATGATAGGCCGTTTGATTTTCTTCTTTTGTAGATCAATCAGAAAAATTAAAATCTTAATCAAAATACCTGATAATTCATTTATTGGACATAATAAATCATCTTTTGTTAATATTTAAGTATTAGAGTAATGCTTAAAGGAAATAAAATACGATGAAACTCTCAAGTGTCTTTTCAGCAATTGTTAACCCCCTTGGCGCTCTATCCGAGGCTGCTGCTAAAACAAACATTCCAGATGCTTTAATGCCTGCAGTAGAGAGAAAAATAGCGGGAACTGATTATACTGCCGAAAATATGATTAAGCAGGGACTATCCAGAGTGCCGGGTGTTGGCGAAGCAATTTCATTAGGCGATGGTGGTAAATTTAATAAAGCACACGCTGATGTAATACAGGATATGGATGATCAGGGCATACCCGGTTTTGCAGTGAGAGAATATACGGCACCTGATGGGACAAATTATAAAATTGCTATTGATGCTAGTGAGACAATTCATGATGGTGGCGACACAGCTTACCCTATAACCGTTATTAATAATGGTTTAAGCCAAACAGCAGGCAGACCTGTTCTGGACACAAACCATGAAGGTGACCAAAATATTCAAAGGGAGTTGAATAGACTATATCAAGAAGCAAAGGCAGAGGCTGAAGGTGAGATTGTAGAGGCATTGCAGCGCGGTGTAACACCACAAGAGTACGAAGATCGGCTGGGTCGATATGACACATCAGAGGGTTTAGAATATCATCTAGATAGCGTTACAGAGATAATCAAAGACACAGATTATGACCCAGAACACAGACAAACAGATATGGATTACCATCTTAATCAGGCAAGAGAAGAGCTTGAAAAAGCTATGTCAGATGCTCGAATTGACATGAGTGAGGAATCTCTTAAACAAAGCGAAATCATGCAGCAACAGTTTAGTATGCTAGAGAGAATGGTTAGAACTGGGGAGCTTTTGAGCCCATCAGAGAGAGTACCAACCTATGCTCCAAGCCCTTAATGCTAAAATTAAGCTTAAATTAGCTGTCATAAGCAATAAGATAGGAAATAGAAACCATGCGATCGTTAGTGTTAATACACTAACGTTACGGTAGATTTGAATATCCTCTGTAAACATAACTGTTCTTGCCTTTATTTGACATAATAATTAGATATTTGTTACTATTATCTAATTATTTAAGATAACAAAAGGGCATGAAATGACAGGCTTTAATGACATTCGCAGAACAGTGGATCCAAGCGGCGCCGCCGAGGGAACCTATATTGATACAGAAACGATGTCAGCCGCCGCAGATGCCGCACAGGCACTAGCCACAGGTAATATTGGTGAAGCAACGAATGGGGCATTAGCCGCTATAGAAGAATTAGGCACGGAACAAGATGGTTTTGTCGTCGGTTATCAGGGCGGCGAAGCGCGCGCAGGATTTCAAGAACAAACAACAACAGAAGTTTTGGATGCGGATGGGAATGTTGTTTCATCGCAAACATTGACCTTTGGCGCTTATGCTGAGGCCGATGGGGACTTAGCCTTAAGTGCCTCCGCTGAGGGATTTAGGAATTTTGAAGATAGTCAATTATCCTATGGTGCGTCATTAGATGCAGGGACAGACGCCCTTACAGCCTCGGGCGCTGTATCGTTTTCACGAGACACAGATTGGGGCAGTTATGGAGCAGCAGCAGGTGCAAGCTTTCAAAAACCACTAGATGGATCGGAGACAAGTTGGTCTGCCGCAGTTCTTGGAGAGGTCACCTATGATAATAGCGAAATACTCCAACAATGGGGCACATATGCCTTTGCTGAAGCCGGCGTATATGCCGATCCAAGTGGTGTTGATCCAGTTGCACGTGTTGGCCTTGGGAAAGAGACAAGTTTTGGTGATGTGCGCGTCGGCGTTGATCAAAGCGGAGGGGTTGGGATCAGTACAAGCTTTAAATTCTAAATATTGCCACTGTAAAAATAATACCCAAGCCCAATAATAAATATCGCGTTACCGTAGAGCCCGTGCTCTATGGTAACAAGCGCGAGTGATTTTGTTTTGGCGTAGGTCTGGGCAAAGATTATCCCGGCGGCAAAGCTGAACACTGGCGCAATCCAGTTCACGAATAACACATGCGCAAAGGCAAATATAATCGCGCTGGCGATAATCATCTTTATCCCCTCCCCAAAAAAGGGCTTATACCGTGCAAAGAAAAAGCGACAAAAGATAAATTCTTGTGGTAAGGCCGATATGATCGGATAGATAAAAAATAGAGCAAGAATGAGCTGTGGCCGCTCCCGGGGCAATGCGAAAAATCGCTCAGGGCTATAGAAATAGGTAAAAATTATAATACCTATTGTCGCCCACGTAAAACGGGTGAGCATAGGCTTTAGATTGTTCCAATTCACCTGATCGAAACCCCAAAATGTTCTCCAATCCTTAAAAAATTTGAATTTATAGACAATCGCGCAAAATAACGTCGCCGACCATAAAAACGCGAACATGAAATGTCCATGCCCGCCCCATATAATAAAACCGGGTAAGAGAATACAAAGGCATAGAAATTCTAAAGCTAGAATTTTGTTGTTGTTAAGAACAGTCAAGATTACTTACGCCGCCTTCTTCGCTTTTCTAAGATTGTTTTGCTTAATTGCCTCTTGCGCTGCTGCTAATCTTGCGATTGGCACGCGGTATGGGGAGCAAGACACATAATCAAGGCCTACGCTTTCAAAAAAAGCGATAGAGGCTGGGTCACCGCCATGTTCACCGCAAATACCAAGTTTGATGTTGCTGCGCGTTTGACGTCCCTTTTCGCACGCACCAGAAATAAGTTGGCCAACGCCATCAATATCCAAGGTCTGAAATGGGTCTTTTTCAAAAATGCCCTGCCCGATATAATCAGGCAAGAATTTAGCGGCGTCATCGCGGCTTAAACCCAATGTAGTTTGTGTGAGATCATTTGTGCCAAAGCTGAAGAACTCTGCCTCGCTCGCGATATCACCCGCCATAAGGGCGGCGCGTGGCAGTTCAATCATTGTACCGATCATGTACTCAACGCTTGCTCCTTTTTCAGCAAAGACGGCCTCAGCCTGTTCCATCACGACTTTTTTCAAAATCGAAAGCTCTGATTTTGTTGCAATTAGCGGAATCATGATTTCAGGGATAGCTTTTGTTTCAACAGCGGCCTCAAAAATAGCGCGTGCCTGCATCGCATAGATTTCGGGATAGGTAATCCCAAGGCGGCACCCACGATGACCCAGCATCGGATTTGTTTCATGCAGTTCATCCTGACGGCGCTTTACGAATTTAGGATCAAGCCCAGCAGCCTTTGTAAAATGGGCCACATCGTCATCCGAATGCGGTAAAAATTCATGCAATGGCGGATCCAGAAGGCGCACCGTTACAGGCAGGCCGTTCATAATTTCAAATAACGCCGTAAAGTCTTTACGCTGTTCAGGCAATAACTTAGCAAGCGCTTCTTCACGTCCCGCTTTATCATTGGCAAAAATCATCTCGCGCACGTGTTGAATACGGCTTGGCTCAAAGAACATATGTTCAGTTCGGCAAAGACCAATGCCTTCCGCGCCAAATTTAAGAGCCGTCTTCGCATCCAGCGGTGTTTCGGCGTTGGTACGCACTTTCATGCGCCGTGCCTTATCCGCCCATTTCATCACTGTTTCAAAATCACCTGAAAGCTCTGGCTGGATTGTCTCAACCGCGCCCAGCATAATTTCACCCGCGCCGCCATCAATTGTAAGCAGATCGCCCTCGCGGACAACATGGCCACCAACACTTAAAGTCTTAGCCTTATAATCAATTGCGATTTGTCCCGCGCCCGCAACGCACGCACGGCCCATGCCCCGCGCCACAACAGCCGCATGTGATGTCATGCCGCCACGCGTGGTTAAAATTCCCGCCGCCGCGTGCATTCCATGAATATCTTCAGGAGATGTTTCAATACGGCATAAAATAACTTGCTCACCATTATTCGCACGTTCTTCGGCATCGTCGGCAGAAAATACGGCGATACCCGACGCCGCCCCCGGTGACGCAGGTAAACCTTTAGCAATAATTGTCTTATGCGCCGCAGGGTCAAGGGTCGGATGCAAAAGCTGATCCAGCGAAGATGGCTCTAATCGCAAGAGCGCAGCCTCTTCAGTGATTAGTTTTTCCTCAACCATATCAACTGCTATTTTAAGTGCCGCCGCAGCCGTGCGTTTACCTGCGCGTGTTTGAAGCATATAAAGCTTTTCTTGCTGGACGGTAAATTCAATATCTTGCATATCGGCGTAATGTTTTTCCAAGATATGACGGGTATCATCAAGTTGTTTAAAAACGGCTGGCATCACTTCTTCCATAGAAGGCATATCACTGCCCTCTTTTTCACGGCCATATTTTGTGAGCGATTGGGGCGTGCGGATTCCAGCAACAACATCTTCGCCTTGCGCGTTCACAAGATATTCACCATAAAAATAATTCTCGCCCGTTGACGGGTCGCGCGTAAAGGCAACACCGGTTGCACAATCATCGCCCATATTTCCAAAGACCATAGATTGCACGTTGACAGCAGTGCCCCAGCTTTCGGGGATATCGTTAATCTTACGATAGGTAATGGCGCGCGGCACCATCCATGAGCTAAAGACTGCGCCGATTGCGCCCCATAACTGCTCATGCGGGTCATCTGGGAACGGTCGGCCTAACTCACGTTGAACAAGCTCTTTATACTGTTTCACGATACCCTTCCATCCATCGGCTGTAATAGCGGTGTCTTCGTCGATATCCATATCACGTTTGTGCTGATCCATGATATCTTCGAAGTCATGGTGCTCTAACCCCATCACAACATCGCCATACATTTGGATAAAACGGCGATATGAATCCCATGCAAAACGCTCATCCCCTGCTTTAGCGGCAAGTCCTTTAACCGTCACATTATTAAGGCCAAGATTGAGGACAGTATCCATCATCCCCGGCATCGATACCCGCGCGCCAGAACGCACAGACACAAGAAGCGGGTTGTTTGCATCACCAAAAACCATGCCCATTTGGCTTTCAACGGTCTTCAACGCATCTTCGACTTGAGCTTTTAACGTGTCAGGATATTGTTGATTATTGTCGTAAAAGGCAGTGCAGACCTCGGTTGTAATTGTAAATCCTGGTGGGACAGGCAGGCCAATAGAGGACATTTCTGCAAGGTTTGCACCCTTGCCGCCCAAGAGATTTTTCATATCTGCTTTGCCATCAGTATGTTTACCGAAGTTATATACCCATTTCGTCATATTTTAGCCCTCTACTGCTATGAATCTTGAATACTCATGAATTTAAGCATTTTGGGCAGAAAATCTAGGGTTAAAGCACCATTTTAATTTTTGATTACAGCAAAAAAATATTTACATATATATTTTTATTATGTATAAGATCCAAAAAAATAGAGGACAAATGTAAAATGACTGAATTACCAACGGGTAAAGAAGACTTAATTAAATACCTAAAAGAGCAAGCTGGTGAAATAGATCAGGCTAGAGTAATACCAACGCGTGAACCAATTTTCACGATCCCTGCATCAGGCTCGCCTAGAACAACGTCTATTCAGGCTGAGATGAGCCAAGCTGCACAAATCGTAAGAGATAATGGTGAAAATCCTTATGAGGCATTTACAAAAATAATTGGGCGCGCACGAGCAAAAGTCTTAATTAGACTTTAACAATAAGGAAAATAAAAAATGACTGGAAAATCTCAGAGAAATTCACAACAACGTATATTAGATAAAATTGTTGGGGATCCGCCGCTTATTGCAAAACATCAAGAGATAGGGAGTTTAATGGATGCTTTCGCAGGCGCTGTAACAGCCTTTGAAACACCTGATATGCCAGCACGTATTCTAAAGATAAGTTATGATGCCTTAACACAGCGCGTTGCACAAAGTAAGCAGCCTAATGCACAAGCTTGCTTTACAAATTTTAACGCCCACTATGCTAAGGTTATAAGCGATATTACAAATCCTTTAGCATCATCAGACAGAGATCATCGTCCGCGGGGTACCGGGACACAGCGTCCACTGGCTCGCGGTCATAGGTAATACCGTTACCGTCAGGCATATAGCCTAATTTGATGTATAACCGTTGCGCGGGACCATAAGAGGCATTAAGCGGCACAGATATGCCGATTTGTGTTTTTCCCTGCTCTTCGGCTAATTCCTCACATTTATTGACAATTACTGTCGCAACGCCCTTTTGACGAGCACCTGGGACAACATTCAAATCCTGAATTTCGGGAATGTCTAATGCCTTATAAAGGGCATATTTGGGCGTAAAATTGAGCATGGCAAAACCAGCGTCACGCCCTTGCGTTGAGGCAATCAAAATAATCAAACCTTTTTCAAAACAATCTTCAAAATAACCATCGTCTTTTTTTCCCATTTCATCATAAAGGGCATAAAGGGCGGGGATATCATCTTGCGTTGCTTGCCTCAGCTTTATCATGGTTATTTCGTGTCCTTACAGCCCATAGCGCGCCCAAAAACCGCGGGTTTCAATTGCATCAAGCGCGTCAATAATAACATCCCCATGGAGGGATGACCGTGCAGCACCAAATGGCAAGAAGGATGGGAGCCATTTTTTATCAGGCGCAAACTCAATAAATTTTGTGTCCTCGCCGAACATCTCTTTCATGACCCCACTCACATCACCAATATCATCAATCAAGCCCTTATCCAGCGCATCCGCCCCTGTCCAAAAAGCGCCTTCCATAAGGTCTTTATCACTGCCTTTTAAAACATCCCCGCGCCGATCTTTCACCCAGTTTTTAAAATCCTCATGGATGCCCGCTTGTAATTTTTTAAGGCGCAAAATATCGTTAGGTTTTTCTGGCAAGAAGCTATCAAGGAATGATTTATCTTTACCAGATGTGTAAACGCGCCTTGAGATGCCATATTTTTTGATAAATTCATCTAACCCAAAACTGGCCGAAATAACACCGATTGAACCAACAATTGAGGATTTTTGAGCGAAGATTTTATCACCAGAGCACGCAAGCCAATATCCGCCAGAGGCCGCTACATCCTCCACAAAGGCATAAACGGGAACTTCTTTTTCCTCCGACAATTTACGTATCTGCGATGATATCAACGCGCATTGCACAGGCGCACCGCCCGGTGAATTTATAACAAGCGCCAATGCTTTTAGATCAGGAACATCAAAAGCCTTATCAAGAAGTTTTGAAAATTTTTGATAGCTAATGCCAGCCTTTTTCATTTGCGATGAGTCAGCAATAACGCCTGCCATACGCACAACTGAAACCATCGGTTTCATTTTAAATGCGGACCCTATATACGGTACAGTCGATAGATATTTTTTAACTTTAATCAGGCACATTATTCTATTCTACTTATTGGCTGGTATGCATTTCGGATAATCAGCAGGCGATACACGCTTCCAGTTTTGTGTTTTTCCAAAAAGCGATAACCCAAGATATCCGAGCACTTTCATGTCATCCTTTGATAAGACTTCTGCGTCTACATTATAGACATCACCTTCATCGGCTTTATAAATTTGGCCATCTTCCCACTCATTGGGGTTGTCTGTTTGCTTTTGAAGGCCTTTCATAATTTCCAAACCGCACATAGGGCGTGATCGTAAACGGGCATCGGGGTTCTTTTCATCAAATTGTAAGCCACCTTCAATGATCCACGCAATATACCCAACGAGCGTGCCGTCTTTATCGACTTCAACACGAATGGCAGAGCGTTCATTTTGAGTAAGCCACAACCCTTCAGGATTATATGTTTCAGCGGCCTGCGCTGATAACGGAATAAGCATTAAGAGTGCAATAAGATATTTCATAAGAATAATCCCTCCCCGTGACGTAAGATTTTATCTGCTTCTAAAGTATACCCACCGTCCTCTTCATGCAAGATCAGACCACTATGCATAATTGCGCCGCTTTTTCTGCCTTTTATGGCGCGGATGATAACGCGCTTGGCATTTTTGCCTGCTTTTGGCCAAAGAGGGATGATTTCTATCGCGCCAAAACGGCTTTCCATGGCCTGAAGAATTTTATGAATTTTTTCCGCCTGATGTATCATCGTCAGTGACCCATCCGGCTTTAAAAGCCGCGCAGCATTCATAACCCAATCACGCGTTACCATATCGCCCACATGCCCCATGGCTGTTGCTTTGGCATCATGGGGGGATCGCAAATGCGCGCCTGTGTCCAAATAAGGTGGATTGCAGATAATATGATGATAACTTGGCTCAAATTTATAGTGGCGAATATCGGCGCATAGAAAGGTCGCAGCTTTATCAAAACCATTCAGCGCCGCATTTTCGAGCGCAAGGTCACAATGGCTTTGCTGTATTTCAATACCCGTCAAAGAAATCTCTGAAACACGGTGAAGAACACATAGCCCCGCGCTCCCAACACCGCATCCCATATCAAGCAGGCTCTGCCCCGCCTGAATAGGGCATGCCGCGCCAAGCATCACACTGTCGAGTGACGTGCGAAAGCCATTTTCGGCCTGTTTAAGACGAAGCTGTTTATTGAGGACGGTTATCTCTTGTTTCATAAGCTATTTTGCGCTTTAACAATGAAGTTATGACAGCTTTAAAGCAGAAAAAAGACAAAATGCAAAGCCCCCTTGATATTTTGAGCGAAAGAATGGCAACCGACATGGATGCGGTAAACGCCATGATTGTGACACATATGCAATCAGATGTGGCACTTATCCCTACCCTCGCAAGCTATCTGATTGCTGCGGGTGGAAAGCGAGTGCGCCCGTTACTCACCCTTGCAAGTACAGCATTGTTTGATGGGGATATGACCCGCGCGCACCGGTTAGCGGCGGCTGTTGAGTTTATTCACACAGCAACGCTTCTTCATGATGATGTCGTTGATGACAGCAATCAGCGCCGCGGCAAAGACTCCGCTAATATCGTTTTTGGCAACGAGGCTAGCGTCTTGGTTGGTGATTTTTTATTCTCCCGTGCATTTCAGCTTATGGTGGCTGATGGATCACTCGATGTGCTTCGCATTCTCTCTAATGCCTCTGCCATTATTGCCGAAGGAGAAGTGAAACAGCTTTCCACGCAAAACAATCTTGAGACTACAATGGACGACTACCGCAAAGTAATCGAAGGCAAGACCGCATCGCTCTTTGCCGCCGCCTGCGAAGTCGGGCCTATTATTGCAGAGCAAGACATAAAAATCGTAAAAGCGCTGAGTGACTATGGAATGGCTCTGGGTATGGCCTTCCAGATTGTTGATGACGTGCTTGATTATGATGCCGACCGTTTAAAACTTGGTAAAGATATCGGCGATGATTTTCGCGAGGGAAAAATGACCGTCCCTATTCTTTTTGCACTTGAAAAGGCGAGTCCGCAGGAGCATGACTTTTGGACACGCACCTTAGGAGAGCGCAACCAAAATGAAGATGATTTTGGCCGCGCACAAAATCTTATTATAGAGCATGATGGTCTAAATAAAGGGCTTGTTATGGCGCAAGAATATGGCAACCAAGCGATCAACGCTTTGAGGCTTGTGCCAAATTCTGATATAAAAGAGATATTAATTAATATTATACAATTTATCATTCACCGCGATCACTAAGGTTTTACAATGAAAAATATCATTTTCGTATTTGCTCTTATCCTACCTCTTATGGCCTGTGCCTCAAGCCCAGTGCCAGAAAATGGTATTCGGCTTCAAATAGATGGAATGACATGTGAGCCTTGCGCTGAAACGCTGATTAAGAAATTTTCAAAAGAAAAAGCTATTGAGTCAGCGAACGTCGATTGGGAAACAGGTGAAGGAATGATTATCCAAAAGCAAGGCCAGACCTTAAAAGATTCCGAAATTGAAAAGATTGTCGATTGGTCAGGGTTTGAGCTGCTCTCGATTGAACGCGCACAAAATTAACAAAACTTGACGTTATACCCATAGGGGGTATATCATTAAAGGATGAAAATATATTCTTTCCATCCTCGTCCTATCCCTATCATTTAGTACTGCAAACGCCAGACCAGTGTCATACCCAACAGGATGGACATTGATGTTAATGAATGACGCTGATTCAAATTCGGCGCATGTGCATTACTCCCCTACTGCAAAATATTCCATCGGCGTGCGTCACGAGTATTTTCGTGATCCAAAGGTGAATGTGACCAGTTTTCAAATGAATAATTTGATTAAGCGTTGGAATAAGAAAAACGAGCAAGCAAATTTCTACGTTAAATCTGGCGTTGGCGTGGCACGAGATGATGGTGAGTATGACCCCGCTGCCTATACAGGTATTGCGCTTGATTGGGAAACAAGGCGTTATTTCACCTCATACGAGAACCGCTTTTTTTGGGCGGATGAAACAGAACAGTTTGCGATGCATAAGGCCCGCGTCGGCATCGCGCCCTATGTTGGTGATTACGGTGATTTACATACATGGCTTATGCTTGAGGCGCATTATGACGCCGGCGAAGAAGACACGTTTCACGTCACCCCCCTCGTTCGTTTTTTTAAAGGCAATACGCTTTTAGAGGCCGGATATAATTTAGATGACGGTGTCATGTTTAATTTTGTTCAACGATTTTAAAAGGAGTTTACGATGAAAAACTTACTAACCCTTACTCTCTTGCTAATTTTAACGAGCTTCACCCCCGTTAAAGCCGACACGCAATATGATGCGATTGTGCGCGCTGATGGTATTGTCTGCGATTTTTGTGCACAGGCCTTAAACAAAGTCTTCCTTAAAAATGAAAACGTCGAAAAAATAGATGTCAGCATGGATGAAGGAACCGTCAGCGTAAAAATTAAAAAAGGTGGAACCGTTACAGACGAAGAAATTCAAAAGATGATTGAATGGGGCGGCTATGATTTCGTATCTGTTACAAGGCCATAGATCATGAGCGATCACCCTTGCCATAGCGCAGAAAAATCAGGCCTTAACCGCGCTAGCGGTCAGATTGAGGGCATTAAAAAAATGATTGATGAAGGACGTTACTGCCCTGATATTTTAACGCAATTACGCGCAGTACGCTCATCACTTAAAAGCATTGAAGCCAATATTTTAGAACGCCATTTAGGGCATTGTGTGAGTGATGCAATTAATAGTGAAAATAAAAAGGATATTTATAAAAAGATTGAAGAAATCAAAGATATTTTTAAACGCTATGATGACTGATTAGTCGTCTTTATTGGCAACCTTCAATTGACCCAAAATAGCAAAAGGTGAATCCGCAGGATTAGTTTTTGCTTCTGCTTTATAAATACGCTCTCGCTCTTCTGGTTTGCCTTTAGATTGCTTATGATCTTTTTTATTAAATGGCTTTTTGTTTTTATCTTTAAAGCTCACCTTATCAGGATTGGTGAATTCTTTATTTTTAAACTTCGTATTTGGTTTTGCCGCGGCGCGTGGCTGGGCGTTTGCTTGGCTCGCTTTACCACGTTTCAAGGCAAACGTCGCCAATTCAGGTTTTGCTTGATTGGTGTCTTTGGGCGTGTCGTCTTGCACTTTTTCGATCTGGTCGGGCTCTGAGGTCATCGCACTCTCACCTTGTTCTTGAGGAACTACTTTTTCAGGCTCTTCTTTAATGGCAATCACCGCAGGGTCATTGATTTTCTTATGACCCATGGCCTCAATAATAGCATAAAGATCAGCAATATTGCTGCCGAGCCATTCCGCCATTTGGTGTTGGGCCTGAAACTTGCCTTCTTTGGCGTTATCATAGATCGCGCAAACAACGCGGTCTAACATATCAACGCGGCACGCACGCGGCCCATAAACAGGATAACCAATCGCCCGCAAATAGTTCTTATCCACATCCTCTTTTCCCTCAATCGAGAAAGAGACAATACCATCGGACGGCACATTCGCAGGGAGCGGCTTATCATTCCAAATCGTTAATAACAGCGCCTGCATACGCACAGCGGCAGGTTTTTTCAGTTCAGGGAGGTAGACCAATAAAGGGCCAAAACGGATCTTTTTAGAGCGCAGCGATTGACGCGCCGCTTCGTCCATTTGGTCAATATATTCTTGCACTTCTTCGCGGGGCAAAATACCAACCCAATCAAAAATCTTCTGAGCAATTTTTTTGGCTGGTTCTGCCGTAATATCATCTTCAAGCAGTCTAAACATCGGCTCAAGACCAGAGCGCACATAGGCATCAAGCCATTCTTGGATAGCGCCCTGAACAACATCAACGCCCGCCGCCTTCACCAACTCATTTTCATCGGCAACCGCTTTAGGAGCGGTTAAATGATCCCCTTTAACAATCCTCCCAATCTTTTCGCCAGGCAGTGGATTTGTTGGGTCTTTTTGCCACGTAATGTCTCCATTATGAGCAAGGCGTATCTGGTTAGGCTGCGAGTTTGTAAGCATGCTCCTTCCTACCTGAATTCACCCCTGCATGACAAGCAAAAAAGCTTTAGCCTTGGCGTCACACGTGCTAGTTTATTAAAAAACCTAATCTGACGGAGATTTCAATGCGCCTATTTACCCTTTTCTTTTTATGCCTGACCTTGGCGACTCCCCCTGTTATGGCAGCATCAGAGATAAATGATGAGGGTATGGCGGGCGCAAAATTGGTCGCCGAACAATATCTCGCACTATACGCGCCGCTTTTTGCGATGAGCCCCAATTCTGTTGTTAAAAAAGACGGCGACATAAAAGTTGAAAAGGCTGCTAATTACTACGCTGTAACACTGCCTGATTTAACAGTCATTAACAAGTCACCTGAAATTGCTCCAAAGGAAGGGCAAGCGCCTGCTCCCTCTGAGGAGTTTAAATTTAAACTTGGGATCACAAGCATGAATATTGCGCCGACAGATGACCCAAAGACATGGAAAATTGCGATTGCGATGCCAACACCTTTTTTGGTCACGGATAAAAATGATCAAACTGTTTTTCAGCTTGATATCGGCAAGCAACAAATGTCTGGCCTATGGAATACAGACTTACAGGCCATCGCAAAGGCAGAAGCCCAATATAATGATTTAAAATACAAATTTACCGGCAAAACAGCCAATCAGTCCATTGGTGGAGTAATTAAAGAAATCAAACTGACGAGCGATTCAACAAAAAATAGCGATGATAACTGGCGCTCTCTTGCACAAATCATGATGAATGAATTTGCTTTTGGTCTTATAGATGACCCCAGCAAAAACAGTGTGAGCATCGGCAACATTACGATAGATGGGGTTGTTGATGGCTATGCCCCCACAAAGATAAAAGAACTTTACAGCATGCTCAATACGGCCACACAAACACAAGGCAGTAACGAGCTTACAAGTGGCTATTTCACAATACTCCGTCAAGCGGCAGATATGTGGAATTACAATTTTAAAATAAATGACATTGTCATACGAAAAAAAGATAAAGGACAAACTGAAGTCAAAACAACATCGCTGAAAGAGGCGACTATTAAATTTGAAATGTCTGGCCTTAAAAACCCTCTTATCAATCAGTCAATCAGCTTTGGCTATAGCGGCCTGAACTTGCCTGTAAGCGCTAGCGGGAATGAAGACGCACTGCCAACAACCATGGCTTTTGGACTTTCTATCGAAAATCTGCCTATTGATAAACTCATCACCTTTGGCGAGCAAGCCATGGGTGCGTCAGCGGGCGCCGGTGATACAAAACAAAAACTGCAAGGTGCTGGGATGATGGCGATGATGGCTTTGCCGCAAACTTTTGCTGAAGCAGGTACAACGCTTCGTTTAGAAGAAACAAACCTTGCCAATAAAGATTACACCCTCGCTGCAAAAGGATATTTAAAAGCCTCAACACAATCTGCACTTGGCGCTGTTGCTGAGGCAAACATGAAATATGCTGGCTTGGATAAGCTCATCGCCCTTATTCAGCAAAAATCAGCAAGCATGAGTGAAAAAGATAAAATGCGCGCACAAAGCATGGTGTCACAGATTTCTTTCTTGAATAAGCTTGGCGAGCCTGATGCAAATAATCCTGCAATCAAGAGCATTAACTTCAAACTTAACCAACAAGGGCAAAGCCTGATTAATGGCAAGACAATGCAAGAAGTGATGATGCAAGGACAAGGACAAGGGCAAGAGGAAGACATCGCGGCTCAGTAAATTTATACCAAATAACTTAACACCCCATTGAGGCGCTGCATGCCCTCAATGGTTGGTTTAAGGTGAGTATCATCAAGCAATATCAAACCCTCATCCCTCAGGGATCTTATTTTATCTCTCAATAAGACTGCGTCCCATTTTTGCCCGCTTTCTTCCTCAATCTTGGATAAAGCGACACCCTCTTTTAATCGCATGCCCATCATCAAACATTCTAAAAAACGTCCCTGTGCGTCAACATCTTCATACGGGTGATACCCATGCCCATCAGCCATGGCGCGTTGCAGCCAGATATCGGGCGCACGATGCGTACGGGTTGCCCTCTTAGCGCCATCAATGGTTAATCGCCCATGCGCCCCCGGCCCTATCCCCGCATAGTCGGCGTAGCGCCAATAGGTTAAATTATGCAATGATTCCTGCCCCGCTATAGCGTGATTAGACACCTCATAGGCGGGCATACTTGACCCACTCATAATCTCTTGCGTTGCTTCATATAAATCAGCGGCTAAATCTTGCTCAGGTATTTTAAAATCACCACGCCCATGTTGAATATAAAACGGCGTGCCTTGCTCAATTGTTAGTTGATACAATGACAAGTGCCCTTTGGCATAGCTTAACGCTGTTTTTAATTCCTGCGCCCATACTTTTACTTCTTGGTTAGGCCTTGCATAAATCAGATCAAAACTAAAACGATCAAATATTTTATCCGCAATTCTAAGGGATTTGATCGCCTCATCGGCGCTATGCTCGCGACCCAAAAATTGCAAATCGGCATTGTTCAAAGATTGCACTCCGATTGAAACGCGGTTAATACCTGCCGCCTTGAAATCATAAAATTTTTGCGCTTCAATCGACGTTGGATTTGCCTCTAACGTAATTTCTGCCTTAGGATCAAGCGCCCAACACGCTGCAATTTCATCTATAATAAGTTGTACTGTCTCAGGCTCCATCAAGGATGGCGTTCCGCCGCCAAAGAAAATTGACGTGACAACGCGGCCTTTGGTTAATTGCGCGGTATAGGCGATTTCTTTTTTAAAAGCCTCACGCCATGCACCGTGGTCAATGCTGTTACTCACATGAGAATTAAAATCGCAATACGGACATTTTGATTTACAAAATGGCCAATGCACATAAACGCCAAAAAGATTATCCATGATCGCGCAAATAAGATTTAAATTTTTCTACTGCTATCGCACGGTGACTAATCGCATGTTTATCATCAGGATTCATTTCGGCGTAAGTTGTCTTATACCCCTGCGGCACGAAAATAGGATCATAACCAAAACCCATCGACCCGCGCGCAGGCCATGTTAAATGCCCCTTTGCAATTCCTTCAAAAATTTGATCCGGTTTGTTTGGCTGAACAAGCGCAAGCACAGCAACAAATTGCGCCTTTTGCGTACCATCAATACCGCAACATTCATCCTGAACACGGCGCATTGCACGCTTAAAATCACGCCCCCCGCCCATAGCCTCCGGCAGCTCAGCCCATCGCGCAGAATAAATACCAGGCGCGCCGCCCAACATATCAACAGCAAGCCCACTGTCATCGGCAAGGCATGGAAGGCCCGTTGCCTGCGCAGCAAGACGGGCTTTTAAAAGAGCGTTGCCCGTAAATGTATTTTCTGTTTCTTCTGGCTCTGGCAAATCAAAATCAACGGCACATTTTATTGCACCCACTTTTGTTCCAATAAGACTACCAAGCATTTTTTCAAACTCGACAACTTTGCCTTTATTGTGTGTTGCTAATACGAGCGTATCAATCATGAGTGTTATCCACGCGCTTTCGTTTTAAGCACATCTTTTTGCAAAACATCCAACTCACGACATCCTTTTTTAGCAAGCGCGAGAAGCTCATGAAATGCCTCTTCACTAAACGGGTCTTGCTCGGCTGTCCCTTGAATTTCAACAATTCCGCCTTTACCAGTGATAACAAAATTTGCATCCGTCTCAGCGTCCGAATCCTCATCATAATCTAAATCAAGCACAGGTTTACCTTTATAGAGGCCGCATGAAATAGCAGACACACTATCTTTCAGCGGTGATTTATCAAGAAGCTTAATATCAACCAAATATTGCATTGCAAGCTCTAGGGCAACATACGCCCCTGTGACCGAGGCTGTGCGCGTGCCGCCGTCGGCTTGCAGCACGTCACAATCGATCCGGACTTGACGCTCACCAAGAGCCTGCATATCAACAACGGCTCGTAAAGCGCGCCCAATAAGGCGCTGAATTTCTTGTGTGCGTCCTGATTGTTTCCCCCGCGCAGCCTCACGATCCATGCGTTTATCCGTCGAACGCGGCAACATGCCATATTCCGCCGTGACCCATCCTTTACCTGTATTTCTCATCCATCCTGGTACGTTTTCTTCCACGGTTGCCGTACACAAAACATGCGTTTCACCGCACTTTACAAGGCAAGACCCTTCCGCGTGTTTAGAAAAATGAGGAATAAATTCGATATCGCGCATTTGATCGAGTGCGCGGCCTGAGGGGCGTGTCATGGTTATCTCCGTAAGTTATGGTTCGTTAAAGTATACGTTGGCGACTTTAGGGGTTTCATCGCAATTGTCAATTTCATAAAAACCCCCTATATTATGACTTATGAGCGTACATGTTGATTTTTTAAGCCTTTCTGAACGCGCCCGTCAGGTTTTTATGACGGTGGTTCAAAATTATATTGAAACAGGTGATCCGACAGGATCGCGTACTTTGTCGCGCTCTATAACGGCATCGGCGGCAACAATACGCAATGACATGGCAGATCTTGTCGATCTTGGACTTTTACAATCACAACATATCTCATCAGGGCGTCTGCCCAGTGAGCTTGGCCTGCGCTATTTTGTTGATGGTCTATTAGAGCACGGCAAACTTTCGGAAATCGAACGCGCCGCCATGGAACACGAATGCAGCGGCGGCGATATACAGCCCGATCAGATGTTAGAGCGCGCGAGTAGTTTATTATCAGGCTTATCCTCCAGCGCAGGACTTGTTCTTGCGCCAACAAAAAGCCAAAAATCAATTCGTCATATTGAATTCGTCTCATTGGGCCCCAAACGCGCCATGGTCATCATTGTGCCCGATGATGGCATGGTCGAAAACCGCATCATCCCCGTGCCGTTAGGCATCACAAACGATATCCTAAAACAGGCAGGCGCCTTTTTATCTGAAAAACTATATGGCAAAACTTTTGCCCAAATGAAAGATGCAATTACAGAAGAAATTAATGCCCGCCGCTCAGAAATGGGTGATCTCACACAAAAAGTAATTGAAGCGGGTATTGCCATACAACTTGATGATGGAAAGCTGATTGTTAGCGGACGCTCAAACCTCCTTCAAGATATGGGCGCAAGCAATGACATTGAGCGCCTTCAATTCCTGATGGAACAGCTCGAATCAAAAGAGACAATTTCTCGCTTACTTCAAGATGCAGTGGATGCAAACGGTGTGAAAATCTATATTGGCTCTGAAAACAAAATTTTTGAGGGCAGCGGTCATTCTCTTATTTTCAGCCCCTACACCAATGGATCGAACGAAATTGTCGGGGCAATCGGCGTTATTGGCCCAACACGGCTTAATTATGCCAAAATTATCCCCAGCGTAAATTGCATGGCAGAGATTATATCCCGCCGTTTAAGTGATTTAGCGACATGACGTTAAAATCATTATTTGCGCTTAGGCATTTCAGCCGTTAATCTATGAGGTCTAATTAGGGTATTCATCATGAAATCAGCATTTTTAAGCATATTATTCATTTTCAGCCTCTCCTCCCAAGCTTTTGCTCAAGGGGGGCAAATCTTCATGCCGCCAAACTCTTCCTATAAAAATGAAGACATCGCAAAACAGCAGGAACAGCAGGCGAAAGAAAATGCAGCAAAAGGGTTTTTGCGCCCCGGCGTTCTCGACTTATCGCTCGTCAGCTACGATTATTTTGAGCCAGAGCAATTTGGTATTTTGCTCAATATCCCCGACTATGTGACGGGATGTTATCAATATAGCCCTCTCGTTTACAACGCCTCTTTTGTTGATAATAACTATATGGAAGTCGCTGTTCAGCATTACAGACGCGAAAAAATTCAAACAACGAACCCGAACAAAGATTGCCCTAGTGGGACTCAAGCTGTATCTGCACTTGTTATTGTCAATAAAGACGATCTCATGGATCGTGGTATTCGTGAGATACGCTTTTCAAATGGCACGGCAATTGATCGTTATTCTATTTTATACCACGAAGACCGAACCGAGCTTGTGCCCATGTCAAAAGCTGCATTTAACCCAAAAGGTCTTCAAGGATACGCAAAAGATCGCCTTATTCACTATAAAAAGCAAAATGATATTGTCGCTCTGCATGTTCCAATGATTAAGCCCGGTGATAGTATTAGCGCCGCAATTCACGCACACGCCAAGGAAATGGGGCTATCGCCTCTTGATAATTCAGAACAATTTCAAGCGACAAATACCACCTTTTATTTTAAAGATTCATCAGGCGCGGCCTTATCAAGTTTAGGCGACCAAGATTTTATTGAATTTGGTGAAATATCTGTTAAACGTCCCTATGAGGGCTCAGAGGGCTTAAAAGAGGTCAATACACTTTTACGCGTTTTTGCCACAAAGCCCGGCACAACCCTATAAATTCAAATCGTACAAATAAGAAAAAGAAACCAATGAGTAAAAACGAAAAAACTAATTCTAACCCTATTGAGGATGCAGACATCGACCCCTTGGCGCCTACATCGACGGAGCAGCCAGAAGAACAAACATCCCTATCTGCAGAGGAGCAAATCCACGCGCTCCAAGAAGAGCTCCTTCAGGCAAAAGACCGCACCATGCGCGCCCTTGCCGATGCAGAAAATACCCGCAAACGCGCCATCAAAGACCGCGAGGACGCTGGTAAATTTGCCATCGCAAGTTTTGCCCGCGACTTACTCAGCTTTTCTGACAATTTCAAACGCGCTATAGAAGCGATCCCAGAAGATATTAAACATATTGATCCCCGTATGGAAAACCTGATTGAAGGTATAGAGGCTATGGGCCGTGAACTGGGCTCAGTCTTTGACCGTCATGGCATTCGCAAAATTGAACCCATTGATGAAATGTTTGATCCCAACTATCACGAGGTCATGTTCGAAGCGCCCATGCCAGATAAACAACCCGGCATCATCATCCAAGTAGTCGAGCCAGGATACGTGATCAGCGACAGACTCTTACGCGCTGCCAAAGTCGGCGTCGCCAAAGCAGGCGTCGCCCCTGCCAGCCCCACAGAGCCCGGATCAAAAGTCGATATCCAAGGTTAGATTACGGACCGCTTGGTTTTGTTAGTTTATCAAGGCGCCGCATCGCTTTATCGTTTCTATCCGTGAAAACGGGAGCTAAGATAGTCAACATGTGTTCGGCTCTGGCTGTAAAAGCAGACAGCGTTTTTTGACTGAACTGATTTAGTTCTATGGCAGGAATCCCACCTGCTTTGTTAACATGAGCCTGTAATCCCATAGTAGTGAATTCAACATGAACGGCCTGCGATTCTCTATCAAAGCTTATGCGTAAATAAACATCTACATGCTTTCTACGGCCATCAACAATTCCCTCTTTTAGGCGGCGCTCCGCATACCATGTGCCTCTTAACAAGCTATCATTTTTATACCTCTCTTCACTCTCCGCCCCACGAATACGAAAAGTATGTATCAGTTTTGTAGGCTTGATTAAAGTTTGCTCATCAAAACCATCAATTAAATTTATGCGTGCTTCATTAAAAGGGTGAATGCTGTATTTATTTTGCGTGGCTTCCAAAAAATCACGTAAAAAGTTAACTGTTTTTAACAAAACAGGAGCAAAATCATGCCCTCTAGCGGCTTTTTGAAAATGCACAGTCCTAACCATATTGTTTACATAACATTAAAGATTGTACTATTCAAGAATAATTACGCAATAATATTTCACAACACTTGAAATGCTCTATCCCTTTTTGGTATAAGATTAGATGTGAAGCGCTGTGAAAAACGGGCTTTAATTTTGTAAAACATAGTCTTAAAGGTTGAATCATCAGCATTAAGGCTTTAAATCTTGCTTATTATAAGGAGAAGAAAATGTCTAAAGTAATTGGTATCGATCTCGGTACAACTAACTCTTGTGTTGCCGTCATGGACGGTAAAGAAGCCAAAATCATCGAAAACTCTGAAGGGGCGCGTACAACGCCCTCTATGGTAGCTTTTACAAAAGACGATGAGCGTCTAGTCGGGCAGCCCGCCAAACGCCAGGCAGTTACAAACCCCGAAAACACTGTCTTTGCCATCAAGCGCCTTATTGGTCGCCGTTTTAATGATAAAGACGTGCAAGAAATGGCCTCAAAAGCACCATTTAAAATCGTTGCTGGTGATAATGGTGATGCCTGCGTGGAAATTAACGGCGAGATCATGGCGCCTTCACAAATTTCTGCGATGATCTTACAAAAAATGAAAGAAACAGCTGAAAGCTATCTTGGCGAAAAAGTAGACCAAGCCGTTATCACTGTTCCTGCTTATTTCAACGACAGCCAGCGCCAGGCCACCAAAGATGCTGGTAAAATAGCAGGCCTTGAAGTGCTCCGTATTATCAACGAGCCAACAGCCGCCGCACTTGCCTATGGCCTAGATAAAAAATCATCTGGTACAATCATCGTCTATGACCTTGGTGGTGGTACATTCGATGTGTCTGTCCTTGAGATTGGCGACGGTGTATTCGAAGTAAAATCAACCAACGGTGATACATTCCTTGGTGGTGAAGACTTTGACACGCGCATCATCGAATATCTTGCAGATGAATTTAAAAAAGAGCAAGGCATTGATTTACGCCAAGACAAACTGGCGCTTCAACGCCTTAAAGAAGCCGCAGAAAAAGCGAAGATTGAACTCTCTTCTGCCCAACAAACAGAAGTCAATTTACCATTCGTCACCGCTGATGCCTCTGGCCCGAAACACCTAAACATTAAATTGTCACGTGCCAAGCTTGAGAGCCTTGTGGATGATCTTGTAAAACGTACAATCGAACCAGTGAAAGCTGCGCTGAAAGATGCGGGTATCAAGGCTTCTAACATTGACGAAGTTGTTATGGTTGGTGGTATGACCCGCATGCCAAAAATCATCGAAACCGTAAAAGACTTCTTTGGTAAAGAACCGCATAAAGGCGTGAACCCTGACGAAGTTGTCGCCGATGGTGCGGCTATTCAAGGCGGCGTTCTTCAAGGGGATGTTAAAGATGTTCTTCTTCTCGATGTGACGCCATTATCACTAGGTATCGAAACGTTGGGCGGTGTGTTTACGCGTCTTATTGACCGCAACACCACAATCCCAACCAAGAAATCGCAAGTGTTCTCAACTGCCGAAGACAATCAATCTGCCGTGACCATCCGTGTTTTCCAAGGGGAACGTGAAATGGCCGCTGATAACAAAATCCTCGGTCAGTTTGATCTTGTGGGTATTCCCGGCGCGCCGCGCGGCATTCCTCAAATCGAAGTGACGTTTGATATTGATGCCAACGGTATTGTTCAGGTCTCTGCCAAAGACAAAGCGACAGGCAAGGAACAGCAAATTCGTATCCAAGCCAGTGGTGGTTTATCTGATGATGATATCGAGAAAATGGTCAAAGACGCCGAAAGCAATGCGGAAACAGATAAAAAACGTCGCGCCGCCGTTGAAGCACGTAACCAAGCTGAAAGCCTGATACATCAAACGCAAAGCACGATCGCTGATCTCGGTGATGATGTTCCAGAGCAAGAAAAAGGTGAAATTGACAAGGCCATCTCTGATCTTAAAGACATCCTCGACAATGAAAAAGCTGAACCTGCGGATATCACAGCTAAAACAGATGTGCTAATGCAGGCCTCTATGAAGCTTGGTGAACTTGTTTACAAAAAACAACAAGAAGAGGCTGCAGCAGAAGGCGCAGAAGATGAAGTCAAACAGGCAAAAGGCAAAACGCCAGATAATGTTGTTGATGCCGATGTGATTGATGTCTCCGACATCAAGCTCGAAGATGACGAAGAAGACGATAAACGCGCGTCAAAATAAACAATAAAGGAGAGGGTCTTACCGCCCTCTCCTTTTACCATCAAGAAAAAGTATGCCATACACAATTGCTTATCTTGCTGATCATAAAAACCATTTAGAAACAGTATCCAAATGGTATTGGGATGAATGGGATCAACATGAAGGATGGAGCTTAGAGCGTTCTTTAAATTTTGCCAAGCAAGGCTGTCATAAAGACAGATTAGATATAATCTTGATTGCCTTAAATGAAATGAATGAGTGTATAGGAACGATACAGGCACTTGAGGAATGGGGAATTGGCGAAGAAATACCCAACCATTTAAGGCAATATAGCCCTTGGATTGGCAGTTTATATGTAAGGGAAGACCAGCGCGAGACAAAATTAGCATATGATTTATGCTATGCTATAAAACAAAGCATTGTAAAAATTGGCGTCAAAAACTGCTATGCCGCAACAGGCCATCTTGATAATTTTTTTAAAATGCAAAAAGGCAAAATTATTGATGAGACCTTTTTTGCAAATGAACAAATGAGGATCTACGCATTCTCTTTAATAAATTAAACAGATATTAGGATAGTCAATGTCTACAAACCATTATGAAACATTAGGCGTCACCAAAAGCGCAGACGCCGCGGAAATTAAAAAAGCATATCGTAAATTGGCGATGAAATATCATCCCGATCAAAACCAAGATAACGCAGAAGCGGAAGAAAAATTTAAACAAGTCAACGCGGCTTATGATGTTTTAAAAGACGAACAAAAACGCGCAGCCTATGACCGTTTTGGAGATGCGGCGTTTGATGGCTCTATGGGCAGCGGTGCAGGGCGCGGCGGCTTTGGGAATGCAGGCTTTGGCGGAAATTTTTCTGATATATTTGAAGACATGTTTGGCGATTTTATGGGCGGAAGCCGCAATAGCTCTGGCGCTCGCCGCGGTGCGGATTTGCAATACGCCCATGAAATCTCCCTCGAGGATGCTTATAAAGGCGTTGAAACCATTTTAAAAGTCCCTATGCAAGATGTCTGTGATGGCTGTAAAGGCTCTGGCGCGCAAGATGGAACATCTTCCCAAGAATGCCCGACATGCGAGGGCGCGGGGCGTGTGCGCGCGCAACAAGGTTTCTTCACCATTGAACGCGGCTGCGAAACATGTGGCGGGCAAGGCACCGTTATCAAAGATCCTTGTAAAAAATGCTCTGGCGCCGGTCGTTTGCGTAAGGAAAAAACACTTAAAATCAATATCCCTAAGGGGATTGATTCGGGGCGGCGTATCCGCCTTACTGGTGAGGGCGAAGCGGGTTTGCGCGGCGGCCCATCAGGTGATCTATATGTTCTGATCACCGTGAAACCACACAAATTCTTCCGCCGGGATGGCGTCCATCTGTATTGCCGCGTCCCAATTGCCATGACAAAAGCGGCCCTAGGCGGCGAAGTCGAGGTGCCAACCATAAGCGGCACATCAAAAAAAATTAAAATCCCCGCTGGCACACAAACAGGACAACAGCTTCGCTTAAAAGAACAAGGCATGCCTGTCATGCAGTCCAATACGTTAGGGGATATGTATATTGAGATCTTTGTTGAAACCCCAGTAAACCTAAGCTCGAAACAAAAAGAAGTGTTTAAGAAGCTCGATCAGGAATTACACGGAAAAGACGGCAAAACCTACTCTCCCGAATCCAGCGGCTTTTTCGACAAAATGAAGGACTTATGGTCTGATCTTAAGGATTAGCAATAAGGGTTAACAAAAATGAAAAATATTTGGTTTGAAAAATATGAACTCGACATGCTCAACGGTATGCGTAATGCCAATATGGCAGGGCATCTAGGGATTGAATTTCTTGAAATTGGTGATGATTACCTAAAAGCCCGCATGCCCGTAGATGAGCGAACAAAACAGGCCTTTGGCATCTTGCATGGCGGGGCATCTTGCGTGTTATCCGAGACGCTTGGCTCTGTCTCGGCATGGATGGCGATTGACCCTACAAAACACCGCGCTGTCGGCATTGAAATCAATGCCAACCATCTCCGCTCTGCTTCAGAGGGCTTCGTCACTGGTATTTGTAAGCCTATTCGTATCGGGCGCAGCCTTCATGTCTGGAATACTGAAATATTTGGCGATAATGACAAAATGACCTGCACCAGCCGCCTCACCGTTTCAATACAACCCAAATAAGCGCACATTACAAAAAATTAGCGATAATCTAACCGTTACGCCTTTACAAAAGGGGCTTAAAACCCTGATAATAAAGCCTAACGAATTCACAGGGGTTTTTCACCTCATCCAAAATGATGTATAATAGTACGATGTATATGCGACAACGCGCCAACAAGCTTGAGCTGCCAGGAAATCATAAATTTCTGATGTTGGCGTGTATTCTTATCTCTGCCTTGGGGTACGTCGCCGATGGTTATAAGCAAAAATCAACAAATGCTTGCTTAAAACGGATAGAAGGCAATAAAAAGATTGCGATGAGCAATTTTGACCGCGCATCAAAAACAAACAACGTCATTGACAGGAAACTAGCGGCGCAATATGCGGGCTATCTCTCTCAAAATTCAGATAAAGTCTGCGATGGACTTTAAAACAAATCAGGGCAATCAAATGAAAATTGGTGTTACAGGATATAAGGGCCGAGTTGGTCAAATTTTAGTGCAAGAAATAAGCGCGCATGCCTTCTTGGAATTTATCGGCGGCATTGAAAAAGACGATGACCCGCTGCCAGTTTTTGAAAAAGCAGACGCTATTATTGATTTCACTCACCCTGATGCAGCTGTTAAGCACGTTGCCCTAGCCGCACAAACGAAAACAGCCATGATTATAGGGACAACAGGCTTAACACAGGAACAAGAATCGAAACTTGCCGAGGCAGCAAAGCATACCGCCATCATGTACGCTGCTAATATGAGTGTTGGTGTAAATATGCTCCTTGCCCTTGTTAAACAGGCCGCGCAGCGCCTTGGCCCCGAATGGGATATCGAAATATTCGAAACACATCACCATCATAAAATTGATAGCCCCTCAGGCACAGCTCTTGCCATTGGCAAAGCTGCGCGAGAGGGACGCGGCGGCGTTGGTGATTTTGTGACAGATCGTACAGGTAAAAGAAATCAAGGCGATATCGGATACGCTGTCCAGCGCGGCGGCGATATTGTAGGCGAGCATACCGCAACATTTTTTAGTCAAGGCGAGCGTATAGAACTAGGACATCGCGCAACAGATCGGGCGCTTTTTGCAAAGGGCGCCTTACGCGCCGTACAGTGGATTAAAGACAAACCTGCTGGATTATATTCGATGCAAGATGTGTTAGATTTATAAAACCCTAAACAGCAGCCTCAATTTCAAGAAGACGTTTTTTTAGATCAATCCCCCAGCCATAATTACCAAGAGCGCCCGATTTTTGCACAACGCGGTGACACGGTATAATTAAAGAGATCGGGTTCTCCCCCACAGCAGTCCCCACCGCTCGAAATGCCTTTGGCCTGCCAATATCATTTGCCACATCGCCATAGCTGACGACTTTACCCCGCGGAATGGATAACAGTGCATTCCAAACTTCTTTTTGAAAAACCGTCCCTTTTATGTGAGTGCGAACAGAGCGCAAATGATCCCCCTCCCACGCCTCAAAAATACGATCAAGCGTGCCAAGTGTTGCCCCTTCTTCTTCGATAAACTCTGCGCCGTCAAAGTAAGCCTTCATGCGGATTAAACCATCGCCTTTATAAGCCCCCTGCTCAACGCTCGTCATAAATCCAAGCCAACAAAGCCCCTGCTCCGCTTGTCCAATAACAATTTGGCCCAATGCTGTATCATGAATTCCGTAAGTGATTTTTTGCATAAAATAGAGTATAAACGCCCTATGAAAAAAGACAATGTTATTGAATTTTTCTCCCGCCTTCAGGCCATTGAGCCAGAGCCCAAAGGGGAGTTAAATTATACCAATCCTTTTACGCTTTTAGTCGCCGTTGTCTTATCCGCGCAGGCAACAGATATTGGCGTCAATAAAGCCACCGAGGCGCTGTTTAAGGCCGCCGACACGCCAGAGAAAATGGTGGCGCTTGGTGAGAAAAAAATCAGGGACTATATTAAAACAATAGGTCTTTTTAATGCAAAAGCAAAGAACGTCTATAAACTCTCCCAAATACTGATAGATGAGCATAATTCAGTCGTTCCCCAAGATCGTGATGCCCTTGTTATGCTGCCGGGTGTTGGCCGTAAAACAGCCAATGTTGTTCTCAACATGGCCTTTGGTCAGCCCACAATTGCCGTGGATACCCATTTATTTCGCGTCAGTAACCGAACAGGGCTAGCCGGCGGCAAAACGGTTGAGGCGGTTGAGGCCAAATTAGAAAAGAAAATACCCAAAGAATTTTTACTCCATGCGCATCACTGGCTGATCCTTCATGGCCGTTATATCTGCAAAGCGCGCAAGCCTGATTGCCCCAATTGTCCCGTTAATGATTTATGCCGTTTTAAAAGTAAAACGCTGTAAACCAAGGCAACAAAAAAGCCAGACCGTTTCCAGTCTGGCTTTTATGAATTAGAGAGTAATACGCGATTAACTGTTAATCTTTATTTATGACGCAGCTTTATCTGCAAACGGAAGCTCTGCATGGTTATCTTGCTGAACTTTTGCTTTTGTCGTTTTCATTGTTTTCTTGGAAGTACGGTTTGCCCCTTGTGAATCAAATGGCATAACAGACCCTTCGATCATTGCGCCAGCTTCGATTTGAAGCTCTTTATAAGTCACTGAACCAATAATTGTCCCTGTAGATTGAACTGTAAGACGGCCATTCACTGTGATGTCGCCTTCGAAACGACCTGCAATTGTTGCTGATTCAATTTCGACTGTGCCGTAAAATGCGCCGCTTTCAGAAATATCCATGTTTGACGCCCCTTTAAGAGCCGCCTCAACAGTGCCCTCAACAATAAGGTAATCACAAGATTCAATTTCACCAGAAAGAGAGATCCCTTGACCAATCACAAGCTTACGCCCTTCTGACTCCGCTCTACCTGCAGGTTGCGGTGAATAAGACGGCGTGCTCGCACCCGGATATGATCCTGGGTAAGATGGACGTGAAACAGGCTGCGACGCCATTGGCTGCGCTGGTCTATTAAAGTTATTACCGGGAATATCGACACGGTTTTCTGTTTGTGTCTCTTGTTCTTTTGCTTGTGGTGAATTCATTGTCTCTACTTCCTTTTTCATTTCCTGAGGTTGAATTGTGTTTGGTGTGGTTGATTGTGCAGGATTGACCGTGCTGTTATTCATGTTTGGCGCTTGCTGCTCAGGCGTCTGAGAAGATGGAGCGTGATCTGGCTCTTGTGCTTCTATTGTCGTTTTTTTCTGCATATTATGAAACATAGCGTCCCCCAATAGGTTTGTTGCAAAAATGAACTGATACGGTCAGTACCGAAACAAATCATTGCTATTTATGAATAAAAAGACGCTATCACGGCGCTTTTAGTAGGGCAAGCCTGTAATTTTAAAAAATGAGGATTATTTTTTAACGCCTTGAAAAATAATAATTATCACTCGGGCTCTTCGAAAATGCACCTTATTACGATACGACAAGTACTCATAAAAATGTCTATAATCTTGCTTTTTGAGGCAAATTTCATAAAGATGCATCACCTCACTTAATAAGGAATAAATTATGTCTCTTCGCATTATTGAAATATCCGCGCCAGAAAGTGCCCAAGACAAAATCAGAGATCTTGGTGAGCGTTATAATGCGATTGATTGCTGGCAAGCGCCCCGCACTAGCTGGCTCTATAAAAACAAAAAGGGTGACCCGCGAACAACAAGCCGCCTACTCGTTGACGTCAAAGATCAACAAGAGCTTCTCGATGCCCTGCAACGTGCTATTAGCCGAAATGATGATTGGCGCATCACCCTCATACCTGTTGAGGCAACGCTGCCAAAACCTGAACAGCCAGAGAAAATCGACTCGCCCAAAAAACTAAAATTACGCGATATCTTGAAAGGCTCCATAACCCGTGAGGAATTGCACGATGAAATGGAAAAAAGCGCGAATGTTTCAATCGATTTCATGATTCTTGTCGTACTATCCTCATTGGTTGCTGGCATTGGGCTCATTCAAAGTGACGTGGCGGTTATTATTGGCGCGATGGTGATTGCCCCACTTTTGGGCCCTAACCTCGCCCTTGCCTTTGGCGCCGCCCTTGGGGATAAGGCTTTAATTATTAAGGCTGCAAAAACCAATTGTGTCGGCCTTGGCCTGACTTTGATGATCACCATAATTTCCAGCCTTTTCATTAGTAACGAGGCCGTTTTAAACAGCATGGAAATGATGAACCGCACAAATGTTGGTTTTGCTAGCATCATACTTGCCCTCGCCTCGGGCGCTGCGGGTGTTCTCTCTCTGACGATGGGCGCCTCAAGCGCCCTTGTGGGCGTTATGGTTGCCGTTGCCTTAATGCCCCCTGCCGTGACACTCGGGCTTACGCTTGGCAAAGGTCAGTTTGATCTGGCTTATGGCACGTTCTTGTTATTGGCAACAAATATTGTTTGCGTCAACTTATCCGCGCAGGCCATCTTCCGCCTTAAGGGGATCCGCCCCCGCACATGGTTCGAAGAGAAAAAAGCCAAACAAGCCTCAAAAATCAATACCATTTTATGGTTTGTCTTACTGGTAATCTTGGCTGCTTTGATCTGGCTAAAAACTGAGTATTCAGGCAGCTGAACTACTCATTAAAGTGATTATAAATTTTCTCGGCGATAGATTGGGATATTCCATCAACATTACGTAAATCTTCAATCCCTGCTGATGCCACATCCTTGGCTGATCCAAAATGAAGCAAAAGAGAGCGTTTGCGTTTTGCTCCTATTCCTGCGATTCCATCAAGCGCGGATTTGGAAATATCATTCTTACGCCGCGTGCGATGCGCCCCAATTGCAAAGCGATGCACTTCATCACGAAGGCGCTGTAAGTAATGAAGCGTTGGGTCGTTAATCGGCAAACTAAACTCTTTTCGATCATTCATAAAAAACTGCTCCCGCCCAGCATTACGGTCTGGCCCTTTGGCGATGCCTACAACGGTCACATCGTCATAAACACCCATTTCTTTTAGGGTTTGCGTAACCACGCTTAACTGCCCCTGACCGCCATCAATCAATAACAGATCAGGCCAATCCTCCGACTCTTTTGGCACTTTTTCTTTGAGCGCACGGGAAAAACGCCGGCGCATCACCTCGCGCATCATCCCATAATCATCGCTCTTTTCAGCGGTTTTAATGTTAAATTTACGATACGCATTTTTTTGAAACCCTTCAGGACCCGCAACAATCATGCCCCCCACTTGGTTTGTGCCAGATATATGTGAGTTATCATAAACCTCAACACGCGTTGGCGTTTTTTTCATACCAAATAGTTTTTGCACTTCGATCAAATGCCTTTTCTCACTGGCTTGCATGGTCATGCGCCGCGCCAGAGAATCTGCGGCGTTTTTTTCAACAAACTCAATAAGGCGTTTACGTTGGCCGCGCTCAGGCTTTGAAATTGTGACCTTCGCCCCGTCTTTTTTAAGGGCAAATGCCTGCTCCAACAATGCCTTTTCAACAGGAATAATATTCACCAAAATTGTTTTTGGCATGGGCTTGTTCTCATAAAACTGCGCCATAAAAACAGACATAATGGTATCGGTTTCTTCGGCCTTATCATGGCGCGGGAAATAGGCGCGATTACCAAAATTCTGCCCCCCGCGAAAGAAAAAAACCTGAATACAAGACTGCCCCCCCTTTTGCGTCAGTGCGAGGATATCTGTATCCCCCAGCCCTTCCACATTAATATCCTGACGTGCCTGCACAGCCGCCATAGCCTTTATACGGTCACGAAACTCTGCGGCGCGTTCAAAATCCTCGGCCTCACTTGCTTTTTGCATGAGTTTGCCAAAATATTCCTGTATGGCGCGGCTTTCCCCTGATAAAAACTGACGCGCTTGCTCGACTTGGTCGGCATACTCATCTTTGCTTACCTTATCAACACACGGCGCAGTGCATCGCTTAATGTGATACTGAAGACACGGCCGCTTGCGATTGGCAAAGATATTATCTGAACAATTACGCAGTTTAAACGCGCGCTGCAAAACTTGAATCGTATGATTAACGGCCCCGGCTGAGGCAAACGGCCCAAAATATTCCCCTTTTGGTTTTCGTGCACCGCGATGCTTTTTCACTTGTGCAAAATCATGATCCCCCGTGATCAGGATATAAGGAAACGACTTATCATCACGCAGCAAAATATTATACCGTGGCTTGAGCTTTTTAATCAGGTTTGACTCAAGTAACAACGCTTCAACCTCAGTATGTGTATGCACAAACTCCATAGTTGCCGTTTGCGACACCATCCGTTGTAGCCTGATGGGCAGCTTATCAACATGAGTATAGCTCACAACACGCTTTTTCAGCGCTTTGGCCTTGCCCACATAAAGAACCTCGCCAGTATCAGAAATCATGCGATAAACACCAGGCGTGGTTGGCAACTGCCTGACATAATCGGCAATAACCTGTGCCCCGCGGCTTAATGGGCCTGAAATTTTTGGTTTTTCACTCATTATCTGTGGACTTTAGGGCAGGTTTTGCAATTTCGCAACTTGCAAGAATAAGGCTGTTATGCTTTATAAGAGATGATTTTGATGGGGCTGTGGCGGAATGGTAGACGCTGCGGACTTAAAATCCGTTGACCTTTGGTCGTGGGGGTTCAAGTCCCCCCAGCCCCACCATTATCTTTTTTTCTGAAATTATTTAGACGATTAAGTTACCGTTTGTTTCAAATGTTGCTTCATCAATCCCTGTGAGGCCCGTTAAGCTCGCAACACTGACAAAATTTGTTCCCCCCGTCAGGCCATCCACATCAACGCCAACAACAGTATTGCCACCCACGGTTGTGAACTCAATATAGTCTGTAATCACGCCCGTATACCCTGAGATAAGATTGCTAAAATCAAGAATGTCATTTTGTGCAACACTAAAATCTTGAATAACATCAATATTACTTGTGTTATCAAAAACAAATCTATCTGACCCCAGACCGCCATAAAGTGTATCAATGCCCACACCACCATTGATTAGATTGTCGCCGCTGTTACCGCTTATAGTATCATTACCTGCGCCGCCATATAAAATATCATTCGAGGTATCACTATTGGCTTCATAAATAACAATATTGCGCCAACTCCCATTTCCGTCAGTACCTCCCCCATCATCGTCATTAGATAATGTAAGGTGTGAATACAAGCCAGAGGAATAATAGCCTCCTATACCTATTCTGTAATGCGCCCAATTACCCGATCCATCATAATTATCAAAATCTCTATTTCCTCCCCCTGAATCATTTTGCTCGCCATAAACTTTTAAATAATGCGTAGGATTGTTGATAATATTGTCATTATCAAAACCTATGGAATGTACTTCTCCTTCTAGAGTACTCCTAAAGTCAAATTCAATAATTGTGTTTGCAGTTATTGTGTAGTTGACAGCTATTCTCTTCCATAAATTTCCATCAAGGGTCACACCATTTTCGAGTTGCGTGACAGTTCCACCTACATCCTGTGACCCCCCGTAAGACAGTAAATTTACAGTCGAAACATTTAACCCTGTTGTTCCAATAATCGTATCATTTCCATCACCGCCATAGATGACATCAACACCCGCTCCTCCAATTAAAGTATCATTCCCCGCACCGCCGATTAAAATATCATCACCATCGCCGCCATCAAGGAAATCATCACCACCATATCCATATATCGTGTCATTGCCTGCGCCTCCATAGAGAAGGTCAATTGCATTGTCATCATTCATAAGACCGGCGTCCCATTCAATAACGTAGTCATATGACCTTGAAGTTCTCTCGTCATTCCAACCACCGCCGTCTCTTAACTCCAAAATGTGTTCTATACCACTAGCATTATTAGGCTCTCCACCATTCCAGTTCTCATAAGAATTACCTACTGCTGTGCCTGTAGTCCCTCCATTATAGAAATTATAACCTGCCTCCGCCCCATGTTCATAAACCCATCTCCCCTCAATTCCAGAATCAGTTCCACCAATAAAAACTCTCTGATCTAAAGAGAGTATATCTACAAAGCTATTTTCTGCTGCTGAAGTGATATTAACTAAATGCCCAGCCACGCCATTAAGTATAGATCCCTGGGCTGCCGCAGTAGCAGTTGCATAATTTGCATTCACTGACACATACCGATAAAAACTATTAGTTGCTTCGTTGTAGACGACGCCTGGATTGGCAGCGAGGATTGCGTTGGCATCGCGGTGCCATATCCCGTGACCGTGCAAGATATCATTGCCTGCGCCGCCTGTCAGTGTGTCTGCACCTGACCCGCCGATGAGAACATCATCGCCTATACCGCCATCAAGACTATCAATCCCATCTTCACCGTTTAGGATATCGTTATCCGCGCCGCCATTGAGCGTATCGTTACCTTCACCCCCGCGCAGCGTGTCATCCCCCGCATCCCCATTGAGGATATCATTGTCATCTTTACCATA